>JAPPHT010000005.1 GCA_028874795.1 Chloroflexota bacterium
CCGCCTGTGCGGGAATGACGAACGCGGTCGCCACCCGACTCAGACGCCCCTCGCTCACGCCTGTTTCCGCCCGTTGCATGCCCCTGTCAGCCCATCAAGGGGGGAGGGACCAGACACGCTATCCATGCCCCGCCCACGCAGGGCGGTCCCTGCCTGCGCAGGAACGACGGAGTGGCGTGGCATGACTGACCTGCCACGCGCAACCGTCGGCATCATCGGCGGCACTGGTCTCTATGACATCGACATGGACGACGTGCACGAGGTGACGTTCTCAACGCCGTACGGCGAGCCAAGCGGGCCGATCACCATCGGCAGGATGGGAGACGTGGCGGCCGCGTTCCTTCCGCGCCACGGGGCAGGACACCGCATATCGCCCACGGAGCTCAACTCCATGGCCAACATCCACGCGTTCAAGCAACTCGGCGTGGAGCGCGTCGTCTCCGTGAGCGCGGTAGGCAGCCTGCAGGAGGACATAGCGCCGCTGCACATGGTGGTCCCGGACCAGCTGATAGACCGCACGCGGTTGCGTGAGAACACCTTCTTCGGCAACGGTCTGGTGGCGCACATCTCGTTCGCAGACCCGTTCTGTCCCGACCTGAGCGCTCTCCTGGCGAACGCCGTAGAGGAAGACACCTCGGCGACGGTACACCGGGGAGGGGCGCTGGTGGTGATAGAAGGGCCGGCTTTCTCCACACGGGCGGAATCCGCGCTGTACCGCTCATGGGGCGCGAGTATCATTGGCATGACGGCCCTGCCCGAGGCAAGACTCGCCCGGGAGGCCGAGATGTGCTACGCCACGCTCGCCTGCGCGACCGACTACGATGTGTGGCACGATGAGTACGCAAGTGTGACCGTCGAAGTGGTGATACAGAATCTGCAGAGGAACGTCGCAGCATCCCGGGAGACGCTCAGACGCCTCATCCCCCGGCTCGGGTACGACCGCACGTGCGACTGCCGCGACGCCTTGCACAATGCGATAGTTACACCGATGCAGCACGCACCGCAGGAGACACTGGAGCGGCTCGGCCCCATCGTCTCCAGATACATCAAACAGCGAGGAGCGTAACGACATGGCACGAGGCAGGCAGGAATCAGGCGAGCCGTACCGCCGGATATCGGTGCAGGAAGCACACGAGATGCAACAGGAGGGCGCCCTCGTCGTCGACGTAAGACGACCTGACGAGTGGGTCACCGGACACGTCTCGGGCGCGATGCACATACCCGTAGACGACTTTCTCGGAGAGGCAGAGGCGAAGCTCCCCAGGGACGCTGACCTCCTCTTCATCTGCGCGGCGGGCGTCCGCAGCGGACTGGCGGCGGAGATGGCCGCGGCGCTCGGCTTCGAGTCCGAGCATCTCTACAACATCGAGGCAGGTACGCCGAAATGGATCGAGGCAGACCTGCCGACCGACTACGGCGATTAGGAAGGAGCGACTCTTGCAACCGGAAGGAAAACTTGGAGACGTCAAGGACCCGTCGCTGGCGGAAGAGGGAGTCCGCCTCGTTGAATGGGCGGCGCGGGAGATGCCCGTCATCCGCCTCATCAGGGAGCGATTCGGAAGGGAGAAACCCCTCGAGGGACTCACGCTGGCGGCCTGCCTGCACGTGACCTCGGAGACCGCCAACCTCGCCCTTGCGCTGCAGGCCGGCGGCGCGGACGTGCGCCTGTGCGCGAGCAACCCGCTCTCCACCCAGGACCCCATCGCAGCCGCGCTCGCGGTCGCCTACGACATCCCCACCTACTCCATCAAAGGCGAGGACAACGACACCTACTACCAGCACATAGCCTCCGTCGTGGACGCGAAACCGCACATGACCATGGACGACGGCGCAGACCTCGTAGCCATGCTCCACACCCAGCGGCAGGCGCTCCTCGACGGCGTCATCGGGGGGATGGAGGAGACGACCACCGGCGTCATACGCCTGCGCAGCATGGCGAAGGCCGGCAAGCTCCGCTACCCCATCATCGCCGTCAACCAGGCCGACACCAAGCACATGTTCGACAACCGCTACGGCACCGGTCAGAGCACGCTGGACGGGATCACCCGCGCCACGAACCTGCTCTTCGCCGGGAAGAACGTCGTCGTCGCGGGCTATGGCTGGTGTGGACGGGGCATCGCCATGCGCGCCAGGGGCATGGGTGCCCAGGTTATCGTCACCGAGGTGGACCCCGTCCGCGCCCTCGAAGCAACGATGGACGGCCACCAACTCATGCGCATGGACGACGCCGCCCGCGCGGGGGACGTCTTCGTCACGGTAACCGGCGGCAAGCACGCCATCGATGCGCAGCACTTCCAGGTGATGAAGGACGAGGCCGTCATAGCCAACAGCGGCCACTTCAACATCGAGATCAACCTGGACGCGCTGGAGGACGCCGCCATAGACAAGAAGGAGGTGCGCCCCATGGTGCACCAGTACCTGATGTCGGACGGACGCAAGATCAACCTGCTCGCGGAGGGTAGACTGGTGAACCTCTCCGCCGCGGAGGGGCACCCGTCCGCGGTCATGGACATGAGCTTCGCCAACCAGGCACTCAGCGCCGAGTACATGGCGAAGAACGCCGCCAACCTCCCGGTAGACGTCTACGATGTGCCATTGGAGCTCGACCAGCAGGTCGCCTCGCTCAAACTCGAAGCGATGGGACTCTCCATGGACACCCTCTCAGATGAACAGGCCGCCTATCTGGCGGGCTGGGAGGCGGGCACCTAGCCCGAGCACAACGCAACTTCAGAAGTTCGGAGGACCCAGGAATGACACAGACCGGTACGACGTTTGAGACCTCGCCCTCTTACCTGCTGACCTCGGAGTCCGTTACCGAGGGGCACCCCGACAAGTTGTGCGATCAGGTCTCCGACGCCATCCTCGACGCTATCTATGCACAGGACCCGATGGCCCGCGTCGCTTGTGAAACGGCGACCGGCACGAACATCGTCGTAGTGGTCGGCGAGATCACCACGACCGCCAGCGTCGACTATGAGGCCATCGTCCGGGACACCATCAGGCGCATCGGCTACGACGACCAGGAGATCGGCATCGACTACAAGACCTGCGAGGTCATCGTCCGACTGCACGAGCAGTCGCCGGACATCAAGGCGGGTGTCGACACCGCCTTCGAGGAGCGGGGGAAGGACGGCGCGACCGATGAGTTGAACCTCGGGGCAGGCGACCAGGGCATGATGGTCGGTTTCGCGTGCAGCGAGACGGCGGAGTTCATGCCGCTCACCATCTCGCTCGCTCACAAGCTTACCCGGCGGCTCTCCATCGCCCGGCGTGAAGGCGTAATCCCCTACCTGAAGCCGGACGGCAAGTCGCAGGTGACCGTCGAGTACGAACACGGTCGACCGAAGCGCATCGCGGCCATCGTGGTCAGCACCCAGCACAGCGCGGACGTCGCCAACGAACAGATCGAGCAGGACGTACGCGCACACATCATCGGCGCGGTCGTGCCGGAAGACCTCATGGACGACGACACCCGCATCTACGTCAACCCCTCCGGCCGTTTCGTTGTCGGCGGTCCGCACGGCGACTCGGGTCTCACGGGGCGTAAGATCATCGTCGACACCTACGGTGGAGTCGCGCGCCACGGCGGCGGAGCCTTCTCCGGGAAGGACCCCACCAAGGTGGACCGTTCGGCAACGTACGCCGCCCGGTGGGTGGCGAAGAACATCGTCGCCGCAGGCCTCGCCGACCGGTGCGAGGTACAGGTCTCCTACGCCATCGGCGTTGCGGAGCCCACGAGCCTGGCCGTCGAAACGTTCGGCACGAACAAGGTGGACACTGCACTCATCACTGAACTCGTGAAGAAGCACTTCGACCTGCGCCCGCGCGCCATCATCCGGGACCTGGAACTCAGGAGGCCCATCTACGGCCCAACCGCCTCCTATGGCCATTTCGGGCGCATGGACGTAGACCTTCCCTGGGAGCGCACCGACAAGGCGGAGGCCCTGCGCGCCGATGCGAACCTCGGAGCCTCCCGGTGAGCAACGTCCCGCTCATCCGGTTCGGGACCGACGGCTGGCGGGCGCTCATCGCCCGCGACTACACGTTCGAGAACGTCCGCATCTGTGCTGCGGCCGTCGCGGCCTACCTCAAGGAAGAAGGGCTGGGCGACCGCGGCGCCGTGGTGGGCTATGACACCCGCTTCGGTTCGCCGGAGTTCGCCGCGGAAGCCGCGGCCGTCATCGCCGCGGAGGGCGTTCCCACCTACCTGTCGGACCAGGTCTCTCCCACGCCGGTCGTCAGCTACAGCATCCTCCACCAACAGGCGGGTGGCGGCGCCATCATCACGGCAAGCCACAACTCCGGCCTGTGGAACGGATTCAAGTACAAACCGGACTACGCGGGCAGCGCGCCGCCTGAGATCGTCTCGAGGATCGAACACCACATCGACGCCCTCCAGGCGGCAGGCGGTGTGGACGCGCCGGGACGAGGAGCTCCGCAGCCGAAGCTCGTCGACATGAAGGGGCCCTACCTCGCCAACCTGGCGACCGCAATGGACCTGGACGCAATCGCGGCCTCCGGCCTGCGCATCGGCATCGACGCCATGCACGGCGCAGGCGCCGGCTACGTTACGGCCGCCCTCGACGGCACCGGGGCAGACGTGCAGGAGATGCGCGCCGAGCGCAACCCCGCGTTTCCGGGCATGAAGCAGCCCGAACCGATAGAGCCCAACCTGGGACCGAGCATCGAGGCCGCGCGCGCCGGACGCTTCGACGTCGTCCTCGCCAACGACGGCGACGCGGACCGACTCGGCGTGCTCGACGAGAACGGGACGTTCATCGACACCCTTTCCACGTTCTCGCTCCTCTGCCTGCACCAGCTGGACGGCAAGGGCCTGCGCGGACCGATCATCCGCTCCCTTACGCAGAGCGCGATGGTGGACAAGCTCGCCGCGCGCTACGACGTGCCCGTCCATGTGACGCCCGTCGGCTTCAAGTTCGTCGGGCCTGCGATGATCACGGAGTCGGCGGTCGCGGCTGGAGAGGAGAGCGGCGGCTACGCCTTTCAGGGCAACATCCCGGAGCGGGACGGCATATTCAGCGGGCTGCTCTTCGTGGAACTGATGGTCCGCACCGGCAAGCGGGCCTCCGAGCTGGTCAACCTCCTCCACGAGACGGTCGGCGAGCACGCGTACGACCGCCTGGACGTCGACCTCGCGCCTGACGACCCGAAGCCGGACACGCTTGCGCTGGCGGCAAGGCCACCGGCTTCCATCGCGGGTCTGCGCGTCACGGGCACCGACACCATGGACGGGGTTCGCTACGTGCTCGAGGACGGTTTCTGGGGCCTTATCCGCCCATCCGGCACCGAACCTCTCCTCCGCATCTACGCAGAAGGCGACAGTCCGCAACGCGTCGCGGAGATGCTCCAGGACCTGCGAGGTCTCGCGGGAGCGTAACGCTCACATCGATGGAGGGGATCCTGCCGGTCATTCCGAGCGGAGCCGTGGGCGGTGGCCGGTGGCGCAGTCGAGGAACATCTCTGGCGGCGTGCTGCACTCACTAACGTTCTTCCCGAGAGATGTTTCGACTGCGCTTCAGATTGCGTCTTCAGCTCCGCTCAACATGACAGACTCCACACGGCGCCACCCCGGAGGGCCCTCACCCGCCGCTGCGCGGCGACCTCTCCCTCAGGAGAGGTGGGGGCGAGGTTACGCGCTGAAGGGCGGGACTGTGCAGGACCGACGGAAGGGGGCTCCCACCCTCCACAACCCCACCGCGTGCGCTGCCCGCGCACTCTGGATT
>JAPPHT010000085.1 GCA_028874795.1 Chloroflexota bacterium
CCCATGGCAACACCTTAGTCTGGTGTTGCACTTCGTTTGTGAACTTAGGGAACCCCGTATCCCATATGTCTGAACAGAGGGGGCGGCCATCTGGCCGCCCCTTGTTACTGGAAGCGCTCCCCGGCGACCAGCCTAAGGAGGTATAGCGCGGGATGCGTTGACACTCGCTCCTTACCCGAATATCCTCGAAGTAAGGGGATCCATGATCGTCAAGATTACATCGAAACGCCAGGTCACGTTCCCAGCACGCGTGCTGGACGCGCTCGGCGTGTCGCCGGGTGACCGGCTGGAGTTGATCGAGGGACCTGACGGCTTCACGCTCAAGCCCAGTCCGATCGACCTGTCCAGACTGGGTGGGCTGCGAGACAAGATAGCCCCGGGCACTCCCGCGTTCGACATCCGAAAGTTCCGGGACGAAGGGTATGACCCAGCGGCGTATCGGGATTGATACCTCCATTCTCGTAAGGCTGGTCACCGGGGATCCTCCCGACGCTTATGCGCACTGCGTGGAACGGTTGCACGCGCTCGCAGCAGCCGGCGCCGAGGTCTATGCGTCTAACCAGGTCATCGGAGAGGCTTTCATGGCAGTGCGGCATCACTATGGCGTAACGAGCGCGGACGCGTGCGCTGAACTCGCCAACACCCTCAAGAGCGGACTGGTTACCCCGCTGAACGGGCCGGCCGTTCTCGAAGCCCTCGCCTCCACCAGCGGCCCGGGTCTCTTCGACCGGCTCATCTCCAACGACTACCAGCGGTCCGGCCTGGAGACGCTGACGCTGGACAGGCAGATGGCTTCGCTGTCCGGCGCACAACTGCTCCAGGGATGATCGAGCCAACCTTCACCATGCGGTAGGCCGTAGGGCGCCCCTGGTGTGGATGCCCAGCCTTGTGACACGCGCCCATTGCGCGGATGGCGCCCGCCTCCCTACCATGGATCGCAGCGGCCGCCCCGCCAGGCCGCCTCTCCCTCGGGGAGAGAGCCTGCCATGAGCTTGCCGGACGGGTCGACGCGCTTGCGCGGCGGGTGAGGGTGACGGGGAATGAGCCGTTTTGACCCTTAATGAGCCGCTGATGACCCCTGAATGAACCCCTGAACGGCTCGCGTCAGGCGACTGATCTACGAACGAGATCGGGGAGATGAGCCGGAATGAGCCGCTTTTCCACCGAAATTCCCTCGGCGCGGCGCCGGTCCCCTACCCTCATAGCGCGCCCTTGCCACGCTGTGCTATACTGCTCCGCGGTATGAACATCGCCGTCACGATGTGCGCTTGTTGTTGTCGACCATAGGGCCGACAGTTCTCGCACGCCGTCAAAACTGCGCCCTTCTCAGCAACCCGGAGAAGGGCGCTTTCTTGTACAGGGAACATCCAAGGAGATCCAGATGACCAGCACCGCTCCCCGCCCCATCATCCGGGGCACCCAGACCGTAGAGGACAAGCGGAAGTACGACTACTCGAAGAGCGTGCTCCCCTACGTCCCGGAGGAGGTCGACGACTTCGAGACGGAGGCGACCCGCTACCTCAACGGCGAGTGGCCGTCCGAGGAGCAGTTCATCATGTTCCGCCTCGTGCGGGGCGTTTACGGCCAGCGGCAGCCTGACGTGCAGATGATGCGTATCAAGATCCCCGGCGGCGCGCTCACCCCCGAGCACCTCGAGGCGTTCGGAGACGTCGTCAGCGGGTACGCTCCGCTCAAGAAGGGCCACATCACGACGCGGGAGAACCTGCAGGTCCACTTCGTGAAGCTCGCCGACACCCCCCACGTGATGCGCATCCTCGGCGACGCCGGCCTCGTCACCCGCGAGGCGTGCGGCAACACCGTCCGCAACGTCGCCGGCGACCCGCTCTCCGGCGTGAAGCTGGAGGAGCCCTTCTACGTCGCGCCCTACCTCGCGGCCTACGCCCGCTACTTCGTCCGCCACGAGTACACGCAGGCCCTCCCGCGCAAGTGGAAGACCTCCTTCTCCAGCGGCGGCAACGACGACGTCGTCGCCGACATCCACGACCTCGCCTTCATCCCCAGGCTCCGCGACCGGGAGGACGGCAGCGAGCCGGAGAAGGGCTTCGAGATCCGCATCGGCGGCGGCACGTCCATCATGCCCCGCCTCGCATGGACGCTCTACGACTTCGTGCCCGTCACCGAGTACCTCAGGGTCGCCGAGGCCGCCATCCGCGTCTTCCACCGCACCGACGAGCTCCGCAAGAACCGCATGCGCGCGCGCATCAAGTTCTACGTCGACCGCATCGGCATCGAAGCCTTCCGCGAGGAGGTCGAGGAGGAGATGCGCGGCGACTGGGCGCAGGCCGACTTCGACCCCACGCCGTGGATGGAGCTCCCGCCCGAGATGATCGACGAGCCCCCCGCCCTCGTGCCGGTCGAAGCGCACGACGAGCCTGAGTTCCTCGCGTGGCGCCGGGACAACGCGCACCCGCAGCAGCAGGACGGCTACTACGCCGTCTACGTCACGCTGCCGCTCGGCGACATCTACGCGCACCAGTTCCCCGTCCTCGCCGACATCGGGCGGAAGTACGCGGGAGGCATCCGCGCGACCACCGAGCAGAACATCCTCTACCGCTGGGTGCCGGAGGGCCACCTGTTCGACGTGTGGGCCGCCCTCAAGGCCACCGGCCTCGCCGAGGACGGCGCGAACTCCATCACGGACGTCGTTGCCTGCCCCGGCACCGACAGCTGCAAGATGGGCATCACCTCGTCGATGGGCGTCGCCGAGGCGCTGCGCAGCAGCATCCGCAGCTACGGCGCGGACGACCCGGCCGTCAAGGGACTCCACGTCAAGGTCAGCGGCTGCCCCAACGGCTGCTCCCGACACCACATCGCCAACATCGGCTTCCACGGCGCCGCCACGAAGGGCGACGGCAACCAGGTGCCCGCCTACGAGGTCTTCCTCGCGGGCAACTACGGCAACCAGGACCCGGTCCGCTTCGGGCACCGCGTGAAGGCCAAGGTGCCCGCCAAGCGCGTCCCCGCCTTCATGGACGGCATCCTCGCCCACTACCAGGACAACCGCACGGACGGCGAGTCGTTCAACGACTTCGTCGACCGCGTCGGCACCACCCCGTTCGAGGAGTTGGCCGGTCAGTTCCGCGAGGTCGGCGCTCTCAACAAGGAGAACCTGGACACCTACATCGACTGGGGCAAGTCCATCCTCTACAAGCTGGAGCGCGGCGAGGGCGAGTGCGCCGTCTAGGACCGTCTGATCCCCTCTCCGTTGAGGGGAGAGGGTTAGGGTGAGGGTGAACCGGCGGGGTGCGGGCCGGCGAGGCTTGTCATTCCGAGCGAAGCCGAGGAATCTCTCGGGGTACCTTCATTCCCTCTCCCTCTGGGAGAGAGTGCCGCCGCCAGGCGGCGGGTGAGGGGCGCACGGGAAAGCGCGAACTGAGAGCGACATGGCCATCTCCCGCACCAAAGCGCTCGACTACGCGGAGCGCCTCATCAACCGTCCGCGCGGCGAGACGCCGGTCACGCTCCGGCGCAACAAGAACGGCTACACCCTGCTGTACAACCGCCGTGCGCTCACCAAGACGCACGCCTCCGGCGTCGGGGCGCTGCAGGCGCAGGCGATGGCCCTCGCGCTCGGCGTCGATCTGCCGCAGCAGGTCGGCGGCGAGGTGAGCACGAAGGTTGGCTCCGGCGTGCTCTATCGCGCGATCGGAGCGTCGTCGCTGGACCTGCGCCGTCCCGAGGCGCACGTCGTCCTGGAGCAGCTCCTCGCCACCGCCGCCCTCCAGCGCGGCGTCTTCCACACGCTTGAGATCGGCTAGCTGCCCGCCTCGTCTCCCCGGTCTGCGGTATCATCGCCGCACCCTGCCCTTGCGGAGGCCCGCCATGCCCAACCTCGAACTCTCGTTCGCCATCACCGCCTACGACCGCGTCATGCCCATGATCAACGGAGAGGTGAAGCCGGACGGCATCACGCTCGACTACCAGGGGATGCCCGGCGCCGTGCCCCGCGTCTTCTACGAGCAGATCAAGTTCCACCGCTACGACGTCTCCGAGATGTCGATGTCGTCCTACCTCCGCATGCGGCCGCTCGGCTTCCCCTACCGCATGCTGCCCGTCTTCCACAA
Organism: Chloroflexota bacterium; assembly: GCA_028874795.1. GTDB lineage: Bacteria > Chloroflexota > Dehalococcoidia > Lucifugimonadales > Australimonadaceae > Bin16. The sequence goes on from JAPPHT010000085.1 coordinate 4,086, forward strand.
CCGCACTTTCTCCTACACCAATGTCTACACCCGCAAGGCGTCCGGCATCCGGCAGGACCACCCGGAGGACCTCAAGGGCAAGCGCTTCGGCATCGGCGACTACCAGCAGTCAGTCGGGCTCTGGACACGCGGCATCCTGAAGCTGGAGTGGGGTGTCGAGCCGCAGGACATGACCTGGTTCATGGAGCGCAGCGAGCACTTCAGCCACACCGGAGCATCGAAAGACGCCGGCCTCGGCCTTCCGGAGGACCTGGACCTGCGCCACGCCACTACCGACTTCAGTTCCATGTACCTCGACGGCGAGCTCGACGCCTCCATCGGCATCGGCTCCGCCCAGGGCTCCGGCATCGACCGCATGCAGAGCGTGAACCTGCTCGACAGCCCGGACTTCCCCACCCTCTTCTCCGACCCGAAGGCGGAGTCCGTCCGCTTCTTCAAGAAGCACGGTGTCTTCCCGCCACACCACGTGACGGTTGTACGCGAGAGCATCGTCGAGGAGCACCCGTGGGTCGCGGTGAGCCTCATGGAGGCGTTCGAGTCGTCCAAGCGCCTCGCCATCCAGCGGCTGCGCGCCATGCCACCCACGCTCTACGTCTTCGGACGCCAGTTCCAGCAGGAGGTCGACGGCGTGTTCGGGCCGGACCCGTTCGCCTACGGCATCACCGCGAACGCCAAAGCGTTCGACATGGCGCAGACGTTCTCGGTTGAGCAAGGGCTCAGCCCGGCCAAGCAGCCGTGGGACGAGATCTTCCCGGAGGAGGTCTTCTACCGCGAGGAACGCGCCGCGTCGTCCTCCGGCGGCGGGCACTAGGGGACACCCTCACCCGCCGCTGCGCGGCCTCCCTCTCCCAGAGGGCGAGGGGTCAGACAGGGCGCCCACGAGGGAGCCCTACTCCAGGCGAGGTTCCTGCCTCCGCAGGAACGACGGGGCTGCGCCCCCTGCAGCGTCCTAGTGAGAGTGACCGTGCCCGTCTTCGGCGAATACCTCCGGGTACACGAAGGCAGCCAACTCCTCGACGGCATCCATGAAATGGGGACTATCCGGGCTGAACGAATGGCCTTCGCTCAGTACGAAGATATGGTGCTCGATATGGCCCACGTCCTGTACGAGATGCAGTTCCGATAGTTCAGGGTCCGATATCACACTCAGGACCGAGTCTGTGATGATGATGTCAGGTTCGAGCGCGACCACCACCTCCGGGCTGAGCTCCCGGTAGCCGTCGTGAGTGGCTATGTTGTCCAGCTTCAAAAGTTCGAAGATGTCGTTCATCAGCGTGTTTCCGCCGGGCGTCACCCAATCTTCGCCATGGGCATAGACCGTCCATACCGGCTCGACTGTTTCCATCGCTTTCCGGATAGCGTCGAGGCGAGCGTTGAGGTTGCTCGCGATGTGCTCATCCCCCAGCCGCGGAGGCAGAGGCGTCGCAGTAGGCGTAGGCGAGGGCGTGGGCGTCGCCGTCGGTTCCGGGCCGCCACACGCGATCAACAGGAACACCATCGCCAGGACCGCTCCCATGAAGGCGACTACGGCAGCCCTCTCAGCAGATAGGGATGCTCTGAATAACCCGTCAACGTTGAGTTGAGCGGATGGACGGGGT
>JAPPHT010000019.1:0-32805 GCA_028874795.1 Chloroflexota bacterium
ATGGCAACACCTTAGTCTGGTGTTGCACTTCGTTTGTGAACTTAGGGAATCCAGGTGCCCGACAGGGCACACGGCGGGGTCTGGGTGGGACGGGGGCGCGCATACTGATCAGGGCGCACCGTGGGAGCCAACGGCCCCCGGCTGATCAGCGCCTACCCTGCTGGGAGACGAGATGAAGCTCAAGGAGCATGACGTCGTCACGTTAGTCGTTGACCTTCCCAGTGACGGCCTGCGGGTCGGCGAAGTAGGGACGGTCGTACACGTCCACGGGTCAGGTAAGGCGTTCGTGGTTGAGTTTGCGGACCACGAAACACCCGTGTTCGCTACCGTCTTACCTGCCCAAGTGTCTGAGCGGCGTCCAATCCACGGTCGGCGCCTCCCCACGAGCACTCGGTAACCAAGGCGGCGGCAAGGGCCGCTCGTGGTGAACCTATGGCATCCGTTCAGACACGTGACGCCCACCCCTTCCCCTGGTCGCTCCCGCTACCGCGTACGCTGTCTCTGTGCTGGCAGCGGACGGCATCGGCTGACTGGGAGGTATGGGAGCCGAGACGAACTCAAGGAACATGACGTCGTCACGCTGGCGGTTGACCTTCCCAAGGACGGTCTGCGGGCTGGAAGCGGGACACCGAATCAGCATTATGGTTACATAAAGTTATAGTAACGTAGTTGGAATCGGTAGAAAAATCACCCTATGGTCATGCATAGGGCTGTAGACTCTCAATTTGTGTATGAGATGCTTCTCGCTAACGGCGCGGCGAGTTCCTGCGCTCACTGCCCTCACTCTCCTTGCACTCGTGTTTGCAGGGTGTGACTCGCCCCCTCCGCCGACGTCAACGCCCGACATCGAGGCAACCGTAAATGCTGCAATCGTCGGTACGGCCACAGCAGAAGCAAGCCTCCAGGCGACGATCAGCGCAGGCGTAGAGGCAACTATCGCGGCTCAGCCGACTGCGACACCAGCTCCCACACCAACGCCGACCTCGACTCCAACGCTCACGCCAACCCCAACGCCGACGCCTACCTTGACGCCAACGCCCACGCCCAGCCCAACGGCGACCCCCACTCCGAGGCCTACACCTACACGTACGCCAACGCCTGCGCCCCGCCCAACAGCAACGCCGGTCCCTTCCGCGATGCCACCTGTGTCGACAACGCAACCACGAGGGTACTGTTCCGAGTACAAGCGATACTTGGAGCCCAATTCCTCAACCGAATGGAACGAATATGCAGCCGAGCATTATTCGATATGCTATACAACCGAGTATGCCAATGACGTTGAATCGGTGGACGAGTGGATGGAGTACGCTATCAACCTGATGAAGGACAAGTATGGGATAACTCAACTCATCGAACCGGAAGCATCGAGGAGTGGGTCTTTTCCTCTGGCATCTGAACAGATCCCACTCGTTACAAGCATAATGCTTCTTCCTGGACCCAATGATATGGCAGATACTGGTAATACGCGGTTCATGCTCTTTGCTTATGGTGGATTCTACAGGGGTGACCAGTGGGTAAGGGATGCGGGCATGGCAGCGATTCCGTACCTCACTCCCTCTCATTCTGACTGGGACGCCAGGCCTGCTTGGGGTGTAATGCGGCTTCCTCCGGATGACTTCCATGCAAAGAACCTGGTCCATGAGTTCACTCATGCCATCCAGCATTCCATACTCGGATACGACGACTCAGTCCCTGTTTGGGTCACTGAGGGACTGGCAGAGTACGAAGGAATGTTCAATTCAACTGAGTACAACAAGACCGTGGGGTTTGATTCGCTCGTACGGTACGTCCACGACCGAATACCAGATCAACTAAGGTGCTGTCGGGTGCCGGGCATCAGTATCCCAACCTTTGATACGACAGACATATACTTCGGTGGTGCGTTAATTATGAAGTACCTGGCCGATACTTTTGGCGAAGATATTCACGTACGCCTGATGCACCATAGCCACCCTACCTTCGCCGAGGCACTGGCAGCCGAGTTGGAAACCGCGGGTACTACAGTGCCGGAGACGTTCGAAGACTTGCAAAGGTGGCTCCAACAGAAGTACCGCGACCTGTGAGGCAGCTCCACTTGCGAACACCTGTAGCACTCAGCCTACTCGTGCTTGCGTTTGCGCTGGGGGCGTGCCAATCGGCTCCTCCCACCGCAACGCCCGATGTGGAGGCGACTGTGAGTGCAGCGGTCGCGGCCAATGCCACAGCAGAAGCGAACGCCCAAGCGAGGATTCAAGCAGCCATAGCTGCCACGATCGCGGCCCTTCCTCCAACACCCACGCCGACTCCCCACTACACGCCGACAGCAACGCCTACGCCTACCTCTACTCCCACACTCCCACTCACTCCCACTTTTACCCCAACATCAACGCCAACGCCAACCTCCACACCCATCGCAGGGCCGAGTCCGCATCCTCAGACTACCTTCAGCGCTGGCTACAACCTGGTATGCGCCCTACGCTCTGACGGCACGGCTGTGTGCTGGGGGCATGACAACGGCGGAGCAGCGTCCCCGCCGCCGGAGCAGTTGGTCTCCATCAGCAGCGGCGAGGCGCACACATGCGCGCTCCGGCCTGACGGCACTCCTGTCTGTTGGGGATACGAAGGACACGGCAGGTCTTCACCGCCTTGGGGCGAACGGTTCGCATCGATCAGCGCCGGCGAAGACCACACCTGTGCATTGCGGCTCGATGGCAGCGCGGTCTGCTGGGGCCGGAATGAGGACTCTGAGGCATCACCACCCGACAACGAGCGATTCGTCCAGATCGACGGCGGAGCAAATCACACATGCGGGTTACGGGCAGACGGCGCCGCGGTCTGCTGGGGTGACAATGACTACGGCGAAGCGTCCGCTCCAGCTGACCGGTTCGCGGCGATCAGCGGTGGGCGGGGGCACACGTGCGGGCTTCGGACTGACGGTACAGTCGTTTGCTGGGGCGACGATGAAGAGGGCCAGGCGTCCGCTCCGGATGATTGGTTCACGGCGATCAGCAGTGGCTACTGGCACACCTGTGCGCTGCGGAGTGACGGCAGTGCCGTTTGTTGGGGAAGCGACAGCCATGGCCAAGCGTCCGCTCCTGATGACCGGTTCGCGGCAATTAGCAGTGGCCACCTGCACACCTGTGGTCTGCGTCCAGACGGCGCTGCGGTCTGCTGGGGATGGAACCATGAAGGGCAGGCGTCTCCGCCAGTGGGCGAACGGTTCGCAGTGGGGAACGTTGAAGTAGGCTCGGCGCCGGTTCCCAAATCCACGCCTACACCCAAGCCGACCCCCACCCCATTGCCGAGTCGGGTCCGCATACTCGGACCCCTCAGCGGTGGCTATAACTTCGTATGCGCTCTACGCCCTGACGGCACGGCTGCGTGCTGGGGACGTGACGACAGCGGGGAGGCATCCCCACCGCCGGAGCAGTTGGTCTCCATCAGTACCGGCGAAGGGCACACATGTGCGCTCCGGCCTGACGGCACTCCTGTCTGTTGGGGCTACGATGGAGACGGCAGGTCTTCACCACCGGGGGACGAACGGTTCTCATCGCTCAGCGCCGGCGAAGACCACACCTGCGCATTGCGGCCCGACGGCAGCATATTCTGCTGGGGATGGAACATGTTCGATCAGGCATCACCGCCTGAAGGCGAGCGACTGGCAAGCATCGACAGCGGCGCATATCACACGTGCGGGTTGCGAGCAAACGGCGCCGCTGTCTGCTGGGGCGATAATGAAAACGGCCAGGCGTCCGCTCCAGATGACCGCTTCGCGGCGATCAGTGGGGGGCAGCGGCACACGTGTGGGCTTCGGACGGACGACACAGTCGTCTGCTGGGGCGACAATGAACACGGCCAAGCATCTGCTCCAGATGACCGGTTCGCGGCGATAAGCAGTGGCTACCGGCACACCTGCGCGCTGCGGAGTGACGGCAGCGCTGTTTGTTGGGGAAGTGACAGCCACGGCCAGGCATCTCCGCCGGAAGGTGGAAGTTTCGCCGTCATCAGTTGTGGTCATCGTCATACGTGTGCCTTACGGAGTGACGGCGGCGCCGTTTGTTGGGGAAGGAACAACCATGGCCAAGCGTCTCCCCCGGAGAGCGAACGTTTCGCTGTGGGCGAGGTTGCGGTTGGCGGCTAGTGTCCAAGATCTGTGACACGCGCCCCTTACGAGGTCGGACAGGGCGAGTGTAGGCTGGTTGCATAACCCAATAGCGTGGGGATGACCCCACGGTACTGCGCGAGGGGACGAGCCCCCGGTCATCAGACGAGGCCGGGGGCTCTCTGTGTCTCCGGCGCAGGGAAGGAGGAGCGATGGCGGACGAGCAACGACGGAGGAGCGACTACGCGCCCACGGTGCGCCCGCGGGCCGCGCGGCAGGACGGGCTGCGCCGCTATACGCCCGGCTACCTGATGGACCTGTCCGACACGCAGACGATGTTCTACAACGACTCGGCCCGCAACACCGACCGGCGCACCCTGGTGAGCCCCAGGCAGGGCAAGCGGCTGCGCCTCATCAATCTCACCGTCTACCAGCCGACGTCCGACAACCCGCACTTCTGCGAGGTCTACTTCGGAAAGGGGAGCACCATCGCGTCGTCTCCGCGCAGGGCCGTCGGCTACGTGCGCGTGCCGGACCACGGCACCGGCTCGACCCGCACCTGGGGACGGGGCGCGGGCCCGGCGGGCGAGCGGAACGAACCGCTGAGCTTCCGGTGGGTCACCCGGCCCACCACGTCCCACAAGTTCATCGTCGAATACACGGAGGAGCGTTAGCCATGGAAGCATACCGGTCGTTGTACGGGGACCTCACGAAACTGAAGGACGCGTCGCTGCTGGACAACCCGGCGGGCGGCACCGGCGCGGACCGCGCACTGTTCAGCCTGCTGCTCGCCACGTCGGAGGCGGTCGACCGTCACTGCAACCGTCATTTCTACGCGCTGACCGAGACGCGCTGGTTCGACGGCCCCGGCGAGGCCGTGCTTCCGCTGCCTGACGTCATCGCGGTCTCGTCGCTGCGGTCGGACGACGACGAGAGCGGCCACTACCGGACGGAGTGGTCGCGATCGGAGTACCGGTTGCTGCCGCTGAATGCCTCACCGGAGGAGCACTGGGGCAGGCCGCACAACGCGCTGCGGGTGCGCGGCAATGGCCCCCGGCAGCGGTTCGAGCGCGGGCCCGCCCGCTACGAAGTGCGCGGCAGGTGGGGGTTCGGCGAGCGGCTGGAGTACGCCGGCGCGCGGCTGCGCAGCACCACCTCCGAGACGACGACGTCGCTGGACGTGAGCAGCACCGTCAACCTCGCGGTCGGGCAGACGATTGCCGCGGGGGCGGAGCGGATGCTCGTGCGCGCCCTCTCCACCAACCGCTTGACGGTGACGCGGGGGCTGAACGGCACGTCCCCCCAACAGCACGCCCTCAACGCGACGCTCTCTGTCGTGCGATGGCCCGCGCCGGTCGAGCGGGCGGCGCTGATCAATGCGGCACGGATGTGGACGCGCGCACCCGCGTTCGAGCCCTTCTACGTCGACGCGGACCTGGACACGGACGTGCGCCTGCTGCTGGAGCCCTACCGCCTGGGAGGTGTTGCATGAGCACAGTGTTGACGCAGAAGGAGCGGCTCGCCGCGCTGGAGGCGGAGAACGAAGCGCACACCCGCGAGCACGAGCTCACCGACCGCGTCTGGTCGGCCAAGCTCGACGCCATCGACGCGCGCCTCAAGGGCATCGAGCGCTTCCTGCTCGACGCGCCGTCGCATGCTTCGGACGCCTACGAGGGCTGGCGCCTGCACCGCCGCGACCTGATGATCATCAGCGGCAGCGCGGGCATCACGTCCCTCGTCTGGCTCTTCGTGGAGATCGGCCTGAGGATCGTCTAAGGAGCGTCATTGCCGCCTCTCTTCCGTCATTCCCGCGAAGGCGGGAATCCAGGTGCCCGACAGGGCACGCGGGGCAGGGCGGGGCAGTGGGGTGCCTGGTTCCTCCTCGCCCCCTGGGAGAGGGTGCCGCGCAAGCGGCGGGTGAGGGCGTTCTCGCCGGGGTGAGGTGGGGTGGTTGTCATGTTGAGCGGAGCCTGCGGCGGAGCCGAAACATCTCTCGGGTGCCTGATCCCCTCGCCCTACAAGGGGAGAGGGCTAGGGAGAGGGTACTGCGGGCGAGGGGGGCGTGGGAGGAAGGCTTGGTGCAGGGACGTCCCTGGTGGGCGCCCCTTTCGTCATTCCCGCGCAGGCGGGAATCTCGCATCCCATCCCCTCTCCCCCTGGGAGAGCCCGCCGCGCAGCGGCGGGTGAGGGGCCCCTACGCCGCCAGCAGCTTCTCGAACCGCGCCTGCGAGCGGAATGGCCCGACCGCCGAGAACCGGTACACGGCGGGGCCGAAGTAGCGGCGCGCAGCCTCCGTCACCTGCTCCGGCGTGACGCCGCGGATGTTGGCGACGACCTCCTCGGGCGTCCGCACGTGGTTCCGCAGCAGCTCCTGGCCGCCCATCCACCCCATCACCGCGCGCGTGTCCTCCAGGCGCAGGCCAAGCCGGCCCACCGCGTACTCGACCGCGCGCGATAGCTCCTCCTCCGTGACGCCCTGCTGCACGCCGTCCCACTCGCGGAGCACCGCCTTGATCGCCTCGGTGGCATTCGCCGTGTCCACACCGCAGGTGACGAGCAGCGCGCCGCAGTCGCGGTAGTGCATCGCGCTGCTGTGCACGTCATAGGCAAGTCCGCGCCGCTCCCGCAGTTCCACGAACAGGCGGCTGCTCATGCCCTCGCCGAGCACGGTGTTCAGCAGGTCGACGGCGTACCGGTCGTCCGAGTTCGCGGCCGGGCCGTCGACGGCGAGGCAGAGGTGTGCTTGGTCCGTCTTCCGGTTGACGACCTCGACGCGCACGCCCTGGTCTTCGTCCGGCTCCACAGGGTGCATCGCGAGCGTTTCGCCCGCTGCCTGCCCGTTGCCGAGCAGCGCGGCGACGCTCTCCACGACCTCGTGGTGCTCCACGTTGCCGGCAACGGCGACGACCGTGTTGGCCGGGACGTACTGCTGCGCGTGATAGGCGGCGAGCTGCTCCCGCGTGATGCCGCCGACGGACTCGCGCGTGCCGCCTACGTCGCGACCCATCGCCTGGTCCGGCCACAGCGCCTTGTCGATGAGCATGTCGGCCAGGGAGTCGGGATGGTCGTAAGTCATCGCCAGCTCTTCGAGGATGACGCCGCGCTCGCGTTCGATCTCGTCCGGCTGGAAGAGCGGCGCGTTGTACATGTCGGCGAGCACGTCGAGCGCGATGGCGAAGTGGTCGCGGGCGACCTTGGTGTAGTAGAGCGTGGCCTCGCGGTCCGTGCTGGCGTTCATGATCCCGCCGACGGACTCGATGGCGCGGGAGATCATCTGCGGTTCGGGGCGCTTTGCCGTGCCCTTGAAGAGCATGTGCTCCAGGAAGTGGGAGGCCCCGGCGACGCTGTCGTCCTCGTAGCGGGAGCCCGCGCCGACGAAGATGCCCGTGGAGACGGAGCGGACGTGGGGCATCGTGCTGGAGAGCACGCGCAGACCGTTGGGCAGGGTGGTGCGTTCGTACAAGCGATTCTCCTTCTCGGATCGATGCTATACGAGCGCCTGCAGTCCGGCAAACGCCGGGCGTCACAGCGGCTGAAGCGTCTGCTGGCCGCCCATGTACGGCACGAGCGCGTCCGGCAGGCGGACGGAGCCGTCCGGCTGCTGGTACGTCTCCAGCAGCGCGATGAGCACGCGGGGCAGCGCGAGTCCGGAGCCGTTGAGCGTGTGCACGAGGTCCGGCCTCGCCCCGTGCTCCTTCCGGTAGCGGATGTTGGCGCGCCGCGCCTGAAAGTCCGTGCAGTTGGAGCAGGAGCTCACCTCCAGCCACTCCTCGCTCGCGGGCGACCAGATCTCTACGTCGTAGCTCATCGTGGACGCGAACCCGAGGTCGCCGCTGCACAGTTGGAGGATGCGGAACGGCAGCCCGAGCCCGCGCACGATGTCCGACGCGTGCTCGACGAGCTCGTCCAGCGCGGCGGGCGACTGCTCCGGCTCGACGAACTGGTACATCTCCACTTTCTCGAACTGGTGGAGCCGCTTGAGCCCGCGCACCTGGGCGCCCGCGGCGGCGCGCTCGCGCCGGAAGCACGGCGTGTGCGCCATGTACTTGATGGGCAGCGACCCCGGCGGCAGGATCTCATCGGCGTGCAGGCTGGTCAGCGGCACCTCCGCCGTGGGGATGAGCCACAGGTCCTCTTCCGCGTCGCGATAGAGCGCGTCGGCGAACTTCGGCAGGTTGCTGCTGTTGACCATCGTCTGACCGAGCACGAGGAAAGGCACGCCGCGCTCTTCGTAGCCGTGCCGCTCCCGGTGCAGGTCCAGCATCCACTGCACGACGGCCCTCTGCAGCCGCGCCCCCGCCTCGCCGAGCGCGTAGAACATCCGCCCGGAGAGCTTCGCGCCCCGCTCGAAGTCCGTGATGCCGAGCGACTCAGAGAGCTCCCAGTGCGGCTTCAGCTCGAAGTCGTAGGAGCGCTTCTCGCCCTCCTCCCGGATGACGACGTTGCCGGTCTCGTCCTCGCCGTCGGGCACGCCGTCCGAAACGATGTTGGGGACCGTGAGCATCGTGTCGCGGAACGAGGTCTCGAGCGAGCGGGCGTCGTCCTCCAGCGTCTTGAGGCGCTCGCCGAGGACGCGCACCTCATCCTTGTGGGCGTCGGCCTCTTCGCGCGCGCCGCTCTTCATGAGGTCGCCTATGGCGCGGCTGGCCTCGTTCCGCCGCGCGCGCAACTCTTCGAGTTCGCTCAGCGCCTGCCGCCACTGCTCGTCGGTCCGCGCGAGCTCGGCCACGACCCCGGGGTCCTCGCCGCGGCGTTCAAGCGAGCGGACGATGGTCTCCGGCCCGCGGCGCAGCAGGTTCGTGCTAAGCATCCGGCTCTCCCGTTTGGCGTACCTGCGGGAAGAGCATCACGTCGCGGATCGTCGTCTGGCCGGTCAGCAGCATCACGAGCCGGTCGACGCCGATGCCGAGCCCGCCGGTGGGCGGCATGCCGTGCTCCAGCGCCGTCAGGAAGTCCTCGTCCATCCGGTCCAGGTCCTCGCCCTGGTACTGCTTCCGCAGCTCCTCCTGCTCGGCGAGGCGCTCGCGCTGCACGTCCGGATCGTTCAGCTCCGTGAACGAGTTGGCGATCTCCATGCCCGCGGCGAACGCCTCGAAGCGCTCCGTGTAGCGCGGGTTGTCCGGGCTCGCCTTGGCCAGCGGCGACATCTCGACCGGGTAGTCCACGAGGAACGCGGGCTGCACGAGCTTCGGCTCCACGAACGTGCCCACGAGCTTGTCGATGAGCCTGCCGCGGCTCTCGGCGTAGGTGGCTGCGACGCCGATGGCGCGCATCTTGTCGGCGAGTGAGCTGGCGTCCGGGTGGTCGTCCAGGTTCACGCCGGCGTACTGCTCGATGGCGTCGTGGAGGGACACGCGCGGCCACGGACCGGTGAGACGTATGACCTCGCCGCCGTACTCGATGTTCGTGCCGCCGGTGGCCTCGAGCGCGACCTGCGGCACCAGCGTCTCCACGAGCCGCATCACGTCGTTGTAGTCCGCGTACGCCTCGTACGATTCGAGGAGCGTGAACTCCGGGTTGTGATTGGCGTCGATGCCCTCGTTGCGGAAGACCCGGCCTATCTCGTAGACCTTGTCCATCCCGCCGACGATGAGGCGCTTCAGGTAGAGCTCCGTGGCGATGCGGAGGTAGAGGTCCCGGTCGAGTGCGTTGTGCCGGGTGACGAACGGCTGGGCCATCGCTCCGGCCGGCACCGGCACGAGCACCGGCGTGTCGACCTCCAGGAAGCCCCGCGCGTCGAAGAAGGCGCGGATGGCGGAGATGATGCGGCTGCGCGCGCGCATCGCCTCGTGCACCTCGCGGTTGGAGATCAGGTCCAGGTAGCGCTGCCGGTACCTCTGTTCGACGTCCCGCAGGCCGTGGAACTTCTCCGGCGGAGGCCGGAGCGACTTCGCCAGCAGCGTGAGGCTCTCGGCAGCGAGCGATATCTCGCCCATCTTCGTGCGGATCAGCGTGCCGGACGCGCCCGCGAAGTCGCCGAGGTCGAGGTCGTCCACGAGCGCATACTCGTCGCCGACCGCGTCGCTGCGGATGAAGAGCTGGAGGCGTCCCTCTGAATCCTCGATGTCCGCGAAGGAGGCCTTGCCCATGCGGCGCAACCGCACGATACGTCCGGCGACAGTGACGGCGGGGCCGTCGGTCCCCGCGGCCTCGGCCTCGGTGAAGGCGTGTGCGGCCTCGGCGGTCGTATGCGTCCGGTGAAAGCGGGCCGGGTAGGGGTCTACGTTGCGCTCCCGCAGCCGTTCCAGCTTCGCCCGGCGGCTTGCGAGCAACTCGTCTCCGCGTTGCGGCATAAGCGTCTCCGTGGGGCCGGTCCCGTTCTATCGAACGGAGACGATGGTGATGGACTGGGAACCGGAGGGCGTCTTGAACTCTGCCTTGTCCCCGGCCTTCCTGCCCAGAAGCGCCTTGCCCAGGGGCGACTCGTTGGAGATGCGCCCGTCCGTGGGAGAGGCCTCTGTGCTGCCGACGATGGTGTAGGTGTCGGCCTTCTTCGCCTTCCCCATCTGAACGCTGACGATGGAGCCGAGCTCCACGACGTCCGAGCTGGCGTCCGCCTGGGTATGGTCGGGGATGATGACGGCGTTCGCGATCATCATCTCCAGCTCCTGGATGCGCCCCTCCACGAAAGCCTGCTCGTTCTTGGCCTCTTCGTACTCGGCGTTCTCCAGTTCCCCGACTTCCTTGGAGTCCTGGATGCGCTCGGCTACTTCCTGGCGGCGCACGCTGCGGAGCTGGTCGAGCTCCTCTTCCAGCTCGTGCAGGCCGCCGGTCGTCAGGTATGTGCCTTCTAAGGCCATGGAGCATCCTCCGAGGTATAAGGAGAACGCCGAGCCTCCGTTTGAGCATGTCGCTGGGGCGCTCGGCCCGCTTATTCTATCCCTACCCTTCGGGCAAGTAAACGTTCGCTATGCGTGTCCGCCTCCCCTGCCGCCTCCGCGCAGCCCTGGTTGCCGGGTCATGCCCCAGAGAGGGATGCCGTTCGGCAGCGTGGACTCAGCAGTCACTCGAAACCCGAACCGCTGGTAGTAGCCGAGGTTGTCCGGCGCCGACGTATCGAGGAACGCCGGCAGGGCGTCGGCGTCTATGCGCTCGAGCATGCGCTTGATGAGCGCGCTTCCCAGCCCTCCGCGCTGCGCGGAAGGGTCCACGCCGATGGCGTTGAGGTACCAGCAGGGGTGAGGGGAGTCGAGTGTGGCCAGCGCGGAGCCCAACCTGCGCCGCCGCAGCCAGGCCGCGATGCCAAGCCTGGCTGGCGCTGCCCAGAGCCCGGACCGGAATTGGGAGACCGGGTTGTGCGGGCGCTGCTCGGGAGAGTCCCATATCGCCGCGCCCAGCACTGCTCCTCCGGGCCCCTCCTGGGCAACATGGACGATGCCTCCGGAGAGAAGGCAGGCGCGCATGGTCGCTCCCCAGAACCAGCGAAGCTTCGCCTGCCGCTGAGCGTCCTCCGGAACGAGGAATCGGAAGCGTGGGGCGTCGGCGAAGGCGCTTGCCATCGCGCGTGCCGCAGCAGCAACCTGATCGGCGCCTATCGGAGAGACGAATGGTTCGGCCATCAACACAGCTTATCCGCTGAAGGCGGATAAGCTGAACCCATGGAGGCGGGGAGTCTCCTTTACGAGAGAGCAGGGGCATTCTCCACAAGCGCTTCGGAGGGAGTGCGAAGAACTACCTGCGACAACCGCGGCTACGCGAACGTGTCTGAAAGGGAATGCAGAGGGGTCCCTCTGCCGGGGAAGTCGGGGGTGTCCCCCACAAGCATCCGGGCGGGTGGGAAGAACTACGCCGCCTTTGCGTAGTTGCGCAAGGACCCGCCTTCGTGAAGGGCGACCGCTGGTCACGCTTCCTGAAAGGGAGGTTGGAGCCTGCCCGCACGTGATACAGGGGTGGGGATGGACCGGCAGAGCCGAGCGGACGGATTCTGCAGGGGTTTCCGGGGGTTGGAAGGGAGTGCAGAGGGGTTTCCTCTGCCGGGGGAGTGGGGGTGTCCCCCACAAGCATCCGGGCGGGTGGGTGGGAAGAACTACGCCGCGCCGCCGAGCCCGGCAGGCCAAAAGCCTCCTAACCGGCGAGCTAGTTTCATTGAACAGAGATTCAAACAATGTCTAGACTCTGTGCAAGAGTTTGAGAGGCAGACGAGCTGCCGAACGAGGGAGTGGCGCTGCGGATAACGGGTGGAACGGCTAGGGGCGTCCCATTGGGTTCGCCCAGAGCGCCCGGCGTCAGGCCAACGACCGACAGGGTGCGGAGCGCATTGTTCAACATCCTCACGCGGTACGGGCTCGAGGACGCTCACGTGGTCGACCTCTTCGCGGGGACCGGCTCGCTGGGCATAGAGGCCCTCAGCCGGGGTGCAGCCCATTCTGGATTCGTTGAGGCAGACCGGAGGCAGATAGCGGTGATCAAGGCCAACCTGCAGGCGGCGGGGTTCGCGGAACGAGCGGACGTCCACGCGGCGCGCGCCGAGGACGCCCTCGGCCGCTTGGGACGCTGCGACTTCCTGCTGATGGACCCGCCCTACACGCAGCCGTTCCCGGCCGCCCTGCTCGCCCGCATCTCCGAGGCCGGACTGCTGACGGACGGCGGCATCCTGGTCTGCGGCCACTCCAGCCGCACGCCTGCCGACGACCGCTGCGGCACGCTCGTGAAGTGGGACGACCGCCGCTACGGCGACGTCTCGCTTGCGTTCTACAGCCACGCGGAGGCTGCGGCATGACCACCGCCATCTATCCCGGCCGGTTCGACCCCGTGACTGCGGGGCACCTGAACATCCTCCAGCGGGCCTCTCACCTGTTCGAGAAGGTCATCATGGCGGTCTTCGAGGCGCCGGAGAGGCAGACGCTTTTCACAACGGAGGAGCGGGTGGGACTGATACAGGAGGCTGCCGCCGGACTGTCGAACGTGGAGGTCCGCAGCTTCAGCGGGCTGGTCGTGGACTACGCCCAGGCCCAGGGGGCGACGGCCATCGTCAGGGGCATCAGGATGCACGCCGACTTCGAGTCTGAGTTCGAGATGGCACTGATGAACCGCAAGCTCGCCCCCGACGTGGACGTCGTCTGCCTGATGACGGACGGACGCTACCAGTTCGTGCGCGCTTCCCTGCTCAAGGAAGTGGCCATGCTCGGCGGCGACATACGAGGACTCGCACCGGACAACGTAATCGCGGCGCTTGCCGAGCGCTTCGGACGATAGAACAACCCAGGAGCGAAGGTTCAAGGAGGCAATCATGGAGTTACTGGATCTGGTGGACAGGCTGGAGAGCATGGCGGCTCAGGCCAAGAAGATGCCGATGACGAGCATGTCCATGGTGGACACGGAGCAGATGCTCGGTCTGATCGACCATCTCCGCGTCGCCGTCCCGCGCAGCATCCACGAGGCGCAGGAGCTCATCGAGCGGCGCGAGCAGATCGTGAACCAGACGATGATCGACGCCCGTCGCATCCGCTCCACCGCGGAAGGCGACGCCCGCCTGCTGGTCGACGAGACGGAGCTGGTGAAGGCCGCGCAGCTGCGCTCTGAGGAGATCATCCAGGACGCCAACAGCAAGGCGGACCGCATCATCGGCCTCGCGGAGCAGGAGGCCCAGCGGCGCCGCGACGGCGCGGACGACTACAGCCGCGACTGCCTGAGCACGCTGGAAGAGCACGTCTCCAACATGCTGAACGAGATCCACGCAGGCCAGCGCGCGCTGCTGCCTGCGGTCAGCCTCTCCCGCTAAGCGCTTCCGCTCCTCGACCGGAATCGAGCGCCCTTCCCCGCCGCTATCCGGCAGGGGAGGGCGCTGCGCGTTTGTTCGATGAGAGGTTGCGCCCGCCGGAGGCATTCCGCGACCACATCACGGGCAGTGTCAGCATGGAGATGGCGATTCCAGCGTAGACCTCCTTCAACTGGCAGCGCGGCCTGGGCAGGGCACACGAACTGTCGGGAGATGAGTCGGGCGGGTTTCTGAGGGAATTGTACGGCGCACTTATAGGGTAGAATTCAGCCGCGCCAGTAGCGCAACCGATACGCAAGGAGTGCCACGTGGCGGACGTAGTGGAACTGCAGAAGGCCATTCTGGGCCTTTCCGAGGCCGAGTACACCGAATTGCGCCGTTGGCTGGTGGACGAAGACTGGGAGCGATGGGAACGGGAGTTCGAAGAGGAAGTGCGGGCCGGAAAGCTGGACGCCCTGGCGGCCGAGGCTTTGGAAGCTAAGGCCAAGGGCGAACTTACTTCCCTTTAGAATGCATAAGGCAGATCCACGTTTCTGGCGGCAGTCCAGGAGTTGCCCGCGTCGGTGCGGCAGACGGCCCACCGGAACTTTGAACTCTTGAAGGAGAATCCCAGGCATCCCTCGCTGCGATTCAGAAGCGTGGGACGCTATTGGTCTGCGCGGGTGAGCGCGTCCTACAGGGCAGTAGCGGTACAGGACGGTGACGACTTCATCTGGTTCTGGATTGGCGGCCACGACGAGTACCTGCGGGTGATCCGTCAGTAAGGTTGCCTGCTGAGAGGCTCCCCGTACCCATAGCATCGCACCCGATATACTCTCCTCCGTACGCTCTCGTACGGAGGCTCAGCACCCATGTCTGCCACCAGATCCCTGGCCGCTTACGTCGCGAACGCAAACACGGAGGACCTTCCTCCCTGGACGCTCCACGAGGCGAAGCGCACCCTCGTCAACATCCTCGCGGTTTCGCTGTCGGCGTCCGCGGACTCGGGCAGCCACGCGCTGATCGAATGGGCGCGCGCCGAGGACGCCGCCCCCAGGGCGTCCGTGATCGGCTCGACGCTGCGCACGAGCGCGTTCAACGCCGCGCTGGTCAACGGCTTCCTCGCTCACCTGCAGGACTACGACGACACGCACTTCCCCACGGTGCTCCATCCCACCGCGCCGGTCTGGCCCGCGGTGCTGGCCGCCGCCGAGGAGCGCGGAACGTCCGGCAGGGAGACGCTCGCCGCGTTCGTACTCGGAGCTGAGGCGGCGTGCCGGGTTGCCATGTCCGTGCACCCGTGGCACTACGACATGGGCTGGCACATCACGGGCACGGCGGGCGTGTTCGGCGCAGCGGCAGGCGCGGGCAGGGTGCTCCGGCTGAACACGGACGAGATGAACATGGCCATCGGCATCGCCGGGACGTTTGCCTCCGGCGTGCGTGAGGTGTTCGGGAGCCATGCCAAGGCGATGCACCCGGCGAAGGCGGTGAGCAACGGCCTCCAGTCCGCCGTCCTTGCGGCGAACGGCTTCACGGGCGCGGACGATATCCTGGGAGGACGTCGCGGCTTCTGGGAGGTGCTGTCGCCGAACGGGCACGACGAAGCCGCGCTCCTCAGTGGCATCGGCGAGCGTTGGGAGCTTGGCAACAACGGCCTGAAGCCCTACGCGAACGGCGTCGTCTCGCACCCGATACAGGACGCGGTGATAACGCTGCGGAACGAGCACGGTATTGCTCCGGAGGACGTCGCGTCCATCAATGCCGAGGTGAACCCGCTGGTGCTGGAGCTGATGAACCGCGCGGAGCCCCGACGGGGGCTGGAAGGCAAGTTCTCGTTCCAGCACTGCGCTGCTGCGGCGCTCGTCGATGGCGCCGGGCACGACGCGCAGTTCTCCGACGCCCGCGTTGCCGACCCGGTCATCAGCGCGGTCCGTTCACGCGTGAGCGCCGTCGTCGACGAGGCGATGCGCGAAGACGAGGTGCGCCTCTCCATCACCCTCACCAGCGGGGTCGTGCACTCGGTCTACGTCGAGCATGCCACCGGCTCTCCGGAGAACCCGATGACCGACTCGGCCCTGGAGGCCAAGTATCGCTCGCTCGCGAACGAAGCCATTCCCGCCAGTCAGGTCGAGGAGTTGCTCGGCGCCGTATGGGAGTTGGACGCTGCCCCTAACGTCGAGCAGGTCGCGCGCCTGATGGTGCTCTGATCTCCCTCTCTGGGAGAGGGCTGGAACTCCGATCCCCCTCTCCCGTTGGGAGAGAGGCACGCGCTTTAGCGCGGGGGTGAGGGTGAATCGAGACGGAGGGATAACCGATGACCGAAGAGATCTTCCACCACGACGCTTACGTCCGAATGTTCGACGCCCGGGTAGCGGCGTCGGACGGTGACGCCGTCACGCTCGACCGGACGGCCTTCTTCCCGGGCGGGGGTGGCCAGCCTTGTGACATCGGGTTATTCGCGTGCGAGAGCGGCATGGAGCGGCGTGTTACTGACGTACGCCGCCGCGACGGGGATATCTGGCACGAGTTGGATGGCACGGCTCCCGCCGTTGGCGAGGCCGTCGTGGGCACACTGAACTGGAAGCACCGCCACCAGCTGATGCGCACGCACACGGCCCTGCACATCCTGTGCGGCGTTATCTGGCGCGACTTCGGCGCGCACGTCACGGGCGGGAACATGACGCCGCTCGCCGCGCGGATGGACTTCGAGTTGGAGAGCATGAGCGTGGACTTCGCCGAGAGGGTGGAGGAGCTGGCGAATGCGGAGATCGCCCTCGCGCGGAACATCAGCGTGCGCTTCCTGCCGCGGGATGAGGCGATGGCCCATCCCGACCTGATCCGAACGAAGATCAACCTGCTGCCTGAGGGCATCAGCGAGGTGCGCGTCGTCGACATCGACGGGCTCGACGTGCAGGCGGACGGCGGCACCCACGTCGCCGTTACGTCGGAGGTGGGGCGCATCCGCGTCGTCGGACACGAGAGCAAGGGGCGCATCAACAAGCGCCTCCGCATCGCCGTCGAGGACGCCTAGGCTTGTTCCCTCGCGAGGCGCTTGGTCCCTCTCCCTTGAGGGGAGAGGTCGCCGCGCAGCGACGGGTGGGGGTGGCCCGGACGCGGTGCGCTCGCCCCCGTCATTCCCGCACCGGCGGGAATCCAAGTGCCCGGAGGGCGCACAGTGACACGGGCAGGTCACGCGGGGAGCTGGGGGGAGTGGGGTTGTCATGTTGAGCGGAGCTGAAGGCGCAGCCTGAAGCGCAGTCGAAACATCTCTCGGGAGGCGCACCGCGTGCCCATTCTTTTTCCATTCCCTTACACAGCCTGACAAGGCCATGGGCCATTCCTGCGAAGGCAGGAACCCCGTATCCACCTCTCCTGAGGGAGAGAGCGTGCCCTGAGCTTGTCGAATGGGTCGCCGCGCAGCGGCGGGTGAGGGCGGAAGGATAGGATGGGGGTGAATAGCTCAGGAGGAGTACGACCGATGGCAGACGACGCGCAGACACCCGAATACACGATGGGCTACAGCGACGACTTCCTCCGGATGCTGCACCGGCGCAGCGCCCGGACTCACGCCGCGTACCTGCTTCCCCACCTCGAACCCGGTATGCGCCTGCTGGACTTTGGTTGCGGACCGGGGACCATCTCCGTCGGGCTGGCGAAAGCGGTCGAGCCTGGGGAGCTGCACGGCATCGACCTCGAGGAGTCGCAGATACTCATGGCCCGGGCCGCCGCCGAGGCGGGAGGACACGCCAACGCTACGTTTCACGTCGGCGATGTCACGGCGCTTCCGTTCGAAGACGATTCGTTTGACGTGGCGCACTGCCACGCGGTGCTCATGCACGTTCCCGACACGCAGGCGGTGCTGGCGGAGGTGAAACGCGTGCTCAAGCCCGGCGGCATGATCGCCGGCCGGGAGATGATCGGAGCCTCGTCGTTCATGGCCCCCGACTTCGGCACGAGCGAAGCGTGGTCTACGTTCGTGCGGCTCATCGCCGCTAACGGCGGCCATCCCGAGATAGGCAAGGAGCTGAAGGACCTGTTGCAGCAGGCCGGGTTCGCTGATGTGCGCGCAGGGGCCTCGTTCGATTTCTTCGGCACACGGGAGGACATAGCCTTCTTCCACGCCGTCGCCGTCGGCTGGTTCTTCTCAGACCAGGTGGTTGAAGCGGCAACGAAGTATGGGCTCGCGACACAGGAGCAGTTCGACGCTTGGCGCGCCGGCGTGGACCGGTGGGGGGACCACGCGGGATCGGTCGGCGCCGTCGGCTTCGGAGAAGTGATCGCCGTCAAACCCTAGTGTTGCCCGCCGCAGCCCCGCCCTCACTGTGACACCGTCCCGTTGTGCCGACGACGCTTCCCCTCCTACCATGGTTACATGACTGTGAAGCGGGAGCCGGCCTCGGCACGATGCACGGAATGGGCCGAAATGGACCGGAATGAACACCCGCGCGCGGCCCCGAACTTTGTTTTCGTTGGCATTGTTGGTTTCTTGGTCGCGGGAAGCAGGCCACGGCCATGGAAACGCCCCGATCAAAGCGACCAAGGATGCCAGATTGGAGTGTCTGTTTACTCGTAGCTGACCGACCAAGGATCTCAGATCCGGCAGTCGTTGGCATTCTTGGTCGCGGGTGGATGGGGCAACGCTGCGCCGGACAGTCAGGTGCTACAATCCCGCCGGTTGCGGACATACAGACGTTGGAAGAGGAGGATCCGCCATGCTCAGCCAGCAGGAGAACCAACGCCTCACGCAGGTAGGTCCGGGGACGCCGATGGGCGAGCTGATGCGCCGCTACTGGCATCCCGTTGCCGCCACGGCGGAGCTCGACGACCGCCCAACCAAGGCGGTCCGCATCCTCGGCGAGGACCTCGTCCTCTACAGGGACAGGTCCGGCACGCTCGGTCTCATCGAGCGCTTCTGCCCGCACCGCCGTGTCGACCTCTCCTACGGCATCCCGGAGGAGCACGGCCTCCGCTGCATGTACCACGGCTGGATGATGGACGAGACCGGCCAGTGCATCGAGCAGCCCTTCGAGGAGACTGTCCACCCGGACGGTCGCTTCAAGGAGAAGGTGAAGGTCGCCGGCTACCCCGTACAGGAGATGGGCGGCCTCATCTTTGCGTACATGGGCCCCCAGCCCACGCCGTTCCTGCCGGTCTGGGACCCGTTCCAGTGGGACGACGCCGTACACGACGTGGGCATCACCACGCTGGACTGCAACTGGCTGCAGTGCATGGAGAACTCGCTGGACCCGGTGCACGTCGAGTGGCTCCACCGCTTCTACACGAACTACCAGCAGGCCATCTCGCCCGACCTCATCGCCACGATGCCGCCGCGCATCCCGCACCAGGAGATCGGGTTCGACGTGTTCGAGCACGGCATCATCAAGCGGCGCGTGCTGGAGGGCTACACGAAGGAGAGCGACGACTGGAAGATAGGCCACCCCATCCTCTTTCCGCAGATCCTCTACGTGGGAGGGTTCCAGTCCAAGACGCTCCAGTACCGCGTCCCGATCGACGACGAGCACACGCTGCACTTCATCTACTACTCGTGGCGCGTCGCGCCGGGGCAGCCGGTGCCGAAGCAGGAGCGCATCCCCTACAAGTATGTCCCGCACCGCGACGCCTCGGGCCGGTACGACACCACCTTCACGGTGGACCAGGACAAGATGGCCTGGGAGACGCAGGGACCCGTAGCGAAACGCTACCTCGAGAGGCTCGGCAAGTCGGACGTCGGCATCATCCTGTACCGGAGGCTGCTGACGGAGCAGATGCAGATAGTCGCGGACGGCGGGGAGCCGATGAACGTCTTCCGCAGCAGGGAGGCGGCGGAGAGCATCAACGTGCCGACGGAGCACATGGCGCTCGGCAGGGACAAGGTGCCGCGGATCAAGTTCATCCCGCTCGAGGCCGGCATCAGCGGCGCGGAAGACGACATCCGCTACGCCGTCGAGTCCTGGTACGTCGGAGAGACGGCCAACGCCTGATCTCCCCTTCCCCCCCTCGAAACGGGGGAAGGCTGGGATGGGGGGTGAACTGGCCTCCCTAGGCGGGGCGCACGCGGAAGAAGCGCCTGATCATGGCCCAGCGCAGGCTGCCCCACGACCATTCGGCCAGCCGCAGGTCGCTGAGCGGGACCGTGCGCGGCGCATAGCGCCCGAGCACGTACGCGCGCACGATCCGCGAGATCTGTGGCTGTTGTTCGGGCATGGCCGACGACAGCATGAGCGCGTATTCCAGCGGCGTCTGCTCCGGCCGCTTCCTCAGCCCGAGCGCGCCGCCGAGTCGGCACATCTTCGCGAACAGCTCGTCAGAGCGAGGCAGCGAACCCAGCTTCCACCACCACTCCCGCCAGAGGAACACCGGCGTGGCAACCGCGATCGCTCCTGCGATGGCGAGCAGCGCCACGAGCCAGCCGGGGAGCTCGGTGCGCGGCGTGAAGTCCACGTCGAACGTATCCTCTTCCTCGTCCTCCAGTATCTCGCCTATATCTCCCAGATCGACCTCGTCCTCGGGCAGCGGTGAGAAGTCGAGCCCTTCGCCGCCGAACTCGATGGCGTCGGGCGGTGTAGGCTCGAAGCGTACCCAGCCGTAGTCGGGGAAGTACGCCTCCACCCAGGCGTGATAGTTGAGCTCCAGCACCTCGTAGACGCCCCAAGCCGTGTTGAGGCGGCCGGGGGCGTAGCCGAGCACGTAGCGGCTGGGGATGCCCGCGGCGCGCATCAGCACCGTTGCGGCGGAGGCGTAGTAGTCGCAGTAACCCTGCTGGGACTCGAAGAGGAAGTAGTCAACTCCGTCCTGGTCTTCCGGCGGGGCGTCTATCTCCAGGTTGTACGGGATCGAGATGAGGAAGTTGCGGATATTGACGGCCTTGTCGTAGGTGGTCTCCGCATTGGCGGTGAGGGCCTCGGCCAGGGTTCGAACGCGTTCCGGCAGCGTCTCCGGCAATTGCAGATAGGACTGCGTCCACTCGGGATACTCATCTCCCGCCAGGCGCAGGTCGAAAGGAACGGCTGTGGATTCAAGTCCTGAGCTCACGTAGCTGAGGTTGACGCGCGTGGGGAAGTACTCCCGCCCCGTGGAGAAGCGCACCTGGATCGCGCCTGGGGCGGAGGTTGAGGTGGTCAGCGCCTCAGCGGGCTCGTCGAACGCGGCAGGCAGCCCGCCGGTGAAGAGCGTGTCGGTCGCTGCAGAGACACGGAACTGGTTCGTCTGCCGCACGCGTTTGCGGTCCTGGGGCAGCTCCGTGTCCTCGAATGGAACGTACTCGGGCTCCTCGCCCGTCTCCCACCCGCTGCCCGTGTAGACGGCATAAGAGCGCGCCCGCCAGTACGTCTTCGGACCTTGCACGGTGAACAGCAACGTGTCGGTGAGCTCCGGGTTGCCCTGGAAGTGGGTCATCTCGTCGTAGGTGAGCGTCTTGTATTCCTTGCGAGACGGCAGAGCACTGAACATACGGCTGAACTGTGCGCCTATCTGGTGCGTCGTATCGTCGAGCGCGCGGGATACTGCCCCCAGCGGCGCAACCGGTGGCGTCGGGAGCGCCGCGACGACGGCGGTGACGAGCAGCCCCGCCGCGAGCACGATGCCGGACTGCGCGAGCACGGTCCGCGCGTCGAACACGGCGCGTCTTCCGCGCCACTCCTCTATGCGCCGGACCGCGTTGAGGTGGATGAGGAGCATGACGGACGACGCCATGAAGACGCCGAGGCGCCAGCCCAGGCCTCCGGGGAGATTGGACAGCGCGAAGCCGAGCATCACTCCGCCGAAGAGCACCGTCGTCCATCCGTGAGCGTTCCGGAGCGCAAGCCACATGCCGAACAGACACAGCAGCCAGACCGACATAGTGAGGAACATCGCGAACTCGATCAGTCCTGCCTGCGTCTCCTCCGTCGGGATGGCTCCCAGCCACACCACGATGTCCTTGACCGCGTTGAAGGCGCGAAGAGTGATCGGGAATCCCGGCGCCGTGGCCGTTCCCGCATATGCGGTCAACGCGGCGCCCGCCATCACGGCCACAACGATCGTGCGGCGCACCGTCCACTCCCATTGGTGGACCGCCCAACCGGCCGCTCCCCCCAGCACGGCGATGAGCAGCGGCGACGGCATGCCGGGCACCCAGTTGCCCTCCCGCAGGGGCAGCGCGACGGAGAGCAGAACGATACCGACGAGCGTGATGGTCAGGCCGATGCCGCCGATGAACCGCTCCCAGAGGGATACGGCGTCGACGGTCCTGGTGTAGCGCATGCTTGCGGGGAACACGCTCATCGGGCCACGCTCTCCACCTCATGTGCCGGCAGGGCCAGGCTCGCGGGCGCGGAATGGTAGTCAAGCCGCCTGCCGATCTCATCTCCCATGCGGATGACGTAGGCTTCGAGTCCGCTGGCGGCGTTGCGCCGGCCTGTGAAGCTGGGCGCATCGATCAGTACCGGCACCACCGCCGCTCCAGTGGCGCGCAACGTGTCCACGGCGGAAGAGACGGCAGACGCTGGAGCAGCGGTGATGAGCACGATGCTGGCGCCCGTGCTGAGCTCGTTCTTCACGGCGTCAGACGTCTCCTGTACGCCGCCCGCATCACCGGGTTCGATGAGTGCGAGCGCCTGGAAGATACGCCCAAGCTGAGTGATGCCCGTGGCCGCCGGGATGATGAGCTGTTCCCGACCGGAGAAGACCGCCCCGACGTTGCGTCCTGAGTCCAGGAAGCGCTTGGCCACGGACGCAGCGGTCGTTACACCGTATTCCACTGAGCTCTCCGAGCCCTCACCCGCCTGCACGCGCTCGTCGAGATCGAGCACCACCCAGACTGCATCGGCCGGGCCGGACGGTTCGCGGTCGAACTCCTTCACCATGAGCCTGCCGGCATGGGCGGTCGCCGGCCAGTGCACTCTGCTTACGGCGTCGTGGGAGGTGTACTCGCGCACACCTGAGGCGATGGCGCTGGGGGTGAAGGTGCGTCCCCGGACGATCCCCTCCGTCCAGCCCCTCCCTGAAAGCACGAAGAAACTGGACAGATCGACGGTAGCGGGGTAGATGAGCGCGGTCTGGGGCCTGCCCAGCCGCATCGTCCGGCTGAAGAGTCCGAACGGGTCTCGGCTCGTGATCTCGAGTTCGCCGAACTGGTAGATGCCCCGGCGCTCACAATGGCTGGAGGTCGTCCAGACCGCCGACCCGTATGGCCACAAGGTGGTGATGCGTCCGGCGCGTCCGAACGGCTGCGTGTCGTGCTGCACCTCCAACAGCAGCTTCGGCCACCAGTGGGTGTTCTGCAGGACGATGCGTTCCTCCAGGTCGTCCCCGACCTGCAGGTAGGCCGTGAGCCGTTGCACGCCGCCCTCCACGCGTCGTGCCGAAAGAACGCTGGCGAGGAATCCGAGCGCAGGCACGGCGAGAAGGCCCAGGAACAGACGATAGTAGAGCGCGCCTCCGGTGGACAGCGCGAGAATCAGGAGGAGCAGCGCCACGCCGATCCAGACCACGCGCACGTTCATGCCGCCATCTCCAGCGAGGGACCTTGCCCCGGCGCGCTTACGCGCCGGGCAGAGCGCCTGCTACCGGCGTCTGCTCGAGCACTTCGGCGACCGCATCGGCGGCTGTTGTGCCCTGGATGCGTGCTGCCGAGCTGAGGATGATCCGGTGGCCGAGCGCAGAATACGCCAGCGCTTTCACGTCGTCCGGCAGCGCGTAGTCCCGCTCCTCCAACAGGGACTTGGCCTGCGCGAGCCGGAAGAGGGCCAGCGAGCCGCGGGGCGACGCTCCCAGGTAGAGGCTGCCGTGGTTCCGCGTCGCGTTCGCTATCGCGACGATGTACTCCTTCACGTCCTCCGAGACGTGGATCGTCCGCACGGCCCGCTGCAGGGCGAGCAGCTCATCCCCGTCGACGACCGCCTCCAGCTCCTCCACCGGGTGCGCGTACTGCTGCGCTTCCAACACCCTGATCTCATCCTCGGTGTCCGGGTAGCCGAGATGCAGGCGAAGGAGGAATCTGTCCAGCTCGGTCTCCGGCAGTGGGAAGGTCCCCTCGTATTCGATGGGGTTCTGCGTCGCCATGACGATGAACGGTTCCGGCATCGGGTGTGCCACGCCGTCCACGGTTACCTGACGTTCTTCCATGGCTTCCAGGAGGGCCGCCTGCGTCTTGGGCGAAGCGCGGTTGATCTCGTCCGCGAGCACCACCTGCGCAGCGATGGGTCCTTCTCGGTACTCGAACTCGCCGTTCTTCTGGTTGAACACAGAGACCCCGGTGATGTCGGCTGGAAGGAGGTCTGGTGTGAACTGGATGCGGCGGAAGCTGCCTCCGATGGACCTGGCGATGCTGCGCGCGAGCATCGTCTTTCCCACGCCCGGCACGTCTTCGATGAGCAGGTGGCCGCGACACATGAGTGTCATCACTGCCAGCCGCTCCTCATCTCCCTTGCCGAGGATCACCTTTCCGAGGTTGTCCAGCAACCGCTCGGCGATCTCTCTCGCTCCCCCTATGTCCAACTCGCGTTTGGAAGCTACCAATGTACTACTCCAGTGGGACGCCTCCCGCATGCAGCGCATGTATAGAGCACAAACGCGTGCGCGTCAAACGCGGGACGTCACCGGAAGCGCGTGCGGGGCGAACGATGCACAGGGAAGGCCGGTGCTGTACGCTTATGTACCAACCACGATGGCAGAGGTCTGGGGTGACGGATTACTACCCTGCCTACCTTAACATAGCGGGACGGCGCGCGGTCGTTATCGGCGGGGGTGAGGTGGCCGAACGGAAGACTGCGCAGTTGCTCGCGTCCGGCGCGGACGTGACGCTCGTCAGTCCTGGCGCCACGCCGGAGCTGGAGCGCATCGCGTCCGAGGGGCGGTTGCGCTGGGTCCGTCGTGCGTACGTCGTGGGTGACCTTGCCGGCGCGTGGCTGGCAGTGGCGGCGACGGACGACCCGGAGGTGCAGCGCAGCGTCCACGCGGAAGCGGAGCGAGAGAAGACGTTGCTGAACGTGGTGGATGTCGCGGAGTTGTGCGGGTTCATCGCCCCGTCCATCGTTCAGCGCGGGCCCGTGACGGTTGCAGTCTCCACGGGCGGTGCGAGCCCTGCTCTGGCACGGAAGATACGCGAGTTGATGGGCGGCACGCAGAACCCCCCGCACTACGACCACGACACGTTCTGCCGTTGCATCGAATGGTCGGACGCGGCAGATGCGCTCGCGGACGTTCGCGCTGAGCTGAAGGCTCAGGGCCGCAGCGCTTCGCCGGAGGCATGGCAGGAAGCGATGGACGAGCAGTTGTTGGACCTAGTCCGCGCCGGCAAGGACGTCGAGGTGAGGCGGCGGCTGCGTTCAGCGCTGCTTTCGGATGCGGAGCCATAGACCGATGCGCATCGTCATGACCGGCCTGAGCCACCACACCGCTCCGCTGGAAACGCGGGAGCGGTTGAGCCTGACGAGCGAGACCTTGTTTCCGGCCCTGGAGACGCTGCACCGCCACGTGGACCACGGTGTCATCGTCGCTACCTGCAACCGCACGGAGGTGTACACGCTCGCCTCATCGCGGGAACGCGGAGAGCGTGCGATCGAGCGGTTCATCGAAGAGCAGTTCGGGTTGGAGGCCGCCTCGGTCCGGAGGCACCTGTACACGCTGGAGCAGGGTGAGGCGGTGTCGCATCTCTTCCGCGTCGCGTCCGGGCTCGATTCTCAGATCCTGGGCGAATCGGAGGTGCTCGGTCAGGTCCGGGACGCATTCAGCGCGGCGAGGCAGCAGGGCGTTTCCGGCGGGGCGATGGCGCACCTGTTCCACAGCGCGCTGCGCACGGGCAAGCGCGCACGCACGGAGACCGCCATTGGACGGAATGCACTCTCGTTGAGCCGTGCATGTGTCGAGCTGGCGCGGCGGGCGATCGGGTCGCCGGAAGGGAAGCGCATCCTGATCGTCGGCGTCGGGGAGGCGTCTCGCCTCGCGGGCCTCGCCCTGAGGGACTCCGGCGCTTCCAGCATGGTCATCGCCAACCGGACGCCAGCGAACGCTGTCGAACTTGCACAGGAGTTGGACGCGGAGGTAGCGGCCCTGGACGCTCTCCCGTCGTTGCTGGCGCAGACGGACTTGGCCGTGACCGCCACCGCCGCGCCGGACTTCATCCTGCCTGCGTCGCTCATAGAGGAGGCTGCAGCGCGGCGCAATGGGAAACCGCTCGCGATCATGGATATGGCCGTCCCGCGCGACGTCGATCCTGCCGCCGCGACAGTTCCAGGGGTCCACGTCTACACGTTGGAGGACGTGGAGTCGCTGGCGGAGGCCAACCGGCAGCAGCGCGAGGCAGAGGCGCGTCACGTCGAGGCCATCGTTGCAGAGGAAACGGCAAGGTTCCGCCAGTGGTGGAGGACGCGCGGCGTGACGCCCACCATCGCTGCGATCCGGCACGAAGCCGAAGAGATACGCGCGGCTGAGGTCGCACGGACCGTCGAACGCCTGAACGGTCTCTCTGCGGACGATGCGCGCCGCATCGAGCAGATGACGAAGGCGCTTGTGAAGAAGCTCCTGCACCAGCCCACGGCCCATCTGCGGGAGCGCAACGACGAGTCCGTAACGCATTCCGCCCGCCAGCTCTTCGGGCTGGACGATTAGCGTACCCCGCCATGCCGCGCTCCATCACCATCGGCACACGCGGGAGCAGGCTGGCGCTGACGCAGGCGCGCGCGGTCGTCGACGCTCTCGCATCCGTTTCGCCGGGGTGGGACGTAGGTATCGAGACGATAGCGTCGACCGGCGACGAACAGCCGGATGCCGCCATCGAGTCGCTCGGGCTCGGCGTCTTCACGTCCGCTATCGAGCAGGCGCTGCTCGACGGGCGGATAGACGTGGCGGTGCACAGCCTGAAGGATCTGCCCACCAGCCAACCGGAGGGCTTGACGGCCGTCCCCGTGCTGGAGCGCGGAGACCCCCGCGACGTCCTGATAGACCGCTGGAACGCGGCTCTGCTCGATCTCCCGGAGGGAGCGCGCATCGGCACGAGCAGTCCCCGCCGCGCTGCGCAGATCGCTCACGGGCGGAAAGACATCCTGCTGATGCCCATCCGTGGGAACGTGGAGACCCGCATCGGCAAGGTGGGAGGACCGGACTACGACGGCGTCATCGTCGCCGCGGCGGGAGTGGAGCGACTGGGTTTGGCGGAACGCATCGCGGAGCGCCTCTCTCCTCACGTCTGCACGCCTGCCCCCGGCCAGGCTGCCCTGGCGGCTGAAGCGCGCGCCGACGACACTGAAGTGCTTGAGCTCCTGCGGCAACTCGTGCACGAGCCGACCGAGGCCGCCGTGGAAGCGGAGCGCGCCCTGCTCCGCGCTGCTGGCAGCGGCTGCCGCCTGCCGCTCGGGGCGTTCGCTGAGGTCCAGGGCGAGCAGATGCGCCTGTTCGCGACGGTTACGCCGTCGGACGGCTCTACGAGCTATCGCGTGGAGGTGACTGGCAGCGTCTCGGAACCTGACCTGCTGGGCAGGGCTGCCTACCAGGCGTTCCTGGAGCAGGGAGCCTCCGGACTGTTGCGGGAGACGGGCCGGTGACAGCGAGCGGAACGGTCTACCTCGTTGGCGCCGGTCCGGGGGACCCCGGCCTTATCACTGCGAGAGGCGCTGACCTGTTGCGCGGGGCGGACGTAGTGGTATACGACCGTCTCGTCTCGTCCGAGTTGCTCGCGCTGGCGCCGGGCGCCGACCTCATCTACGTGGGGAAGGAACCCGATACGCCGGGTGAGTTTCAGGCGTTCATCAATGAGCAGCTTGCGGCGAATGCGCGGGATGGCAAGAGTGTCGTTCGCCTGAAAGGGGGCGACCCGTTCGTCTTCGGACGCGGCGGCGAGGAGGCCATCGCCCTCGCCGAAGCGGGAGTGCCGTTCGAGGTTGTCCCTGGTGTCACGTCTGCTATAGCTGTGCCCGCCTATGCCGGCGTGCCGGTGACGCACCGGGACGTCGCGGCAGCCTTTACGGTCGTGACCGGTTCCGAGGACCCGGTGAAACCGGACCCGCAGGTGGACTGGAAGGCGCTCGCGCGCGTGGGTGGAACGCTCGTCGTGCTCATGGGGTGGCGCAGCTTGCCCGCGATCGTGCAAACGCTCCTTGAAGAAGGAACACCGCGGGATACTCCTGTATGCGTGGTCCAATGGGGCACGCTGCCGAACCAGCGTACCGTAAGCGGTACCCTCGAGGACATCGTTGAGAGGGGCGAAGCCGAGGGCATCACGTCGCCGGTGGTTACGGTCATCGGCGAGACCGCCGCTTTGCGTCCTGCCTTGCGCTGGTTCGACCGCACTCCTCTCTTTGGCAGGCGAGTGCTGGTAACCCGCTCCCGCACCCAGGCGGGCACGCTCAGCGCCCTGCTGACCGCGCATGGGGCGGAGGCGGTGGAGCTCCCCACGATAGCGGTGGAACCTGTTTCCGATACGTCGATGCTGGACGCTGCTCTTGCCGAACTGGCCGGCTTCGACTGGGTGGTCTTTACGAGCACGAACGGTGTGGATGCCGTGTTCGGGCGCTTGAGCGCGGCCGGGAAGGACGCGCGAGCGTTCGCGCACGCCAAGGTGGCAGCCATCGGACCAGCCACGGCGCATGCGCTCGCCGGTCGAGGCATCACCGCGGACCTCCTGCCTGCGGCGTACACGTCGCGTTCGGTTGCCAACTCGTTCGCGTCCCTGGACATACGCGGCGCGCGCATACTGTTGCCTCGAGCCGACATCGCTCCCCCCACGCTTCCGGACGGACTCCGCCACATGGGAGCGCTCGTCACGGAGATCAGCGCTTATCACACCGCCGTTCCCGAGGAAGCTGCGGCGACAGCCAGCGAAACCCTCGCCTCTGGTACGATAGACGCGGTCACGTTCACGAGCTCTTCCACCGTGCGCAACCTGGTGGGCCTGCTGGGTGGCGCCGACCTCATCAACCAGAGCAAGGTGGTATCCATCGGACCTGTGACGAGCAAGACGGCATCTGAGCTTGGCGTGCGAGTGGATAGGGAGGCTTCAGAGCACACCGTGCGAGGGGTGGCAGACGCCGTGTTGGAGGTTCTGGGCGATGAGTGAACTACGCATCGAAAGGGCAACTCCCACCGGGAACGCGCTCTTCCCGACGGTTCGCCCGCGCAGGCTGCGACGCACGCCCGCACTCCGGGAATTGGTGCGGGAGACGTCGTTGCGCCCAGCTGATTTCGTCTATCCCGTATTCGTGACGCATGGACGCGACGTCCGCGTACCCATCGATCCGATGCCGGGGCAGGCGCAGCTCTCGATCGACAACCTCGTCCGGGAGGCGGCAGAGGCGCAGCAGCTCGGTATCCGCGCGGTGCTCCTCTTTGGCCTGCCGCCGACCAAGGACGGGCTCGGCTCCGGCGCGTACGACCCTGACGGCATCATCCAGCAGGCGACATCTGCGTTGAAGCAGGCGCTTCCCGATGTCGTCGTTGTCACGGACGTCTGCCTCTGCGAATACACGGACCACGGGCACTGTGGGGTATTGCTCGACGACGGTACGGTCGCTAACGACGCGACGCTCGAGTTGCTCGCCCGCACTGCCGTCTCGCAGGCCGACGCCGGGGCTGACGTCGTTGCTCCATCCGCGATGATGGACGGGCAGGTGACCGCCATCCGCGCCGCCCTTGATGCCGCGGGGCATGAGGACGTTCCGGTGATGGCGTACGCATCCAAGATGGCCTCCGCCTTCTACGGGCCGTTCCGCGTCGCGGCCGGGTCCACCCCCAGGTCCGGCGACCGGAAGGCGTACCAGATGGATGGCGCGAATGCTCGGGAGGCGATGCGCGAGTTGCATCAGGACGCAGCCGAGGGCGCGGACATCCTCATGGTCAAGCCCGCGCTTGCGTACCTGGACGTCATCGCCCGGGCTCGGGATGCGTTCGATCTGCCGATCGCTGCCTATAACGTCTCCGGCGAGTACGCCATGCTGAAGGCGGCGGCGGCCAACGGCTGGCTGGACGAACGCTCTGCCATGTTGGAGACGCTCACGAGCATCAAGCGAGCGGGAGCGGACATCATCATCACCTACTTCGCCAGGGATGCCGCGCGCCTTCTGCGGAGCGATGCCTGAACCATGGCCGACGCCAGCGCCAGGCAGCACGTTGTAGACAACCTCATCGAACGGCACGCAGCCGTGTTCGAGCCTGTCGGTGGTTCCGCGGACGTGGACCTCGCCGTCAGGACCGGCGATGGGCAGTACGTGGAAGTGATCATCAGGGAGCCTGTTCCTGCAAAGGAGGGCCGCTCCTTCCTCATGCGCCGCTTCCGTCCGCGCCCGCACCTGTTCATCATGTGCGTCGCTCCGGGGTTCGAGGCATGGCTGCTGCCTTCGACGGTGTTCGAACGTTTCGCGACCGGCGCCCCTGGCGAACCGGAGTGGGTGCTGCAGCTCGATGCTCCCTCGGACGAGCCGCTGAGTGACCGGCTCTCCGTCTACCGCGAACGATGGGCGCTTATCGCCAACTACTCCGAGTACCGCTCAACATTGAGCGACCCGCTGGCCCTGCGGGTCAGGATAGCGATGCTCTGATGCGATTCGACAACTCGGAACAGCTCTTTGCCCGCGCTCGCAGACTGATTCCCGGCGGTGTCAACAGTCCCGTTCGCTCGTTCGGTGCGGTCGGCGGCACGCCTCCGTTCATCGTCAGTAGCAGCGGCGCGCATGTGCGGGACGCGGACGGCAACGAGTACCTCGACTTCGTCGGGTCATGGGGTCCGCTCATCCTGGGCCACGCGCATTCCGCGGTGGTGGAGGCGGTGCAGCGCGCGGCGGCGGACGGCACGAGCTTCGGCGCGCCTACGGAGCGCGAACTGGAACTCGCCGAACTCATCACCCGCGCCATGCCGTCGATCGAGATGCTGCGCCTCGTGAATTCCGGCACCGAGGCCGCGATGAGCGCCATCCGCATCGCCCGCGCATACACGGGGCGCAGCAAACTGCTCAAGTTCAACGGCAACTATCACGGTCACGCGGATGGCCTCCTCGTCAAGGCGGGTTCCGGCGCGGCTACCTACGGCATTCCCACCAGTGCAGGAGTGCCCCTCGGCTATGCGGCGGAGACGCTCGTCGCCGAGTACAACGACCTCGCGTCGGTCGAGGCGGTCTTCGATGCGAACGTGAACCAGGTTGCGGCGGTCATCGTTGAACCGGTGGCGGGCAACATGGGAGTCGTGGCTCCGGCGGAAGGCTTCCTGACCGGTCTGCGGAAGCTGTGCGACGACAACGGGGCTCTGCTCATCTTCGATGAGGTGATAACCGGGTTCCGGGTCGCCTACGGCGGAGCTCAGGAGCGATACCGCATCCGCCCGGACCTCACGTGTCTGGGCAAGATTATCGGTGGGGGCCTGCCCGTGGGGGCATACGGAGGACGCGCCGAGGTGATGCAGATGGTGGCTCCGCTCGGCCCCGCCTACCAGGCGGGAACGCTCTCGGGCAACCCGCTCGCCACGGCTGCGGGCATCGCCTGCCTGCAGGAGCTGTCGAAGCCCGGTGTCTACGAGACGCTCGAAGCGCTGGGCGCGCAGGCTGAGGCGGGGCTGCGCGCCGCAGGAGGCGCCGCGGGCGTTCCGGTGACGGTGGAACGGGTAGGCTCAGCCCTCACCGTATTTTTCACCGCACCGCCCGTGACGACGTGGGTCGAGGCAGCGTCCGCCGACACGGGGCAGTACACCGCGTTCTTCCACGGCTTGCTGGAGCGTGGGGTCTACGTTGCGCCGTCGCAGTTCGAGGCGGCCTTCGTCTCGCTGGCGCACACGACCGAGGACATCGCGTTCGCTGCCGAGCAGGCTCGGGAGGCGATGGCCTCGCTGTAGGATAGAGACGTGAAGACACGAGTCACCGCAATCCTCGCCCTGATCGCAGTCGTCGCCGTATCGAGCATCCTTGCTGGATGCGGCCCCTCCGGACCCACCCCCACGCCGGCCGTCCCAACCGACGGCGTGCTGGACGTCGACATGCGGAACTACGTCTACGAACCCAGGACCTTTGAGTTTAAGGTGGGCGAGACGGTAGAATTCCGCTTGATATCCGAGGACGAACCGCATACCTTTACGGTCAGGGACCTCGGGATCAACTGGGTCGTGCCAGTGGAAGAAGAGCCGCAAGTGCAGGCGTTCACGTTCCGCGAGTCGGGGACATTCGAGATTATCTGCACGGTGGCGGGACACGAGGCGTCGGGGATGGTTGGCAAGATTACCGTCGTGGAGTAATCTCGCCGGACAAACTGCCGGGAAAGGAGCATGGCTTATGGACTGGGAAGCGCTGTACCTTGACTTGGTTCGCTACGGCCACATCTTCAGTGGCATACTCTGGATAGGCCTGCTGTACTTCTATAACTTCGTGCAGGCGATCGCCTTGCCTCGTATGGCAGCGGAAGCCCGGCCCCACTACCAGACGACCATCCTGCCGTTCTCGCTGAACGTCTTCCGGTGGGCTTCGCTCTCAACCCTGCTCTTCGGTCTCCTGTTCATCATCAGCGCGGAAGTAGGGGTAGGGAACCTCAACATTGACAACGCCTATCTGCTGACTGACCGTGGTAAGTCGATCCTCGTTGGCGGCGTCCTGGGCATCATCATGGCCTACAACGTCTGGATGATCATCTGGCCCAACCAGCAGAAGATCATCGCTGCCGTGAAGGACACCCTGGAGAACGGGACCCCCGCCCCTGCCGACCAGCCGAAGTGGGCGCGCACCGCGCTCCTCGCTTCGCGCACGAACACCATGCTCTCCATCCCCATGCTCTTCTTTATGGTGGCGGCGGCAAACTTCAAGGTTCTCTGGGACCCCTGGTTCTAAGCGCGGAGCGGAGAAAGGAACACACCATGAACAACCCACTGAACACCGTCAAGGGCACCGTAACGGCAGGCATCGTCATCACGATTCTTCTGGTCGTGGTCGCTCAGATAGTTGCCGCCATTACCGGGTAGCCTGTCCAGGCAAACACGCTGGAGGAGCGGGGGGCCCGGGGGGGGCCCGGGCGGGGTTAAATTTGTTGGTTTTCGGGGGGGATTATGCCCCCCCCCGTGTGTGGGGGGGGGGGGGGGGGG
>JAPPHT010000019.1:32815-47780 GCA_028874795.1 Chloroflexota bacterium
TTCTGGTCGTGGGCGCTCAGATTGTTGCCGCAATACCCGGTTAGCCTGTCCAGCAAAACACGCTGGCGGCGCGGGAGCCCTTGGGCTCCCGCTCTCTCGTTAACTGTGATCGGTTCGCGTGGCTACTTCGCCAGCAGACGCTCCCGCAGGGCAGGCGTCTCGGCCATGTCCAGCATCGTCCACGCCATCGCGACCGCCCCGTCGTAGAGCGCCTGGTCTGCGGCGGGCGTGGCGCACGCGGCGGCGAACTCCGGCTGGTGGTTCACTGCAGGCAGCGAATCGATGCCTATCGCCGGGTGTATGGAGGGAAGGGCGAGCGACACGTTGCCCATGTCGGTCGAGACGGGTGTAGCCGGGCTCGGCTCATCGGCAGCCGGGAACCGCCTTCCCAACTGCTCCGCATTCCGCTGGTACGCCGCCGCTATCTCCAGGTCGTGCTCCAGGTGCGCGAACGGCCGATCGCCGCCGATGACGCTGAGTCTCGCGCCCGTGGCCAGCGCGCCGGCCTCGAAGCAGCGCATGACCTTCTCGTAGACCTCCGTGAGGTCGTCCAGCGTGATGGCGCGCACTGCGTAGTCTGCGGAGGCGTGCGCGGGGATGATGTTGAACGCGTCGCCCCCGTGCGTGACGATGCCGTGCACGCGGTCCGTCGACCGGATGTGCTGCCGCAGCAGGCCTATCGCGGTCTGCGCGATGGTCAGCGCGTCGGCGGCGTTCACGCCCTGCTCCGGAAACCCGGATGCGTGCGCCGCCTTTCCCTCGTAGTGCACCTCGAAGAACGACGCAGCGACAATGGGCCAGACGGCGACGTCCCACGGTGCGGGGTGCGTCATCATCGCGGCGTGAGCGTCTTCGAAGGCGCCTCCTTCCAGCAGGCGTATCTTCCCGCCGGACCGCAACACCTCCTCCGCCGGCGTTCCCATCACCATGACGGTCAACCCGGCGTCGTCTGCAACAGACCCAGCGCCGATGCCTGCGCCGGCCGCGCTCGCTGCGATGACGTTGTGTCCGCAGGCGTGGCCGATCCCGGGCAGGGCGTCGTACTCCGCGCACACCACGACGTGCAGCGGACCGGAGCCCTTTGTCGCGCGGAACGCGGTCGGCAGGCCGCACACGCCGGGCTCGACGGCGAATCCGGCTGCGTCCAGCACCTCCTCCAGCCAGCCCGACGCCTGCTCCTCCTCATAGCCGAGCTCGGGATGCGCGTGGATGCGGCGGCTGAGCGCCGTCAACTCTCCGCGCGCCGCGTCGATGGCGGCGCGCGCAGCCTCCTTGACGTCTGCCATCAGCCGTCGTGTCCCTTGTAGAGCAGTTGGAGCGTGTGCCCGTCAGGGTCGTTGAAGTAGATGCACGTTGGGTCGCCGGTGCGGCCGCGCACGGCGATACCCTCCGCTTCCAGCCGCGCCTTCGTCTCTTCGTAGCTTGCGGGCTCCATGCGCAGCGCCATGTGGTTCAGCTCGCGCCCGTTGGACGCGCCGTCGATGCGCGCCGCGTCGAACAGCGCCACCTGGTCGTGCTCTCCGCAGTGGAGGAAGCACTGCCAGTCGTTCTCGTGCGCGATGCTCATGCCGAGTACGTCGATATAGAAGCGTCTGGCCTGGGGGAGGTCGTTCACCCAGAGCACCACGTGGTCTATCCCCGTCGTCTTGATCTGCAACTTCTCGGCTTGCTGCACCATCTCTGCCTCCTCTCATCCGTTTGGTGGACTGCTCAGAACACTGCGGGACACTGTAACAGGCGACGATAGCGTAGCACCTTCCTCTCCACCCTGCGCGTGCTGTCTCACGCGAGCGTATACTCCGCTCAACTGGACGAACGCAGGAGGCGCGCATGGTCTCTTTCACCGAACGCTACGAGCCTTGGAAACTCACGCCCTATGAGAAGTGGGTAACAGACGAGGGGCTGATGGTGCATACGCAGCAGCTTGTCGAGAACATCCACACCATCGGCGTCGAACCGTGGGAGCGCACCGGCACGAAAGCCGCGCTGCTCGACCTCACCGCCGACCCGCTCGATGGCGCGCTCGTG
The DNA here is from genome assembly GCA_028874795.1 of Chloroflexota bacterium. Classification (GTDB taxonomy): domain Bacteria; phylum Chloroflexota; class Dehalococcoidia; order Lucifugimonadales; family Australimonadaceae; genus Bin16. The sequence continues at coordinate 34,844 of JAPPHT010000019.1, forward strand.
AACAACCAGGGGACGATCCGTTTCGTCTGCGAGATCCCGCCGGGAGGGACATTCAACGTGGAACGCCACATGTACGAGGAGATCTTCTTCGTGCTGAAGGGGCGTGGCGCGACTGCCGTCTGGTACGAGGGCCAGCCCAGGCATACGTTCGAGTGGCAGGAGGGGAGCGTCTTCTCCATCCCCCTCAACGCCTGGCACGAGCTGTACAACGCCAGTGGTGAGGATACCGTCCGCCTCTACGGCGCCACGAACGCCCCCACCGCCTTCAACCTCTACGGCAGCCCGGAGTTCATCTTCGACTGTCCCATGACGTTCCCCGACCGCTTCGACCCCACTGACGAGCTGTACTTCAGCGGGAAGTCGTCCAAGATCGAGGACCGGTTCATGGAGACGAACTTCATCCCCAACGTGCATAACGTCGTCCTGGACAGGTGGACCGCCCGCGGCCCCGGCGAGAACATGATGATCAACATGGCCAATGGCCACTTCATCTGCCATCTCTCCGAGTTCCCGGCGGGGACCTACAAGAAGGCGCACACAGGCGAAGCGAACCGCAAGCGCTCGGGACTGGTCTCGGACGTGGCGTACCTCTTCCTCAGCGGCGAGGGCTACGACCTCCAGTGGCCGGAGGGTGTCTACCCGTCGCCCGGTACCGAATGGGAGCAGTTGGACTACACGGCGGGTACGCTCATGTCGCCGGGCACCGGCTACCATCAGCACTTCAACTGCAGCGCGGAGCCCATCCGCTACCTCGTTCTGCGCTACGGCAACCCCCGGTACGCCGGGTTCGTCGGAGCGCGCTACAAGAACACGGGTGGGCCGCAGATACAGTTCGCGGAGGAGGACCCGGCCATCCGGGCGCATTTCGAGGAAGAACTGGCCAAGCGCGGGGCGGCCTCGCAGATGGCCGGCTATACCGACGAACCCTAGTGCTCGTCGTGGGGTGATTCATCGTAAGACGCCCACTCGCCAAGCTCGGCGCGGGCCTCTTCGACGAGCTCTTCCACCACCGGCTTCGCCACGCCCACGTCCAGCAGGGAAAGGCGCGTCATCTCGAGCGCTGCTTCCAACTCCGGCCAGACGACCGCGTCCGCGCCTGCCTTCTCCAGTTCGCGTGCTTCCTCCTCCCACGCGGCGCGGCTCACGATCCGTACCTGCGGATTGAGCCGCCGGGCGTGTTGCACAGCCACGAGCGCCGACACGTGCTCGGGGAGCGCCGCGACGAACAGCCTTGCATTCTGCACGCCCGCCGCCGTCAGCACCGCGTCGTTCGTGGCGTCGCCGTAGATGAGTGAAGCGTCGTCCGCGAACTCGCGCGAGATGATTGCGGGGTCGGACTCGATGGCTATGTACGGCAGCCCGAGGCGCCGAACATCCTGGACGATGAGCGCCCCCACGCGCCCGTATCCCGCCACGATGACGTGTCCCTGCAGCGCAGGAGCGCGCGCAAGCGCAGCTTCCGCTCCCGCAGCCCCCGCAAGGTGCCGCTCGAAGAAAGTGGAGCGCGCCCGCAGGGATGTCAGTGCCCGCGATGCTCCGGCAACGAACCCCGGTGTGATGCCCATCGTAACGACCGCCGCTGTGATGATGAGCAGCAACAGCTCCTCGCTTGCAACTCCCAGCGCGACCGCGGTGCCCGCGACGATGAAGCTGAACTCGCCTATCTGGATCATCAGGAAGCTGGTGCGGGCTGCCGTGTCCGGCAGGTATCCCACTGCCCGTGTGAGCGTATGGATCAGGAAGAGCTTCACCACGATCGACGCGCCGATGAAGAGTGCTACCTCACCCAGGTGCGAGGCCAGGAAGTCGACGTCGGTCAGCATGCCCAGCGACACGAAGAACAGCGCGGCGAAGACGTCACGGACCGGGATGACCTCGGAGAGCGCACGGCGTCCTGCCCAGTCCGACTCGCTCAGCACCAGCCCGGCGACGAACGCCCCGAGCGGCGCGGACAGCCCGGCCCAGGACGTGAGCGCCGCGGCTCCGAGCGCCGCCGCCATCACGGTAACGACGAACGATTCCCGCGCCCCCACCAGCGCCACGCGCTTGAGCAGCCAGGGCAGGCCGAACGAGCCCACAAACAGCACCACCGCCAGGATGCCTGCCGCCTTCGCCGCGCTGACGACCAACTCCCGGGCGAGCGAATCGCCCTCTCCTCCCAAGGCGGCGATTACGGCCATCATCGGCACGAATGCCAGGTCCTGCACCAGCAGCATCCCCGCCGCCATACGCCCGTGCAGCGTCCCCAGCTCGCCGCGGTCATTCAGCGTCTTGAGCGCTACCATGGTGCTGCTGAGCGAGAGCGCCATGCCGGCTACGAGCGACGCGCGTGCATCCCAGCCGAGCGCCGTGCCGATGCCGTAGCCCACGGCTATCGTCAGCGATATCTGCCCCGCGCTGGCAACCAGCACCCGCCAGCCCAGGCGGCGAAGGTCCGTGAGCGATATCTCCACCCCTACCGCGAACAGCAGCAGGACCACGCCGAACTCTGCCAGCGTCTGCACGTCCTCCAGGTGCGTTATCAGCCCAAGCGCGTGAGGTCCGACTACGGCGCCCGCCACGAGGTAGCCGATGATGGGAGGGAGGCGCACGAGGCGAGCCACGAGGCCACCGGCACCCGCCGCAACGAGGATGACGACGATGTCATCAAAGAGCGCGGACTCCAGTTCGATCACTGCTCAATCACGTCCTCTCCAATCGGGCGGAGGCGTTCCTTCCCGGACGCGGATCAGGCCGCTTGCTCCAGCTCGATGAGCATCACGTAGACGTGCTGCGGGTCGGAGATGAGGCTGATCCTCCCGATGTTCGGAATGGACATCGGCTGCACCTGCATGCTCCCGCCCATCGCCTTCACCTGCTCCAGCGCGGTGTCCAGGTCCTCAACCCCGAAGTAGACCGTCCAGTTCGGCGGCACTTCGCCCCATATCGGCTGGATGAGGAGCATCCCCGCCACGGGAGAGCCACCGCTTGCCAACGGTCCGCCGCTCGTGAACAGGTTGTAGGGCATGCCGCCCCCGCCTTCGGCCTGCTGCGCCTCCCATCCGAAGAGACTGGAGTAGAAGCTGCCCGCGGCGTCTGTGTCGTGCGTGTACAGTTCGGCCCAGCAGAACGCGCCCGCTTCCCCGATCACGTCCACGCCTATGTGCGTCTTCGCCTCCCACAGGTTCAGAGCGGCTCCGGTTGGGTCGATGATGCTGGCCATCCGCCCGAACTCCATCACGTCCATCGGCGGCATGATCAATGTCGCCCCTAGTCCGGCCGCCTTCGCTGCCGCTTCCTCCACGTTCGCAACCGCGACGTAGGAGTTCCAGTGGGGGGGCACTCCCTGTTCCAGCATGTCCGGCATCATGGCGGACATCCCCGCTATGTTCTTGCCGTTCCGGCTGAAGAGGGTGTAGACGAAGTCGTCGCCCACCGGGTTGTCGACGGTCTCGCATCCGAGCAGCGTAGAGTAGAACTCCTTCGCGCTCTCCACGTCGGTGGTCATCAGGTCCACCCAATTGAACATACCGGGCTCGTGCCGGGTAACTTCCGCCATCCGCCATCTCCTTTTGGGCGCGCCTCTTCGGCTGCGCCATTGCACTCTAGGATACGCGAAACGCCTCTGGTCCCTCGCGTGATAGACGCGTCCATGACGCGCCGCGCTACTTGATGATCTCCCTGTCCCGCATGCTCACGTAGCCGCCCCGCGCCACGACAACGTGGTCCGCCAGCTTGATGTCCAGCGTCCTGCCGATGGCGGCTATCTCCTTCGTCAGCGCCACGTCCGCGGCGCTTGGGTCTGGGTCTCCGGAGGGGTGATTGTGCACCATAACGACGCTGGGAGCGTTCACCTGCACGGCTTGGCGGAAAACCTCCACCGCGCGCACGCTCACGCTGTTCACGGTCCCCACGAACACCGTGGTGGAGGCCAGCAACTGGTTCCGTGAGTTCAGCGACAGCACCCGCAGTTGCTCCTGCGGCAGGAACTCCATGATCGGCTTCATCATCCTCGCCACGTCTGCTGAGGTCTGCAGTACGGGCGGACCTTCTTCGTCCTTCAGTGTCGCGATGCGTCGCCCCAGTTCCAGCGCCGCCAGCAGGTGCGCCGCCTTCGCCTCCCCGAAGCCGCGGAACGCGCACAGCTCTCCATGGGACACGCGTGCAAGGCGCTCCAGGCCTCCCGCCTCCGACAGCAACCGGTTCGCAAGCGTCACTGCGCTCTCGGCGCGCGTGCCCGTGCGCAACAGGATCGCGAGCAGCTCCGCGTCGCTCAACGCCGCAGGCCCCGCGTCGCGCAGCCGCTCCCGGGGCCGCTGCTCGCCGGGCATGTCGCGTATCAGCACGGGGCGGGCCCGCGGCTCTTGGAGGATGGGTTCGCCAGTCGTCCTTGCGTGTACGTAGCTCATCGCGGATATCATCGGAGAGAGGTCCGCGAATGCGCTACGGGCTGGTGTCGCACTGATGGCAGACAGAGCTTTAGAAGAGCAAGCAGCACCCTGGCGGGCGTTCCCCCGCGAGCGTCCGGCGAACGTGGAGGTCCCCGGCCCCGGCCAGGAGTCCGTCTGGGACTATCCCCGCCCGCCGCGTCTGGAGACGGTGTCGAAGCTGTTGCGCGTCGAGTTCGCGGGCGTGACCGTCGCGGAGACCACGCGCGGCGTGCGCGTCTGCGAGACCGCGGGCCCGCCCGTCTACTACTTCCCTCCTGAGGACGTGAAGCGCGTGTTCCTGCATCCCATGTCCCACACGACGCTGTGCGAGTGGAAGGGCCAGGCCTCCTACTGGACGCTCAGCGTGCGCGGACTTGAGTCGCAGGCGGCGGCCTGGTGCTATCCGTCGCCCTTCGAGGGTTACGAGGCCATCGCCGGCTGGTTCGCCTTCCACGCGGGGCGCGTCGACGCCTGCTACGTCGGTGGCGAGCGCGTCGGGCCGCAGCCGGGCGGCTACTACGGCGGTTGGATAACGTCGGACATCGTGGGACCCTTCAAGGGCGGGCCGGGCACAGAGCGCTGGTGACCCCGTGTCCCTTCCCCCTCGATGGGGGAAGGTTAGGATGGGGGTGAACTGCCTGAGGCGGGACCGTCAGGTCCCTTCCCCCTTGAGGAGACCTTTTCGCAAGGGGCGAAGTGAGATTGAACGGGCCAGGATGTTCGGTTCCCTCTCCTGGGGGAGAGGGTTAGAGCCTGCCCCGCACTTGATGCGGGGGTGAGGGCCCTCGGTGAGGGGTGGACGGGCTACGAAAAGCTAAGGAGGACTGGATGTCGGAACCGGGTATCTTCGAGACGATCTACGCGCAGCGGGCGATACGCCGATTCAGGCCGGACCCCGTGCCGAGGGAGGTCGTCGAGCGCATCATCGAGGCCGCGACGCACGCGCCTTCCGGTGGCAACCGCCAGCCCTGGGCGTTCGTCGTCGTGACCGACCAGGCGAAGAAAGAGCGCATCGCGGAGTGGTACCACGAGGGGTGGTTGGCCATGTACGCCTCCGACCCGTCGCGCCCCCGCAACGCCGTCTACCGCTCCGCTGAGCACCTCGCGGAGCACATGGCGGAGACGCCGGTTCTCGTTTTCCCCTGCATAGCAGCTGGCGGGGGACGCAGGCCATCGTTCCAGTCCGGTTCATCCATCTATCCGGCAGCACAGAACCTCATGCTCGCTGCCACTGCCCTGGGCGTCGGCACGGTCATCACGACCTTCCACATGAGGAAGGAAGCGGAAGTGAAGGCGCTGCTCGGCATACCGGACGACTACGCCACCGCGTGCATGATTGCCATGGGCTACCCGGCGGAGGGCGAACGGTTCGGCGGCGCCGGGCGCAGGCCCGTGGCCGAGGTCACCCACTACGAGTCCTGGGGCGGGTAGGGTGTCCGTCGTTCCCGCCCCTTTGCCGTCATTCCCGCGAAGGCGGGAATCCAGGTGCCCGCCAGGGCACGCAGGGCATGGGTGTGGAGGCGGCACCCCTCTCCCTGGGGGAGAGGGCAACGCGCTTTAGCGCGTGGGTGAGGGCCCGTCGGGGATGGGGTTGGGGATGTGTGGTGCAGGGGCATCCCTTGTGGGCGCCCGAGCCCTCCCGTACGTTTACGCCTGCCTGAGAAGCCGGTCATACTCATGGTGTGCGCCGATCCAGAACCAGACGATGTCGCCCTCGTCCAGGACCCCCAGTGCGCGGTAGTCGATACTCACACGCACCGAATACACCGGACGCCTCCGGCTCACGCGCTTGAAGTCCAGACTGGGATGGTTGGGATTGGACGCGAAGAAGCGATAGGACTCTCGCGCCTGACGCTGCACGTGGTCAGGAAGGTTCCGGTACGCATCCCAGAATCTCCTCTGGGTGAACGACCGCACGCCTAAAGATCTTCCGTGTCGAGGGGCTGCGTTCGTCCTGAACGGTGCTCGGACAGCGCCTCATCGGCCAAGCGCTCCAACAAGTTCTCTGACTCAGGGCTGGCGAGCAGGTCCGACCACTGTCTTTCCGACTCCAGCTCGGCCAGCAGGAAGCGGGCCAACCTGTCCTGCTCTTCTTGCGGGAGCTCAGCGGCCCTGTCGAATGCCTCTTGAAGCAACTGGTTCATCTTTGTCCTCTCACCGGAGAGTCCGGGGACATTATCTCCCTTCGCCGTCCACCGTGCATCCATCGCGAGTCCGGCGCTCCCCTTGTCATGCTGAGCGGAGCGCAGCCCGCACTCCAGCGCGCGCCTTTCCCCTCGATGGGGGAAGGTGAGAGCCTGCCCCGCACTTGATGCGGGGATGGGGGCGGATGGGCGGGCGTGCGAGGCGTGGGCCCTGCGCTACCTGTTCAGCCAGCCCCTGCCCTGCAGGGCGCCGCGCGCGTAGCAGACCTGCCCCCCGTGATGGATGGACTCCACGATGATCCCCGGCAGGCGCTCCCGCAGCGGAACGAGCTCGGTCCCCCGCACGGGCGGCACCAGACGCTCGAGGTCGGCCTCCGTCAGCGAGTCGAGGAAGGCGTCGGTGTTCGCGCGGACGGCCTTGTAGTAGTCCCGTAGCGTCTCGGCCGGAGGCGAAGCGAATGCGTCCACCTGCTCGTTCGTGTCGCCGTTGCCGCGATAGGCCGGGTCAGGCGCCATGCCAAACCGCTCGTACCAGCCGTCGCGCACCCACACCGTCTCCTGGCTCGACATGCTGGACACCGCGAAGTCCTGCACCCGGGACAGATGCCACATCAGCCAGCCGATGGGGTTGGACTCCGGCGCCGGACGCCGGTGCAGCTCCTCGTTCGTGAGCCCTTCCACCGCCGTCAGCATGTACTCCTCGTTCCTGGTCAGCGCGTCTTTGATCACCTGTCCCAGCGACGACATGGCGTCCTCCTGCTCTCGGATGCGGAAAGGGCGGCCTTACAGAAGACCGCCCTTGGTTCCGCTCTGGGTTGACGTACCTACGCGACCGTAACCGTCGCGCCGGACTCTTCCAGCTTCTTCTTCGTGTCCTCGGCCTCGTCCTTGCTGATGCTCTCACGCACCGCGACCGGGGCGCTCTCCACGAGCTCCTTCGCCTCGCGCAGACCGAGGTTCGTCAGTTCGCGCACCGTCTTGATGACGTTTATCTTGTTCGCGCCGATGTCCGTGAGCGTCACGGTGAACTCGAACTGCTCCTCCGCGGCATCGGCTGCGCCGTCTGCTGCCGCTGCAGGGGCGGCGGCTACCGCCACGGGAGCGGCTGCGCTCACGCCGAACTCTTCTTCCAGCGCCTTCACGAGCTCCGAGAGCTCCAGTACGGAGAGAGACTTGATCGACTCGATGAGTTCTTCCTTTGTTGCCACTTGGTCCTCCTGTTTCCCAGTTGCGTTTCTCTATTACGGTCAGGCAGCGCCCAGCTGTTCGGCGCGGCGCTGCAGCACGATGGCAAGCCCCCGTACGGGGCCGCTCAGCACGTTCACCAGGCCGCTGATAGGCGCGTTCATCTGCCCGAGCAGCCTCGCCACCAATTCGTCCCTGCCCGGCAGCGCGGCCAGCGCGACCACCTGCGCTTCGGTGAGCAGCGCGCCGTCCATCACTCCCTTGCGTACCTTCAGCTCCGCGCGGGTCTGCCGCACGTAGTCGTTCACGGCTTTCGCCGCTGCTACCGGGTCGTCGTAGCCCAGCACGACGCCGGTGGAGCCTTCCAGGATGTCCCGGAACGCCTCGACTCCCGACTCGCCGGCCGCTATGGACGCGATGCGGTTCTTGACGACCCTGTACTCGACGCCCTGCTCGCGCAGCCGATGCCGCAGTTCGGTCATCTGGTTTACCTTGAGGCCGGAGAAGTCCGTGGCGATCACTATCGCGGCCTTGCCCAGGCGCTCCGCCAGCTCTGCCACCGCTTCCCGTTTCGCTTCAGTTGGCACTCTTCACCTCTCCAAAGAAAAAGACCCGCTTCCGAAGACGCGGGCCCTGCGCTCCTCACATCGAGGTGAGGGTAGGTCAGAGCGCCTCGGTGGGCCCTTCCGGCTTAACCCCGCCCTGCGGGGACCCACGGTCTTCGGCGTTCGGCTGTTCGCTTGTCGTACCAGTCTACTCGACCCTCATCGCCATCGTCGAGCCTACGTCCAGGGGAACGCTGGGCCCCATCGTGGTGGTCAGGTGCGCTGTTTTGATGAACTGGCCCTTCACCGCGGCCGGGCGGAGCCGGTTCACCGTGTCCATCACGGACGCCACGTTCTCCAGCAACTGCTCGTCCTGGAAGCTTGTCTTGCCCACCGGCGAGTGGATGATCGCCGTGCGGTCCATACGGAGCTCCACACGGCCCTTCTTCGCCTCCTTCACCGCATCCGATATGTCCTGAGGCTGCACGACCGTGTTCGTGCGGGGATTCGGCATGAGGCCCCTGCGGCCCAGCACCCGGCCGAGCCGTCCGATCTTGCCCATCATGTCCGGAGTGGCGATGGCGACGTCGAAGTCCAGGAAACCGCCCTCGATTCGTTCGATCAGGTCGTCGGCGCCCACCACCTCCGCGCCCGCCTCTTGTGCCTCGAGCGCCCGCTCGCCGGAGACGAACACGGCCACGCGGACGGGTTTGCCCAGCCCGTGGGGCAGGGAGGCCACGCCCCGCAGTTGCTGGTCGGCGTGGCGAGGGTCGGCGTTGGTCCGCAGGTGGAGCTCCACCGTCTCGTCGAACTTGCTGGTCGCCGTCTGCCGCAGCATGCCCAGCGCCGCCGTCGGCGTGTAGCGCTGCTGCCGGTCTATCGTGTCCGCCGCCGCGCGGTAGCGCTTGCCGTGCTTGGCCATGCCTACTCTCCCTCTACCGCAACGCCCATGCTGCGGGCCGTTCCCTCAATGATCTTCATGGCCGCGTCCACGCTGGCCGCGTTCAGGTCCTTCTGCTTCGTTGTCGCGATCTCACGCAGCGCCGACCGCGGAAGCGAGCCTGCGCGCTCGTGGCGCGGCTGGCTGGAGCCCTTCTCCACCCCCAGCGCCTTGCGTATGAGCTCCGCTGCCGGGGGGGTCTTGGTGACGAACGTGAACGAGGAGTCCTCGAACACCGTTATCTCGGCAGGGATTATCGTCCCCGCCTGGTTCGCCGTGCGGGCGTTGTACTCCTTCACGAAGCCCATGATGTTGATGCCGTGCTGACCCAGCGCCGGCCCCACCGGAGGCGCCGGAGTCGCGCTCCCAGCCGGGAGTTGTAGTTTCAGAACGGCTTTGACTCGCTTGGCCACTTACGCCCTCTCCACCTGAAGAAAGTCCAGCTCGACGGGCGTCTCGCGTCCGAAGAACGACACGAGCACGCGCACCTTTCCCTTGTCCTCGTCCACCGCGTCCACGGAGCCCATGAACTCGGCGAACGGCCCGCCAGTGATCCGCACCATCTGCCCGGCGGCCAGCCCCACCTTGATGCGCGGCGTGGGCTCTTCCATCCGGTTCAGGATGTGCTCTACCTCACGGTCCTCCAGCGGCACCGGCTTCGGACGGCGTTCGCGTTCGTCCTCCGATGAAACGAAGCCGGTCACGCCCGGCGTGTTCCGCACCACGTACCAGCTTTCGTCGTCCATCCGCATCAGGATCAGGATGTAGCCGGGGAAGATCTTGCGCTGGACGGACTTGCGCTTCCCCTCCTTCATCTCGATCTCTTCTTCGGTCGGCACCACCACCCGGAAGATCTTGTCCTTCACGTCCATGGACTCGATCCGCAGCTCCAGGTTCCGCTTCACGCGGTCTTCCTGGCCGGAGTACGTGTGCACGATATACCAGTGAGACTCGATCTCGGGTATGACGGATTGTTGCGTCATGAGCCTCTGTCTTCCTTGTCTGCTGACACTCGCGGGTGCTTCGCCGTGGAGAGGTCCACGGCCTACAGGAACACCCGCTCCACCAACTCGCTGAAGCCCAGGTCCCAGAGGGCCAGGAACGCTCCCACCGCGGCGGACACCCCCAGCACGAGCCCTGTCAGGCGCATGGCGTCTTCCCGCGAAGGCCACGTGACCCTCGTCAGCTCGGTCCAGACCTCGCCGATGAACGCCAGTCTGCCTCTGCGGCGGACCGGGCCGTCGTTCATCATCGAGCGGAGCGGGTTCCGGCCCCTGGCTTGTGCCACGCTACCGCACCTCTCGGTGGAGGCGGTGCGTCCTGCAGCGCGGGCAGAACTTGTTCAGCTCCATCCGGTTCGGGTCGTTCCGCCGGTTCTTCTCGCTGTGGTACGTCCGCTCGCGGCATTCCGTGCATGCCAGGTTGATCAGCTGGCGGACGTCTCCTCGCTTCTTGGCCACGACCGCTCCTTACGCGACGCTGGTAATGACGCCCGCGCCGACGGTCCTGCCGCCCTCGCGGATGGCGAACCGCAGCCCGGGCTCCATCGCCATCGGGCTGATGAGCTTGATGTGCATCTGCGTGTTGTCTCCCGGCATCACCATCTCCACCCCTTCGGGCAGACCGATCTCACCGGTGACGTCGCTCGTCCTGATGTAGAACTGCGGCTTGTACCCGCTGAAGAAAGGCGTGTGGCGGCCGCCCTCGTCCTTCGCCAGCACGTACACCTCGGCTTCCGCCTCCTTGACCGGCTTGATGGAGCCGGGCTTGGCAAGCACCTGCCCCCGCTCGATCTCGTCGCGCTCCACGCCCCGGAGCAGCGTGCCGACCGCGTCGCCGGGCTCTGCCTCGTCCAAGAGCTTGTGGAACATCTCCACGCCCGTGACCGTCGTCTTGTGCGTCTCCTTGATCCCCACGATCTCCACCTCGTCGCCGGGGTGGACCACGCCGCGCTCCACGCGGCCCGTGACAACGGTGCCGCGGCCCTTGATGGAGAAAACGTCCTCCACAGGCATCAGGAACGTGCCGTCGCGGGGTCGGTCGGGAACGGGGATGTACTCGTCCAGCTGCTTCACCAGCTCCTGGACGCCTGCGTACTCGGGGGCGTCAGGGTCGGTGCTCGTGGACTCGAGCGCCTGCAGGGCGCTCAGCCGCACGATGGGCGTGTCGTCGCCGGGGAAGTTGTACTTGCTCAGCAGCTCGCGGACTTCCAGCTCCACGAGCTCCAGGAGCTCCTCGTCGTCCATCATGTCGACCTTGTTCAGGGCGACGACGATGCGCGGCACCTCCACCTGGCGCGCGAGCAGGATGTGCTCCCGCGTCTGCGGCATCGGCCCGTCCGGCGCGGAGACGACGAGGACCGCGCCGTCCATCTGCGCCGCGCCCGTGATCATGTTCTTGATGTAGTCGGCGTGGCCAGGGCAGTCCACGTGCGCGTAGTGCCGGTTGGCCGACTCGTACTCGACGTGGGCGATGTTGATCGTGACGCCGCGGGCCTTCTCTTCCGGCGCGCTGTCGATCGAGTCGAAAGCGCGGAACTGGCCGCCGCCGCCCATCGCGAGGACCTTGGTGATCGCCGCTGTGAGGGTGGTCTTCCCATGGTCAACGTGCCCGATCGTGCCAACGTTAACGTGGGGCTTGGTGCGCTCGAACTTCTGCTTTGCCATCTAACCCTCTGCCTCCTGCTGTTCTCTGCTCTTGCTTGTTCCCGTGTTTCCTTGTCGTCGGTCCGGGGCTCCGTGGAGAGGCTCCCGGCTCTTACGGTTGCCTGGAGCCCACAATCGGACTTGAACCGATGACCTCGTTCTTACCAAGAACGTGCTCTACCGCCTGAGCTATGTGGGCGTGTGATGTTCTCTCGTATGGCGCGGCGTGGTGGAGGGAGCAGGATTCGAACCTGCGTAGCCCTGAGGGCGTCAGATTTACAGTCTGATGGATTTAGCCGCTCTCCCATCCCTCCACGGAGGCTGTGCGCCGCTCCGATGAAACTATCCTAGCACTCCTCCTCTCCGCAGAAGAGGTACTCTTCCTGCGGAGAGGCTCGCTCCCTCGTGAGACTGGAGCCCGAGGAGGGAGTCGAACCCACAACCTGCCGATTACAAATCGGCTGCGCTGCCGTTGCGCCACTCGGGCCAGGACGGCATTCGCCTCAACCAAAAAAGACGGCCCGCAGGCCCGTCCAATCAGAGATTATCGTACACTCGCCCAGGGCAGTCAAGCGTCGTTTGAACCTCCCCACGCCCGTCATTCCCGCGAAGGCGGGGGAGGGCCGTCTAGTCCCCTCTCCCTTGAGGGGAGAGGTCGTCGCGTAGCGGCGGGTGAGGGTGAACCGGTGGGGAGCCTGGCAGTGCCCGACGCGGGGTGCACCCCCGTCATTCCCGCGAAGGCGGGAATGACGGGGGCCTGCTGGGGCACGCGGCGGGGCTGGGGGTGGTGTGGGGGTTGTCATTCCGAGCGGAGCGCAGCGGAGTCGAGGAATCTCTCGGAGGGTGTGCCAGGTGCAGGGGCGTCCCTTGTGGTCGGGGACGCGGGGCGCAGCCCCCGTCATTCCCGCGAAGGCGGGAATCTAGGTGCCCGGTAGGGCACGCGGCGGAGGTGGGGATACGGACGGGCGCCAGGTGTAGGGGCGTCCCTTGTGGTCGGCGACGCGGGGCGCAGCCCCCGTCATTCCCGCGAAGGCGGGAAGGTGAATTCACATTCGAAGTGCAACACCTG
>JAPPHT010000017.1 GCA_028874795.1 Chloroflexota bacterium
TCTGGTGGGTTCTGGCCATATATCAGACGACTACAACCCCCCACCCCATGGGAGAAGGATTCGTAGGCCAACTGCTGTAATGGACACGCATAACCAGTGCGAGAGCATGTCTGGGAGCATGATGGGAGGCCGACAGCATGAGGGAGATCGCCGATTTCGTCGATTCGCTAGCGCGTGCGGAAATGCCGCGGGACGACCTGGTCAACATCTACAAGGACTCGGTTAGGTGCGAGAACCTCACCCGCTGGTTGAAGCGTATGGGGCATCAGCGGCCTGCTGTACTGCTGGTAGGCGAAGCTCCTGGGAAGAAAGGCGCTGCCATCACCGGCGTGCCGTTTGTGTCGCCTGATGTTCTGATGCGAGGGCCGAAAGGTGGTGACCCTTGGAGCGCCTTTGGTACAGAGGCAGGGTACCAATACATGAATCCTTCGCGAGAGGGCACCGCCACCATGTTCTGGGAAGTAATGGCACGCTACTTCGGAGAGTGCCCCTTGCCAATGACATGGAACGCCGTTCCGTTCTGGCCGGTCGGGAGTGATGGGAGAAACCGATGCCCCACCCCTCCAGAGCGCGAATTGGGGGGTGAGTGGCTACACCGGTTGACTACCATATACCGGGATGCACTGCTGGTCGCGGTGGGAAGGCACGCTCAGAGGGCCTGTGGAGAGTTGGGTTTGCACCACGAGAGCGTGCAGCATCCGGCGAACAGCGGAAAGCCTGAGTTTGAGAAGGGGGTACGGCGTATTGCTGCGTCTCTTTGCCCAAGCTCCCTTCGATTGTCGTAACTTGGTGAGAGCAGGCACGTGAGGCAGGGCTGGGATCGTGAGGAATCACGTGGTACAGGCGCGTTCTGCTGGGCCTCCGGCTGTCAATGTCTATAGACATGGGTGCTCGGCAGTGCGCGGAAACCCATGAGGTTTGTACTCCTAGAGCAGCGGCCTCGTGTAGCGGCACGAGGGGGCAGCCCTGAACTGCGAGCATCCCAAGAATGGACCAAGCCTCCCGGTCCTCTCCAAGAGAACGCCCTTCCGGCATGAGGGGCAAGCGAGGGGAGGATGGTCGCAGGCTGGGTTAGTGCATGTAGCACTCTCGGCCGCGTGCTTCGAAACCACCGCATAGCCTTCGTTACAGCCCGGGCAGCGAGGAGATAAGTGACCGCAGTCCTGGCAACGCAGGTTCTCGCCATTCTCCAGGGGCAGCAGGCGCCCACTCGGACAACTCGGGCACTCGGGAGGGAACCTGCCGAGCACCCTGATGTCAGCCGATTTGCTGAGCAACTCCGTGACGAACTCCGAGGGCCGCGCCGCCTCTGCGACCAAGTATGCGCCGATCTTGGCTCGCGTCATCGCCACATAGAAGAGGCGGCGTTCCTCCGCGAACCGGAAACTGTCCACAGACGGGGGCAATACGATCTCCAATAGTGGGTCGTCCTCCACTCGCGAAGGGAACCCCCATCGGCCATCGTTGAGGTCGAGCACCACCACATAATCCGCCTCGCGCCCCTTGGCCCTGTGGACGGTGCTGAACTCGACGTGCAGCGAGCCGTTCCATCGGCGCCGTCCCAGCGCATCCTTGCTGTTGTTGTAGCGCCCGAGCACCAGAACGAAACGGCGCTTGCCTTGCGCCTTCTCCTCAATGTCTCGCAAGGCGCGTTGCAGGCCGTCGGAGGGCGCATCACTGGAGACGATGGTGATGCCGTCGTCCTCCGTCTCAGGCGCCGGACGAAGCGGACGTCGCGTCTGTTCCGGGTTTCGCTGAACGAACGCAGTCGAGGGGCCAAGGATGCCGTCCGCAAAGCGGAAGGTCTGGGTCAGGACCTGCTCCTTGACGTGACCGAGGTGCTCGCCACAGCCCCTCAGCAGTCTGACGTCGCTCCCTGCAAAGCGGTAGATCGACTGCCAGTCATCACCCACAAGGAAGTAGGCCACCCCCGGACCCTTGAGTGCTCGGAGCATCGCCATCCTGCCAGCGGATATGTCCTGGAACTCGTCGACCAGCACGTACTTGTACGGGGATTGCAACGTTCCTTCGCGGATACGACGTACGGCGAGGTTGATGAGGTCGTGGAAGTCCAGTTCTTTTTGGGCGGCGAGCAACTGCTCATAGCGAGCATGCACCGCCTCGAAGACCTCTACGAATCGCTCGCTGCGTTGGCGATCCCTGTGTCCACGTGCCCGCGCGCGCAGTTCTTCAGGTCTCAGGCCGCCGCCTTTGACATGATTCAGGAACTTGGTCAGCAGCCCAGCGAGCCACGACACCCGCTCACCGCTCAGCCGTTCGATGAGCGTCTGAACGGGCACGCGCTCGAATACGACACCCTGCTCCTCAAGCTGCCCGCGCAACTCCGGAATGAGACGCTCCTGCAGGTACTGCCAGCTGTACGTCTCCATCAGTTTCGTGCCGTATCGCTCATGGATGTTTCGCTTCCACTCGACGTCTTCGAGGTATCTTTCCCAACCTGGCGGCGGGAGCCCCTCCTCGTTCAGCGCGAAGTGCTCGATGTAGATGCCATAGTCGGGAAGGAAGAAATCCGGCTGGTATTGGCGGCGCTCGCGCGTCGCGGTCTCGTGCTCATACTGCCTCTCGTACTCGAAGGCGATGCCGTGCTCTGTCAGATAGTTGCCGATGACCAGTTCCTCGAAGCTCCTGACGCGGTCTCCGTTCAGGGTGCGCAACTCGACGCTCCAGACGTGCTCGTAGTACTCGTCAGGCGTAGCGAAGTCGAAGACCGATAGATACGGAGCATGATGCTCGGTGATGAAGCGGAGCACCCCGCGCGACTGCTGTGGGTCGTCCAGGAGTTCGCGAAGGATGTCTTCGACAGCCTTCACTCGCACCGTCTCATCCTCTGCGAACTTCGATATGGTCGGCGCTCGCTCGGATCCGGCTATGACACGACTGCCGAAGGCATGAAAGGTGAACACGTCGGCCTTCGGCTGGTCGTTAGGGAGCCGCTCACGGATCTCATCAGCCGCCTTGCGGTTGTAGGCCAGCACGAGGATATCGCCGGGCGTAACCCCCAAGTTCCGTATGAGGTGCGCGACCTTGCCGACGATAACAGAGGTCTTGCCGGTCCCAGCGCCGGCTAGCACGAGCGTGGTGTCCTCATCGCTGGCGACCGCCTCGGCTTGCTCATCTGTCAGCGGATCCGGGAGCGACGAGTTCGCAGCCGCCTGCACCGCGGGGATGCTGTTGTACACGAAAATCCTGTTCGCCTCCTGCCGTGCGGCCTCGAACCTCTCATCGGTGGCGAGAGGCGCAAGTCGTCGCAGCGATTCTCTCGCGCCTTGGTCAAGATGCTCTCTGACAAGCCCTCCGCACTCCTGCAATACGGATGCGAGCACAGCAAGTAAGACAGGGGACTGGGAATGGCGAATATAGTGGCGGTCTCCGGTGAGCAGGACATCAATGCGCTTCAGCTGCAAGCCCACGAACTCCGCGTGCCTGGCAACCTCTTTGAAGATGGCCTCATGCAATCGTGCGGTTGCCTCTCCTCCAAGCCCTCCGATGGAGCGTTCTCTCCCATTGGACGTGCGGACCCTCAATCGCTTCCAGAACCAGCAGCGGCGAACGATGAGCGCATCGATTGAGCCTATCGGTATCTCCACTGCAGGAAGGCCGAACCTTCTCTGGAAGTGGATCGCGTCGCTGGTCAGCCAAACGCGTGGCGGTTCCAGAGCGAAGAGCCGGTAGAATCTACCGGGTTCGACCACAACGGAATCGCTGGGTGTCATCTCAGCCAGAACCGCCGCTCTTCGTGTGGATGCGGAGCAGGCGCGAGACGCCGCAAATCTCCTCTTCACGCGCCAACGGCCGCAAACAGGGGGACAGCCTAGCACACGGAGCGCCTCTGATAACGGAGGCACGGACGAGAGACTTGATGCGAAGAGAAGTTCCCCATGCTGTGGGCGAGCACGCAGAGGTTCCGTGACGCTGACCTGATGTCTCTTCAGTTCTTCACGGGCGGTACGGAGACAAGAACATCCCAGTGCTATAGTGTCGCGCACTACGGCGGTTTGTTCGGCGCAGCAGCGTCGGCAGCGGAGGTGACACCCATGCCCACGTTCAGCACGCTACCGATCGGTGAAGCCCGCGCGCGGAGCGCGACCGGCAAGCGCGCAGCACTGCTCCATGAGTACGTCGGCTACATCGAGCGGGTCTCTCCGGGCGAGGCGGGGAAGCTTGAGGCGGGTGAGGGCGAGACGACCCAGGCGATCCGGCGCAGGCTGAACACGGCGGCCGAGGCGCTGGGGAGGAACCTGGAGTTCCGCCGCACGGCCACAACGGTCTACTTCTGGTCGTCGGACGGACGGCGTCGTGGGAGGCCCCGCAAGAACCCGGTTGGCTAACACATCGACGGAAGGGATTCGCCGTCTCGGGAGCTTGTGCCATTGATCGAAGGGGCTAGGTCCGGATGGCATCTGGATCTGCTAGGGCGCTATGCCATCACGCCATCCCCAAGGAGGCCTCATCGAGGGATATCTGGGTCGTCAACTACACAACGGAACAGGAGGCAGACTGGTGGAAGGGAATGCGGTAACGATAGACGGGGTGCGTTTCCCGTCGCCATGGCGATTGTGCGCCCCGCGGCTGGCCGGCCGATACCACCTGACAGCCGAACAAGGACACCTCCGCGAGGCCGCCCTCGATGTAGCGTCCAAGATTCTCCACGAGGTCCGGTTTTGCGAGCGGGAGGACCTGCCCTCGATAGATGTGCAAGTGCTCAAGCAATGGAGTCCTCGAGAGGACGGCCAGCCTATCGAAGCGCACGCGCTCTACCTGAGCGGATGGCCCGAGGGTAACGGAGTGCCATGGGGTGAAATCCGCCTATGGTGGTGGGACGGGCGGGAAGGTGCTCCGGGCCTCGATGAGCTTCTCAGGCATGAGCTCGCTCACTGGTACTGTGACGTCGAAGGCTTGGACGCCGAAGGAGACGGTCACGGGTCCGCATGGATGCTCGCGGCGCTGGGCTTCGGCTGCGAGCCGGAGCACGTCGCGCTGGTGGACTTCCTGGAGCGTGCGAGGGCAGCGAAAGAGGGCGAGGAATGGGAGGATAATCCCCAAGCGGCAGTGCGGACTGCCTCTACGTTCTGCGTAGAACAGCGAGGGGAGCTCGCCCCTATGGTGTATCGGATGGAACAGGCATACAAGCGACTTCAGGGGGTGAGCTGATGGCACGGTGAATCCTTCGACACCCACCTTACCAAGGGTAGTTGTGCACCCGTGCCGGTGGCTCGTGGGGGATACGCTTCGTGCAAGTCTTGGACTTCGGGCCATCCGATGCCCACGTACCCGTCCTCGACGAGTGCGTCCATGGCCGTGAGCTAGGGATGCTCTGAACAAGTCCCCACAGGGGCTTGCGGAAGCATAGCATGGGGG
>JAPPHT010000088.1:0-3804 GCA_028874795.1 Chloroflexota bacterium
TAGGAGCGCGACCGGCAAGCGCGCGGCGCTGCTGCAGGAGTACGTCGGCTACATCGAGCGCGTGGCGCCCGGCGAGGCGGGGAAGCTGGAGGCTGGAGAAGGCGAGACGACGCAGGTTGAGCGTTGCTTGCAGAGAAGCTGGGCATGACCCTAGAGGTCCGCCGCACCGCCACTCCGGTCTACTTCTGGGCGCAGGAAGGTCGTCGACGCGGGAGGCCGCGCAAGAACCCGGTCGCGTAGGAGTTGCACGACTCGTTCGACAAGGAGCCATCCTTCCAGGTGCGTCCAAAGGCGTTGTAGCTCTTGCGATGCTCGGTCGAAGTCCTGTTGGTGTTGGATCAGGACGCCCTGGTTCTCCTGTAGGACCACCAACTTCTCCAAACATCGGAGCAGTTCTTCGTCAGTAAGGTTCAGAGACGTCGCCCTGATGGAATGGTCGTGCAACTGGATGTGGGCGAGGGTGATCTGCTCAGGCTCCTGCCATGATGTCAACTCAACCACCGCGTGTGCTCCGGCAATGTTCGCGTTCATCTCGCGTCTTGGGGCGCGCTCGATTTCATTGAGGTTCCAGTGCCGATGGAAGTCCGCGCCGTGATCTACGATGCCCCTGATTGCATACAGTGCCTCCACATCTATGTCCCTGTAACTCACTACGGGTCCCTGCCATATGCCGATGAGGCGTTCCTCTCTCGGGGCGCCTCCCGTCAAGTGGAGAGGCCCGCTCATGTACCCGAAATCGATGTGGTCGATCACCCCTCCCGTTGCGCCATGGCCGAAACTGACAAGGCGAAGACCAAGGGGATTGCCATTCATGCCGTACACCTTGAACGGCATCGTCGCAACCAGCTTGACGACGTCCGGGCTCCCGTCGGCTCGACTGTACTCAGGCGCATGCCTTCTTCTCCGCAGCCGGTTCACGAAGGGAATCCTGCTGAAAGGTCTTCGGAGAAACCGGAGGACGCGCACCGTTCGGCCCGGCGAGCCGAATACGATCTGGCCCACTGACCCGCCGTATTCATCCCCACAACCCGAACAGACCGTGTCGATTTCCCATTGTGAGTGCCTGTTGAAGATTCCGGCGCACCTCTTCCTTTTCAAACGGACGACCAACTCCGCACCGCAGAGGCGGCAATGGGTGTCGAATAGCGGTTCGCCTGCCGGACCATACATCTCCTGCTCCTACCGTCACCCGTCCCGTGTCACGCGAACTGCAAACCTGCTGACATCCGGCGCACCGGCGCGCGCTCTGTCCATGACGATTGCGATCGCCCATGCGACAGCGCTTGCTGTCCACTCCGGCAGCGTCACCGATACGCCGAAGCCCGATCGTGCTGGAGAAACCGGCTCGGACTCGAACGACGCGATGACCGCGTGCTGTTCGGGTACGGCCACGGCCGGCCCGAACTCGAACGAGCCGGTGTTCCATAGCCGGAGGTCAGCGACCAGTTCGGCCTCGGTGCGGTTTCCAAGCAGCTCCTGGTCGAAGGCCATCAGTGCAGTTGTCCTGCGACTCGAAGATAGATTGAACCAGTTCAGCCCAGACACGAGGTCATCAGCGGGGGACCGGGTCCTGGGATCCAAGGAGAGGGTCGTCACCTGGAGGCCGGACAACTCGACTTCTCCGAAGCGTCGGAGCGCGTCATCGAAGCACTGGACCACCGCCGGTAGCACCATTGCCGGCTCCGTGGCACGCTGACGCATCCCAAGCGGGACATAGTGGAAACCCGACGTAGGTGGTGGCGGAACTTCGACCCCCTCTATATCGCCGACGTTCAGCCCGACCTGCACGAATCCAATTCGGGCCTCCTTCGTCCCAGCGGTTAGTTCCGCCTCCTCCATCTCCCAGAGCAACGAGCGACGGCCTGACGTGGTGGACCAGCCCATCAGTTCGGCACGGGCTCTGAAGACGCTGTAGAGGTCTTCCTCCTCGGAATCGATCAGCTCTCCACCCGGTAAGAGCTGTCCGAAGGCCTCGATGAAAAGCGTAGACATGGCAACACTTCTCCGCCAACAACCCAGACGCCATCTCCCTCGCCTACGGGTGGTAGATGGCCCCGTTCCGAATCTCTATGATGTCGTCGAACCGAGTGATGGCCGCGAGGATGACAAATTCACCTGTGGATTATAGAGACGGTCACCAAACGCTGAAACGGCAAGGGCGATCGGGCGGCTGAGCCGGTGTGGGTGGAGAACGCGTGGCCCTCGCTGGTCTCGCGCAAGACGTTCGCTGCGGTGCAGGAGGGGCTGCACGCGCGAGCGCCGAAGGTGCAGCGGCCAGCGAGGATGGGGAGCCAGTACCTGCTGGACGGCCTGCTGAAGTGCGGGGTGTGCGGGAGACCGTACTCGGGGCAGGGTGCGAAGAGATGGAGGTTCGCGTACTACATCTCCGGGACGCTGCTGCGTGATGGAGCGGGGAGTTGCAGCGCGCGGTAGCTGAACGCGTCGAGGATGGAGGAGTTCATCGTCGAGCGCATAAAGGATCGGATACTCACGGAGGAGACGATTATCGAACTGGTGAGCCTCGTTGCAGAGGAGATCGACGCTGTGGCAGGTGAGGCGAACGGGAGGCTTCAGGCGATCAACGCGGAGCTCGGGGACGCAGGGATGCGGTTGGAGAACTTGTACCAGGTGCTGGAGACGAAGCAGTTGCCGATGGATGTGCTGTCGCCGCGGATACTGGCGCTGAAGGGTGGCCAAGACCAGTTGGTGGCAGCGCGCGAGGAGGCGGAGAGCCAGTTGGAGCAGCGCCGGATGGAGCTGCCGACGAGCGAGGAGATACGGGAGTACGTGGCGGACTTCCGGGAGTTCCTGCAGGAGGGGACGTTCCCTGAGCGGAAGGCGCTGCTGCGGAACTTCGTGGAGGGTTATCGAGATCGTGGGAGAGGAAGCGACGCTGACGTACACTATCCCCATGCCACAGGACGGGGTGGCCCGAGAGTCGGCATCGGTTCTCGATTTTGTCCAGAGTGGCCCCCGAGGCGGATTGAACCTCGTCAGTGGGCAGATAATTGCAGCAGCCTGCTCGGCAATCCTAGGTCTACCACCCACGAGTAACGAATCTTTCCGCTGTTATTGCCTCTCGCCCATACAGGAACGACGGGCAACACCCTTACCCGCGCGCTGAAGCGCTTTGCCCTCTCCCAGAGGGCGAGGGGATCGGACAGCCCGAGAGATACCTCGGCTACGCTCGGCATGACAATGTGAGGGTGTCCTACTCGACGACGGCGATCACTTCTATCTGGACCTTCATGCCGCCGGGGGGTGGGTCGTAGCTGGAGGTGTGGCGGGAGGGGCGGTCGTTCTCGTCGGGGTAGAGCTCGAGCCAGGGCCCGTTCAGCGCGGGGCGGTCGTTGAGGTCGGCGAGGAAGCAGGTGAGGCGGACGACGTCGTCCGGGGTCGCGCCTGCGTACTCGAGGAAGGTGCGCATGTTGCGGAAGCACTGGCGCGCCTGCTCGTAGACGTCGTCGGAGAGCTCGCCGGTGTCGGCGTTGATGCCCTGGATGGCGGAGCTGTAGATGATGTTGCCGACGCGTGCGCCGAAGGGGATGGGGGCGTTGTGCTGCACGCCGGGGATGTGGATGGTCTGCCGTCTGCCCATGGGCTCGTCTCCTGCCGTCGCTGCGGCGGTTGGTTGTCGTGGGGGATGGTACACCGGACACCACGTCCACGCCCCACCGAGGGCCCTCACCCGCGCGCTGAGGCGCTTGCCCCGTTCGACAAGCTCAGGGCAGGCTCTCTCCCAGGGGGCTAGGGGGGATGGGAAATTGTCATTCCGAGCGGAGCGCAGCGGAGTCGAGGAATCTC
>JAPPHT010000088.1:3904-47100 GCA_028874795.1 Chloroflexota bacterium
TTGTGAGAGATGTTTCGGCTGCGCTCAACATGACAACCACGTCCACGCCCCACCGAAGGCACCCTCACCCGCGCGCTGAGGCGCTTGCCCTCTCCCAAGGGGCGAGGGGGGATGGGAAATTGTCATTCCGAGCGGAGCGCAGCGGAGTCGAGGAATCTCTCGGGGTGACGCCTCATCGGGCAATGCCATTGTGAGAGATGTTTCGGCTGCGCTCAACATGACAACCACGTCCACGCCCCACCGGGGGCCGCACCGCGGTCACCCCCATCCTAGCCTTCCCCCGTCAAGGGGGAAGGGACCCGACGGGCGGCAGCTATGCGGGGGTCTCCGGGAGGCCGAACTCGCGGGCGACGAGTTCGTAGGAGCGGATGCGGTCCTCGACGCGGTAGGTGATGGTGACGACGCCGACGTCGGTGGTCTCGTAGCGCTCGGCCATCGCGAGCAGCGCGTCCTTCACCTGCGCGGGGTCGCCGTCGATGTAGCCGTCGGTGAACTGCGCGACGTAGTCGGCGGCAGCGGGGCCGAGGTCGATCTGCGAGGCCTCCTCCGGTGGGGCGAGGCCCTGCATCGCTTCGCCGGTCTGCGCCTGGATGGCGCGGCGGGCGCGGTTGAGGTTGCGGCTGGAGGCGAGGAAGCGGGCTTCCTCCTCGGTCGGGGCGCAGACGACCTGCGCGGTGACGTTGACGCGGGGCTCCGGGCAGAGCGGGGAGGGGCGGAAGTTGCGCCGGTAGATCTCGGCGACGGCGGGGCCGTGCTTGCCGGTGTGGCCGAAGAAGTCGGCGAAGGCGAACGGGAGGCCGATGTAGGCGGCGAGGTTCGCGGAGTAGTCGCTGGAGCCGAGCAGCCAGACCTCCGGCGCGGAGTCGGGGGGAGGGCCGGGCCTCGCCTTCACGGCGGCGAAGGGGTGGTCCGGCTGCAGGCCGTTGTGCAGGTAGCCGATGAGGTCCACGACCTGCTGGGGGAACGTCTCGATGTCGGCGGGTCGCTTGGGGTAGGCGAGCGCGAACATGGTGGTGTGGTCGCTGCCGGGGGCGCGCCCGATGCCGAGGTCGACGCGTCCGGGGTAGAACGACTCCAGGACGGAGAACTGCTCGGCGACCTTGAGGGCGGAGTAGTGGGAGAGCATGACGCCGCCACTGCCGACGCGGATGCGGGAGGTGTTGGCGAGGAGTTGGCCGACGAGGATCTCCGGGCTGGTGCCGGCGTAGGAGCCGGTGTTGTGGTGCTCGGCGACCCAGTAGCGGGCGTAGCCGAGGCGCTCGGCGGCCCTGGCCACCAGCACGGTGTCGCGGAGCGCGTTGGCGGGAGGCTCGCCGCGCCGCATCGGCGACTGGTCGGTGACGCTGAGCGTGAGCTGCATGAGGCTAGTGCTTCTCCAGGAAGGCGAGCACGGCCCGGGCGATGGCCTCCGGCTGCTCGGGCAGCAGCGCGTGGCTGGCGTCGGCCAGGTCGACGATCTCGACGCGGTCGGCGCCGAGCTGGTCGCGCAGGACGTAGCCGTTCTCCGGGGTGGCCATCGGGTCGTCGAGGCCCTGGATGACGAGCACGGGCGCGGAGCCTGCGTGGCCCCACTCGGCGTAGGGCACGGAGTCGCGGGCGTCCCACTGCATCTTCTTCGTTTCGGGCGACCAGCCGTCGAGCCAGATGGATGCGTCGCGGCCGGGGGAGAAGAAGACCTGCTGGACGTCGGCGAGGCGGTCCCCGGCGGGGCGGTCGAGCTCGAAGATGCGCATGAGGGCTGCGCCGGTCTCGGGCGTGGGGGGCACCTGGCCGCCGGCGGCGATGAGGGTGACGCTGCGAGCGAGGTCCGGGCGGTCGGCGGCGAGGCAGCGCACGATGCGGTTGCCGTAGGCGTGGCCGATGAGGTGGGCGGGCGCTCCGCCGACGTGCTCGATGGCGCGGGTGACGTCGGCTGCGAAGTCGCGGAGGGTCAGGCCGTCGACCGCGGGGGAGCTGCCGTCGATGCCGCGGTGGCTCACGCCGACGGCGCGGTAGCCTGCGGCGTCGAGGTCGGCCATGAGGGTGTCGAAGTCGCCGATGCCGCGTCCGAGGGAGGAGACGCAGACCACGAGGTCGCCGTCGCCTCGGACGGTCACGTTGACCTCGCCGTCGTTCACGGGTACGCGCATTCGTGCCTCCTACGGGTGGGTTGGGCGGAGTATAGCGCGGCCCTCACCCACGCGCTGAGGGGCGTTGCCCTCTCCCAGAGGGCGAGGGGGGCAGACGGGCGCCCACAAGGGGCGCCCCTACACCCGAAAGGGCTGCGAGATTCCCGCCTTCGCGGGAATGACGGAAGGGCGCCCACAAGGGGGCAACCCTCACCCCCAGCCCCTCTCCCAGAGGGCGAGGGGAGCCTGAGAGATGCTACGACTCCGCTGCGCTCCGCTCAGCATGACAAGGTCCGCCCGACCCACCGCCTCCGAGGGCCCTCACCCGCCCCGCAAGCGGGGCACCCTCTCCCAGAGGGCGAGGGGGGCAGACGGGCACCCACGAGGAGTGCCCCTACACCCGAAAGGGCTGCGAGATTCCCGCCTTCGCGGGAATGACGGTTGCCCATGCCCCACACCACACCATGAGGGCCCTCACCGGCCGCCCTGCGGGCGGCGACCCTTCCCTCGGGAGAGGGGACTAGTAGCCGCGGGCCCAGTCGACCTCGTTGATGAGGGGGTCGCCGGCGAGGAAGCTGGCGATGTTGCGCTTGAGGAGGTCCATGGCGAACGAGGTGACGACGTCGACGTGGCCGGAGTTGTGGGGGGTCATGAGGACGCGGGGGTGCGCGAGCAGCTCGGGGTCAGGCGGGCGGAACCACTCGTCGGTGTAGACGTCGAGGTAGGCGCCGCCGACCTTGCCGGAGCGCAGGCCGTCCTTCAGGGCGCGCTCGTCGATCAGCTCGCCGCGCCCGACGTTCAGGAGGACGGCGCCGTCCTTCATCGCGGCGACGGCGCTGTCGTCGATCATGTCGCGCGTGTCGTCGGTGAGGGCGGTCGTTAGCGTGACGTAGTCGCACCCGGCGAGCATGTCGTGGAGGTCGGCGGCCGGGTAGAGGGTCTCGACGCCGTTCTCGCCGGGCTGCCGCTCCGTTATCGAGAGGCGGGAGGCGACGACGCGCATGCCCATCGCGTTCGCGAGCCGCGCAACCTCCAGGCCGATGCCACCCAGGCCGACGACGCCCATCGTCCTGCCCGCGAGCAGTCGGAGGTCGTAGCCGGAGGCGTCCATCCCGCCTTCGACGGCCTGCACGACGGCGACGTGGAGGTCCTTGGCGAAGTGGAGCGCCGCGGCGATGACCATCTCGGCGATGGGGGTGGTGTCGACGTAGCCGCGCGACGAGGTGAGGCGGACGCGCCCTCCCCAGAGGTCGGAGTGCTGGAGGTCGGAGATGCCGGCCCAGAGGTAGTGCGCCCAGAGCAGGCTGGGCATCCGGGGGAGGAGCCGCTTCGGATAGGGGAGCGTGAGCACGAGGAGGTGCGTGTCGCGGAGGACCTGCTCCAGCTGCTCGGGCAAGAGGTCGGTGCTCCAGGGTCGCGGCTTCCAGAGGCCGGTCGTCGCGGGAAGCATCCCGGCGTCGTCGACGAAGGCCTGCGCGGGGACGGCGATGGCGTTGAGGCGTCCGGGGGCGACGGCCTCCAACTCGGCGATGGGGGCGTCCTCCGCATCCATGAAGAGGAGGATGTTGAGGACGTCGGGCAGGTCGGTCATGCGTCGATTCTACACAAGGCGCTCGCCGGGATGGCGGCGGCGATGCAGGATTGACGCGTGCTTCCGCATCTGCCTAGAGTGGCGGCGGGACGGAGAGAGGGCTGACGATGAGCGACGAGCACGACCACAGCCATCATCACGATCATCACGGTCACCACCACGACCACGACGGCGAGCACGAGCACCGCCGGCGTCGAGGGTGGAGAGATGCCTTCTCGCCCGAAGCCTGGTCCATGACCCTGGCCAACTTCCGGGAGAGCGACCTGCCGCTGCGCAGCAAGCTCCGCGTCGCGGCCTCCAACTACTGGCGGAAGGTCAGAGGGGGAGAGGGGCAGGAGTGCTGCGGCAACCCCGGACAGCCGGGTTGCTGACTGAGGTAGCGTTCGCCGGGGTCCCCGGCGACAGGGAGGGGCTGGAGATGTCTGCTTGAGAAACGTCATGCGATGGACAGAGAAGCGGCTCGGCGGCTGGTCGCTGCTGGTCGGGTCCGCCGCGGTGGCGGTCGGCTATGCGCTCTCACCGGGCCGCGGCGCGGTAGACACCGTGCCCTCCACCAGTCTCAGCGACCTCACGCTGGCGATGGCGCGCAACGAGGCGCTGTCCTACACCGTGCCCATCGTCATCATCTTCGGCGCGGTGCTCATGCTGCACGGCCTCGTGACGCTGTGGCGGCACGCCGCCCCTGTGCCGCGGCTCGGCCTCCTGGCGATGGCGATCGCCCTGGCGTTGCAGATGGTGATGCGGGGGTTCGACTACATGATCACCGGCATGGGCGTGGCGTCGCTGGAGAGCAGCGGGACGGAGTCGGAGGAGTGGCTCAAGTCGGCCGTGCACCTGCAGCGCGTGGTGTGGGGCTTGCTCTTCACGTCCAACGTCGCCGGCCTCGCGGGCATAGCGGTCGTGGCGCTGGGCTTCGCCTTCCGGCCCGAGCCGTTGCGTCTGCCCCCGGTGTTGAACGGCATCGTTGCGGTGCTTGCCGTGGCGTCGCTGGTGGTGTTCGTCACCGCGTGGCATTCGGACCGGCTGGAGCTGGCGTTCGCGCCCGTCTTCGCCGCGATGTCCGTGGCCGGACTCGTCTACATGGTGCTGTTGGGGTGGGGGCTGGCATCGTCCAAGGACATCCGGGCGAGCGAGCCGGACTCAGAGGCGCTGTAGGCTCCGCTCCGGCGGTTCACTCAGGGCCTCACCCACGCGCTGAAGCGCGTTGCCCCATTCGACGAGCTCAGGGCAGGCTCTCTCCCCCAGGAGAGGGGACCAGGCACCCCGCTCACCCCCAACCTAACCTTCCCCCGTCAAGGGGGAAGGGATCAGACACCCCTGCCCGCTCCGCCGCCGCAGGGCCCTCACCCGCCGCTGCGCGTCGACCTCTCCCCCAGGAGAGGTGGGATACGAGGTTCCTGCCTTCGCAGGAACGACGGGACCCTAGTCCTCTTCGAGGGTGGAGGTGTCGCCCTCGTCGAGGCCGAGCTCGCGGGCCTTGAGGAGGCGGCGCATTATCTTGCCGCTGCGCGTCTTGGGCAGGCCGGGGATGATCTCGATCTCCCGGGGGGCGACGGCGGCGGCGAGTTTCTGGCGCGCGAAGCCCATCAGCTCGCGGCGCAGCTCATCGCTCGGCTCGTAGCCGTCCTTGAGCGAGACGAACGCCTTGACCACCTCCATCGCGATGGGGTCCGGCTTGCCGATGACGCCGGCCTCCGCGACGGCTGGGTGCTCGATGAGGGCGGACTCGACCTCGAACGGGCCGACGAGGTGGCCGGCGGTGTTGATGACGTCATCGGAGCGTCCGATGAACCAGTAGTAGCCGTCGGAGTCGCGAACGGCCTCGTCGCCGGTGATGTACCAGCCGTTGACGAAGCGGGAGTCGTAGCGCTCCTGCTGCTGCCAGTAGGTCTGGAACATCGAGGGCCACGGCGTGCGGACCGCCAGGTTGCCCTCCGTCCCGTCCGGCTTCTCGTTGCCATCGGCGTCGATGATGCCGGGGTTGATGCCGGGGAGCGGCCTGCCCATGGAGCCGGGTCGGATGTCCATGCAGGCGTAGTTGGCGATCATGATGCCGCCGGTCTCGGTCTGCCACCAGTTGTCGTGGAAGGGCATGCCGATGGCCTCGACGCCCCACTCGACGGCCTCCGGGTTGAGGGGCTCGCCGACGGACGCGGCGAAGCGGAGGTTGGAGAGGTCGAACGTCTTGGGGAGCTCGACACCGGACTTCATGAGCATGCGGATGGCGGTGGGGGCGGTGTACCAGACGGTGACGTTGTAATCCTCGAGGACCTGGTACCACTTGCGGGCGCTGAAGCCGCCTTCGTAGATGACCTGGGTGACGCCGTTCGTCCAGGGGGCGGACATGCCGTAGGACGTGCCGGTGACCCAGCCAGGGTCGGCGGTGCACCAATAGATGTCGTCCGGGTGGAGGTCCAGGCACCACTTGCCGGTGAGGTAGTGCTGGATGACGGCGTTGTGGCGGTGGACGGCGCCCTTCGGCTTGCCGGTCGTGCCGGAGGTGTAGTGCATGATGGAGTAGTCGTCGCGCGTCGTGGCGATGGGGCCGAAGTCGTCCGAGGCCTCGTTCATCAGGGCGTAGTAGTCGAGGTCACCGCCGGCGAGCGGCTCGGCGGAGCGCCCGTTCTTGTTGACGACGATGATGTGCTCGAGGTCCGGGAGTTGGGGGAGTATCTCCGCGATCTTCTTCCGCAGGTCGGGTTGCGTGACGAGCACCTTCGCCCCGCTGTCCTCCATGCGGTCGCGGACGGGGTCGGGGCCGAAGGCGGAGAAGAGCGGGCCGATGACACAGCCGGCCTTGAGCGTTCCGAAGACGGTGAAGTAGATCTCCGGCACGCGCTCCATGAACGTGAAGACGCGGGTGCCCTTCTCAACGCCGAGCCCGCCGAGGACGTTGGCGAAGCGGTTGGTCTGGCGGCGCATGTCGTCGTAGGTGTAGGTCTCCTTCTCGCCGTTCTTGCCCTCCCAGAGCATGGCTGGCTTGTCGCCGTTGCCGCGGACGACGTGGCGGTCGATGGCCTCGTAGGCGAGGTTGAGCCCGCCGCCGGGGAGGAAATCGATCTCCTCCTCGACATCGGCCCAGTCGAACGAGGCCCGCGTGGCGTCATAGTCGGCGAGGTTAGGGTCGTCGCGCGGAGTGGAGGGTTTGGTGATGGTCTCGTGGCGTTGCATCGTCATGTCGCGCCTCTCCGTTTACAGGAGTCTTCGAGCAGTCATGGGGCAGGCGCAAGTGTATGGAGGGGCGGTTGGAGTGGCAAGTGGTGGTTCGACAGGCTCACCATGAGCGGGCAGCCACCCTCACCCCCACCCCTCTCCCAGAGCGCGAGGGGAGTCGGGTGTCCTGTTCTCCTGCCGCTCAGGTTCACCACCATTCCCGCGTCAAGTGCGGGAATGGCTCTAACCCTCCCCCATCGAGGGGAAGGGATCAGGCAGGGTTGCGAGGTTCCTGCTCTCCGCGCGCTGAAGCGCGAGAACGACGGGACAAGGTGTGGGGGCGTTCGCAAGGGCGGTCTCCGGTCGTGGGGGTGCGTGCACTCGGGAGACTACCAGCCCTCAGATTACACAGGCGTGACGTTCCAGCCGGTTCTGATGACGTTTCGCTGACATCAGGGCAGTCCTTCAAAGCCAAGTACCAGACTCGTCACGAATCGGCAGTTTCATGCACCACAAACGAGGTTCGCGTCTACTAGAATCGGCGGACTTTGGGAGGCGGCATGACGAACGCTGAACAGGCAACCGGCAGCATCGAGCGGCGGCACGATCTGGACGCGCTGCGGGCGTTCGCGATGCTGCTGGGCATCGTGCTGCACGGGGCGCTGGCGTTCATCCCCGGCGCGTGGGTGGTCAGCGATGCGTCGGTCGAGGGAGAGGGAACGCCGTACGCCGTCCTGGTGGCGGCGATCCACGGGTTCCGGATGCCGGTCTTCTTCCTGATGAGCGGATTCTTCACGGCGATGCTGTGGCGGCAGCGCGGGCTGCAGGCGCTGGTGACCCACCGGGCGCGGCGGGTCCTGTTGCCGCTGGTTCTCGCGATGATCGTCGTGATTCCGCTGACGTGGGCCGCGTGGGGCTACGCGGAGAACGCGTCCAAGGCTGAGGACGCCAGTGCGGCCGAGACGGAGACCGTAGCGGAGGACGACGTGTGGAGGGCCGCGGCGCGGGGCGACGTGGCCGCGCTGGAGCGCCACGCGGCAGAGGGCGCGCCGGTGGACGTTCCCGACCCAGTCCTGGGCACGACGCCACTGGCGTGGGCGGCATTGCACGGTCACGCGCATGCGGCAGAGTGGCTGCTCGACAACGGCGCCGGGGTACACACGCTCAACGGCGACGGGAGCACGGCGCTCCACTCGGCGGCGTTCATGGGCCGAGCGGAGGTCGTGCGGTTGATGCTGGAGCGCGGCGCGGACCCCCACGCCAGGCACCCGAACGGCGCCCTTCCGCTCCACAGCAGCCTCGCGGATCCCGGGACGACGGCGTACTACGTGGGCCTGCTCGGGCTGTCGTACGAGCAGGCGGCGCTGGACGCGGGACGCGCGGAGGTGGTGCAACTGCTGACCGAGGCGATGGAGCGTCCGAGAGAGGCGGAAACCGGCGCCCGGACGGAGGCGGACGAGGAAGCTGACGCTACGGCGGCAGAGGCGGAGGCGGCGGGCGGCACGGCGCCTTACCGAAGCGACCCGCACGCGGACGTGGACGAGGGCAGCGGTCTGCTGGTGCCGTGGTATTGGGAGGCGCTGTACTGGTATCAATGGGGCGGGCTGTTCACCTACGACGTCTTCAGTCACCTCTGGTTCCTCTGGTACCTCGTCTGGCTGGTGGGGGCCTTCGCCCTGATCGTGTGGGTCGCGTCACGGCTGGGCCTCAGCCTGTCCTGGCTGCCGGACCGGCTGGTGGTGACGCCTGCGCTCTACCTGTGGGCGGTGCCGGTGACGATGGCGACGCAGTACTTCATGGGCGTGGAAGGCAACTACGCGGAGTTCGGAGCGGACACGTTCACGGGGCTCCTCCCCGCGCCGCACGTGCTGGTCTACTACGCGGTCTTCTTCGCGTTCGGGGCAGTTTACTTCTCCCGTAACGAGGGCGGAGCGCGCATCGGACGCTGGTGGCAGGCGACGCTGCCGCTCGCGCTGGTCGTGTTGCTGGCGGGCCTCGTGCTGACGTTCCCCGAGGACGGCGGCACGGCGGAGGACGGTGCGCGCTGGGGGTCGCTGTTCTTCCAGGCTGCCTTCGCCTGGATGATGGCGCTGGGGCTGATGGGGCTCTTCCGGTCGGTGCTCGGAGCGGGGAACGCGCGCGTGCGCTACCTGTCGGACGCCTCGTACTGGCTCTACCTGATGCACCTGCCGCTCATCATCGCGCTGCAGGGGTTGTCCTTCGAGTGGGCGCTGCCCGCGGTCGTCAAGCTGGTGCTACTGATCGCAGTGACGACGGTGGTGCTGCTGGTCGTCTACGAGTGGGGCGTGCGCTACACGCCGGTGGGGACACTGCTGAATGGGCGCCGCAGGAGGGCGGGCGCCGGTTAGCACTCCACTCCACCCCCCAGAGGGCCCTCACCCTCCGCTGCGCGTCGACCTCTCCCCCAGGAGAGGTGGGATAAGGCACCCACGCCCCTATCCCCGGGTTCACCCTCACCCTAGCCCTCTCCCCTCAAAGGGAGAGGGGACCAGGCACCCCACTCCCCGCCTCCGCAGAGCCCTCACCCTCCGCTGCGCGTCGACCTCTCCCCCAGGAGAGGTGGGATAAGGCACCCCACGCCCCTATCCCCGGATTCACCCTCACCCTAGCCCTCTCCCCTCAAGGGAGAAGGGACCAGGCATCCCACCCCACGCCCGCAGAGCCTTCACCCGCCGCGCAAGCGCGTCGACCTCTCCCCCAGGAGAGGTGGGATAAGGCACCCACGCCCCTATCCCCGGGTTCACCCTCACCCTAGCCCTCTCCCCTCAAGGGAGAGGGGACCAGGCACCCCACTCCCCGCCTCCGCAGAGCCCTCACCCTAAATCTCTCCCTCAGGAGAGGTGATTGAGACACCCCGAGAGATTTCTCGGCTTCGCTTGAAATGACAACCCTTCCTACCCCACTGCGTGACCTGCCCGGTCACCCTGGATTCCCACCGGTGCGGGAATGACGGAGTCGGCTGCCTAGCGCTTTTTCATGGGAACGACGGAAGCTTCGCGGGAACGACGGGAGCCGGCCGGGGATCAGCGGTAGACGGCGCTGACGTGGTCGCGGAGGGCGGGCATGACCTGCTCGGCGATGCGCTCCATGTTGCCGACCGCCTGATCGTGCGGCATCGAGCCGAACTGCGGGAGCAGGACGAGCGTGCCGATGCCGGACTCGTCGATGCACTCGCGGAGGCGGCGCGTCACAGTCCCGGCGGAGCCGATGACGATCTGCGAGTTGCCGTCCAGATGCTCGATGGTGGTGCGTTGCGTACCGATGGCGGAGAAGGCCCGGAGGACGTTCTTGGCGGAGTCCTCGGAGAGGTAGCCGGGCGGGAAGAAGACGGGAAGCGGGCGGCGCACGAGCTGGTTGAAGAGGTACTCGGCGTGCGGCCTCGCCTCGTCGACGGCGGCCTCGTCGGTAGCTCCGACATAGACCGGGAGCGCCCAGCCCATCTGCTCCGGCTCCGCGTCGTAGCCGTTCTCGCGTGCGGCCTCGCGGTACTGGCCCATGAAGCGAGCGACGTTGCGGAACGGCGTGAAGGTGACGATGAAGGTGTAGCGGCGCTCCGCGGCCCAGCCGATGGTCTCGCCGCTGCCCTGGGACGGTATCCAGATGGGCGGGTGGGGCTGCTGGAGAGGCCGCGGCCACGGGTTCACGTACTCGAAGCGGTAGTGCTTCCCTTCCCAGCGGAACGGGCCGGGCCGTGTCCAGGACTCGACGATGAGATCGTGCGCCTCGCGGAAGCGCTCCAGGCTGGTGGCCGGGTTCATGGTGAAGTTGTGGTACTCCGGGCCTATGCCGCGGACGAAACCGCAGATGACCCTACCGCCGCTGATGACGTCCATCATCGCGACCTCCTCCGCGACGCGTATCGGGTGGTCGCGCAGGGGCGTGGCGTTGCCGAGGATGGCGATCTTCGCGCGCTGCGTGCGGGCGACGAGGTACGAGGCGATGACATCCGGCGACGGCATGAGGCCGTAGGCGGTCTGGTGGTGCTCGTTGACGGCGATGGCGTCGAAGCCCAACTCTTCAGCGTAGACGAGCTGTGAGAGGTACTGCTCGTAGACCTCGGCTCCGCGCTCGGGGTCGAAGTGGGCGTTGGAGTACGTGACCCACGCGGAGCGCTCGCTCTCGAACGACTCGTCGAGGTGCGGCCAGGGCATGAGGTGGAAGTAGACGAACTGCATCAACCCTCACCCGCGCGCTGAAGCGCTTTGCCCTCTCCCAGAGGGAGAGGGGAGATCGTTGAGGAAGCCGGCGACCAAGGCGGCGGTGGCTTCGGGCTGCTCGCGCGCGGGGAAGTGGCCAGCATTGTCCACGACCGCCAGCCGTCCGTCCGGCGCGCCGTTGGCGAGGGCTTCGCCGTGGGCGCGTGAGAGAAAGCGGTCGTTCGCGCCCCAGACGACGAGCGTGGGGGCGCGAACGCGGTGGAGGCGTCCTGTGAGTGCAGGGTTGACGTAGCGGGGCTGCCAGACGAGGCGCGCCGTCATGCTCTCGTTGCGGATGGAGGTGTCCTCGTCCACATCGGGGGCGCACTCGGGGTTGTCGAAGAAGAAGGCGGGTCGCTCGTGCTGCATCAGGACGAAGTAGTCGGCCGGCGGGTCGCCGTGGAGGTCGATGCCCGGAGCGCCGATGGCGACGAGCGCGGTCGCGGGCGCGCCGCGCACGGCGGCCTCAATGGCGAGCCAGCCGCCGAGGCTCGCGCCGACGATCGCGGTTGGAGCGAGTGCGTCGGTGAGGTCGGCGACGGCGAACGCAAGGTCGTCGATCGTATCGGCCCATTCGGGACGCTCGCTGCAGCCGAAGCCCGGCAACTCGGGCGCGGTGACCTCGAAGCGCTCGGCGAGGAGGTCCAGGAAGGGCGTCCAGTCCGAGGAGAGCTCGTCGTGCAGGAAGAGGAGGCGTGGGCCGTTCCCGGCGCGGAGCGCAGCGACGCTGACGTTGGGGATGTGGATGGCGATCTGTGCTGGCGGCATAAGGCTAGAGCGGCGAGGCGACGGGACCGAAGGGCACCTCGATGAGGGTTGGCGCGTCGTCCGAGGCGATGGAGTCGCGGAGGGCGGTCTCCAGGGCGGCGGGTGTTTCCGCACGGACGCCGCGCGCGCCGTAGGCATCGGCGAGTTTCATGAAGTCCGGGTTGTGGAGCTTCGAGCCGATGATGCGTCCGTCGAAGCGCTCCGCCTGGTCCCGCATGACGTTGCCGTAGGCGTTGTCGTTGAAGACGATGCCGACGGCGTTGATGCCGTGCTGGACGGCGGTAGCGAGCTCCTGCGAGTTAAAGAGGAAGCCGCCGTCGCCGGAGATGCTGACGACGGCCCTGTCCGGTTGCGCGACCTTGGCGCCGAGCGCCGTAGGCCATGCGTAACCGAGGTTGCCGAAATAGGAGGAGGTGAGGTAGGTGTTCGGCTGCTCCACGGCGTAGAAGAGCCTGCTGTAGTAGCCGAGCTGGGTCACGCCGGCGACGAGGATGCCGTCGTCCGGGATGGCGGCGCGCACCGCGCGCATGTAGGAGTCCAGCGGTTCGATGCGGAGCGCCGGGCCGAAGCGAGCGGCGCGCAGTTTGTCGAGCACCGCGCGCTTGCTCTCCGCCGGAGGCATCGCATCCTCGAGGGCCAGGGCGAGCTTCTCCAGCGAGGCCCTGGCATCGCCGACCACCCCGAGCGTATCCGGGAAGTTGCGGCCGATCTCGTCCGGGTCCACATCGATCTGCACGACCTGCGCGTCGTGGGTGAGCATCGCGGTGGCGAAGCGGGTGCCGACGGCGAGGAAGACGTCGTGGTGCTTGAGGTGATTCCGGAAGTCGTCGCTGCGGGACTTGAGGGAGCCCATGCTGAGGTAGTGGGAGTCCGGGATGGCCCCCTTGCCTTCCTGCGTGGTCATGACCGGGGCCTGCAGGTGCTCCGCGACGCGCACGAGCGCGTCGGACGCGCCGGAGGAGAGGACGCCGCCGCCGGCCCAGATGATGGGGTTCTTCGCCTGCGCCAGCACGCGCGCGGCGCGTTCGATCTCGTCGTCCGGGGCGGCGTCGCGCCGGTAGTCGCCCGGTTCGAGCAGGTCCACGTCCGCGACCTCAGCGAGCGTCTCGGGCGGTATCTCGACCTCGACGGGCCGCGGACGCCCGGTGCGGAGCTGTCGGAACGCCTCGTGCACCGTGGCCGGGACGTCGACGGCGTTGAGCACGCGGTAGGCCGCCTTCGTTATGGGGCGTATGGTGTCCTGCTGGTCGTTGACCTCGTGGAGGATGCCGCGGTCGAATCCGATGAGGTCGCGGTCGACCTGGCCGGAGATGACGAGGATGGGCGACGACGCTGCGTACGCGGTGCCGATTGCGGCGGAAGCATTCAGGAGGCCGGGGCCCGGGACGACCATCGCCGTCCCCGTGCCGCCGCCGGCGCGGGTGAACCCGTCCGCCATGTAGGCGGTGGCCTGCTCGTGCCGCGTGGTGACGAAGCGCATGTCCGGCTGGTCGAGAACCGGGTCAACGGCGTGATACATCTGGACGCCGGGAAGGCCGAAGATGACCCGGGCGCCTTCGCGGTGCATGGAACGTATAAGGGCCTGTCCGCCCGTCATCTCTGGCATGGGTTTGCTCCGGAGCGCGGCCGCGCCTTCGGGCGCGGCGGGGGCATTATAGCGCGGGGCGGATACGTGCGAATCGCCCTCAACGGACGGCATGACACAGAGCGCGCTTGAGTAGCGTACAATGCGCCAGCTTTGTGAGCAGGCTGGCATTTCCAGTAGCTGAGATATGAGCGAAAGGAGCGGATTCTATGGTTGGGGAGGTAGCTGTTTTCATCGATCTGGAGAACCTGCGCTACGGCTTGTTGAATCACTACGGTATGGAGCCGGAATTCCGGCAGATAGTGGAGAAAGCGCAGAAGTACGGACGGCCGACGATGATGCGCGCATACGCGGACTTCAGCGAGCACCCGTCCGAGATCACGCGGCAGTTGTCCATGTGCGGCATCGAGGCGATCAACATCCCGGTGAAGCGGTCGCTGGTGACCAAGGGCGGGCAGCAGATCGAGCGGGTGAAGAACGCGGCGGACATGGCGCTGGCGCTCGATATGCTGGTCGAGGCGTTCGACGCCGATACCGGCGGGAAGGAGAAGGTCTTCCTGATGGTGTCCGGCGATGCGGACTACATGCGTCTCGTGACCCAGGTGCGCAACCGGTTCGGGCAGCGGGTCATCATCTGCAGCGTCCCCGAGAGCGTGAGCAACGATCTGGTCGCTGCGGCCGGCAACGAGACCGACTACTACGAGACGCCCGAGGTGGAGAGCGTCGATCCGGATGAGCTGAAGGCGGCGATCGTGGCGATGGTGCAGCGCGGGCCGTCCCCGCTGCACTACTGGAGCCTGCGCATCATCGACTCCTGGTGCCAGGACCCCCGGCAGGCCATCCCCGGAACGGCCAAGGAGAAGCGAGACGCCATCGGCGAACTGTGCGACGAGGGCGTGCTGTACCGGCAGCCCTTCCACGACGAACGCTCCGGCAGGCAGGTGTCGGAGGCGCTGCTGGACGAGGAGCGCGCGATGGAGCTGGGCTACCTGTAGACCGTCCGGGCATCCAGCAGTCTCTGAAGTCAGGAAGAAAGGGGAGTAACCCATGGCGCGACTGCCGCAGATCACCACCCGCGAGGAAGTGTCCCCGGAGGACCAGGAGCACTACGACTACATCGCCGGGAGCAGAGGACGCGTCGTGGGACCGTTCACGGTGCTGCTGAACAGCCCCGACGTTGCACAGCGCATAGCGCACGTGGGGACGTACATCCGTTTCGAGAACACGATCGAGGGCCCGCTTCGTGAGCTGGCGATCCTGACGGTCGCGCGCGAGTGGAACTGCCAGTTCGAGTGGACCGCCCACCAGCCGATAGGAGAGGGCGAGGGGCTGAGCGCGGAGACGATAGCGGCGGTGCGCGACCGCACCGCGCCGGACGGGCTCTCCGGCGACGAGGCGCTGGTATTCCGGTACGTCAGCTCGCTCCTCGAGAAAGGGCGCGTACCGGACGACGTTTTCCAGCAGGCGCTGGAGCGCTTCGGCACGCGCACGGTCACGGACCTGACGGCGACGACGGGCTATTACTCGATGCTGGCGTGTGTGCTGAACGCGGCCGCGGTCATCCCGGCCGAAGGGACGCCGCACCTGCTGCCGGACGCCGAGTACTAGGCTCATCCTTCCCCAGGCCGGCCTCGCGCTGCATGAATCCAACCCGGCTCCGCCTTCGTATGTGAGCTTGGGCAGTTCCGTTGCGCCCGCCGGGCGCGGCGTCGGCGCACCGGCGCTAAGCGACGGGTATCATCCTCCGCAGGGTCCAAGGAGCACCGCATGCGATTCTTGTCCGCAAGGGTGGGGCCGTTCTACGTCTGGCAGGTCCCCATCCTGCTGGCCGTTCTCGTTGGGGCGGGGCTGGCCGCCTACTTCTACGCGCCGGAGCGCTCGACCGCGCCCGCCGGCGGGCTCGCCGAGGGCGAGCAGCTGGTGCCGGTGCAGCGCGGGACGCTGACCGACGCCATCGCCACGAGCGGGACCGTGGTGTTCCCGATGCGCGAGGAGGCCTCGTTCTCCGTCGCAGGCGAGGTTGGCGAGGTGTTGGTGAGCGTCGGGAGCGTCGTGCGGGAGGGGGACGTGCTCGCGCAGCTGGACGCGGCCACAATTGCGTCGCTGGAGCGGGACGTGGCGAAGGCGGAGGTGGACCTCCGCGACGCGCAGGAGGCGCTGGTCGAGGCGCTCGGCGAGCCGGATGCGTCGGAGGTGGCGGCTGCAGACGATGCGGTAACGCTCAGCCGCCGGGCCTTGGAGAACGCGCAGGCGGACCTGGAGCTGACGCTGAAGAACACGGCGAGGGACGAGGCCGACGCACGGGACGCGATACAGGACGCGATGGACGCCGTCCAGGACGCGCTCGACGTGGCGGACGAGGCGGCGGAGGACTACGCACAGACGTTCGTGCAGTGGCTGGGCGTGCCGGCATCGGCGGTGAACGCGGACCTGGACCCCGCCGGCGTGCTCGGCGCTCTGCAACTGGACCTGGACGCGCTGTTCGACGACCGCCAGGTGCTCAACCACGAGCTCTCCTGGATGGAGCCTCCCGACGACGACCCTGCGACGCTGTGGGACGAGTTGGTCGTCTTCATCTGGAAGACGCTGTACGTTGGCAGGCTCGCTGGTACGTGTCCTGACGGACCTCCGTACGAGGGGCGGTGCGTAGAGCACGAGTTGGAGGAGGCGTGGACGGGGCTGGAGGACGCCCGAACGGCGGTGGACGACAAGCGTGCAGTGGTGGACGACGCGCAGGCGGCGCTGGAGAACACGCTCGGAAAGACGGCGCGGGACGTGCTGTCGGCTGAGGAGGCGGTGGAGAAGGCGGAGAACGCGTTGGCGGCTGACGAGGATTCCGCGAACGACCTGCTGATCGAGACGGAGGCGCTGGACGTGGTCCTGTTGCGGCGGGAGGTCACGGTGGCGGAGCACGCTCTGGAAGAGGCGCGCGAGGACCTGCGGAACGCCGTGCTTACCGCCCCGGTGTCCGGCATCGTCGAGGACGTTTCGTTGGAGGCCGGAGACCGCCCTGGCGAGCAGAGCGGGCAGGGCGCTCAGCAGGCGGCGTCGGGGTCCATCACCATCCTGGACCCGTCCGTGGTGGAGGTCGACGGCTCCGTCGACGAGATAGACGTGCTTGCGGTGTCGGTGGGGATGCCGGTGGCGGTGAGCCTGAGCGCACTGGAGGGGGAGACGCTGACGGGCGAGATCGTTGAGATCGGCGCCGCGTCGTCCGGGCAGTCGGACGTGGTGACGTTCCCGGTAACGGTACGGCTGGACGTTCCGGCAGGGCTGACACTGCGCGACGGGCTGAGCGCGGTCTCGGAGATCGTGCTGGCGCAGTACGCGGGCGAACTGCTGATACCGACGTCGTCGGTAAGCGGCAGCATCATCTCGCCGGTGGTGCGCGTGTCGGTCGACGGGGTCGTGGAGGAGCGCAGGGTGACGCTCGGGCCGAGCGACGACTTCTGGGTGGTCGTGATCGATGGGCTGTCGGAGGGCGAACAGGTGGTCATGCCGGAGCCTGCAGCCGCGGCGCAGGGCGGCGGCGGCGCGTTCAGGACCGTCTTCGGCGGGGGGCCGAGACGCCCGCGCGGCGGCGGTGGCGGCGGAGGCGGTTAGCCGTGGCCAGCGTTATAGAAGTGACCGACCTGCGGAAGACGTACCGCCTGGGAGCGTTGAACGTTCCGGTGCTGAACGGCGTGAGCATGAGTGTCGAGCGCGGGGAGATGGTCTGCATCATGGGGCCGTCCGGCTCGGGCAAGTCCACGCTGATGAACATCATCGGCTGCTTGGACGCTCCTACGTCCGGCTCGTACCGGCTCGAGGGTGAGGAGGTGAGCCGCTGGGGGGACGCACGGCTGGCCGCAGCGCGCAACAGCAAGATCGGGTTCGTGTTCCAGACGTACAACCTCCTGGCCCGGCTCTCGGCTCTGGCCAACGTGGAGCTGGCGCTGCAGTACGGCGACCGCCGGAACGCCCGGGCCCGTTCGCTGCAGGCGCTCGAGTCAGTAGGGCTGGGGCACCGCTACAAGCACCGTCCGTTGGAGCTCTCCGGCGGCGAGCAACAGCGCGTCGCGATAGCGCGGGCGCTGGTGAAGAACCCGGCGATCATGCTGGCGGACGAGCCGACGGGCGCTCTCGACAGCCGCTCCAGTGCCGAGATCATGGCCATACTCCAGCGGCTGAACCGCGACGAGGGGCTGACGGTGGCGCTGGTGACGCACGAGGCCGACATAGCGCGGCACACGCGGCGCATCGTCTCTCTGCGCGACGGCCTGGTGGTGAGCGACGAGCCTGTCGCGGAACCACTGCAGGCGCAGGCCGCGGAGGGCGTGTCGGCATGACGATCTTCGCGCTCATCGGGACGGCCTGGTCGTCCATCGGCGGCAACCGTCTGCGGACCGGGCTGACGTTGCTGGGGATCATCATCGGTGTTGCGGCGGTGATCGCGCTCATGTCCATCGGGCGCGGGGCCCAAGAAGAGATAACGAGCCGCATCGAATCGCTCGGCTCCAACCTGCTCTACGTGCGCCCGCTGGACGGCGAACTGACGCTGGACGACGCACTTGCGCTGGTGGACCCCGTCTTCACACCGTCCATCGTCAGGGTTGCGCCGGAGGTGTCCACGGGCGGCAGCGTGACGTACCGGTCGACCGAGACGTTCGCGCAGGTGGCAGGGGTTACACCGGAGTTCGCGGACGTTCGGAACTTCGAGGTAGCGTCGGGTGAGTTCATATCGGCCGCGCACGTCGAGAACCGGAGGAACGTGGCCGTGCTGGGGTCGCAGACCTCTGAGGACCTGTTCGACGGGCGCGACCCGGTGGGCGTGGACATCGCCATCGCGGGCATCCGTTTCACCGTCATCGGCGTGCTGGAGAGCAAGGGGGGGACCGCTTTCGGGAATGAAGACAGCCGCGTGCTGGTGCCGCTGACGACGGCGTTCTACCGGTTGGGCGGGCAGCGCACCGCGGCGGGCGCCATCACGGTCTCGCTCATCAACGTGCAGGCGGACGGTGAGCGGATAGAGGAAGCGCAACAGGAGGCAGAGACGGTGCTGCGGCTGCGGCACGAGATCACGGACACGGACGACTTCATCGTCGATACCCAGCAGTCGGTGATCGACGCGCTGAGCGAGACGACGGGAACGCTGACGGTGTTCCTCGGCGCGGTTGCGGGCATCTCGCTCGTCGTCGGGGGTATCGGCATCATGAACATCATGCTGGTGTCGGTGACGGAGCGGACGCGGGAGATAGGCATCCGGAAGGCGCTGGGCGCGAAGCGGCGCGACATCCTCGCGCAGTTCGTGACCGAGGCGGTGCTCTTGAGCCTCGGCGGGGGACTGCTGGGCGTTGGCGCGGGTGTTGTTGCCTCCCGTGTGCTGGACGGGTTTTCGCTTGCGGGCTCTGAACTGACGACGGTGTTCAGCGGCGACATCGCGGGACTGGCGCTGGTGGTGTCGGCGGGGATAGGGCTCTTCTTCGGCATCTACCCGGCGGCTCGGGCGGCACGACTGCATCCCATCGAGGCGCTGCGACATGAGTAGCGGAGGTACACGCTGATGGGCGCGAAGGGGTTCTTCCTGGTGCTGCTGCTGTTCGCCGTGGTGGGGGCTGGCGCGGGCTACGGCGCGGCGCAACTCGTTCCGGCGGAAGAAGAGGAGCAGGTGCCCGTAACAGCGGACCTCGTCGCCCCGGGTGGTGGAGGCGAAGGAGCAGAGGCCGGCGCGGGAACGGGCCGTGCGAGACAGACCGGCGGGCAACGCCCCTCGGTGGACGACGTGATGGCGACGATGCCGGAGGAGGCACGCCGCGAGTTGGAGAACAATCCGGAGCTCGCGGCGCAGGTGAGGGCCCGGATACAGGCCGACATCGATTCCGGCGCGATCCCGCCGGAGGTCCTGCAGGAGTTGGCGGGTGGCGGGGTCGCGGGCGCACCCGGCGCGGGAGCAGGGGCGGGTACGCAGGACACGGGCGCCCGGAACGCCGAGCCGCTGGCGGGCACGGTGGTGTCGTTCGAGGGCGGGATGCTGCGACTGGAGACGCCCGACGGCGAGGCGGCCATAGCCCTGCCGGACGATGCGCCGGTGAATGTGACGAAGGCCGTAGTCGAAGCGCAGGCCTACCTTGCCGATGGAACGGAGGTGTCGGTGATCGCACGTCCGGACGAGACCGGTGTGCTGACGGCCGCGGCGATCGTCGTCGGCAGCGCGGGGCAGGGCGCCGGCGGCGGTCGCGGTTTGGGCGGCCAGGCCGCGGTGGCGATGGGGTCGATCGGGTCGTTCGTCGACGGCGTGCTGACGCTGGCGACTGCGGACGGCCCGGCTGAGTTCGCGGTGGGGGACGATACCCCGGTGCGCATCACGACGACGGCGGCTGACGCAGCCTCCGAGTTGACCGAGGGAGTGACCGTCACTGCGTTCGTGCAGCGCGAAGCGGACGGCAGCCTGTCCGCGGCGAGCGTGCGCGTCGGCGCGGGTGGCGGCTTCGGACGGGGAGGGTTCGGCGGTGGTGGCCAGCGCGGCGGCGGCCAGGGTGGCGGCGGAGGTGGATGAGACACGGGACAGCGTCGGCGGTGTGAGCGTTCTGCGCAACGCCGTCGAAGGCGCGGCGTGGACGTTCGTCTACGCTCCGGGCGCGGGCTCCAACCTGCGGGACCCGTTCGGTCAGCGGCTCGCGGAGCGGCTGCCCGACGCTGGGATATCGCTCGTGCGGTTCCAGTTCCCGTACCAGGAGGCGGGGCTTCGGAGACCGGACGGCCCCACAACGCTGCTCGCTGCGTGGCGCGCCGTGCTGGCATCGTCGCGGCCTACGGGCGGGACGCGCATCGCGATAGGAGGCAGGTCGCTGGGCGGGCGCGTCGCGTCGGTGCTGGCGTCGGAGGGAGCGTCGGTGGGCGCGCTCGCGCTGTTCGCGTACCCGCTGCACCCGCCGGGCAAGCCGGACCAGTTGCGCACCGCCCACCTGACGGCCATCGGTTGTCCGACGCTCTTCTGCTCCGGCACACGCGATCCCTTCGCGTCGCCGGAGGAGCTTGCTGCCTCGGCCGCGCTCGTTCCGGACGCCCGGGTGCACCTGCTCGACGGCGCGGACCACGGCTTCGCGACGCTCAAGTCGAGCGGGCGCTCGCGGGAGGACGTGTGGGACGAGGCGGCGGGCGTGCTCGTGGAGTGGCTGGGTGGGTTGGAGGGACGGGGCACCTTCAAGGAACCGCACACCCAAGCCCCACCCGCAGAGCCCTCACCCCCGCATCAGGTGCGGGGCAAGCTCTAACCCTCTCCCTCAGGAGAGGGAATAAGGCCCAGGCAGTTCACCCCCATCCTAACCTTCCCCCATCAAGGGGGTAGGGACAACTCCCGTCGCTAGGAGGCGAGTGAGAGGGCGTCGCAGTCGCGGGGGTTGATGTCCGGGCGGAGCGAGTTGAAGACGAGGAAGAGGAATGTGCCGTCAGGTGAACGCTCGCCGTATTCGACCTCGACTGCGAGAGACGGCTCGCACCAGTGCGAGAAGAGGCTGACGCTGGGCTCGCGGGTGAAGGGGCAGCGGTCGGTGTGCAGCCGGGAGAGCATCTCGTGGAGCAGGCGCTGGTCGCCCCGAGCGGTGCCCGCTCCTGCTGCGCCGGTGAACCGGAACCGTCCGTCCTCGAAGACGCCCAGGAGGAGCGAGTCGAACGGACGCTTGCTGCCGCCGAAGGTGTAGCCGCCGACGACGAGGTTCATGGTGCGGGCGTTCTTCGTGGAGAGCCAGTGCCGGGAGCGCTTGCCGGGCTCGTAGAGGCTGTGCTTGTCCTTGGCGACGATGCCGTGGAGGCCGAGCTGCCGGGCGGCGGCGTACATCGCAACGCCTTCACCTTCCTCGAAGTGGCAGACATGGACGGTGGCGTTGGGGCGCAGCGCGTCGTGGAGCCGGGCCTTGCGCTCGTAGAGCGGTAGGTTGAGGAGCGGACTGCCGTCCAGGTGGAGGATGTCGAACACCTCGTAGTTGACGGGGGTGCGGCGCCGGGCGCCCGGTCCACCGAGCCATCGCTCGACAACAGCGTAGCGCTGCGGGATGCCCTCATCGCTCAGCGCCACGAGCTCGCCGTCGAGCACGACGCTCGCATCCCCGGCCGCAGCGCGGAGCGCCTCTGCGACCTCGGGGAACGCGGCCGTGATGTCGGTCCCTCCGCGGGTGTGCATGCGCACCTCGCCGTCACCCACGACGGAGATGGCGCGGATGCCCTCCCACTTGATCTCATAGAGGCGGTCGGGCGCGTCGGTCGGTTCGGGGGAGGGAGTGGGCACCATCGGTTCGACGAGGCCAAGCGCGAGCGCGGAGCGGTCAGATGCAGCGTGCGGGCTCGTTGTCACGGCGTCAGGACGCCTTCCTCGCCTTGCGTGCGGCTGTGGGTTCCTCCGCTTCGGCGGCGGGCCCCGTGGCGCGGGCCGCCTCGATGGAAGCCCGGAGGGCCTCCATGAGGTCGCGCACCTTGCCCTGCGGGGCCTCCGGCGCCGCGGAGATGGGCGCGCCGGAGCCGAGCTTGGCCTCGATCACCTGCTGAAGTGCGTCGCGGTACTCGTCCCGGTACTCGGCGGGCTGGAACTCCCCGGTAAGCTGGTCGATGAGCACAACGGCCATCTGCAGCTCGGCGTCGCTCAGTTCGACATCGCCCGGCAGGTCG
Source organism: Chloroflexota bacterium (assembly GCA_028874795.1). Lineage (GTDB taxonomy): Bacteria > Chloroflexota > Dehalococcoidia > Lucifugimonadales > Australimonadaceae > Bin16. The sequence goes on from JAPPHT010000088.1 coordinate 25,967, forward strand.
AGTTCGGCAGTGCCGCGTATCTCGTCCGGGTAGTACATCGTCTCCATCATGAGGCCGTCCTCGTAGGGACGGATGAGGCAGAGATGCTCCTTGTTGCGGAGGGCGACCTTGGCGACGGCGACCCGGCTGGTGGCCTCCAGCGCCTTCTTCAGAAGGGCGAACGGCTTCACGCCCACGCTCTCCGGCTCTATGTAGTAGCTCTTCTCGTAGTGGACGGGGTCAATGGTCGCGATGTCCACGAACCGGAGGATGTCGATGGTGTGCGTGGTCTTGAGTGGGAGGTTGTCGAAGTCCTCCGCCTCCATCACAAGGTACTCGTCGCGGGCGAATTCGAAGCCGCGGACGATCTCGCTGTACTCGACCTCTTCCTCGTGGTAGGGGCACCAGCGCTTCTGCTTGAGGCGCGTGTGGCAGGAGTCGTGGAGCTGGACGAAACTGATGTCCTTGCTCTCGGTGGCGATGTACAGCTTCATCGGGATGGCGACCATCCCGAAACTTATCGCGCCCTTCCAGATCGCACGGGCCATGAGCACCCCCGAGAGTAGGGGCTAGTGTAGGTGTGCCGGTCTCGGCCGGTCAACGGGAGAATGGCACCCGGTTGGGCAAGCCTCGCCGCGCTCCGAAGCGCAGGAACGACGGGCAGGGACAAACCCTCACCCCCAGCCCCTCTCCCAGCGGGAGAGGGGAGCAAACATGGGCACCCACAAGGGATGCCCCTACACCGGGCAGAGGTTGCGCGCTGAAGCGCGGGCCTACGCAGGAACGACGGAGGCGGGCTACGCCTGCGCCTCTTCCAGGTAGGAGTGGTCCAGGTAGGCGGCGACGTCCGGGCCGTGTGGTGGGGTGAGGCCGAAACGGAGGCGGATCTCCAGCGGGATGGCGAACGTCTCCGGCTCCGGGCGCAGGGGGTCCGGGATGTCGTCGAGGGCACGCGCGGCGCGCTCCTCGGTGAGGTCGGTTGCACTCGCGACGAGCGACGCCGCGGCGTTGCGACGCGACGGGTCGCGGGCCCAGCGGGCAGCCTCGACCAGGGCGCGGAGGAAACCGACCACGATGCCGCGGTTCGCTTCCCCCCACGGGCGGCTCACCGCGATGACGCCGCCCGGATAGCCGGGTACGACGTCCGAGTGGCGGGCGATGCGCCACATCCCGGATTCCTCAGCGCGCGCGTTCCACGGCGGATTGAGAACCCCCGCGAACGTCTCGCCCTTCTCCATGGACTCGAGCCGGTACCCGGTCGCGCCGGCGGGAACGAACGTGTAGTCGCGGTCCAACTCCAACCCGTGCTCCTGGAGGATGCGACGGAGTACGAGGCCGTAGGCCGTGTCCACGGCGTCGACGGCGAGCGCCTTGCCGCGCAAGTCGTCCCACGTCCGGATCTCGGGCCGGACGTAGACCGGCAGGTCAGGTCCCGAGCCTGCCCTGGCGATGCCGACGACCTCGGGCCCTTCGCGCTCCGACCACGCGAGCACGTTGTCGAACGCGGTTGAGGCGATCTGCCAGCGGTCCTGGATGAGGCCGCGCATCTGCTCTGTGGAGCTCGGGGTACGGGTCACCTCGACCTCGAGCCCCTGCGCTTCGAAGAGGCCGCCTGCTCGTGCGAGCGCCACCGCTGCGCCTTCACCGAACGTGATGAAACCGACCTTGGTGAGTTCTGACATCGTTCTCTCTCGCTCCGTTTACCATAAGATGCGACATGATGCGACTTACTCGACGGCGACCGTCAAGACCCCGTCGCCGCTACGGTAAACCAAAGGCTGTCGTGAGCGTAGCCCGCAGAACCCGATCCGCTGGTAAGGTCGGGTGAGCACGAACCTGCCATGAGAAGTTTGACCGCAAGGCCGACGCGGCCGCTGGTCGGTGACTCAGCACGTCAAGCCAGTCTCCTGCTCCTGATGTTGGCAGCGTTGGCAGGCTTCTTCCTGTTGCTCGAGTTCGTCGTCGCCCTGGTGTCCACGGGACCCAGGGACATACTGGCCGCCACATCCTCGCAGGAGAGGACGTTCGGCGTACCCAATGGAGTCGGACTGCTCCAGTTCCTGGTACTGCCCGTGTCCGTCGTCCTCGCATCGGCTGCACTGCTTGTGTCCGTCGGTTGGCCGCTGCGCAGGGCTTCCCTGCGGCCATCGTGGTCCCTCGCGCTGGGGATGCTGACTGCGACAGTCCTGATCGCTGCCGGAGCGTACCTGGCTTTCTCGGGGCTGCTGGGCAGCGCGGTCTCCTACGACGAGCACATGGTGCAACGCACCTACCTGGAATCGGAGAGCCTGGTCCTCCTGGCGGCATTCTTCCTGTCTGTCACGATCGCCGGGATACTCAACTGGAGACTGCTGGCGGTGTCTCTCGTGGTCTGGCTGGTCGCCGCGGGCGTCTTCGGTTTCCTGGACACCAAGCCCATCGACGGGCTGCTCCTGTTCCCCAGGACGCAGTTCCTGGAGGTGCCCGCCAGCTTTGCGGCGGTCGTGAAGGGCTTCCGGCAGACGGAGGAGGTATCGACCGGACAGCCTACGGGGTCAGCAACCACCACCGCCAGCACGCCCTCGGACACCTCCCTGCTGTCCGAAGTCACCGCGCTGCAGCTCCCTCCGCCGAGCAACGCGCCCGTGTTCCAGGTGACGGGCTCGGTCCATACCAGGTATCTCAGGACGTCGACCGGCGACAGCTACAGTGACGGAACGTGGAGCCAGTCGGACCCGGCCACCGTCACGCTGGGGGAGAATACCCCTGTTCCCGATGCGCTGGGGTCGCTGTCCGGGCAGCTCCATCTGCCGACGGCAACTCCGCTTCACAAGTTCGCCGACCACATCGTGGTCTCGCCGATCGAAGGGACAGACACGCTCGCGGCGGGTGTGCTCCCGGTAGCCAGGAACCTGCAGAGCGTCAGCACGTCCGCTACGTACTTCCCGTTCAGCGAGACCCTTGCCGTCGATAGTCGTGTGCCCGGCTACCAGATGGAGTCGACTCTCCCACTGTTCGCGCTGGGACAGAAGATCGAAGCGCATCCGGTGGCGGACCAAACGTATCGGCAACTGCCTGATGGACTGCCCCCGCGTGTCTATGAACTGGCGGAGCAGGTCGGGGGTGTCGCCTCCCCGTACCTGAAGGCCCGCCTGCTCCAGGTATACCTGCAGGAGGAGTATCTCTACGGAGTCGCAGGCACGGAAGACGAGGCCCAGCCGCCCGCCGGCCAGGACCCGGTCGACTGGTTCTTGTTCGACCGCCGTGTGGGCACCAGCGGGAATTTCAGCAGCGCGTTCGTGGTGCTCGCGAGGGCGGCGGGAATCCCGGCCAGGGCTGTGTCCGGTTGGGTCGTGGCGAGACAGGAGGAGACGCAGACGGTCCATCGAAACCAGACCCACCAGTGGGCGGAGATCGCCCTGGACGGCCTGGGCTGGGTGACCATTGATCCCCTGCCCAGGGACGCCTTCACGGACGCCTACGTGGACCACGCGCTGGTGGCCGCGCTCGACGAACTGGCCACCAGTTCGGCGCCGGAGGTCCGGGATGCGGTTGCCGGGCTGTGGAGCGGTCTGGACGACCCGGACGCGCTGCGTCTGCTGTTCAAGGAGATAGACGCCGCTGAGGAAGCGAACGCCGTGCTTGCCGCGCAGACCGCCTTGGGCGTGCTGGCCCTCCACTGGCCTATCGGAATCCTGCTGGTCCATGAAGACCCCCTCATGCGGGCTTCGGCGGCCTACGGCCTGGGGGTGCTGGCCGACGCCAAGGCGCTGAACGCGTTGATACAGGCCCTGGCTTCGGATGAGGACGCCCGGGTCAGGGTGGAAGCGGTCGATGCGCTGGCCATCCTGGGGAAGGGAAGGGCTGAGGAGTCGCTGCTGCGAGCGCTCGAAACAGACCCGGACGCGACCGTCCGGGAAGCCGCGGCCCGGGCGCTGGGCGCTCTGAAGACCGAGTGGACGGCGGACAGGATGGCGCCCGTTCTCTCCTCCGACGCTGTCCCGGAGGTGCGCGCAGCAGTGGCGCTGGCCTTGGGCGACATCAGGGAGAACGTTGCGCTGCTGCCGCTGCTCGACGCCCGGTCCGACGACGCATCGCCTGAGGTGAGGGCTGCCGCGGCTGAAGCCCTGGAAGAGTGGGACTATCCCGCACTGCTGGAGATCCTCCTCACAGCCGAGGACCCACTCCAGAGGGCCGCGGCTGCCCGGCTCATTGGCGAGCGAAGGTACCCGGCAGCGTCACGCGACATGACGCCCGTCCTCAGTTCCGACCCCGCCCCAGTGGTCCGAGCAGAAGTGGCGCTGGCATTGGGGGAGATCAGGAACAGGGAAGCGCTGCTGCCACTGCTCGATGCCCGGTCCGACGACGAATCGGCTGACGTGAGGGCCGCGGCGGATGAGGCCCTGGACAGGTGGGACTTCGACGCACTGTTGTTGATCCTCGAGACCTCGACGGACCCCCTCCAGAGAGCTGCGGCTGTTCAGCTCATGGGGGAGCGAGGGTACTCCCACACCAGGGCGTTGGAGGCGTTGCTGCGAGCCCTGGCCACGGATGACTTCGCCCGGGTCAGGGCGGAGGCGGCCTTTGTGCTGGGGGAGATCGGGGACAGCGCGGCGCTGCGACCGCTGCTCGATGCCCGTTCCGACGACGGATCGGCTGAAGTCAGGGCCGAGGCAGTTGAGGCCCTGGCCAAATGGGACTTCTCTGCCCTGCTGTCGACCCTCGCGAACGCATCGGAGCCGGCCCAGCGGGCTGCTGCGGCCCAGCTCATCGGAGAGCGGGGATACGTCGAGGCGATACCCGCCTTGACCAGGGCCCTGGCCGACCCCGCTGAGGAAGTCCGCGACGCCGCACTGGAAGCCCTGGAAAGACTGGGCGCAGAAGTGACCAGACCGGACAGCGGCGAAGGCACCGACGGACAGGACGGCGACGGCGGCTCCGGACTACGGCTTTCGGCGGAGGACGTCGCCTCGCTCGCCTGGGCGAACGAAGCGACCCGCGATGCCGCGCTCAAAGCCCTGGAGGAACAGGGAGCCGAGGTAACGCGGTTGGAGAATGGCGGGGCGATCCTGAGGCAGGCCGATAGCGTTTTCTTTACCTTTGGAACGACGACGGGCCAGGGCGCAGAGTTGCCTCATATCCCGGTCATCGAAGTAACGGGGGCCGCCCACAGGGGCTATCTGCGGTTGACTACGGGGGACGTCTACGAGAGCGGCGGCTGGAGGCAGTTGGACCCTGTAGGCATTCCCTACACGGCCGGAGCCGACGTTCCGGAAGAGGTGTGGGAGCGCTACACAGCCGCCTCAGGCGGGTTCGACGCCGTCCCCCCGGAAAGGCGGTCCTCCCAGTCGCTCTTCGGATTCCGGGATGAGGCGGTGCGCGTCGTTTCCGATCGCGTCCGAGTGCTCCCCGCCGGTCAACTGGACGAGTTGCCGATCGGCCTCATGCCCACCACGCCTGACCTGCAAGAGACGGATCTCGACGGGACCTACCATCCCTTCAGTGCCACCTTCTCCGCAGGGAGTCCGGTCACGGGCTACTCCTGGACGTCCCGCATCTCAACGTTCTCAGAGAGCCAGTACAGAGCCGCGGCCGTCGTCACCGACCCCACCTACACGCAGTTGCCCGCGGACCTGCCCGCCCGCATCAGGGAGTTGGCGGAGCAGATCACCCAGTTCCACGATTCTCCGTATGCCAAGGCGAAGGCGCTGGAGCGGTACCTCAGCACCCAACTCACCTACGGATTCGCCGACAGCGCCAGTCCCGCCGGACCGCCCGCGGGGCAGGACCCGGTGGACTGGTTCCTCTTCGACACCCGCCGAGGCACGTGCGGACAGTTCAGCAGCGCGTTCGTCCTCATGGCGCGCTCCGTGGGTATACCTGCCAGGGTTGTCGCGGGATGGATGGCTGCGGCGACGCCCCGAACGCAGACGGTCTATACAGACCAGGCGCACCAGTGGGCGGAGGTCGCGTTGGAGGGTATCGGCTGGGTCCACTTCGAACCGACGGCCTCGGGCGGGGCGCCGTCTCGCGTGCTCGATGACACGACAGACGGTGCGGGCTCTGTGAGCGGCCCAGTCGACACGGCAACGAACATCACGCGGTGGCCTTCAGAGATCCGCCGCCAGACGCCGTTCGTGGTGGGCGGAACGGTGTTCACCGCAGGCGGACAGAACGTCAACGGCATGACGGTCGAGATCTACATCAACGAGACGAAGGAGCACGGCGGCACGAAGATCGGGACGACCACGTCCCGCTCCGGCCGCTTCGAGGCAGAGGTGCAGCTCCCCGCGGGTATGGAGCTGGGCGGATACCAGCTCCTGGCCCGCGCGGTGGGGAACGACCGCTTCAATGAGTCCTGGAGCGACCCCGACATCAAGGTCTTCTCCGGGAACAGGATCGAGCTGAGCGGCCCCGCGGAGGTCGCGCTGAACGCGGCGGCCCTGTTCGAAGGAAGGCTTATCGAGGACGCTGGACAGGGAGTGGCCGGACGCGAGCTCGCAGTGACGTTCGATGGAAACGCGGCCCCGTCGGTGGTGACCGATGCGGTGGGCCGGTTCACCTTCTCCGGGACTTTCTCGCGCCTTGGACAGCACTGGGTGGAGGTGAAGATCCAGGGAGAGGAGTTCCTGCTGGACAACACGGCCCGCCTGGAGTTCGAGGTAGTCCGCCCGACGGAGGTTGAGATCCATGCACCTGCCTCCGTAGTGATAGGAGAGGAGTTCCTGGCGAGGGGACAACTGCGCGGGAGCGACGGGGTTGCGCTTCCGGGGAGACGTCTCGGCGTAAGGGTCGGCCGCGGCCCCGAACAGTCGGTCACCACGGACAGGGAAGGCTGGTTCGAGGTTGCCGGCACGGTATCGACGGAAGGTGAGTTCGTCGTCAGCGCCAGGTTCCGGGGCGAGGGGTCGGTGCTCGGTTCCAGCGGAACAGCCCGCTCTGCAGCAATGCACGCCGTAGAGCTGACACTGGAGGGGCCGCTCCGACTGGAGCGCGGTGAAGGAGCGACGTTCCAGGGCAGTGTTATGTCGGACACGTTCTCGCCCACCGACCAGGTCGAGTTGACCATAGAGGGCGCCGGAGACGGGTGGCGCGCCGCCGTGAACGTCGGTGAGGACGGGACGTTCGAATACGAGCATCCCTCCTTCGACCGCACAGGCGCACACACGCTTACGGTCCGCTTCGCCGGGGGAGAGTTCGTTGAAGCGGCATCGGCGGACCTCGCCTTCGAGGTGCTGGAGCCCACCGTCCTGATGCTCGACGGGCCCACGGTCGTACGCGACGGTGAGGGATTCCGGCTCACCGGAACGCTGCGTGAGCGTGGCGGGAGCCCGGTCCCGAGCGCCGCCGTGCAGGTCGTGAGTGGTGAGCCGGTCTCTCTGACGACCGACGCCGAGGGCAGGTTCGCCTGGGACGTCCAGGCGGCGTTCGAAGAGAGCGCCGCGCATGACCCGCACGAGTCCACGTTGAGCGTCGAGGTGGTATTCGAAGACACGGAGGAGCTGGGTCCCAGCCGCGCCACGCTGGACGTTGCAGTCGGGCTTCCGCGGATACTGGTGGAGCCGCTGCAACCGGTGGCGCGCGGCGGCGCGGCGGTCCTCCGAGGGACCGTCCTGCTGGGGACCTATCCCGTGCCCGGCACCGAACTGACCGCCGGTCCCGACGTAGTATTCAGGTCCAACGACGTAGGCACGTTCATGCAGACGTATCCGGTGGCCGGGGACGAGCCACTGGGGACCGCCGAACTCGTGATTGCTGCCTCCGCGCTGGATGCCAGCGTAACAACGTCCCTCGTGGTCAAGTCCGCCGCCAACCTCATCGTGACCCCGGTCGGCAGGGTGCGCCCGGGGGGCACGACGTTGCTCCAGGCGACACTGCTGGACGACACCGGGACCGGGATGCCGCAGGCGGTCCTGCAGTCGAGCCGGGGCGTGGACGCCATCACGGACGAGTCCGGGACAGCGATGCTGGAGCTCGTTGTGCCGGGGACAGAAGCGCTGCCCGGCAGCTACCTGGAGTTCACCTACGCCGGGGACGACGTTCACACTCCGCTCAGCGTTTCGTATTTCTGGGAAGGCGCCATCACGCCGGCGGGATTCAACTGGCTCCTCTGGGTGGGGATACCCGGCCTCGTTGCAGTGGCGGCGGCCGCCGCCTACACAGGCAGGCGGCTCAGGTTGACCCCGCTTGCGGCGCTCGCGCGCTGGAGGGGCGCGTCGCGAGGGCAGGTCCCGGCCCCTGAGGCAGTCGACGAGCGTGAAGGCGCCGAGGACGACGCAGGCCCGGCTCCCCAGCCGGTGCAACTGCGGGTCGCATTCCAGAAGGAGGCGGACCTGGCCGACGTCTGGGGGGTTGGCGAAGAGGTGAGCGTCACAGTGAACGTGACCGCGGAGGGAGGGGCCCCCGTTGCCGGAGCCATCGTCGAGGTGTCGGTCGCCGGCGATGCCCCGCCGCAGCTCGCGGTCGCCGGCAGCGATGGGGCGTACACCTTCAGCTGGAGCGGCGCTGAACCCGGGGAGTACCCGGTGTCGGTGGAGTTCGCCGGCGATTACGACTACCTGCCATCCTCCGAATCGAGAAGCCTCCGGGTAGTGGACTTCCGCGAAGAGATCGTTCGCCTGTACGGCCTCTTCTGGGACTGGGCGAAGGAGAGGACCGACGGAGTGACGGAGCGCTCCACGCCGCGAGAGGTGGAGTTCATCCTGGTGTCCCGTGGGCTCCCGATCCCCCAGAAGGCGCTCGATGAGCTCATCTCCCGGTTCGAGGAGGCGGACTACAGCGAGCATCCGATCGCGCGCCGACACTACGAGGCGATGTACCGGGCATGGAGCGCGGTGATGGAGGCTGAGCGATGAGGAACGCCGCTTTCGCCCAGCGCCCGGCGCTGGCGGCCGCACTGCTGGCGGGCGGTGCGCTCGCGGCGCTTGTCCTGCTGTGGGGCGCCGACAGCCCGCTCTCCCAATTGCTGCGGCTGGACCTGAGCCTCCTGGCCCTGCCCGTAACGTTGTGCGGGGGCCTGCTGGCCTTGGGCAGGCTTGCCCTGTGGCTGCGCGGCACCGGGTTGGCGGAGCGCGTAACCCTCCGGATGCGGACGGGCAGGGAGGCGACGCGCGCCGTGCCTCTCGCAGCGGCGCTTCCTGTCGCCCATCGCGTGCTGACGGACCTCGGATGGACGGCGCTGGGGCTGGGACTACTGTCGTCCGCGTCAGCACTGCCGGGCGTGGTATCCCGTCACCCGTGGGCACCGGACATCGCCTCCCTTGCGCCCTATCTGCGTGGTTTCGACTCGTTCGCGGCGTGGGGCGTCCTGCTCCTGGCCCCGTTCATCGCCGCTCGAGCGGTTGCGGAGGCGCGGCCGCACGTGGGGACGGTCGTCGGCTTCCCGCGGGCCCACCTGGCCGCTTTCGTCGTTGCCTATGCACTGCTGGGGGTCGACGGCGCGCTCTCCTCCGCCTTTGCTCTGGGCGGGGCCTGGGCGTTGGCGGCCTTTGGCCTCGCGTTGGGGATATCCTATGCGGCCTCGGCCATCCGGCGGGCATCGGCGGCTGCGCCGCCCGACCGCCTGCCGCTCCTTCGCGCGGCGCTCCACGTGGCCGAGGCCGGGTGGCTCGTTGCGTTGTGGGTAGCAATCACGGCCCTGGCACTCGCTGCGGAGAGCGCGGCCGCGGGTGGTGGCGCAGTGGGCCCCGGCTCCGTGGACGCATCCTACGCGGCAGTGCTCTACTCCCTGTCGGTTGTGCAGGTCCTGGCTGTGCTACTCCCCTTTGCACTGGTCCACTACGCGGGAGTGCTCCGGCCCGGCGTTGCCCGCATCCTGGGCACTCCCATCGGGCACCTCGCATCGCTGGCGGTCGTCTACGTTCTGTTCTCCGGCAGCGGTGTGCTGTCGACTGCATTTGCAGTCGACGTCTCCGGGATGCTCGCTGCGCTCATCGCTGCGACGGTCCTTTCCTACGCGGCGACGGTGCTGCGCAACGTGGCGAAGGTAGAGGTTCCGGAGCGTTATGCGCTGCTGACGGCGAACGGATCGAGGGCGCTGAGCGCGCTGGCCGTAGCCGCAGCCCTCGCGCTGGTTGTCGGGACTGCACTCGCGCACCTTCCTGTCGCCAACGCGGTGCTGCTGGACCGCCCGGGAACGAGAGACCTCGGTGAGGACTTCCTGCCTTTCCTCGGAGGGTTCTACGAAGCCCGGTACTCCATCGCCTGGTTGTCGTTCACGGCAGCCGCGATGCTCCTCCTGCCGCGCGTACTGAGTGGGCAGTCCCTCCTTCGCTACCGGGCCATCCTGTCTGCGGTGAGCTACTTTGCCGTGGGATGTTTCGCCTGGCTCACGGCATCCGGCCTGTCCGCGTTCGGACACGGCTTCACCTTTGGCGGCGCCATCACCGCGGCGGGCATGTTCTCCCTGGCGCTGACCCGGTTGGCGCCGTACGCCTCCACCTCCTCCAACCCCGCCGTGGCCGACGTCGCAGGGTGGCTCGCAGCATCCCAGGTCCGAGGCTTCGTGATCGGGGCAGCCGTTGCCTTCTATGTGCTGCTGCTCCGGCCCGTCGTCTACGAGATGCTATGGCTCGCTTCTCTCTACGAGTACATCGCGCTCCTGGTCCTGCTGCTGGCGGTGCTCATGAACGTGGTCAACAGGCTGCGCGTCGTCGCAAACACGCCCGAGACCACGGAGCCCGGGTGGGCCGACTGGTCCCATCACCGGCAGGTCCTCGAAAGCAAGGCAGACCCGCGGGCCGCGTTGACCGACGTGATGCGGCAGCGGTTCGTGGACCGCGGCGATTGGAAGCCCCTGTGGGTGTACCTGCTGGGGCTGCTCTATCGAAGCGAGGCTTCCCTGGACGCCATGGTGGCAGTCTGCCGTTCCCTTCGCCGCGGGGCGGTCACGCCTCTGGCGTGGAACGTCCTCGGCCGGAACCGCAGGGCGTCCACGAGAACAGCCGTCCTGGAACATGCCCTGGACACGGCGGGCTGGGCGCTGGCCTCTTCGGCGCCGCAGCTCGAACGCGTAAGTGAAGACGACGTGCGGAGAACGGGCGCGTTATACATCGACAGGGGGACGGATCCGGAGCCGCTGGCCGTGGCCCTTATCGTCGCCCACTGCCAGAGGGGTGATGATCCTCAGGAGGCCGTTGACCGCTGGTTCTCACTGCTGGACACGCCGGACCCGTTCATGCAGTGGCTTACCCGACGGTGGGGCAGGCCAGACACCAGGACCAGAACCCCGCTGCGTCGCCTGGGCCTGATCAATGAGGCGGTCGCCTCGCTCTTCGAGGACGCGGAACCTGCCGGGTCAGGCAACCCGGGCTCAAACTACGAGAGGAGCCGCCCGTGACCCATGGACGGGGATGCAGCGCACGCAAGGCCCGCGATCATCTGTAAGGAGGTTGGCTATGCTGTTGAGAACGATGCTCATCGATGACGGGACGGTGCCCACCCATGAATGAGAAAGAGCTGGACGAGGCCCGTCTATCCTGCGAGCAGATCATCGACCGCGTCGCCGAAGCCTTCGTCGGCAATCGCTTGCTGCTGCGTAAGCTCCTTGCGGCGGCGTTGGCGAACGGTCACGTGCTCTTTGAGGACTTCCCGGGGCTGGGGAAGACGCTCCTCGCCAAGGTCTTCGCGCGGGCGATCGGGGGAGACACCAAGCGCGTTCAGTTCACGCCGGACCTGCTCCCGTCTGACATCCTGGGGATGAACGTGTGGAGGCAGAAGGACTCGACATTCCAGATGATGCCGGGCCCCGTGTTCACCAACGTGCTTCTGGCCGACGAGATCAACCGGGCCCCGCCGAAGACACAGTCCGCCCTCCTGGAAGCCATGGAGGAGCGCCAGGTCACGATCGACGGCGTTACGCTGCGCCTCGAGTTCCCCTTCGTGGTCATCGCAACGCAGAACCCCATCGAGCAGGAGGGCACGTATCCGCTTCCGGAAGCCCAGTTGGACCGCTTCCTCCTGAAACTCTCCGCCGGATATCCGGCCAACGCGGCACTGGAGAACGACATCCTGCTGAGACGCATCCACTGGCAGAAGGATGACCCCACCGCCGACATCGAGCCAGCGGTCGACGTGCGCCGCTTCGTGGAACTGCAACGGTTCGTGGAGACCGGCGTTTACACCGACCGGCTCATCGTGGACTACATCACGCAACTGGTCAGACTCTCCCGTGAACACGCAAGAGTGGCGGTTGGCGTGAGTCCGAGAGGAGGCCTGGCCCTGCTGAGGGCATCCCGGGCGATGGCCCTGATCCACGGCAGGGACTTCGTCGTTCCAGACGACGTGAAGTTACTGGTCCCTGACGTGCTCGCCCATCGCATCATCCTGAACATAGAAGACACGCTGGAGGGCGTTCGAGGCAACCTGGTCGTCGAGGAGATCCTGTCGCAGGTGCCCGTGCCCGGCGAGACCGTGTGAGTTGTGACGACGTGAAGTACCAGCCGTCGCAATTGAGCTGGACCGCCATCTCCCTGGTTCTCCTGGTGGCGGGGCTCATCCTGGGCAACCTCGTCCTGCTGGCCGGGTCGGTCTTCGTCCTGGTCTCGGCCCTGCTGTCCACGGCCATCCCCCCGCCGTCGGGCATAGTCGTGACCCGGAGCCTGGCGAAGGTCGCGTGCTGGGTTGGGGACACCCTGACCGTGGAGCGGCGGCTGACGGCCCGGCATGGTACCGGCGCGATCTTCGTGCACGACGATCTTCCTCCGGAGGCGCGGGTGGTGAGCGGAAGCAACCTGCGCGTCGTGTGGAAATGGCCGGGGAGCAAGGACGCGGACATCTCATACCGTGTGCAGTTCTCCAAGCGGGGACAATTCACGCTGCGGGAAACGGGGTGGGAATCGCGGGCGCCGTTCGGTGTCGACCAGAGCGCGTCCGGTTCGTCCGGCCCCCCGTTCCAGGTTTCCGTGGTGCCCAGGATCCGCAGCATCACCCGCCTGAACGCGGTCCGTGGTGTGGCCAGGCACGGCCGCTACCTTGGCGACCTCTCCAGGACAGGGGCGGCCACGGACGAATTCCGGGAGCTGCGGCCCTACCAGCCGGGCGACCCCTTCAAGCGCATCAACTGGAAGGCCAGCGCGCGGGGAGTCAGGGCGGACAACCTCCCGCTGGTGAACGACGTTGAGCCGGAGACGAAGAAGGGAGTCTGGATCTTCCTGGACATGGCGGACTACATGGACGTGGGCGTGCCGTTGTCCAATCCCTTGGAGAACACCGTGGAGGCGTCCGGCACGCTGGCGCAGTACTACCTCGCACAGGGGTCGACGCTCGGCGCCTATGCCTACAACAGCTACGACGGCAGGGGTGAGTTGCTGACGCCAGAAGCAGGGAAACGCCAGTTCAACCGCCTCATCCAGATGCTGGCCGGCCTGAAGTCGGCCCCGCCCGAGGAAGACCTGCTGCTGGCGGTGGAACGATGCAAGAGCTTCCTCATCCGCCTGGAGCCGGCCGTCTACGTCATCACCCGGTTGGACGTTCACTACGACAGGCCAGGGGAGGCGCTGGGCTCCTTCGACCGCTTCAAGACGGCGATCACACGCCTCGTGTCGCTGGGGACGCTCTCCGGCAGGAACAACCCCGTGAGAGTCGTACACGTGGACCCGCAGGAATCCCCTGAGACGTCGCAGGGACTGGGATTGACCAGATGGGAAACACGGTTGGTTGCCAGGGACCTTCGGGACGCAGGCGCGTCCGTCATCGAGTGGGAGCCCTCCCGGGAGGAGTTCACGTCGGTTCTGGTGCGGCATGTTGAAGCCTATCGGTAGACCGGACTGGCGCGACGGAGGCGCGAGGACCGCCGCAGCGGAGTCGGCGGTGCTGTCCGCCTTGTTGCTGCTCGCCGTCTACGTGCTCTGGGACATGGGCTTCTTGCTGAACGTGCGGGTGACTTCGTGGGTCGAGAGGGCAGACGGGCTGGTCCTGCACTTCGTCCCATGGCAGCCGGTCCTGGCGGTGGGTGTGGGTCTGGTGGCGTATTGGGCGCTTCTGGCCCTGGGCCGCGACCGCATCGCCTTCTGGCTGACGGCGTTCCCGGTTGCGGCCCCTCACGCGCTGGCGGCGTGGTCCCACAACCGCATCGGATGGCACGAGCTGCTCGAGTTCCAGGAGGACCTCGTGGATGAGCGCTCCGTCTACGGGGACATGACGCTCTTCGTCCTGTGCCTGGTCGGCCTCGTTGTCCTGCACCGCATCATCGGCATCAAGCGGCTGGAACGCCTGCTGCGGTTGCAGGGCGTGGACCCGGGGGAGAAGCGCGTCGTCATCCGGTACGAGAACCTCATGCTCATCGGACTGATTGTAGCCGGGCTGCTGGTGGCTGGCCTGATGGTGATGGTTGCAGAGGTGTTGGGGAGGTACGACGGACTGCTGGATGGGTCGTCCCTGACGATGGCGACGGTCGGAGGTGGAGCGGCCCTCCTGCTCGCCTTGACGCTCCTGCTCTGGTTCCGGGGCCGGCAGGATGGCCTGAATGAGGAAGGCGCGATACGCCCTGAAGCGACGGACGGGAGTTAGCAGAGCGGACCGCCGGGTACTATATCCTGTCCTCGCGCAGCCGGCGCAGCAGGGGAGAGCATGGAGATAGGCCAGCTGGAGGCGTTTCTGACGGCGGTGCAACTGCACTCGTTCAGCCGCGCGGCGTCGGCACTCGGGGTCACGCAACCGACACTCAGCACGCGCATCCTCTCGCTGGAGAACGACCTCGGCGAGCCGCTGTTCGACCGCGTTGGCCGGGGCGTGCGGCTGACCGATGCGGGACGGACGTTCCTGCCGTACGCGCAGCGGGCGCTCGACACGCTGGAGCGCGGAAGGGAGACCGTCGCGTCAAGCCGGACCACGGCGACAGGGCGGCTGCACATCGGCGCGGCCCGCGGCATCTCATCGGCGGTGCTGCCGGGCATCCTCGAGACGTTCCACGAGCGTTACCCTGCCGTCGACGTGGCCATCAAGACGGGGCGCTCGTCGGAAGTGCTGGAGTGGGTGCTGTCGGAGCAGATACAGGTGGGCGTGTCACGGGAATTGAACCACCCGGAAGTGGAAACAACGCACCTGTACGACGAGGAGATCGTGCTGGTGACGCACCCGGAACACCGGTTCGCCATCGACGGGCGCGCGAGCATCTACGAGGTGGGGTCGGAGCCGCTGATCATCTACGACAAGGAGAGTACGTACTTCGTGCTGATGGACCGTGTCTGCCGGGAGGCGGGCATCGTGCCGAACATCGCCATGGACCTGGACAGCATCGAGTCGACGAAGCGGATGATCGAGCGCGGGCTGGGGGTGAGCTTCCTGCCGTACAAGTCGCTGGAGCGGGAGTTGCGCATCGGCACGCTGTCGCACGTGCGGCTGGAGGAGGGGCACCGCATCACGCTGCCGACGGCGGTGATGGTGCGCAAGGCTTCGTCCTACGGCCCGCTGGTGACGGCATTTCTGGACCTGCTGCGAAGCATGTATGGCAGCGGGGAGGCGGAGCGAGAGAACACAGACAACGGGAAGGCGAGTGAGCGTGGCGGACGAAATCAAGATATGGACGATTGACAGTTCTGGCGAGGTGTTGTCAGTGGAACCGACTGACCGTACAAAGACAGAGCAGTCTTTGGAGGACACACTCGCTGCAAATCCCGAGATGCTGATGCCCGGCTTGACGCTCGTTGGCCGCCAGACACCGATTTCAGGAGGGTACCTAGATCTATTGGGTGTAGATCAGAATGGACAGATCGTTGTTTTCGAATTGAAACGAGGGACTCTTACGAGAGAGGCAGTAGCCCAGGTCATTGATTATGGCTCCGCATTGGAATCATTGAATGAGAACGATATCGCCTCACTTATCGTCAAACATGGGACGCTGGATATCGAAGACATAGATGATTTCGTGGACTGGTATAGTCAATACTCGGATGAACAGCAACCAGCTTCCCTGAAACCGGTCCAGATGGTGCTAGTCGGCCTCGGTATCGATGATAACGCGACCCGGATGGTGGACTTCTTGGCAAACCAAGGAATCCAAATTACGCTTCTGACCTTCTATGGATACTCATATGAAGGCAAGACATTTCTCGCTAAGCAGGTGCGAATAGAGCCGGTTCAAAAGGAAGCCTCCAGGATAACTCTCTCTAGACAAGAGCGACGGAAAGCGCGTGAGAAGGCAGCTATTGAGCGAGCGAGGACTCTAGGTGTGGAAGGCCTATTGAACGCAGTGATTGAGAACTTTGCCCAGCTGGGGCCTCATCGTTGGTCTCCCCTTACTGATGGTTACACCTTGTATAGAACGCAAATCAAGTTGCCTGATGGTAACAGGTTCAATGGCCTGTATTCCATTCGATTCACAGAAGACAAGAGAGCCCGCATCACCTTCTCGCCAATGGCGGTGCATCTTTGTGAGGAAGACTTCAGGAACACCAAAGCGTTTGAGTTCTTTCGTGAACCGCCGCCGAATTTCCCACCGACAGACCGTGTTTCTGACCAATGGTATTGCCTCTTCACAGAGAATGAATGGCAAGAACACAAAGAGATAGCCCTAGGCCTCGCGTCTGCGGTCCGCAAGGAATGGAACAAAGCGGCTCGGGGCACTGGCTGATTGGCCTCTGCTAGACTCGACGCATGAGCACCCTCGACGACCTGCAACGCTATCTCGATAACCCGCTGCCAGCGGACGTGGCGGAGCGCTCGTTGCTCTCCGGCTCGATGGGCGAGTCGCCGTCCAAGTACTCGCGCAGCCCGGCGATGTGGAACGCCGCGTTCCGTGAGATCGGCCTCGACGCGGTGCACATGCCGTTCGACGTGCGCCCGGAGAACCTGGCCGGGTTCGTGGATGCGGCGCGGGCGTACCCCGGCTTCATGGGCTCCAACGTCACGGTGCCGCACAAGCTGGCCATCATGCCGCTGCTGGACGAGATAGACCCCATCGCGCGGGAGATCGGCGCGGTTAACACGTTCATGCAGACGGCGGACGGCAGGCTGGTCGGCTTCAACACAGACGCGGACGGGCTCATCGCGAGCATGCTGCGGACGTTGCCGGGTGAGTCCGAACCGTTCCTCCCGACCCTCTCGGGCAAGCGTGTGCTGCTGCTGGGCGCGGGCGGCGCGGGACGTGCGTCGGCGTTCGCGCTGGCGAAGCAGGTGAGCGACGGCTCGCTGCTGCTCACGAACCGCTCGCTGGAGCGCGCGGAGGAGCTTGCGAAACAGGCTGCCGTGGCAACCGGCGCCAAGGTAACCGCGACAGCACAGGAGCTGGCCCTGGACGTGGTCTGGAGCATGGACGTCATCGTCAACGCTTCGACGGTGGGGCAGTCCGGGATGCGGCGGCTCGGCAACGGCGAGGCAACGTCGCTCGAGGCGTTCTCGTCGCTCGCCCCCGCCGCGCCTGCCGTCGTTCCAGAGGGAGACGGCGGGGCGTCGTTCTGGCGCGAGTGGTTCGCTGCGTCGTTCAAGGCGATAGCGGAGAACAACGCGAGGTCGGCCGCGGCTATAGCCATGTGCAAGCCCGACGCGGCGTTCGTGGACGCGGTGTACTCACCGGACGAAACGGTCTTGCTGCGGCAGGCGCGGCTGTCAGGCCGCAAGACGCTGAACGGAAAGGGGATGCTGGTGATGCAGGCGGCGTTCTCGTTCGTGAACCGGATGACGCGCCGTCACCTGCAGGCAGCCGGTCACGACCCCGACGCGTTGTACGATCGCGTGGTCGAGGTGATGGCGGCGGGGTTCTGAGCGTACCGATGGAGATTCCGGCAGGCGATTGGGTGCTGCGTCCGTGGCGCGTGGGCGATGAGCCTGCGCTGGTGAAGTACGCCAACAACCGCAACATCTGGATCAATGTTGCGGACGTCTTCCCCCATCCGTACACGATGGAGGACGCTGTGGCTTGGGTCCAGTTGCAGAAAGATCGCGACCCCCAAACGGAGTTCGCCATCGCGAACGCCGATGAGGCTATCGGGGGGATAGGACTCAGGCCGCAGAGCGACATCCACCGGCGGTCCGCCGAGGTGGGATACTGGCTGGGGGAGCCGTTCTGGGGGCAGGGCATCACCACCCATGCGCTCCGGGTCATCACGGAGTACGCCTTCCAGGCCTTCGACCTCGTCCGAGTCTACGCTTCGGTCAAGGAGTGGAACCCGGCTTCAGCGCGGGTCCTGGAGAAGTGCGGGTTCACGTTGGAAGGACGGCTGCGGCGGAGTTTCACCAAGGACGGCGAAACGGGCGACCTGTTCCTGTACGCGCTCGTCAGGGAGTAGGGGCGGGCGTTCGCGTCGGCAGGCGGAGTAAGATAGGCGGGTACGCCTGCAAGCGGAGGTCAACGATGGTCGACACAGCCCCTCAGCAGACGAAGGTGCGCAGCGCAGCGCGCAGGATAGACGGCGACAGCCACTTCTTCCCGCCGCCGGACTTCACCGGCGTGAGCGAGACGATCGGCGTCTCCGAGCAGGCGCTGGACATGCTGCTGCGCGATGCTCTCTTCTTCTCGGACCGGGAGGCGCGCCGCGGGGGCTTCCGGGCATCAGCGGCGGGGCAGCGCACGGGGGCGGTCAACCCCACGGCGCAAACCACGGGACAGAGTCGCGGGCCCATAGGCCACGGGGTGGCGGACCAGCGCGTGAAGCTGTTGCCAGAGACCGGGTTCGACATGCAGGTGCTGATCCCGGACGGCATCTACGGCAACCCGTTCGGCTCTCCGAACGAGCGGGAGTGGGACAAGGGGCTGCGGTTGGCGCTCTGCATGGGCTACAACAACGCGACCGCCGATGCGCAGCGGCAGTACCCGGAGCAGCTGATCGGCACCGGCGTCGTGCCGTTCGGGACGGAGTCGGTGGAGGCGTGCGTCGCCGAGGCGCGGCGGGCGGTCGCCGAGCTGGGGCTGCAGGCGCTGACCATCAACAGCAACTGGCGCGGCAAGAACTGGGACAGCATCGAGCTTTACCCGTTCTGGGAGGCGGTCGCCGAGCTGGACGTTCCGCTGTACGTGCACGGCAACCCGTTCCAGTGCCAGGTGAACGACCATATCCCGACGAACTTCACGCTGGGCTGGGAGCGGCTCCGGCGGCTGCACATCAGCAACTACCTGGGCTTCGCTTTCGAGTACATGGTGTCGATGGCGAGCCTGACGCTGGGCGGCGTGCTCAAGGAGTTCCCGAACCTGCGCATGGCGTTCTTCGAGGCCGGCGGCTCCTGGCTGCCGTGGATCATGTATACGCTGGACCGCGTCTACCAGATCGAACCGCAGTGCGCGCGCTGCGACGAGCCGCCCAGCGAGCTGATCGCGCGCAGCTGCATGGTGGCGGTCGAGCCGGACGAGCAGGCGATCGTGGGCGCGGTGCACACCATCGGCAGCAGGAACTTCATCATCGGCAGCGACTACCCGCACCCGCCGTCCACGTTCCCGAACACGGCGGCAGGCATCGAGACGATGGAGGGCCTGAGCGACGAGGCGAAGCGCGACATCCTGGGCGACAACATGGCGCGCTTCTTCCGGATGGCGTAGGAACTAGAACAGCTCCGTCTCGCCTTCTTCCACGTCTTCCTCGATGCGGTCGGGGCAGTCAGCGGTGGTGATCTCGCAGAAGGCGCACTCGGACGCACTGGGCGTCCTTGGCGGGGGCTGCTCGATATCGGCGAGCCGCTTGATCAGATCGGCTACGTTGTCGATGAAGGTCGTGTTGATGGCTGAGGACGGCACGTCGATGGCGTGGTCCTCGTAGACGACGCGGCCGGCTACGGGCATGCCGGCGTACTCGCGCCGGGCTAGCGGGAACGCCCACATGTAGAGCATCACCTGGATGGCGTGGTAGGCGTGCGGCTCGCCGGACTTCACGTCGTGGATGACGACCTGGCCGTCCTCGAGCGATACGAGGTCCGGCATGCCGCTGAGCGTGGCGTACCAGCCCCTGAGCCGGAACTGGTTCTGGCGCTCCGTCTTCACGGTCGCGCCGTCAGCCTCGAGCCGCTTCTGCTCAGCCCTGAGCAGCGCGGTGTGGTCCAGCGCCCAGCGCGTGTGGTCGAACGTCGACGGCGCGTGCGTCCAACTGGAACCCTCGTGCTGCGTCTTGAACCACGACGCCCACTCGCACCGGTTGTTGCCGGAGAGCAGACGCGGCAGCCACGTCACCCAGACGTAGGGCCGCTCGCGGGCCTGCGGTGCGTCGAGGGTCACCCGGAGGTCTACCTGAAGGCGTAGCGCTCGTGGCCGGTGAGGGTGCGCACGCCCTCCCACTCGCTGAGCTTCGCGCCCTCGCCGGAGAGGACGGCCTCGACCTCGGCGGGCGCCGGGCGGAGGTCCTTGAACGGGCCGCCGGTGCCCTCGTATCCGGGGTACTGGAAGTACTCGCAGGGCAGGATGATGATCTCGTTCTCCGCCTCGTCGCGGTGGATGTTCATGGGCTCGCCACCCTTCTCCACGACGCGGGCCTGCTCGTCCAGCAGCCGGCGGTACATGATGACGCCGACGTCGGTGACGCCGAGGCGCTCCGTCGTCCGGTCAGAGATGGGCCCCTGGATGATCCACGCGAGCTGGTCCTGCGCGAGGACGTAGTCGTAGCGGATCTTTCCGTTGTCATCGAAGACCGGCATCTCAGTGAAGGGGACCTCCGTCTGGGGCTCCTCGCCGCCCTTGAGCGGGCGGAACGTCATGGAGACGTGGATCGTGTGCGTGTCGTCGGCAGGCGTCCGGAACTGCATGCCGTGGGCGACGCGGAGGATGTTGGGGAAGAGCACGGGATGCCCGATGCGCCAGAACTCGTCCTCCTCCGTTTCGTCACCGACCAGCCTGCGCTTGATGACGCCGTAGTCCGTGGTGTCGAAGCCGATCTTCTTGTGCTCACGTCCCTTCGCGCCCGTGACGGCGTTCCAGGCGTCGCGCTCTTCAGGCGGCTTGCCGCGGTTCATCATCCAGCCGCCGAAGTAGCGGTGCAGCCACTGGAAGTGCAGCGGGTCGAGCGAGTTCTCCTGGCACTGGAGCCAGTTGCAGGGCAGGTCGTGCAGCTGCCACTCCCGGTGGCCTTCCCACTCCAAGACGTCCCAGCGAGGCAGGAGCGGCGCCGGAGCGGGCCCCATGTAGGCCCAGATGACGCCCGCGTACTCCTGCGCTTGGTACGCCTTGATGCGTACCTTCTCCTTGAACTTGGACCCTTCCGGCTCCGACGGCTGGTCGACGCACTGGCCGGTCTCGTTGAATATCCAGCCGTGGTAGGCGC
>JAPPHT010000007.1 GCA_028874795.1 Chloroflexota bacterium
TCTACGCGTGGGAAGTATGGCCGGTGAACTGGCGCGTGGCGGTGGAGAATGCGGGGGACGCCCACGTGCCCTACGTCCACCGTGATTCGGCACTCGTCCTCATGAACCCGTTCGGCATCATGGGCGCGCGCGGACTCAGGACCGAGATCATCAACGGACGCACCGCAACGTTCAACATCGCGCGCACTGCGGCGATCTTCGGCGGAACGGGTGACGCCAAACCGGAGAACGGCACGGCGGCCTCCGCCAATGGGACCGCTCAGCCCGCCAGGCCGGCGCGGCCACGGATGACGTTCCAGTACTACTACCCTGCACTGGGAGCGAAGTGGCCGAAACACATGTGGCGCAACCTCTGGAAGTGGGCGTTCGCTTGGTCCGGTAAGCGCCGCTACAGCGGCCGACCGAATGACATGACCGCGGAATGGGGCGGGATGGTCCACCACCTGCCAGCCATGGTCCGCCTGGACTACCACACGCACTCGTACACGCGGGTCAACATCCCCATCGACGCGAACAACACGCGCCAGATCTACTGGCACTTCACCCGGCGTTCAGGCTGGCTCTCCAAGCTCTACGAGAAGGTGCACTTCCACACGTGGCACCGGTGGGCCATGTATTCGGACTTCTCCGTCCAGGACTTCCGGGCCGCCGGCCCCCAGCGCTACGACACGGCGGAGCACCTGTCCAGCACCGACGCCCACCTCGTCATGTGGCGCCGGCTGCTCCTGAAGGCAAGGGGGATGGACGCCATCCTGAATCCGCCTGAGACCGTGGCGGAGGAGTCTTCCCGCGAGTACCAGGCCAACCTTGGCGTCGAGACCGAGTGGGACGAGCGTGGGGCGTTGTCCACCGGCACATAGGTCCCGTTCCACGCCTCACCACCCACTCCTCGACATTGCGGAGGAACCTTGAACGCAGCAACTGTCTCGACTGGTCAGAGCGTCGGCGTGCGCCTGCAGAACATCTCCAAGACCTTCCCGGGCGGCACACAGGCCGTAGACGACCTCTCTCTCGAGATCTACCCGGGCGAGGTGTTCACGCTACTTGGCCCGAGCGGCTGCGGAAAGACGACCACCCTCCGGATGGTGGCAGGCCTGGAAGCCCCTGACATAGACGGCGGTACGATCGCGTTCGGCGACAGGCCGATCGTGGACAGCACCAGGAAGCTCTTCGTGCCGCCGGAGAAGCGGCAGGTAGGGATGGTGTTCCAGTCCTATGCCATCTGGCCCCACATGACGGTCGAGCAGAACGTGGCCTACCCTCTGCGCCTGCGGAAGATGTCCCGGACCGAGAGCCGCCAGAGAGTCGCCAATGCGCTCGAACTGGTTGGCCTGGAGGGCATGGAGAAGCGCCCCGCGCCCATGCTCAGCGGCGGGCAGCAGCAGCGCGTTGCGCTTGCCCGCGCGCTCGTCTACGAGCCCGAGATCCTTCTGCTCGACGAGCCATTCAGCAACCTGGACGCCAAGCTCCGCGAACAGATGCGGCTCGAAGTGAAGCTGCTACAGAAGAAGCTCCAGATCACCGTGCTGTTCGTCACTCACGACCAGGTAGAAGCGTTGAGCCTGTCAGACAGGATCGCGGTGATGGACTTCGGGCGCGTGCAGCAGGTGGGCGTACCGAAGGAGCTCTACGAGTCGCCTGCCAACGCGTTCGTCCGCGACTTCCTTGGAAAGACCCTCCTCCTCACCGGAGTCATCCAGAGCAGCAACCAGGAAGGGCAGGTCGCCGTCGCGCTGGACGGCGCCCCGAACTGCGTACTGTTCGGACGGACCAGCCAGGCGCAGGACGTTGCGCCCGGAGTTGCGGTCAACATCGCTGTGAGGCCGGAGGACGTGGACCTGATGGATCCGGAGGGAGACGAGTTGCCCCAGGGAGTCATCGGCGGCAAGGTCCGGACCACCCTGTTCACCGGAGACCGGACGGAGTACCAGGTGGAGGTCGAGGGACAGGGAACGCTGCTGCTCTACGGGACGAGGCAGCACATCTTCGGCGAAGGCTCTCCTCTGTGGCTCAAGATGCAGCCCGAAACCATAAGCGTGTGGCCTGTATAGCCTTTCCAAGGAAAACGGCAGCCTCCCCTGCCCTGAGCGACATCCCATAGTTCCTGACCGCGTTGACACTCCTCCGGCCTCTGTGTAGCCTGCGCCCCTGTCGGGTTCCCATTTGCCGGAGTTCGCCCCCGGGGAGTTCATTTCTGCTTGGGTCCAGCGGCTCAGGACCTTCCAGGAGGAGAAACATGGTCATTCGATCGTCGCGAGGCGTACGGTTCCCGTACGAACAGTTCATGGAGAACGAGGGCATCCCCCTCTTCGAGGAGGTCGCCGGCAGCGGCGACGTCACCCAGCTCCCCCGCAAGCCGTGGGCACGCACCGGGGGCACAGGCACTTTCATCCAGCTCAGAGGCACCTTCGAGTCGGAGCGAGGCATCTACATCCAGGAGATCCCGGGGGGGCAGGCGCTCAACCCCGAGAGGCACATCTACGAGAAGGAGATATTCATCCTGGAGGGCCGCGGCCTGACGGAGACGTGGCAGGGCGACGGACCCAAGATCACCTTCGAGTGGGGTGCGGGCAGCGTCTTCGCCGTCCCGAAGAACGTTGAGCACCGACTGGTGAACGGCAGCCGGGAGCCGGTGATCTTCATGGCGGTCACGAACGCGCCGCGTGTCATCAACGCCATCGACGACCTCAATGCCGTGTTCAACTGCGACGTCCCCATGTTCGATCTGTACGGCGAGGGGCGCGAGTACTTCAACGCTTCCGACGTACGGTCCGCGGAGGGGCGCTATCAGGGCGTCATCTGGCACACCAACTTCATCCCGGACTGCCGCGGAGCGTTGCTGGACGACCTCGAACAGAAGGTCTCAGGCGGCCAGTTGACGGGCTATCGCATGGGCGACCGGTTCCCCCACGGGCACATCTCGGAATGGCCGGCCGGCCGCTACCACAAGGCCCACTACCACGGGCCCGGCGCCATCCTCCTGGGCCTCAACGGCGAGGGCTATGTCCTCGTCTGGCCGTCCGCGCTGGGGCCGCATCCCTACAAGGATGGCCACGCGGACAAGGTGCTGAAGGTGCCGTGGGGCAAGCACAGCATCTACAGTCCGCCCAACGCCCACTTCCACCAACACCTCAACACCAGTGAGGGGCCCGCGAAGCACATCGCCGTCTACGGCGACCGCATACCTATGGGTGTGCACGACCTGCAGGACGGAAGTGAAGGCTTCGTCGGCTACGTCAGCTTCCGTGAAGGGGGCACGCTGATCGAGTACGAAGACGAGGACCCCCAGGTGCGCGCCGATTTCGCCGCAGAGCTCGAGCGCAAGGGGATCGACTTCGCAATGCCGCCGGTGACGTACCGCGAGGAGTGACCCGGTAGCCCCGGACGACCAGATGGGGCGTGAGCGAGAGCCACGCCCCATCTCTTATGTAGGCTTGCCGCCCCTGCGGCGGATGCAGCCCGGAGGTACTGAACGTGCACGACGACCCGCTTGAGCACTACCACGGCCACGATGGGGAGGCAACGGGAGAGGAAACCTGGGCCCCGAACCCGGACGTGCTCTCGCTCACCAGCGTCGGCATCGACATTGGCTCCTCGACCTCGCACGTAACCTTCTCTGAGCTCATCCTGCACCGGCAGGGCGACAATGCGATGACCAGTCACTTCGAGGTAGTCGAGCGCAACGTGCTCTACCGCTCGCCCATCCTCCTCACTCCCTACTCGGACGCCGACACGATCGACATGGACTCCCTCTCCACATTCCTGGACACCTGCTACTTAGACGCCGGCATCGACCCGTCTCAAACGAACACCGGCGCGGTCATCTGCACCGGCGTCGCCGTCCAGAAGAACAACGCGGAGGCCATCGTCCGGCTCCTCGCGACCAAGGGGGGAAAGTTCGTCTGTGCCACCGCGGGGCCCCGTCTCGAAGGTCTACTCGCGGCGCACGGCTCCGGGACGGTGGCCGCCTCTCAGCAGGACCCGGGCCGCACGTTCATGAACGTGGACATGGGTGGCGGTACGGCCAAGGTGACTACCGTCTCCAACGGCGCCATCATCGAGACCGGCGCCATCAACATCGGGGCGCGGCTCGTCGCCTGGAACGAGGACGGCAACCTCGTCCGCATAGAAGATGGAGCCAGGCGCATAGCCCAGGAGCTCGGCTTTGCTCTGGAGCTCGACCGACAGATCACGATGGATCAACGCAGGGCGTTGGCGAGGAAGCAGGCCGCGGTCCTCATCGAGTACATCACCAGTACCGCACTCTCGCCTCTGGCTGCCGACCTTGTCGTGACGAACCCGCTGGACCGCGCGGTGCCTGTGCAAGCCATCCTCTTCTCCGGCGGTGTCAGCGAGTACATCTACCAACGCGACGACAAGGACTACGGCGACCTTGGCCCGATGCTTGGCGAAGAGGTCCGGGCCCTGCTCACTGAGGAGCATGGCGCCATTGAGATTCCTGCCGAGATGATACGGGCGACTGTCATCGGGGCCTCCCAATACACGGTGCAACTCTCCAGCAGCACCATCTACGTTTCAGACCCTTCGGTCCTTCCCGCGCTTGACCGGCAGGTCATCGAACCGTTCATCGACGAGACGACGGCGCAGGATCCAGGGGCGATCGCCGGCGCGATAGACCGCGCAGTCGCAAACGCTGACCTGAACGAACTGGACCACCATCGCAACATCGCCCTGTACATCCGCTTCCCCCTGCCGGCAACGTACGGGTCGCTGCAGGTCCTTTCGGAAGGCATCGTCAAAGGCATGCAGGGCCGGGAGGACGACCCGTGGGTGATCGTTTTCGACACCGACATAGGCGCGCTGGTTGGCGCGATGATCAAGGACGAGTTCGATGTTCCCCAGGCGGTCGTTGCCACCGACGAGATTCAGGTCAAGTATCTCGACTACATAGACATCGGCGAAGAAGTCAAGAACCGTAAGGCCGTCCCGGTAGTGGTAAAGTCCCTCGTTTTTGGCTAGGGGCAGTCCTGACAGGGAATCACAGGACCCATCGCCACAGACCTCCTCTCATTTGACAATTGCACTAGGCGTTTCTAAACTGCCGCCGTTCATGGCTCCGCCGTCGGATTGCGAAGTCCTGATTGGATAATGTGCGCAATTGCGGCGCCGCCAAACATGAACTTGGAGGAACGACATGGAACGCCTGTCCAAGAGATTTGCTCGCTGGTGGATGAGGTCCCTGACACTGAGCATGGGGCTGGTGCTCCTGTTGCTTGCGTCCGCATGCGGCGCTGACGACCCCACGCCCACGTCTCCGCCTCCACCAACCGCAACGCCGGTGCCTGCCGCCACTCCAACGCCGGTTCCTCCAGGGGTACCAACCCCGACACCGGTGCCCGCACCCACCCAGGAGCCCTGGGAGGCCGAGTGGGAGCAACTTATCCAGGATGCCAACGCGGAAGGGAAGCTCGTGGTCACGGTGTTCCGTGCAGAGGACCGCGAAGCTGCTGAGAGCTTCGAGAACTTCTTCCCCGAGATCGACGTTGACGCACAGATCCTCGGCGGGCGCGACTTCACCGCACGAGTGCCGCCGGAGCGCGCAGCGGGGATCTACGACTACGACGTGTACATCAGCGGAGGGACGAGCGCCATAACCCGGGTCATCCCCGCCGGCAATGAAGCTGGCGACCCGATCCTGGGCGACACGCGGTCGCTCCTGATCCGCCCGGACGTCGTCGATGACTCGAACTGGATCGGCGGTCTCGACGCTCAGTTCATGGACTCGGAGCGCAAGGTCCTGTTCAAGATGATCGCCAACCCCGGCTCCAGTTCCCTGTACGTGAACACCCAGGAGGTCGATCTCGACAACCTCCAGTGGCCCGGAGACCTGCTCCGGCCCGAGTTCAAGGGCAAGATATGCGCTGACGACCCATCGACCCCGGGCTCCGGCGCGACTTTCTTCACCGAGATCATGGTGACCCAGGGCGAAGAGCTCGTTCGCCGCATCTTCAGGGAGACGGACATCGTCATCAGCAGGGATCACCGCAAGATGGGTGAGGACATCATCCGCGGCGACATGCACATCTGCATCGGACCCTCCATCCAGGACTTCCACGAGCAGGGCGTGGGTCTCCACGTCATCCAGCATGAGTTGAACTTCGGCCCCATCTCGCCTGACTTCCAGGACAAGCTGGACGTCACCTGCTGTGGCGTCACCTCGGGGCACATACAGGGCTTCTACAGCGCTGGCGTGGGTGGACCCGCCATCGTCACCAAGGGCCCGAACCCCAATGCGGCGAAGCTGTTCATCAACTGGCTCCTCTCGCCCGAAGGCGCCAGGAACTGGTTCGAGCATCAACCCAACGACTGCAGCCCACGGCATGACCTGGTGGAACTGTGCAGGGAGCGCAAGGACTTCGTGCTGGAAGAGGGCAAGGCCTACATCACCTTCCACGACGAGAAGAACGTGGCGCACCGCAGGGCCGCGCAGGCGATAGCCGGAGAGGAGTTGAACTAGCCGCACTCGCAGGACTACATCGGTTCACCCCGGGGATTCGCCCCGGGGTGAACTTGCTTAGGGCGGGTGTGCAGCCGGCCGGGTGTGGGTGATACGCTCGGCGGCGCCGTAGGTGGGCAGACATGCTGACATCCGGGCCTGGTTGGTGAGGTAAGGAACGATGGCGACGCTACCAGCGGCCCTCAGGCCGCGCGGCTTCTCACTCGAGTTCAAGGTCCTGGTCTTCGCCGCGGCCATCATCACGCTTGGCTTCTCCGTCATCTACCCCATCGTCCTGCTGTTCATCAACAGCTTCGTTACAACCAATCCACCCTTGCCAGCGGAATACGGCCTCGACTCCTGGCGCTTCGCTCTCAGCGACCGTGGCATGCTGATCGCGCTGTGGAACAGCATGGTGGTCACGTTCCTGCGCCAGGGCATCTCGTTCCCGGTCGCCATCCTCCTCGCATGGCTCATCGCCCGGACGAATCTGCCCGGCGCCAAGCTGCTGGAATTCGGCTTCTGGATCGCTTTCTTCCTGCCGGTCGTCTCGGTGACGCAGGCCTGGATACTCCTGGCTCATCCCTCTGCAGGCCTGCTGAACCAGACGTTGGAGTACCTCCCCTTCGTCGATGAGGGCCCGCTCAATATCTACTCGCTTTGGGGCATCATCTGGGTACACCTCGCCACCAACTCCATCGCCATCAAGGTCATGCTGCTCACGCCGGCGTTCCGCAACATGGACGCCGCGTTGGAGGACGCTTCGCGGCTCTGCGGCGCCAGCTCCCTCGGCACCCTCCGAAGGGTCACCGTCCCGGTCATGGCGCCCATCATGATGACCCTCCTCCTGTTGTCCATCCTGCGCGCGTTCCAGTCCGTGGAGATAGAGGTGCTCCTCGGGCTTCCCATCCGCTACTTCGTGTTCGGCTCCAAGATCTTCGACCTCGTCCAGAACGAGCCGCCGGACTTCGGCGCAGCGACAGCCATGGGCATCATCATCCTCGCCGCGATCATTCCGTTGATCATTGGTCAGTACTACATGACCAGCCGGCGCAACTACACGACGCTCAGCGGCAAATATCAGGCCCAGGTCAACGACCTGCGGAAGTGGAAGTGGCCGGTCTTCGGCTTCGTCCTCTTCCTGGTGTTCCTGATGACCATCTTCCCCATGATCTTCCTCGTCATGGGCAGCTTCATGAAGTTCTCCGGTTTCTTCTACGACGTGCCGGGAGGGCCCTGGACCACCCTTCACTGGACCCGGATCCTCACCGACGGCACCTTCCTGCTTTCCATGCGCAACACCTTTGTCATGGCGCTCGGCGCCGCGACGCTGTCGACCCTCTTCTTCACCGTGCTCGCCTACATCATCGTGCGGATGAGGTCCCGGTTGGTGCCCATCCTGGACTTCCTGACGTGGGTGCCCTACGTGCTCCCCGGCATCGTCCTGATCCTGGCCTGGCTGTGGATCCTCCTGGGCACGGGCGGCATCTTCCACCCGCTCTACGGCACCATCTTCGCGCTCATCCTCGTGTCCGGACTCAGCGGCATCACGCTGGGTGTCCAGATTGTGAAGTCCAACCTCCGGCAGATCGGCGCGGAGCTGGAAGAAGCTTCCTCCATCGTAGGGGCTCCGTGGCTCGTCACCCTGATCAGAGTCGTTGTCCCTCTCCTGGCTCCCGCGATGGTGGTGGTCTGGGTGCTCAACTTCGTCGCCGCGGCCGGCACCGCCATCCTGCCTGCCTTGCTGGCCTCATCCAGCAGCAAGACCCTGGCGCTCCTCCAGTTCGAGCAGGTCACTTCTGGCCGCTTGGAAGCAGGCTCCATCGTCGGCATCTTCGTCGTCCTGCTGACCGTCGGCGTCGCCATCATCGCGCGCGTCCTCGGCTTCCGCGTCGGCCTGGGCAGTGGCACACCGCGCAATTGACGAGCGGTCCGATGCCGGTCGCCGGGTTACGCAGCGCGAAGTGGACAGACGCCCGGTAACCGTCGTGTTATCATCGAAACGCTACGAGTCCGGGCGCCGCACACCCGCGAAGCTCGAACAGATCGGGTGTTGATCGGGTAGCTGAGCCGCCTGAGGGGGTGAGTTCATGGCGACACGAACGCAGGAACCGAGCACAGTGCAGACCGTGCAACGCGAGCGGGCTGCGCATATGGATGTCCGGCAACTCGCGCCCGCCACCGGGCTCCTCGAGTACTGGTATCCCGCCATCGAGGACCGGAAGGTGAACGGGAAGCCCGTCGGCCTCAAGATATGCGACCAGCAGGTCGTCCTCTTCCGGGGCAAGGACAAGCAGGTCAAGGCCCTCAGCAACGTCTGCCCCCACCGCGGCGGGAGTCTCATGCACGGCGACTGCCACTTCGAAGGCACCATCTCCTGCCCCTACCACGGCTGGACCTTCGACGGCGACGGCAACGTCCTCGCCGTACTCCCCGAGGGGCCGGACTCCCAGGTGCCCGGCAAGGTCATGCAGCGCTCCTACCCCACGCGTACGCTGCGCGGGATGGTCTTCGTGTGGATGGGGGAGGATGAGCCTGCTCCGATAGAGGAAGACGTGCCCCCCGAGTTCTTCACGGACGAGGGGCAGATGCTCTACGCGTGGGAGGTATGGCCCGTGAACTGGCGCGTGGCGGTGGAGAACGCGGGAGACGCCCACGTGCCCTACGTCCACCGCGACTCCGCACTCGTCCTGCTCAACCCCATGGCCCAGACCGGGCCCCGGCGCGGCCGCACGCTCCTCATCAACGACCGCTCAGCGAAGAACGCCCCGCCCGCGCCAGGCGCGGGCCGCATGGGTCGCGCCCCGTATCAGTGGCACTTCGAAGAACTGGGCTGGAAGTGGCCGCTGCACACCTGGCGGCGCACCTGGACCTGGGCATCCCGTTGGGCGGGGCAACGCCGCTACGCGTCGCCGCCTATCGACACGACCGAAGAATGGGGCACCGGCACGGGCGCGATGCACCACCTGCCGGCCATGGTCAGGCTGGACTACCACACCCACATGTACACGCGGGTGAACATCCCCATCGACGCGGACAACACGCGCCAGATCTACTGGCACTTCACGAAAGCGTCGAACTGGTTCGCCAGGATTCGCGAGAAACTGCTCTTCCACACGTGGCACCGGTGGGCGATGTACACCGACTTCTCGGTGCAGGACTTCAATGCAGCCGGGCCTCAGCGGTACGACACGCCCGAATACCTCTCCAGCACCGACGCCCGCCTGGTCATGTGGCGCCGTCTCTTGACGCGCGCGCGAGGGCTCGACAGCGAGATTCGCGACGTGGGCGTGACGCCGGCCGAGCGCGCCTCGCTCGACCTGCAGGCGGATGTCGGAATGGTCCCTGACGTCTGGACAGACGACGCGGTGGACCGGTAGCAGCCTTCGAGTCCTGCGCGCTCGCTACCGGTCATCCTGCTTGGGCAGCCAGCCCCACGGATGGGGTCCCCAGTCCGGACTGATCATCTCGCCGGCCCGTACCGTGTGGACAGGTGCCACAGCCTGGTCGCCGTAGAACAGATTGCCGGAGCAGTCCTCGAACTCCCATTTCCCGGTGACACGGTCGAGGATGGAGATGTCCGCCTCCCTGCCGACTGCGAGGGCCCCCAGCGTGTCCTCCGCGCCCAGCACCTGCGCAGCGTTTGTGGTGGTCATGCGGATGACGTCTTCGAAGGAGTAGCCCATGGCCAGGAACTTGGACATGTACTCCGTCAGGCTGTAGACGATCTCCCGGCGGCCTGGCGTGGACATGTCCGTGCTGATCGTGTGCGGGTGGAACCCCTGGTCCGCCAGCCTGAGCGATATCTCGTAGTTGAAGTTGTTCCGACCCGTGGCCGAATCGAAGAACACGCCTTTCGACTCCGCGTCGCGCAGCTCCGGAACGAGCCGGTTCTCCGAGTCGAGCACGCCGCCCGGATGCGCGGTGCATACGTGCGTCACGATGTCGCCGCCGCGCAGCATGTTAAGAAGGTGCCGTGTCAGGTCCGGCGCCTTCTCCTTGTCGCCGGTGAGCGTGTCGCCGATGTGGACCATCAGGGGCAGGTTGGTCTCTTCTGCAGCCTCTCTGGCCCGGGCTATCAGCTCCTCGCCGTGCTCACGGATGACGGGCCCGACGAGGCGCAGCTTGATCCCCCTGATGGCGTCCGGGAACTCGGCGGCGGCCTTGATGGTGCCGTCCATGTCTATCTCGTCAGGGTGATACAGATCGGGCTGCGCCCGGGGGAGCCCCAGGATCCCCACGCGGCCGATGTTCAGGAAGCACGTGAGCCTCGTCTTCGTCTTTCCCTCCAGGTAGAGCGGAAAGATGCCGAAGTTCCATGCGCCCACGGTGCCGGCGTCCAGGATCGTCGTAACCCCGGAGAGGACCCCCGCGATCTCGGGGGGCGAGGCCTGCCAGTTCACGCCCGGCGTCTGCGACCCGTGCATGAAGTGCGTGTGGACGTCGATGAGCCCCGGCACCACGTACTGGTCGTCCCGGAGTTGCATGACCCGCGTCGCGTCGCCGTCAGCGTCGAGAGAGCCGCCGATGCTGGTGATGACTCCGTCCGTGACGCCGATGTCTCCGACTGCGTCGAGGCCCTGGCCCGGGTCGAAGATATGACCGCCCTTGATGATGAGATCGTGAGCCATGCCAGCCTTTCCTCCGTCTGAAGCTGCTCGGCCAGGGCTGCGCTTGGCCATCGGGACCGGGCGTACAGCCGTCCCGTGCTCTATCCCGCGGCCATACCCTCCTGGCGGATGCCCTGCTTGGAGACGAACCACCGCACGACGAAGGCGAGTACCGCCACCAGCACGGTAAACATGATCCCCATCGCCGCAGCCTGAGGCTGCGATACAGCCCCGCCTCCCGTGGTGCTCAACCGGTTGAACAACACAACCGGGAGCGTGTTGGAATCGGCGTCCGCCAGGAAGACCGCTATCGTGAACTCGTGCGAGCCCAGGAGGAAGAGCAGCAGCCACGCGGCGACCGCATGCGGCAGCAGGAGTGGGAGCAGCACCCGGCGGAATGTTGCGAACTGGCTTGCTCCGCTGGTCGCTGAGGCTTCTTCCAGTTCACGATTGATCTGGAGCACGCCGGCGTAGCTGTTGCGGTATGCCACGGACGTCCGGAAGGAGTAGGCCAGCACCAGGATCCAGATCGTCCCGAAGATCGGTATCCACTTGCCCACCACGATGTAGAACATGAAGAACGCGAACGCCGCCACCGTGGCCGGGATCGCCACTGAGGAAGAAGCGAACAGGTCGAGTATGCGGTTCACCGGCCCACGCTTCCCGCGCACGACGGTCCACGCGATGATCATCGATAGCGTTACCGCGATCGTCGCGCTGAGCGAGGCGACAACGAACGTGCGCCACAGGCCTCCCCAGAACTGGGAGTCGTCCAGCACCACCCGGTAGGCGTCGAGCGTTGCCCTGTTGAAGAGGTTGTCCCATGTCATCTCGACGAAGAATGGGAAGAAGCTGGCCCAGACCAGGACGACCAACGGAATGACGAAAGCCACCATGAGGTAACCGAAGAGGAATGCGTACGCGGCGTACCTCCAATTCCCGAGGCGCAGACGCCGCGGACGGTACCCCTTTCCGGTCACGGTTGCATACTTGTTCGCCTGCCGGGTCAGTCGGGAGTAGACGAAGAACAGGCTGTACGTGATCACCAGGAAATTGAGCGCATATGCCGCGGCGATGCCGTACTCCGGCAGGCCGTAGGCGCCGCAGCACAGCGGCAGCCATATGCGCAGGCTGAAGATGTTGGCGCCCGCGCCGATCCCGAAGAGCAGCGGCACTTCGAACTGCCCGACGGTGATGATCATGTTGAGCATCACGACGGCCAGGATACCGGGCAGCATGATCGGAAACGTCACGCGCCGCAACGTCTGGAGCGTGCCGCCGCCCGAAGTCGAACTGGCCTCCTCCAGGGCTCCGTCCATGTTCCTCAGCACCGCACTCAGGAGCAGGAAGAAGAACGTGGCGCCGCCGATACCCTGCACCAGGATCATCCCCGGGAACGAGAAGGGGTTGATGGGCCCCGTCTCCCAGAACGGAAGCACCGCCCGGATCCCCTGGTTGAAGAGACCCGTGGAGGGCGCGAGCATCAGCAGCCAGGCCTGGGCTCTGACCAGTCCCGGCATGATCGCAGGCATCAGGATGATGACGAACATCAACCGCCGGTATGGGAGGTCGGTCCGTTCGATCAGCCACGCCAGCGTGAAACCGATCACGAGCGATAGCGCCACCGAGCCGCCCACGAAGTAGGACGTATCGATGAGCGTAGCGGTCATCCCTCCGCCGGTGTAGACCTCTCTGAGATTGTCGAGGGTCGTATACGCGGTGGACTGGAAAGGGAGAGACGTCGTGGGCCCGCGGAACGCCGCGAATATCTGAACGGCAAGCGGCACGATCAGCAGGTAGAACAGGAGCAACACCGCCGCCCCGGTGATCAGCGTCATCGCACTGATGCGAGGGGTGAGCTTCCGCACCCAGGGGAGCCGCCCGGCAGACACGTTAACAACGGCCACGAAACACTCCTCTCACCCCCGCCTTCCGCCTGCCCCGGACGGTTGTCCAGTCAGAGGCAGGCGCGATTGCGGCGGTTCGCCGTACCTGGCCGTGTGCGCAGGGCCGGACTAGCGGACCCCCCGGAGCACGATGTCCTGGAAGATGCGCAGCATCCTGACGCGCTCGGGCAGCCGCTCGATCGTCAGCCACGTGGGCCAGCCTTTCTCCAACGCCTCGAGGCTCGCGAGCATCTTCGGGTTCCCTTCGATGGTCTCACGTGGGAGGCCGAGGTGTGGCGACGGGATCGTCAGGTGCGCATGCGCGTACCGGGCGGCCAGCCAGTCCGGGTCGAAGGCGCTCCACAGCTCGTAGAGGATTCCTCCGTTGGGGTGCTGCGCATTGCGCATGATCCCGGCATTCTGGGCCCAGACGCCTGCGCCCTCGTACGACAGGACGTCGATCGGCGCGCCCTGGCGGTGCTCGGGTGGGATCGCGAAGGTCGGGAACATCACAGGGCGCTCTCCGGAGATCAGCAATGCCTCCGGGTTGGACGTGATCAGCAGACCGTGGTCATCGATCAGTTGGATGGCCAACTCCCTGGCGCGCTCCTCGCCGAACTTGAGCGCGATGAAGCTGAAGCCGCCGAAGAAGTAGGGCGGGCTCGACGTCAACCGGTTCTCCCACTGGGGTTGCAGGAAGTCGAACGGGTCGGTGGGCAGGTCGCTCGCCTGCAGTTCGTTCGTGTTGTACCACATGACGTAGGCGTTGCTGGAGTCGAACATCATGCCCGGTTGCGACGGGTCCAGGAACTCCTCGGGTACGGCGTACTGCGTCCAGTCGAACTCCTTGTCGAGCAGGTCGTTGTCATAGACGGGGCCGTAGATGTTGTAGGCGCCGCCGAACGTGTCGGTCGAGAACTGCCCGGCAGCAGCAGCAGTGATGATGGCTCCCGCCGTGGCGAACTGCCTGCCCTGGCTGGTGATGGTCATGCCGGGGTAGGCGCCCTGGAAGGCGGCCTTCTCTTCGGGTCCAATCTCACCGAAGCCCCAGAGCGAGAGTTGCCCGCCCTCTTCAGCCAACGCTCTTTGGTGCAGCTCGTCCAGGTGGGCCTTCATCTCCGGCCAGACGCGCTCATAGAAGTCGGGCACTTCGATGATGCCGGACAGGCGCATCTCCTCGGATATCGGCACCGGCGTCGGAGTTGCCGTAGGCGCCGCCGTAGGAGTCGGGGTCGTACCCGGCTCAGGAGGCGGGACCGGCGTTGCCGTGGGCGGAGGCGGAGGCGTCGCGGTGGGTACCGGCGTGGGAGTAGGGTCGGCGCTGCATGCGACCACCACAACAGCGGTCAGAGCGAGAAGTAGCGGCAGCAGCCCTTTCGCTGGAAATCTCATGACAGGTCCTCCCCCCACGCGGCTCCCTACCCGCGGATAGATGCGCCGCATTATCAAAAGTCGGAACGGGCTTGTCAACGATGCCGCATCTGCCCTTTCCTCAGCGGAAAGATGGATTTCTGCCGCCTTTCGGTGGATACTGGCCGAAACTTGACGTAGCACGCCCTGTGATGTAACCCTGCCACAGCCGCTCACAGAGCATGGCTAGGAGGCCGTCGAGTGTCAGCCCTGGCAACAGAGGACCGTTCCAAGGCTCTCAGCATTGAGGGTCTGTCGAAAACGTTCCGGTCGAACGACGGGGACGTCTATGCCCTGAGGTCTGTCGATATCGAAGTCGAGCAGGGTAAGGTTGTGACGTTGCTGGGCCCCAGCGGCTGCGGGAAAACGACTACCCTGAGGTCGATAGCCGGGTTGGAGCGGCCTGATGCGGGCGAGATCGCGATCGATTCCGAGGTCGTTTTCAATCACGCCCGGGGCACGAATGTTCCGACGCACCAGCGGCCTATCTCGATGGTCTTTCAGTCCTACGCTATCTGGCCGCACATGACCGTCTTCGAGAACGTTGCCTACCCGTTGCGCGTCGGCAAGGAGAAGATCAGCAAGAGTCAGATGGAAGAGCGCGTGACGAGAGTGCTCGAGATGGTCCGCATCCCCGAGTTGATCGGCCGTAGCGCGACCATGCTGAGCGGAGGACAGCAGCAGCGGGTGGCCGTTGCCCGCGCGCTCATCAAAGAGCCCAAGCTCCTGCTGCTGGACGAGCCCCTCAGCAACTTGGACGCAAAGCTCCGGGAAGAGATGCGCATCGAGTTCAAGGAGCTGTTCAATCGGGCGCAGGTCTCCGCCGTGTACGTCACCCATGACCTGCTGGAGGCGCTGGTCCTCTCGGACACCATCATCGTCATGAACAGCGGGCGCATCGCCCAGCAGGGAACGCCGAGGGAGGTCTACTCCAACCCGCAGGACCAGTTCGTTGCCGACTTCATGGGCGCCGGGAACATCGTCGAGGGCGTCGTCAAGAAGAGCGATACCGATCCGATCCTGGTGGACGTGGGTTTCGCGGAGCTCTCCGTCAATGCGCTCTCCCCGTTCCGGTTGGGCGACAAGGTCCTCGTTGCCATCCGCCCCGAGGGCATCGAACTCAGCCACCGGAGCTCCGGCTCGGACAGGGACGTGGAGGCCCCGTGCACCGTCGAAACGGAGGTCTTCCTGGGGACCAGCATGGAGTACCGGGTGGCCTTCGGTGAGCACCGGTTGCGCGTAAGGACTTCCGTAGACACGCCTGCCTTCGGAGAAGGCGCCACGGCCTACGCAAGGTTCCCGGTCTCCGCCTGCCTGGCCTTCTCCGCTGCCGGGCCTCAGGCGTGATAGTGAAAGCTGAACGGCGGCGGATAACCTAGGCGGCAGGCCATATCGTCAGGAGACTCTCTGGTGCTCAGCGAATTCGTGAAGGTTGCCACGCTTGGGGATATCGCCCCGGGTGAGATGCAGACGGTTGAGGTTGGAAGCGAGTACATACTCGTGGCCCGCATCGGGGACGAGTACTTCGCGCTGGACGGCTTCTGCACCCATGCGGAGGGGTTCCTCTCTGAAGGCTACCTGCTCGAAGACTACTGTGAGGTCGAGTGCCCCATCCACGAAGGCGCGTTCAACCTGCGGACGGGCGAGGTGACCAACCCCCCGGCGGAGGAGCCTGTCGTCGCCTACGAAGTGCGGATCGAGGGTGACGACATCCTGGTCGGGCCACGGTCCTGACCCGGGCAATGCCCCTTACCTGAAGCAGCCCGAACGACGATTGTGGCTACGATGCGCCCGGAGCGCGGCGCTGGCCGGCACGGGCGTCCGTGATGTACTCGGACGCCGCGTCGTAGATCGCCTTGCCAACCTGGCCGTAGGCCGACGTGGGCTTCCCCACCTGCGCCTGCGCGTACCCGATGGTCCCGGGGAACCCGAGGAGGATGTCGCATTCGTCGCCCGCAAGGTAGCCGGCGATGGTGGGGATGCGAACCTCCTTCGTGATCTCCTCGGTCAATGGCGGGCGGATTCCCGTGAGCACGAGAGAGAAAGCGCCCGCGGCCACGAGAGACCGGGCATCGTTCCAGATCTGCTCCTCGGGCAGCGTCGCGCCTCCGGTCATGCCTCCTATCGCCACGCTCGTCATGGGCGTGACGCCCATGTGCGCCATCACGGGGATGCCCGCCTTGACCAGCGCCTCGATCGTGGGAGCGAAGTGCGCGCCCCCTTCCAGCTTGACGCCCGAGCAGCGGGTCTCCTTCATGATCCGCCCCGCGTTCCTGATGGCGTCCTCGATGCCCGTGTGATACGACATGAAGGGCAGGTCGACTATGACCGGCACCCGTTCTGTCGCCCGGCGGACCGCACGGCCCATGACGATCATCTCATCCACCGTCGTATCGTTCATGTCCGGGTGGCCCAGCAGGAACTGGCTGCCGCTGTCGCCCACGAGGAACATGTCCGGCTCCGCCATCTCGATGATGGCAGCCATCTCGTACGAGTAGGCGACCCACATGACGGCCTTCCTGCCGTCCGTCTTCATCTGCTGTATGTCAGCGATCGTCAGCTTCGCCATTGCGCTCCTCCATCGCACCCTGCAGGGCGTTCCTAGTCGGACAACAGGAACGGGCGGGCCAGCTCGACGAACTCGGCGGGCCAGCCCTGCATCGTGAAGTGACCGGCGCCCGGGATCACCTTCATCTCGGCGCCCGGGATCAACGCCGCGATCTCCTGCCCCGCGGTCAGCGGGAACAGAGGCGGCGCCTGGTCGCCCCACGTTACCAGGGTGGGCACCTGAATCTTGCTCAGCTTCGGCTTGAGGTAGTACCGCCGCCGCATGGCTGGGTCGTTCAGATGTTTCGTGATCTGCCGGAATGCCGCTTCGGCCCCGGGCTGCTGGGCGTTCCTCCAGTAGAAGCCGGCCATCTGCTCCTGGTCCTGGGCGCGGAACTGGCCCTTTACCGCGGCCTTCACCGCCTCCTCGTCCGGGACCTGGAAGTTCGAGACCGATTCGGGCGGGGTCGGGTTCATGCCGGCGATGCTGTCCAGCACCAGCTTCCTCACGCGATTGGGGCTCTCGTAGGCGAACGTGGCCGCGATCCAGCCTCCCAGGGAGTGTCCGATGATGTTCGTCCTCGAATACCCGAGCTTGTCCTGTATCTCGCGAACGTGGTCCGCCAGGTAGGAGATCGAGTACTCGAAGTCCATCCTGCTCCCCATCCCCCAGCCGATCTGGTCGATCGCGAAGATGTGCAGCCCGTCGGCCAGGCCTTCCCGGATCGCAGGCAGCCAGGAATCTGCGCCGTTCGTGTAGCCGACCCCGTGGATGCAGATCGTCGGTATCCCTGCCCCGGCTTCCAGGAACCGTGCTTCCACATTCTCCAGTTGGAGACGCCTGTCGACCGCCGGTTCGACTGAGTAGTCCGCAGATGTCATGACTCCGCCCTCCTGCAGTTTGTTGGTCTCGCCCGATTTTGTAGCCGCACCCTTTGAATTGCAAACGCGCGGGCGCTCATGGCGCACGATTCCGTCACAAGTTGACGGGGTAGGGACATTGTCCTATCGTGCCCCACGGGCCACCTCCCTGTATCCGGCGGATGGCCCTCACAGCGGAGGATGGTAGAGCTGACCACACATCACACAGGAGGCGCGGCATGGTTGTCGAACACAAGCTCACGAAGGAAGCCACCGACCGGTTCACCACCGTTGACGGCGTAAGCATCCACTACAACGAGGCGGGGGAAGGGCCCGCGCTGCTGTGCTTCCACGGCGGAGGCCCCGGCGCCAACGCCTGGGACAACACCAAGCACAACATCGACGCATTCTCGGAGCACTTCAGGACGCTCCTCGTCGACCTGCCGGCCTACGGCGAGTCCGACAAGACCATGAAGCTGGGCGACACGCCTTTGGACGTCTCCTGGGCCCGGACGGTCATCGGGCTGATGGACCAGCTGGGCATCGACAAGGCCCACCTCTTCTCCTCGTCCCAGAGCGGCCCCATGAGCCTTCGCATGGGCATCGACTACCCGGACCGGGTCGGCAAGATCATCCTGCAGTCCAGCGGCGCCGGGGGAGGCCGGCTGATGTTCCAGCCCAGTCCTCCGGAGGGTATCAAGGCGCTTGGGGTATTCGCGCAGAACCCGACCCGCGAGAACATGGAGAAGATGATGCACCTGTTCATCCCGAACGATGAACTGTGCACCGAGGAAGTGATCGAGGCTCGCTACCAGGCTGCCATCCGGCCCGGGCACCTCGAAGCCCGCGCCGAGTTCTCCGCGGCGAAGAACTCGGACCTCACGTCGCTCATCGGGAAGCTGCAGGCGGAAGTGCTCATCGTCTGGGGGCACCAGGATCGTATGGTGCCGCTGGAAGGCGCCTTCCGCGCCCTGGCGCAGATCCCGAACGCCCAGCTTCACGTCTGGGGCGGCGGTGTCGGGCACTTCATCGAGTACGAACGGGCAGACGAGTTCAGCCGCCTCGCCATCGACTTCCTGACCCACTGAGGCGCCCGCGGGCCCGTCGGAATCTCCCCCTCTCCCTTGAGGGGAGAGGGTTGGGGTGAGGGTGAACCGGGGCGGTGGGGCGGGGCTGTCATTTCCAGCCTGGCCGAGAAATCTCTCGGGCGTCAGCGCGCAACCTCTCCGCCCTGCCTGATTGTAGGGGCGTCCCTCGTGGGCGCCCTTCCGTCATTCCCGCGAAGGCGGGAATCCAGGGAGTAGCGCAGTGAGCCGCTCGTGGGGCCGGGCAAGCGACTCACGATACGCACTCAAACGACGGGCAACGAGCACGTCCTGCGCGCGTTCGAGCGCTGGTGCTCCGGAGTGTGTGCCCCGTTCACTCGTGCGAACGGGGCCTTCAGAGGCGGGACGGGAGCCGCCGCGTAAGCCGGTAACATTCGGTAACAATTGGCAACATTCCACTCCTGCGGCCCGACGGTGCTGAGTGGGCCATTCCGCGCCATTGTGGGCCACCGCACCCCTGCGCGAGCCAGACGCTCCGGCCGTGCCCTGCCCCATAGCCAGAACCATGGTAGAGCGAACAAGAGCAACTACGTAAGGGGCGCGTGTCACACCCTGTCATTCCGAGCGGAGCGCAGCGGAGTCGAGGAATCTCTCGGGGGTCTGATGTAGGGGCACCCCTTCTGGGTGCTTTCCCCGTTCATGGTGAACCAGAGGCTACCGTATTGCGAACTTTCCAATGGGACGTCGACCTGTAGTGTAGCTTTCTCTCGACTAGCGCGCCGTGTCCTTTGGAGGCGTCAGAGCAAAGTGACCCATGCCCCCGTCTGTTCCATTCACTCCGACGCGCAGGTCGCTGCCACCGTAACCATCGCGACGTAGACCTGAAGGCATAGCCCGTGGATAGCACGGAAGCAGGCCGTAGCCTGCTCCCCGATTTGGTGCCCTGAAGGCTTGTTAACGGTTCCTCACGCAGCTAAACCGCGTGCCCCGATCTCCCAATGCGGTGTGCCGTTTAGAAGCCTTTGGCATGCCACATAGTATACTGCCGAACTCCCGGAGGCAAGAATCAAGAGGAAGGAAGTGCGAATAGATGCAGTACCGGCTTGGCATAGACCTCGGGACGAACTCCATCGGCTGGTCCGCCGTGCTCCTCGACGAAGAGGGGAAGGCCTGCGGCCTCTTGGACATGGGCGTCCGCATCTTCCCGGATGGACGTGAGAATTCCAAATCGCTCGACCCGCTGGGCCAATCGCTCGCGGTGAACCGGCGCATCCCGCGCGGTCAGCGGCGACGGCGCGACCGCTACCTCAGGCGGCGCAGCGAACTGCTGGACACGCTCACCGCCTGCGGACTGATGCCGCCGGACGCCGAATCCCGCGCGCAAGTAGCCGCGCTTGACCCTTACCCGCTCAGGAAACTCGCACTCGAACAGCAGCTCAGCC
Organism: Chloroflexota bacterium; assembly: GCA_028874795.1. Classification (GTDB taxonomy): domain Bacteria; phylum Chloroflexota; class Dehalococcoidia; order Lucifugimonadales; family Australimonadaceae; genus Bin16. The sequence continues at coordinate 20,260 of JAPPHT010000007.1, forward strand.
CATACGACCTCGGACGCGCGCTCTTCCACCTGAACCAGCGGCGGGGCTTCAAGTCCAACCGCAAGGCCAGACCGAAAGATGACGAGAAGGAGTCCCGCGAGAATCTGACCAACCTCCGCATCGCCCTCAGAGAGAACGACATGCAACTCGGCGAATACCTTGCCGAATTGCACGCTCAAGGGAAACCTGTACGCGCACGCCCCGGCCTTGACCTCTACCCCGACCGCGCCATGTACGAGGCGGAGTTCGATGCGATCAGGAAGGAGCAAGAGCAACATCACAATCTGCGACCTGATCAGTGGGATTCGCTGAGAGACATCATCTTCTATCAGCGCCCGCTCAAGCCGGTCGATCCCGGTTGGTGCCTGCTGGAGGAAGGAGAGCGGCGTGCCCCCCGAGCCCTACACTCTGCGCAGGAGTTCCGCATCTTGCAGGAGCTCAACAACCTGCGCACTCGGGTGGGCATCGAACCGGAGCGCCCCTTGAACGATGCCGAACGCAGTCGCATGCTCCAGCGCCTGCGAGAGGGTAAAGAAGTCGACTTGCAGAAGCCCCCTAAGGGCCTGCGGCTGGACGGCTCGTTGAACCTCTCGCGCGGTGGACGTAAGAAACTCCAAGGGGACCAGACCACCGTGCGCCTGACGAAACCGGATCTGTTCGGCGAACGCTGGCTGAGCCTGACACCGGAGGAGCGTGACGCCATAGTCGAGCGCCTGCTCGATACGGAAGACCCGGAAGCCGTCCGGCAGACGGCGGTCTCCGAATGGGATTTGAGCGAGGCGCAGGCCCAGAAGGTTGCCGAAGTGGTGCTCCCCGACGGTCATCTGCACCTCAGTGCGAAGGCCATTCGCAAAGTACTCCCGCACTTGCGGGACGGGATGCGGTACGATGAAGCCGTGGTGAAGGCTGGCTACCCACACCACTCCGACTTCCGCAACGCCGAGGCGCACGACCGTCTCCCATACTACGGCATTGTCCTGCAACGCGACGTCGTAGGCGCAGACCCGAACGCTCCGGAGGCTGACGAGGCGAAGCGCTTCGGGCGCTTCCCCAACCCCACCGTTCATGTCGGGCTGAACCAACTCCGCCGCGTCGTCAACCGGCTCATCGACGCCTACGGCAAACCAGCGGATATCGTGGTGGAACTCGCGCGCGACTTGAAATCGAGCAAGGAGCAGCGCGAGGAGTACGTCAGGCGGCAGCGCAGTAACGAGCATGAGAACGACCGCCGCCGGAAAGAGCTCCAGGAGTGCGGGATCGAGCCCAACGGATACGTGATGGAAAAGCTGCGCCCCTGGGAAGAGCAAGGCCCCGTGCAGGCGCGCCTTTGCCCGTACACCGGCAGACCCATCTCGTTCGGCATGGCCGTCTCCGATGCGACCGAGATAGATCACGTCCTTCCGAGGCGCACCCTTGACGATTCACTCGCCAACAAGGTCCTCTGTCTCAGGGAGGTCAACCGCTTCAAGAGCAACCGCTCTCCGCACGAGGCGTTCCACGATAGCCCGTTCGGCTACGACTACGACTCCATCCTCGCTCGCGCCGAACAACTGCCGGACAACAAGAAATGGCGCTTCCTTCCAGACGCCATGGACCGATTCGCTGACGAGAGCGGCTTCCTCGAACGCCAACTGAACGAGACGCGCTACCTATCGCGCACGGCCCGCTCCTACCTCGCGCACCTCTATGACGAGAAGACAGAGGGCAGGTCGTTCGTCCGCGTTATCCTTGGCGGCATGACCGCGCGGATCCGGCGCGGGTGGGGCCTGGAAGGGATGCTGCGCGAGAGTGGCGGAGGGAAACAGCGAGACGACCACCGCCACCATGCCATAGACGCCTTCGTCGCCGCCAACACCACCCAAGGCCTCGTGCAGCGGTTTCAGCAGGCCGCCGGGTCCGTGGAACCGGAGGCAAGGCTGGCTAAACTGCTGGGACGAGAAGAGCTCAAGCCGTGGCCCGGTTTCGACTGCAGTGAGGTGAAGCCGCTCATCGATCGCATGACCGTGTCCCACAAGCCCGACCACGGCGCACTGGGCGTGGGCGGTAAGACGACGGGTCAACTGCACAAGGCGACGGCCTACGGGCTGTTGGAGGAGCCCGGCAACGGGCCATCCAGGGTCGTCATCCGCATGAACTTGGCAGCCGTGGTAAAGCGGGCTGACCTTGCAGCCGTGCGGGACCCCGGCCTGCGAGATGGTCTGCTCGCCCTGTGGGATGCCGTTGAAGCGGAGAAACCGGAACTCGACAGGGCCGAGGAGGAATTGGCGCGGCGGGAAGACCGCAGGCCCCAGAAGCAGCCGGTGGGCGCGATCTTTGCCGAACGCGCCGGGGATGAAGAGGTGGGTGTGAGCGTGAACGGACACATACAGCGCGTCCGGCGCGTGCGTATCGTCGAGGAGCAGAGCGTTGTACCCATCAGGGACAGCACGAGAAAGGCGTACAAGGGCTACGTGCGTGGCAGTAACGCCTTCGCCGACGTCTGGAGGACGCCCGACGGCAGTTGGAAGACCGTCGTTGTGCCCACGTTCGAGTTCAACCAGCAGGATTTCACCATCGAGAACTTCCGCCCAGCCAGCAAAGATGGGCGCCCCGACCCCACGGCGAAACGGCTTATGCGCCTGCACATCGACGACATGGGCGCGTTCGGCGAGGGGGCAGACCGGCGCATCGTCCGCGTTCGCAAGATATCTAACTCTGCCACTGGCGCGCTTGTTGTTCTCGATCCTCACAACGAGGCCAACGTCGCCGCACGTGCGAGCAACAAGGACGACCCGATAAGGGAGAACAAATACTCTGCCAAACAACTCCGCGAACAGGGTTTCCGGCGGGTAGGCGTGGATGAGATCGGGCGAGTGCTGGACCCGGGGCCACGCACGGGATGATCGGTCGCGTCGTCGAGATTGCGAGCGAGGGGCAGCACCTCTCCCGCCACCGGGGTTTTCTCTCCGTTCGCAAGGACAGCGAGGAACTGGCGCGCATTCCTCTGGACGACATAGCCGTCCTCCTCTGTAATACTGAGGCGCACGGTCTCACCTACACCAACGACCTCTTGGTGGATATGGCCAACCGGGGCATCCCCGCCGTGCTCTGCGGCGCAAACTACCTCCCTGTCGCGTGGCTCTGGCCGGTGGAAGGGCATCATGTCCAATCTCTCCGCATGCGCTCCCAGCTGGAAGCATCCCTCCCGCTCCGCAAGCGCCTCTGGCAGGCGCTCGTCAAGGCGAAGATAGCCCAGCAGCAGAACGTGCTGGACGTTCTTGGCGTCCCTGGCGGAGGGCTCCTGGCGCTCGCCCAGCGCGTCCGGTCTGGCGATCCAGACAACGTGGAAGCGCAGGCGGCGCGCCGTTACTGGCCGCTCGTCTTTGGTTCCAACTTCCGCCGCGACCGCTCCGCAGGCGGTGCGAACGCTTTTCTGAACTATGGCTATACAGTGCTCAGGGCAGCGGTGGCCCGCTCCGTTGCCGCCGCCGGTCTCCACCCGTCCATCGGCATCCACCATCACAACCGCGCCAACCCGTTCTGCCTCGTGGACGACCTCATGGAACCATTCAGGCCGCTGGTGGACTACGCCGTCGTTCGGCTGGCCAAGGCAGGACACCGGGAGATGACTAGCGAGACCAAGCGGGCGCTCGCGGGCGTTCTCGTGATGGACCTGCGCACTGAACGCGGCACAACACCGCTCCAGACGTGCATTGAGCGCGCGGCGCAGTCGGCCGCACAATCCTACGAATCCTGCAAGCCCATCTTCACATTTCCCGGCCCGCCCCTCGTAGACTCATCAGGAGACACCGAATGAGGAACGCCGCCTGTGCTTTCGGGGTACCGCCTCATGTGGATGATGGTGATTTTCGACCTGCCCGTCTTGACGAAACCGCAGCGGCGGGCGGCCAACAAGTTTCGCCAGTTCCTGCTGGATCAGGGCTTCGGTATGTGCCAACTGTCGGTCTACATGCGCTTCTGTGGCGGCAAGGAGCAAGCCGAGGTCTACACCCGCCGGGTGCAGTCTGCCCTGCCCCGCGCGGGAAACGTGCAGATCCTCTACTTCACTGATAAGCAGTACGAGAACATCGTCAGCTTCAACGGACCGGTGCGTCGCCCGCCTAACAGAAATCCGCAGCAGTACGCGCTCTTCTGACCCGGCAGCCCCGCTTTTGCCGCTCCCTGCGCTGGCCTCGCCAGCCTCATTATGGGCTGGACGGGCCGACGCAGTTTATTCGATGGGAGATCGGGGAGGAACCGCAACTGCCGTGCTATGCGATTGTCGTGCGGGACCAGTTTATTCGATGGGAGATCGGGGAGGAACCGCAACTAGTGCCACCGGTGCACACGCTCTCGCGCAAGTTTATTCGATGGGAGATCGGGGAGGAACCGCAACATGCTCGCGCTGGTAGCAGCGCTGGCAGAGAGTTTATCCGATGGGAGATCGGGGAGGAACCGCAACGTGACAGGAGCGTGGTTCATGTTCCTGCCGAGTTTATCCGATGGGAGATCGGGGAGGAACCGCAACAGGATGTTCTGGAAGGCGACGATGAGCGTCAGTTTATCCGATGGGAGATCGGGGAGGAACCGCAACACCGTATCTTCCGGATCGTGTCCCTGGTAGTTTATCCGATGGGAGATCGGGGGGGAACCGCAACTGGGAGTACCCGCCGCATCGGCTACCGGCAAAGTTTATCCGATGGGAGATCGGGGAGGAACCGCAACTCGAATGGCCGGGGTTGCGACCGGCCTCCCAGTTTATCCGATGGGAGATCGGGGAGGAACCGCAACGAGAAGTACGGCGCATGGCGCACGTATCGGAGTTTATCCGATGGGAGATCGGGGAGGAACCGCAACATGGAGCCGGTGCTTTCGCTTGCGCGCCGAGTTTATCCGATGGGAGATCGGGGAGGAACCGCAACTACCGATAGAGCAGCTGCCCATCCAAGAGAGTTTATCCGATGGGAGATCGGGGAGGAACCGCAACGGCAAGACGTCGTACGTGGCCTGCACCTAGTTTATCCGATGGGAGATCGGGGAGGAACCGCAACGCGAGGTAGCCCCGTGAGCACCGCGGCCGAAGTTTATCCGATGGGAGATCGGGGAGGAACCGCAACCAGCATCTCCGTATGCAGGTGCGGGCGGTAGTTTATCCGATGGGAGATCGGGGAGGAACCGCAACCGCAGGAGGCGGACATCACGATCGAGGTCGAGTTTATCCGATGGGAGATTAGGTACGTCTGAACCTCTCCATTACTTGGGGCACTTGGATATTGCCCCAGCATGTTTGGGACAGTAGCGAACCCTGATGCTGGAATGCTCCGTGGATGGTCTTAATCCCTCTGGTACTGAGGAACTCTACCACCGGGACAAAGTCGCGATCTGACGAGAGCAGGACCGCTACATCATAATTGTCCACCCAGGCCAACTTGATCATGTCGGTCGCGATGCGGGTGTCTACGCCCTTTTCTTCGGTGCCCCTTATGTCTGATTGGCACTTCGGGCAACTAGAAATCTCTTCATGGCACGACGGGCAGACTGGACCTCGCTTCTTACGCTGTCGCGGGAGCATTGTGACCTGTACCCCGGCGAATCTATTCAGAGTGTTCAAGGCCCATTTGAGGAGACCCTCGTCCTTCTTGCTGGCAGCGTCATATGAGCCGTATACATTCATGCCTTGGTAGGCAACCGATGCTGCTGCGTCTACTATTCTCAGAGACTCCTGTGCCAGCACTAATCCCATCGATTGCCAGTCGACTTTGAATCCCGGAGCTACATTGTTCATCAGTAGCTGGAAGTTCCAGAAGTCGACAAACACCTTCACGCGGACTCTGTGCTCTGTATTCAGGTCAGTTGACATCTGCCGATTACCCTCCAAAAAAATACAGGGACGCATACGCGTCCCTGGGGTCGTAGTAACCGAGTACCATTGCTCCCATAACTGTTGGGTGGCGGCTCGGTGGATTCTAATGAAGCCAGTATGAAGAGCAAGGAGGTGTTCTGTCAACCCCCCCCCCGGCTTGTTGCGTAAAGCCCACTTGTTGCAAAAGTCCCGATTCTGTTGCAAGAGTCACCTCTCTCCTCACGGCTGCGCCGTTGACGCGCTCTTGCCGAGCGGGGCTAGCCGTGCGTTGTGCTACCATCCCGTCCGGCGTAGCGCGCGCCCAGGAGGAACAGCATGGTCATGATGACGCCGAGCCTGTGGGCGATACGGGACAAACTGCGATTCTACGTCGCCCACGCGCAACCTAGGGGTGCCCCTTATCAGAACATGGACAATGCATTCGATGAGTGGGCCGAGAGCGCTGTCCTAGACCCTAGGTGGACAGGCCCGGCAGAGGTGTACTGTCAGGGGTACGCGGATGGATGGATGGACTTCGGCAAGCACTGGGCGAAAGGCAGCTTCCCCTCCCCTGTCCCCCCGATGGAGCACCAGCGCCCGTTGTAATGAGTCTGGCGAGCGCAGCCCGCCTTAGGGCGGGCGAACGTTGACGCGCCCCTGCCGGTAGGATAGCATGCGCCTTGTCCAACCGATCACGGAGGCGCAGCATGACGACCAAGCGACAGCCTACGCGCGCGTAAGGACGCCGGTGAACTCTACTCACCGCTACCTCGCGGGCAACGCCCTCGTCTGTGGTGACAAACTCGACATCCTGAGGGAGTTGCCCGACGAGTGCATCTACCTCGACCCTCCCTTCAATTCCGATTACAACTACGTGCTGAAGTCGAAGTTCGGGGACGTGATTCGGGCGAAGACGCCGGTGGTGCAGGTGAACGAGACGCTGATGAAGGTGCTCTGCCACAACATCGTAGTGCTCGGCCCGACTTTTGCAACAGAAAGGGCGCTTGTTGCATAAATCGGCCTGAGAGGGGATTTACGCAACAAGGCCACCCCCCTCCACGATTCGAATCAGCCTGTGCAAGATGACACCAATGCCAGAGCGACGGGCAGGGCGATGAGGTGGACATCACGCCCCCTGTGCTCGGAAGCTTCCTCGCCCGAGCATCTGCACGAGGAACGGCTATCAGGGGCAGGGAATGGACCCGTCCTGGATACCTTGCCACCGCAGGCTGAGCCAGTCGTCGTAGGATCTGTTCTGCCGTTCGATAAGCATCTCTCTGATGAGCGGTTCGGCTTCGAGGCTGTAGGCGTATGGCCCCATAATGTCGGCGAGCATGTCGCGCGTCTCTTCGAAAGACATAGTGCGTTCGTAGTCGTAGACGCTGCGGAGGAAGACGTCATGGTAATCGGCGAACTCTTCGAGCGTTGCGGTGTAGCAGTTGGGCGGAAGCGGTGTTGCCGTAGGCTCTGGCGTAGGTGTTGGTGTAGGTGGTGCGCAAGCCCCGATAGTGAGTAAGAGCGCCGCGAGTAGGTAGTGGCCCAGTTTGAATTACCGGCGAGAGAGGAGCATCCGCCAGGTCAGCTCCCCGCTCTCCATGCACGCGGCGACCGTCCGGTGGTCGATCCCCAGCACCCGCCCCGCACCCCGCTGTCCGTTCTCACGCACGAGGTCGTGCAGCAGCGCCATGAGGCGGAGGCCGTGAAGGCTCTCCACTGAATTGCTCCGCTCGATGACCGTCTCATCCGGTTCCATGATGTCCTCCCCGTACAACTTGTACCAATCACTCGGGGCCGATGTTCGCGACCTCGTTCACCGCCGTGGTGCAACTTGCACCAATCACTCGGGGCCGATGCACCAGCACCGTGGAAGCTGCTGTGGACGGAAAGTGTTGCCTGGTTACGTGAGGCGTGCCCCGTCCTGTAGGCCACGGCCTTGCCCACGACTCCGTGCTCTCTCTCCGACATTCCTCATTCTTCTGTACACGTCCATCACACCACGGGAAGCCTGCGGACCACCATGCGCCATAACGGGTGTCATGCGCGACACTGCCCAGGAGTGGATGAGGTCCGTCCAAGGGAAACCCGGCATCTTCGTCGAGCAGGTCCCCGGTGTCATGGCCATCGTCATCGTGGGCCCTGCCCCTCGGCCGCCGCCCTGACATGGCGTCGGTGATCGCAGCCCGTCGGCCTTCCCGGAAGCGTTGACGCCATCGATTCCGGGGAGTCAGCCGGCGCCCTCCGGCGGTCCCACCTGCCCCTCTGCAAGCTTGCACTTCTCACTCGTGGGCCTTGCACAGACCCCTCGATCCAGGGCTCTGCAAACTTGCTGTTTCCACTCGTAGGCCTTGCAGTCGACCGTGCATTGAGTCCCGAACGCGAAGTATTGCCTGATCACGTGACGCATCACCCGTCCTGTAGGCGGCGGCCTTGCCCACGACTCCGTCTCCCTTCTCCGACATTCCTCCATCTCATGTACGGGTACATCACACCACGGGAAGCCTGCAGACCGCCGTGCGCCATAACGGGGGGCGCGCACGGCTCTCCCAGGAGTGGCTGAGGTCTGCCCATGGCGTGTTCCGTGCTCTCGTCCAGCAGGTCTCCGGCAGCCTGTTCATCCCCGTCGTCGTTGGCCTTGGTCCCCGAGCACCCGACGGCCCCAGGCGGATCGTGTTCGCCGCACCCAGTCTCCGCGATTGTTGCCGACAATCTCTACGAGAGGCCCGACAATCCTCGCCTTTCACTCGGCGATTGTTCTCGACAACATTCACGAGAGGCTCAGCAATCTCGGAGTAGCAGGAGCCCTGGAACCGAAGTGCTCGCAGATAACCAGCGCTATGCCCCGTCCGATAGGCCACGGCCTTGCCCACGACGCGGTTGCTCACGGATCACCAACCGCTGATCCTTGTACACGGGTGTAGCGTCAGGACGGGCGTTGCTCGCCGCGCCCTCCGGGGAGGCCCGTTTTCGAGCCCGCCGCGTGAGAATCCGCCGCCCGGTTCCGCTTCGCTGTCCGGCCTCGTGTCCGTCGTTTGGGCTACCTCATCAAAGGGGATGATCGGCCCGTCGGCGTGTCTGTGGACGAGGCAGCCCATGCGTCCGTCGTCGAGCCGGACCACGGCCATGATCCCATTGCACTCATCGTCGGGTTGCCGGTCGCCACCATGCCGAGCAGCACCACCAGTGCGCGCACATCGTCCATGACGAGGTTTCCGCCCACGTCACACGTACCGCCAAGCCCGCAGTCATCGTCACACGAGCGGGTCCGTCCATAGCAGTGCTCCGCCCCAGCGCGCGGTCCCGCCCACGCTCCCGGCATCGGCCCGCAGAACGCGTTGGAAGAGGTGCTCCCTCACGAGCTCAGCCATGCCCAGCGCGTCGCCAACCCCGCGCCGACGTGACACGTCACAGCCCCCATTCCGGCCTCCGTATGGCCTCCCCAAAGTTCGCCCTCACCTTGCATCGTCCCTGTGCCAACTTGTCATCGCCACTCGTAGCACTTGTCATCAGCCCGGTCATCGCAACTGCAAGACATGCAATCGTCAGGAGTGGCCCCTGCAATCCGGCTTGCCGCAGCGGGTAAACCCAAACTGTTGACTGCGTCGCTCCCCGCGCAGGCGCGCAATCCCATAGCGGCCTTGCCCACGACCCAGTCGGCCCCTTCCCTACCAACTCTCGTTCTCTGTACTACCCCCGCACTCCGACCACCCGTTTGCCGTGCGGGCTAAACCGCGGGAGACCCCGCTCTGGCTGATACGTCAGCAGCCGGATGAGCGACACGCGGCCCTTGCCCGATGCCGCCGACGGGTCAGAGCCTGATGGATGGCGCATCATCGACGGCGATGGACGGGAACGAGTCCGATAAGTGTGGAGATAGAGGCCGCTGACACGAGTGATGCGGGGCGCCGGACATTGGCGAAGCCCCGACGGGATGGTTCTCGCACCAGCCGGAGGTCTCTGGTAGTGTTGGGCGTGAGCCATTGGAGGCTCGTCGTACCTCAGCATGAGGAGGATACGTGGAGGTCACAACCGCACGGGAAGGCGCGCATCTGATCGTGGGCGTGGATGGGCGCGTGGATGGGGTGAGCGCCCCGGAGTTCCAGGCAGCCATTGAGGGCGCCATCCAGCCGAGCGATCAGGCCGTTATCGTGGACATGGGCGGGGTGCAGTTCATCGCCAGCGCCGGCCTCCGGGTCTTGCTCGTGGTGGGCAGGTTACTGCAGAAGCAGAACGCCAAGCTGGTGGCCTGCTCGCTTTCGGAACGGCTCCGCGAGGTGTTCACCATCAGCGGGTTCTCCAGCATCGTGCCGCTCTACGATTCCCGTGCGGATGCCCTGCAGGCGCTCAACGACTGACAGTCCGGAGTGGCACCGTCAGTCAATGAAGGAGACGGGTGGCTGCCATGCCCCGCTCGGGGAATGTGAGCGTCCATGGAGCCTGCCGAGGTGAACGCCATCGCGGATTTCGTGGATCAGGGGAGTGTGAGGGATGAAGTACGTTGCCCTGTTGCCGGGGGCCTCTACCGCAGCTGAGGAATCTGGGGTTGGCGCTGAATGATGTCCGCTACGAGTTGAGTCCCGCGCTCGCGCAGGCGATGGAGGAGAACGGGCGCCCCGTGGAACAGCCCTGGCTGCAGTGAGCGGCGTAGCTTGCGCACGGGAGTCTGCCTCTGGCCGGGCGGGTCGAGGCCGTGTGCGTGAGGGAGACGCCTCACCGGTCTTTATTGTCTTGCGACCAATCGCAACCTTCGGTCTGATGCTCTCCGCACTCGCGCTCGTCGCTTGTGATTCAGCACCGCCGCCAGACTCGTCCCCCGTGTCAGTCGACGCTACCGCCACCAGCGAAGCGGGAGATGAGGCGACGCCGGGCGCGTCGGCGACCGAGGCAGCCTCGGCTCAGGTCGAGATTCCGACACCTTCGCCGACACCGACGCTCTCTCCTGCCCAGAAGATCCTGTCCGCGTCCGGCCCGCTTCTCATCCCGACCCCCATTCCGACGCCCACGCCCTCGCCGACTCCCACGCCGACTCCTTCTCCGGCGCCTACGCCCGCGCCAACCGTTACCCCAAGCCCCACCCCGACTCCCTCACCCACGCCGCTTCTCACCCCAACGCCTCGTCCAACGCCCACCCCCACGTCCAGGGAGCTGCTCGCCTTCGAGCGTCTGTCCCAGCTCGTTCCATGGTTTGCAGACCCTCCGGACGAATGGCACACCAAGGCGGTCACGGCGCTCGTCAAGACGTGGGCCAGGAACAGCGGCCTCGGCGAAGCGGTAGCCCTGCTCCCCTGGGTCAACGACGGCATCGGTGTGGACGAGATCCGCCTGATCTACTACGTGCGGGACCGCGCGCAGTCCGTCAACCCGCCCGAGGGCAACCTGACCGGGAGCATCAGCCAGGTCCGCTGGTGGCTCAACGGCGACCGGCAGTTCAGGCAGATGGCCCATCTGGAGACGTTCGTGCTCATAGAGCACGCCGCCAGGCGTAATCCCGATCTGGCGCCGCTCCTGAGGGAGCTTCCCCCGGTGCTGAGAAGCGTGCTCGACGACTACCCTATGGGGAAAGCCTGGATCGAGGTCGCAACTCGCAGCGTGGAGGCGGCGCTGACCGCCACGGCGTACCTGAATACCGACGAGAGCGCGGGCCGTCGACTCATGTCCTCCCTGGCTGATCTGGCCAGATACCGTCACACTGTCGAACAGTTCGAGCAGCTGGTCGCCGCGCCGTGGTTCGTTGACGGGTTGGATGGCGCGGAGGCGGATTTCGTGGTCGCCCTGTCTGAAGCCTCCGACGCCCCGGAGTTGTTTAACCGCCTGTTCAACTCAGAAGTGACGCCCCCCACCGAATGACGTAGGCAGGTCGAGTGCCGTCCTCAGCATGGCCTTCGCCAAGCTCGTCGAAGAGGCGCAGCACCACGCCAACGCTCGTGGCGAGGCATCCGGGCGTTGGGCCCCTTCCTCACTCCCACGAAAAGGAGTCCCCGCACTCCTGGGTTGCCGAGAGCATGCGGGTGAGTTCGGCAATGTCGGGCTCTTCGCTGGCGAGCATGGAGCGCAGGTTGTCCAACCCGCCGAGTTTCTCCTCAAGGCACCGCCACCCGGATGGCGGGACGTCTGTACCTGTGTTCTCTGCCTTTGCCACACGTTCTTCCTCCGTGAGGCAAAGGGGCATGCCGTAGATGGTGGCGAAGGTGATGATAATGTCCTCCGTTTCGGCGCTCCCGAATGTTGCCGGATTCAGTGTCGCGATGGACAACATGCACTCGTGTGTCTCCGCGCTCACGCCTCCGGCCTGTATGGATGTCCATGCCACGACGACGATCGGGGCGTTCTCTGGCTTCAGGCAATCCAGTCGGAAATCCAGGCCGCTGTCGTACAGCTCTCCCAGCGGCACATCGAAGAACGCATCGAGGTCCGGCACTAAGTTCCGCCAGCAGGAGACCTCCTCTGCGGAAAGCGCCGCAACGATCTCCCCTATCGTCGTGCTGGCGGTCAACCCGATACCATCCAGCGAGGCTGGGGCAGGTTCGGGCGTAGGCGTCGCTGTTGGAGGCGTGGTCGGGGTCGGCAGAGGGGCGACGGTCGGTGTTGGCAGTGGAGTCGGCGAGGGATTCATAGCAGGCGTGGATGTTGGCGTAGAGGAATGGCTGGAACCGGTGGGAGTGGCGACGTTCGGACCGCTGTCGCATCCCGACGCAGGGACAACAGCAATCAGGCAGAGCAGCCCGATGCTACGGATGACTGAACCGATGCTCATGGATGCCCAGAACAAGTCCTGCTGACGGAGTTTGGCAAACTACGCTTCCGTGGAACGGAGCATAGCAGCATTATATCGGCAGGTGCTTCTGTTGCATGAATAGACGTATGATTCTGCATGATTCGCAGACACGCATTGTTGGCCTCACGCTGGGAAGTCTGCGCCCAGATCGGCTGCGGGATGAGGGCTAGTGAGAGACCGGAGGAGCCTTGCGGATGCGACTGGAAGACACCATGGCGAGTTCGGTAAGGACACTGACTGGGCAGTTGGTGGAGCTGAATGCCACGCAGAGTACGGGGTGCTCTGTCCCCACGAGAGGCAACATGGTTCCTTCCAGCGCCGAGCGCAGCCCACAGACCTCCAGGAACGACTTGAGGTACCTGCTGTCTTGGTCATCCCATCTCCTCCCACCGTTGCTGGTAGAGGGCCATCATGGCGACGAGGGCGTTCGTAGTGCTTGAAGAATGCAAGGCCGTAGCGACGACAGGCGGGAACTGAACGCCGATCTGGAACAAGCACGAGGATGTCTCACGACCGAGAGCGGCGAATGCGAAGGCGGCGCACGCCGATGGCCGATAGTGTGGCAAGCAACCACGATCGCGGCCATCCCCGTGCCAATAACAGGCGCCGGAAGGCCAGTTCCGGTTGGGCCGGCGTCCGGTGTCTCAACTTGGGCCGAGGAGACGACATTCGCCTGACTCGTGTGCAATTCCAGTCGCTGGAGGTTTCCCTGAAACTCTTCGGCAACCACTCCTACTGCGTCCACAGGGATGTTCAACTGGGGGAGCAGTCGCGGCAGCGCCGCCAAGGTTCGTTCCAATTCCAGTGTTCTCACATGGATCGTCGTCCTGTAGGTGCCGTGGTACTCAGAACCCCTCTCGAAACCGGGGTCACCGAAACGTGCCGCTTCCCTCAGACCGCTGTCTTTCGTGAAGGTTGCCCTGCCGAAGTACCCTCCCAATTCATTCCGACGCACTCGGGCTTCGGTGATGCCCAGTGTATTGCCCGGAGACTGGGCGAAACGATTCAGGATGACCGTCCAGCGCCACCAGTCCTCGAGGTCGTACTTCACGGGGATCAACGTGAATTCATCTTCCTCTACGTACCCTGGGCGCCAAGCGAGGATTGTTCTCTTGGCTGCTGCCAGTGTCGCTTCCTCTTTCCCTTCCGGCGTCTTCACATGGAGCCATGAATGGTAGTGCGAGCTATAGTACCCGCCGACACGGAAGCTGGGAAACCACCGCAGCCACATGCTGCAATGATCATTTGGGAAGAAGCCCAGCGGCTGGGCCTGTTCCTCGACGCAATCCAGTGCCGGGACGCTGGTCAGGTCCACACCGGACACGTCGAAATCGGCGGGCACCCCCGCGCTGCCGATCACCGGAGGCCACACCTGACGGTAGGCTGGGCTGCCGGGGTCCGCGTGGCTTGCCTTCGAGCCGCCTGTCCGGAACACGATATTGTCGTAGACAGTGGATGCCGGGAGAAGGTAGCCGGTGGTGTATATGCCAAACACGCCGTGGTCGCAGTTGTCCGCACGCAACACGCATGAATATCCGCCTACCGCCCGCACCCTCTCCCGCGCCTTGCGCTCGATGTACTGGTGGACTGCGTCACCCAGCGTTACGGACTGAGGTCGGTTGAGGAAGACGAGGAGGGCCTTGCCCGCCTCGTACATCGCGGCAACGTCAATGACGCGCTCGCGCTGTGCCTCCTCCAGCACATAACAGTGCAGTGGGTCCTGGGAGAGCGCGCCGCCGAAGCAATCGCCCGTACTTCAAGGCTCCTGCGTGGGAGTTCCCGTAGTCTCATCCACACGGTCCGGCAAACCGGCAGAAGACAGCAGCACGAGGGCTGCGATGCCCAGCGTCGTGCCTGCCAAATGCACCACCAGCCGGCTTGGTTTCATTGCACTGCGGTTCATGGCAGACGCTCCTATCCCAGGTTTAGGGGGTCTGTTCCGATATCCACGGTTGATCCCTTGTCCCGGATCTGGTGACTTGTATCAACCCATAGGTGGGTCATTCTCAAACCGGCGCCACGGTTGACATGAGGGAACGTTCGAAGCGCTGAAGAAGAACCTGGGCCCGGAGAGGCCACTCGTAACCGTGTTCAGGACTTTCCACAGAGGCGGTCACAGGACGACCTACGGCATCAGGACTTCTATTCAAGCACTCACGTTGCCCTGCGTTGCGAGAAAGATGGGGAGTTCCATCAGATATGCTCCGTACCAGAGGAAGGAGAAGGATGGGGGAGACAGAGATTCTTGGCCGTCGGGGGTACGGAAATAGGCGTAGCCCTCGTGGCTCTCGCCTTGCGCCAAACTGATACCGGCAAAAGAGTCCGGGAAGGCAGCGTTGGCCCCATCTAGGTACTCTGATTTCCAGAGACTATGGAGCCTCCCATACGTATCAGGGGCCGAAGACAATAGGTAATCCAAGCCGGCGCAGCGAAGTTCTTCGTTCTGCCGAGACGTAATCCGGAGCAGGACGCGCAAGGTCTGGTTGTCAAAGAACTCGACGGGCTCCACGACCGTCAAGTCGAACCACGGCTGCCAGAAGTCGGGGGCTGGATAGAGGGATGGGGACTGGACGGTTACTGTGTCCCCGATGCCTGCAACCGGTATCTGCCCGAAGTCCTTCCACCGGCTTCCAGGAATCTGGACTCCGTCAACTGCAGGATCATCCCACAGCGTGCCGATCTTCCCCTCCTCGAACCGCAAGCGCTCCGGCACAGGCATGCTGCGAGTCAGGTCAACCTGGATGAACTCCTCACTGCCGTCCAAGTATTGAAGAAATGCAAACCCGTTCTCAGGAAATGTGACGTTATCTTTATCTTCGTCTGCTTTGAAACATATGAATCCTTCATGCGACCCACCTTTTACCAGCACTACGCCATCAAAAGTACCATCCCTGCAACCTAGATTACTCCACCTGTGGCTCTGACTTTTATCAGAGAGAATCGTCAGTGAGATTTCAGTATTGTCGTAGCTCCATATGGGAGTGATTGAGGTTACACGCACGGGTACACGGGCCGTACTCCTGTCTACAGCTTCGGCAACGCCAAGCACTGTGATAGCATAGGGTGCCTCCTTCCAGCTGTCCTGCAACTGAATTGGCTCACCTACAGCGACAGGCACATCGGACTCTTCTTCATCTACTGGATCCTCAGGTTCGCGTGTTGCTGCGACGATTTCCCAAGTGCTTCCTTCCAGCCGAACCACAACTACAACCTGGTCGGTCGGAACCGGTCTGCCAAGGGAGGCAGTCATTACCATTCTTCTATATCCGTCAACGCCAGGAGCTTCATCAACACTCGTCCTGAGTAGGGTAGCCAGCACAAGTTTCGAAAGTTCCTGGCCATTATCTGATGGACGAACCAGTGCAAATCCTTGTGTCCTGTCTGGGTTGAGGAGTATTTCAACTATTCGGATTCTGGTGTTTCTAAACGATTCAACCTCTTTTGCTTGGTACATTTGGCTGAACAACTCATGATTCTCTTCAATCAAGCGTTCCCAGGCGTGAATCAGGCCTTCTTCAATCCCATAACCCTTGATAAGACCCATACTTCTGAGCAAGCGGATTATCCAATAAAACAAGCATCACCTCCATGGCCTCGTGCATCAACACGTTGGCTGCCCAGCAACCTATCACAGAGGGGCTGCCCGGGTCTTCAGATAGTTAGCAAGTATTACTTGCGGCGCGACCCACGTGGCGTCGTGGACGCTTGCTCGCCTTTTCGGCGACCTTGAAGATGCAGCGCGCGACGCACCGTCCGTGCGGTCCAGCATGTGGGCGCGGTAGCCGCCAGGCCGGACGAGCGACACGAGGCCCTTGCGGGATGCCGCAAAACGGGACTGAGCCTGACGGAGAGCACGTAATCGGCGGCGATAACGGGGATAAGTCCGATAGGACGGGAGATGCAGATGCTGCGCACCTTGGCGTCGATGCCATTCATCAACACGCTGGAGTTCGCGGTCATCCGGGGAAGCGGCGCCGTGTGGGCGTGGACACCGCCATCGGGCCAGCCGAGCGCGCGACGCCGTCACTGGCCGTGTCAACTGGCGATACCCCTCTGCGAAGAGGCCTGTCCCGCCGGGGCGGTCTTGCGGGGCCTGCCGTGACGACGGCCCTCCCGCGCCCAGAAGTAGACGTAGACGGCATTCCCGGAGCGGCGGACCTCCAGGCTCCTGCCCAGCAACTCCGCCGCCGCGCTCAGCCTGCGTCGGACCGCTTGGGTTGTCTCTCCCTCACCGGCGGTCAGCATGCCCGCTTCCCCGGGGCCGATCCGCTGGATGTAGCCGATGTATTCCCCCAGCACCAACGCGCGCTTCTCGTTCGCGATGCTTGCGCGCGCCTCGCTGGCCATGACGACGCTGAACATGGGCATCCCCGTCACCTCCCGATGGTAAGTGAAGACTCTATCAGCACAGGCCGCCCTCCCGCCCGCACGTCGGTGTTCTTCGCGACCCACGCCCGTGCGTTGAACGCCAGCGTCGCGTATCGTTCCTCCGGTGATTCGCTACTACGCTGCACTCCGCCCAAGGCTGCCTGCTTGGGTGAGGGTCGTCCTGGGGATGGTCGTGCTCGCTGGAATCGCCATTGCGTGCTCCGACCCGCTGCCAGCGCCCACGGCTTCGCCAACACCCATACCGACACCTACAGGCACGCCAATTCCGGCTCCGGCCCCGACGCCCACTGCTACGCCAACGTCCATACCGACGCCTGCGGCCACCCCGACTCCCACGCCCGCGCCTTCACCGTACAGCGGCTACCTGACGGAGGAGATCCCTCCCTGCACACCTCTGCCCAACTCCTCCGTAGATCCGTGCGCTCCCGCCCCTCCGATTGAGCCGGTCTTCAGTGCAGCGGCGGGCGGCAGTCCTGCGTCCTACACAGAGGATCCATTGACCATTCGCTGGTTCCTCGACGGCTCGTCATTGACCTACATTCCGCACATCGTGCTTCGAGGCGTCTACCTTCCCGATACCGTGCGCTGCACATCCGGCGATCCATACCGCACTCCGTCCTATGTAGAACCCGATTACACGCAGCATTCGATCCTCATAAATTGCTACGCCGACGTGCAGGTGTATGACTACATCCTGGGCAAGGGGCCGCCGAGGCTTGCCGCGCTGGTGGATTATCACCACTACTGGCACGGCTACTATGCGCACGATGCGGCGCAGGTCAACATGACCGAGGAGGAGTTGGTCAAACAGCTTCGCGCTGCTTTTGTGCTGTACCTTGAACAAGGTTACCGAGACACTGGTGGCATCTACGGTCGGGAGGTCATCCTGTTCGTCGGCCCCGGACACAGCCATGCGCACGAGGTATGGGAAGTATTCACGACATGGGACGTGCAACGGAAGGGCGGCAGCGCCATCGCGGTCCATCCCCATAGAGACGATTGGGAAGCAGTGAAGTTTGAGAAATACTGGGAGCACCTCGCGAGGTTGGAGATGGAGCTTCCCGACTTCGAGAAGGAGGTTCTGGCAGCCCATCAGGCCAGGGTGAAGGAGCACGGAGGACGCGTCGCGTCGGAGGGTGAGCCGTATAGAGCGGCGGGCGTGGCGTTGCCGATGCTGGTGTCCGACATCCACGGTCTGGGCGACTTCATGGCGAGCGTGGGCGCATATGACCATCCCGACGGCCCTCCGACCAAGCCCCCTCTCGCAGAGGGAATGGACGCCCCTGCGTCGAGCATGCCCACGGACGATGTCGCTCCTGCCCCGTCATCGATGGAAAGACTGCATACCCCTGCGGAGAGCCGCGTTACAGCCGATACGAGCCAACCCCGTTGGACCGTCGTGGAATGCTACGAGCTAGTTCAGAACCCGCCGCCGTCTGAACCGGGAGGGACCACATACCCAGCGGGATGCGAGGAGATTCTCCCCAGACAGGTTATCGCTCAAGAGGAGGACCGGGGGAGACATTGAACCGCCGACGCGTGCCCACTGACGAGGGCCGCACGGATGCGTCACGGTGACTGAATGCCGAGAGCGCTCGTATGCAGGCAGCAAAGGTGGGCTCCAACAAACGGAAGAAGGGTGGAGATGCCCTGGACAACGAAGAAGCACCTGAAGAATACCGTCGGCAACCGGGCGGCGATCTACGCCCGAGTCTCCGGCCAGAGTCAGGATGCCGAGGACAGGGCGTCCGCCGCCGAGCAGACCTCCGACACGGAGGCGAGAAAGCTGGCGACTCCAGTCCATCCGCGCTGGGCCGCGTTCCACCCACACATATCGAGATGGCCCGACGCCTCGTGGGCGCACACCGGTCCGCTTTCGCCGCCCAATGTCTACGTCGCCGTCGCCGAGGACCGTACCGGCCTCGGCGTGTCCGTGGACGAGGCGGCCCATGGCGAGGCCATCGAGATGGTGTTCGACGCCCGTGAGGGCCTGGCTGCCGAGACTGAGCAACGCGACGACGTGGTGGTGGTCACGAGTCGACGCGTGATGCGGTACGGCGCTGCCGGAGGCGGGCGCGTTGTGAGCGTGGTCCCGCTCAGTGACCTCGCCTCTGTCGGGGCACGAGCGTTCATTCGGACCGTTGGGCTGGGGCATGGCGCTGGCGGCTGCCGGTCTGGCGCTTGGATGGTTCGGCTGGTTCGTCGTGGACCAAGCACCTGCTTGTCGTGCTCCTGGCCGGGTTGTCCATCGCGACGGGCATCCGCATCGCGGCTGGCTGGGCGCTGCGGGATGCGGCGGGGACTCTACGCCTGTACGGGCGGGGCCATGTCTTCGAACTGCCGTTGCGGACTGCCGTCGCCAGGCGGAGCGCCTACACGGCCCTCCGGCGCATCTGCGAGCTGCGGTAGGGAGACCCTGATGAGGACGAGCGCGCAGCCGCAGCGCCGAGCATTCCGTCGCCTGTGGAGCCCGAACGGCGAAGGATGCACTGGAGGCGATGGAAGCGGCGTGCTTCAGGCCGGTCGCGGAGGCCCACGAAGGGGCATATCCGCCCTCCCCGCCGCCGGGGAAGCACTCCGTAGGAGGGAACCAGCCCTATGGACATTGAGAACGGCGCATGACGTCCTCGCGTGAGCCGGTTGCGGTGCGGTTGCGCGAAGGCATGGTCGCATGACGCCGCTCGCGCTCCTCCTGACGGCGTGGTCGTCCATCGGCGGGAACCGCCTACGGACGGGGCTGACGTTGCTGGGGATCATCATCGGCGTGGCGGCGGTTATCTCGCTGATGTCGATCGGCAGGGGCGCGCAGGAATCGATACGGCAGCAGTTCGAGTCGCTCGGCTCGGACCTCCTCTTCATCAACCCGGGCAGCCCCTTTGAGAGGGGAGAGTTGACGCTGGACGATGCATTCGCGCTCGTCGACCCAGTATACGCACCCTCCATCGCGCGGGTGGCGCCGGAGGTGACTGAGTTCGGCGCGGTGGCCTATCGGGACATCGAGACGTTCGGGCAGGTGAGCGGCGTGACGGCAGAGTTCGCGCGGGTGCGGAACTTCGAGGTCGCTATCGGGGAGTTCATCTCCCCTGTGCACGTGCTGAACCGGAAGAACGTAGCGGTGCTCGGCTCCCGGATCGCCGAGAACCTCTTCGGCGACCGGGACCCGGTGGGGGCGGAGGTCGCCATCGAGAGTATCCGCTTCACCGTCATCGGTGTGCTTATGAGCAAGGGCGCCAACTCGTTCGGCATCGAGGACGAGCAGGTGTTCGTGCCGCTCACTACCGCGTTCTACCGGCTGATCGGCGGCCGCACCAGCCGTGGCGACATCCCGGTCGACGCCATCAACGTGCAGGCGATGAGCGGGTTGACGGATGAGGCCGAGCGGGAGGCGACCACGGTGCTCCGCCTCCGGCACGAGATAACGGAGGCGGACGACTTCAGCATCAACACGCAGCAGTCGGTGATCGATGCGCTGAGCGAGTCGATCGGGACGCTGACGCTCTTCCTCGGTTCCGTGGCCGGCATATCCCTCCTGGTGGGCGGCATCGGAATCATGAACATTATGCTGGTCTCGGTGACGGAACGGACGAGGGAGATAGGCATACGCAAGGCGCTGGGGGCGAGACGGCGGGACATCCTCGCGCAGTTCGTGACGGAGGCGGTGCTGCTGAGCATGGGAGGCGGGCTGATCGGGGTGGCGACCGGCGCGGCGGTCTCGCGCGTGCTGAACGAGTTGGAGTTGCTCGGAGGGGAGCTGACGATGGTCTTCAGCGGGGACATCGCGGCGCTTGCCCTGGGGGTGTCTGCGGGGATAGGGCTGTTCTTCGGCATCTACCCGGCCGTCCAAGCTGCGCGGCTGCACCCTGTAGGGGCGCTGCGGCACGAATGAGCCTCGTGCCCGCCGCCAGGAGCCACGCGTCGGCTATGCGGACGCCCCACGGTGATCCGCCTACGCCGATTTCCCCTCCGCTGCCCACGGCGACCCCTGTGCCGTCCCCGTACCGGCCCCCGTAATCCGTTCCCTTGTGTCCCGTGATGGCCCTCTCCCTTCGTGACCGACGCGAGGGCCCGCCGCACACCTCATGACCCGCAATCGGTTGCGAGGCTCGACACACCTTGTCGGTGGACCATGCCGGGAGCCCCGTCCGGGAGAAGCGCGCCGTAGACGGTCGCGCGGGAGAGGAGCGGGTTTTCCCGCACGAACTCCCATACGTTCAGGTAGTTGGTGAGGCCGGACTCGCTGGCCCGCACCTCAGAGTGCTCGAAACGCACGGCAGGCAGGCCGAACAGCTCTGCCTCTCCCGCGTACGTATACTCGCCGCCTGGCACCCCCATTGCACTGTCATCGCCGTTCGCGTTCTCAGGATTCGCTAGCCCGGCGATCGCTACGAACCACGAGAGCAGGTCGCGAGCGTCGCCGCCCTCCATCCGGTCCGTCTGTGGAACGGAGTTGTACTCCATGGTGAGCACGAGAGCGCAGCCGGCGTCGATGCTCTCCACGAGGTCGTCATGCACATCTGACGCGTTCCGCCCGATCTCGACTGCCACGGCGTCGCCGGTAGAACGAGCCGCTTCGCCCTCCCGGCCGCAACCCTCGACACCGAACGCGCTCGTCGCCCACTGCCGTTCGAGTTGCACGCTGCCATCGGGGAGGACGGCGTACTGATGCTCCATGCGGATGAAGGGGTTGTCGACGACGTAGTCGAAGACGAACAGGGACCCCGCTGCCCCCGACGATGAGGAGCCGCCTTCCGTGCGCATCTCGTAGCGCAGGCTCGGCTGCCCGATGAACGACGACTCGCCCACGTACCGGCCCCTGGCCAGCATTTCCCCCAGGCTCACGATCTGCTCATCGACCCAGGCAGGCATGTCCGAGTCGACGCCGCCACCGCTGCTCAGCGTGCTTTGCATACCGGTCACGGACTGGCTCTCACTCCTGAACTGCCCGCCGGGGCCGAACTCAACGGTTGTGCGGGCGACTCTGCCGTACGGCGTATCCCGACCGGCATTCCCTCCGATTACGCCGGACCCGCTACTGTGGTACTCCCCTTCTTCGTACAGGAATGCGCAGCCCTCCCGGGTAGCCTCGATTACCCCCATCCCCACCTGCTCCGCACGCTGCAGGAGCAGGGCGGACTCCCCGTCCCGGGATGGCCCCGCGGTTGGGCTCGGCGCTGGCGTTGGCGTCAGTGTGGGCGTCGCCATAAGCGAGGGGGCAGGCGTAGGAGTCGGAGCCAGCGTTGGGGTAGGCGTTGCCCCGGGAGCTGGTGCGTCGCAAGCGGCAACAACAACGAGCAGCAGCGAGAGCAGGAAGGCAGATGTGACCCGAAGCCGCTGCATACCCGAAATCTACGCTTCACTTCCTGCTCAGGCAAGGCGCTGCGAGCACCACAGTTCCGCCGCATAATCGACGCGACGGCAACGCCACTTGGAGCAGCGCCACGCTGCTGACGATTGCGCTCCTCGCGTGGGTCTCACCGTTCGGAAACGTGCTGAGCGTGGGCATCGCCTCCGGCTCCTTAGGTAGGCGGCCAGTCTTGTGCCAATACCCCACGGGAGAGACTAGGGCACTGAGGTTCGCGCCTCCTCGCATCCCCAATGACCCCCACACGTGGCATTATCGATGGATCGCGCGCTGGCGCTGTGAATGTCAGCAGGTTCGCAGTTCGCATGACATGGATCAGGTGACGGCAGGAGCAGAGCAACAGATGCAGGACCCAGCAGGTGAACCGCTATTCGACACCCATTGCCGCCTGTGCGGCGCGGAGTTGATCGTCCGATCGAACAGGAAGCGGCGCGTCGGGGTCCTCAGCCGACGTTCACAATGGGAGATTGACACGGTCTGTTCGGGTTGTGGGGATGAATACGGCGGGTCAGTCGGCCAGATTGTATTCGGCTCGCCGGGCCGAACGGTGCGCGTCCTCCGGCTTCTCCAGGGATTGCTCAGCAGGATTCCCCTCGGGAACCGCTTGCGGAGAAGAAGGCTTGCGCCTGAGTACAGTCGAGCCGACGGGAGCCCGGACGTCGTCAAGCTGGTTGCGACGGTGCCGTTCAAGGCGTACGGCATGAATGGCAATCCCCTTGGTCTTCGCCTTATCAGTCTTGGCCATAGCGAAAGAGGAGGGGTGATCGACCGCATCGATTTCGAGTACAAGAACGGGCCTCTCCATTTGACGGGAAGTATCCCGGGGGAACGCCTGATCGGCATATGGCAGGGACCCGTAGTGAGTTACAGGGGCATGAGTTTGGAGGCCTTGGATGCAATCGGGGGTCTTATAGGTAGCGGCGCGGATTTCCATCGACATTGGAACCTCAATGAAATCGAGCGCGCCCCAAGCCGCGAGGTGCATACGAACATTGCCGGAGCAAATGCAGCGGTGAAACTGTCATCATGGCAGGAGCCTGAGCGGGTGACTCTGGCCCGCATCCAGTTGCACGACCATTCGATAAGGGCGGCGTCTCTGAACCTGTCCGACGAAGAGCTGCTCCGATGCTTGGAGACGTTGGTGGTCCTGCAAGAGAACGAGGGCACCCTGACCCAACACCAACAGGACTTCGACCGAGCATCGCAAGAGCTACAACGCCTTTGGACGCACCTGGAGGGATGACTTCTGGTCGTCGGACGAGTCGTATGCTCCTACGTGACCGGGTTCTTGCGCGGCCTACCTCGGCGACGTCCGTCCGACGACCAGAAGTAGACCGCTGTGGCCGTGCGGCGGAACTCCAGCTTCCTCCCCAGAGCCTCCGCAGCCGCGTTCAGCCTGCGCCGGATCGCCTGCGTCGTCTCGCCCTCTCCAGCCTCCAGCTTCCCCGCCTCGCCGGGCGCCACGCGCTTGATGTAGCCGACGTACTCCTGCAGCAGCGCCGCGCGCTTGCCGGTCGCGCTCCTAGCGCGGGCCTCACCGATCGAAAGTGTGCTGAACGTGGGCAACCTTCACCTCTCCTGTACAAGCGCCTGCGCCGCCCGAACTGTGCTCTGGGTAGGACTATAGCACCGAGACCCACCCTCCTCGCCTAGGGTCGTCCAGATTGCGGTGGAACGTGCATGCAATGCCATGGTGTGGGAACCGATCGGCCTCAAAGCTTGTATGTTCTTGGTGAAGGACACCGGTGGCCGGGAGAGCAGAGAGCTTGACTGACGAACAGGATGCCGTCCGGCGCTGCCATATGGGTGACCGTGAAGCGTTTCGCCCGATCGTGGAGCGCTACGGGGACGTGCTCATGGGCACGATCTACCTGATGACGCGCGACAGGGCGGTCAGCGAAGAGCTGGTGCAGGAGACGTTCGTGCGTGCCTGGAACGGCATCGGAACGTTCCGCCTCGGCCAGCCTCTGAAGCCCTGGCTGGTCCGGATCGCCGTCAACCAGGCGCTCAACGCGAAGGCCCGGCGCCAGGTACCGGTCGAACCGCTGTCGGAGGCCAATGCCGGTAGCAGTACGGACCCGGGGTTCAGCCGGGCGGATGACCGGGACGAGGTCCAGTGGGCGCTCAGCCAGCTGTCCGCCGATCACCGACGGGTCGTCGTGCTCCGCTACTTCGCGGACCTCTCCACGAAGGAAGTGGCGAACGCCCTCGGCATCCGCGAGGGAACGGTGAAGTCGCGGTTGAGCAGGGCGCTCGAACAGCTGCAGGAGATAGTGGCGCATCGAGGACCGGGGGTCGAGAGATGAGCGAACAACACGAGCACATGGAACGCCGCGTCCGGGAGGCGCTCGTTGCGGAGGGGCGCGAGGCGCCGGCGCCGCAGGACCTGTGGGCGCGCGTCGAGCGACGATTGGAGCGGCCCGTTCCACCCTCTATCGGTTGGCAACGGCGATGGAGGATAGCGACGATGGGAGCCGTCGTTGCCCTCTTGCTGGCCATGGGAGGCGGGGGCACCGCACTCGTCGCCTCCGGTCTCTCTTGGGGGAGCGAAGACCGCGCTTGGCTGGCCTTGTCGTTCGACGATGCGCGCACCGATGAGCGATTGAGTGATGTGGGGGGCTGGATCGACGTGAGGCTCGACGACGAGAGCGATTCGAGTCTGGCAATCGACTCCGTTAGGAACTCGCGTACCCGGTTTGTCACTGCGGGATTCACCGTCGATCCGGAGTTGGCCGAAGAAGAAGGAGTGCCTGGGCCGCCCGGGCCGCCGGGGGCGGCAGGGCCTGCGCAGCCAGCGGCACAGGAGACGGCAAGTGCGGTTCCCGCGCCCGCTCAATCCAGCGGCGGGAGTCCCCAAGGTCTGGTCGGCGAGCGCCAGGTCATCTCCCAGGCGTCGTTGGACATCGAAGTAGGCGACGTCAACGCGGCCACCGTCCAGCTCCGGGGGCTCGTCCAGTCGTTCGGGGGATTCATCGAGCACGTCTCCACGTCGGGTGGCCCAAGTCCGGAGCACGGCTCTGCCATCGTCCGCGTCCCCAGCGACCGGTTCCTCGACGCGCTCGACAGCATCGAACGACTCGGAAAGGCCTTGGGACAGAGCCTTGGCCAGCGGGACGTTACGGGAGAGGCCATCGATCTGGAGGCCCGCCTCAAGAGCGAACGGAGCGCCGAAGAGAGCCTGCTGAAGCTGCTCGAGAGGGCAGTGTCCGTCAGCGACGTGCTCACCGTCGAGCGTGAACTCGCACGGGTGCGTGCGGACATCGAGCGATTCCAGGGGCAGTTGGAGTTCATCCAGCGGAGCGTGGCGCTCGCGACCATCGCGGTGAGCTTCGTGCTGCCTCCCGGCTCGATACCCGTCGCTCCCTCGGCGTCCCTGCAGCTGGAGGTGGACGACGTAGAGCAGTCGGTCGGTCGCGTCCGGGACCTGGTCGGCGGTGCGGGCGGGACGATGGGCGAAGTCATTGTCACGACTCGCCAGGAGAGCGAGGACGCGTTCCTGAGCTTCCTGGTGCCTGCGTCCGCCTTCGACAGCACACTCGCATCCTTGGTGGGCGATGGTGTTGTTCTCCGACGCGAAGTGCAGAGCGATGGGCGCCTGGGCCTCGATGAGGGCGACGAGGGCCTTCAGGCAACGGTCACGGTGCTGCTCCAGACCCCCGGTGAGTCGTTCCCGTGGCGTTCAATCGGAGCGCTGGTTGCGGGTGGGCTGCTCATCGTGCTCAGCGTGGTCGGCGCCCTGGTGCTCGCGTTCCGGGCGAGGCGGCGCAGGGCGTAGGGATCCTCGCGCCGCGCGGTCTGACACCCGCAGTCCACGAGCCCTCCGTCGGTTGGTATGCGACGTGCTTTGTCTGGCCAGGCGAGTTGAACAGAGTCTCGGAATGCCGATGCCAGGACTGAGGAGGCGAGTCTTCCCGCCCAGTCAGCGAGGAGTGGCGGTCCGCGGTAGAGGCTATGGATGCTCTGAACAAGTCCCCACAGGGGCTTGCGGAAGCATAGCATGGGG
>JAPPHT010000062.1 GCA_028874795.1 Chloroflexota bacterium
GCTCTTGCCTTCCAAGCAAGATGTCGCGGGTTCGAGTCCCGTCTCCCGCTCCACTTCCCTGCCCTGAGGACAGGCCCTACGCGTCGATGCAGCCGTGCCACGTCAACACGGCGCGGGTATCAGGGTCGAGTGCGTCCTCGGCCTGCACCAGGCCTTCAAGGAGCTCCAGGAAAGCGGGGTCCTCGACCGGGTTCGGTCCACCGCCCAGCGGGTATCGGTTGAGGTAGGCGACCATGGCATCGGTCAACGCCACCGTTGCTTCGTGATACTGCCCGGCCTCCGGCGGCGGGACGAGGTCCAACAAGGCCGGGAGGCTGCGCATGTATTCCATGTGCTCATTCCAGGTGGGGTCTTCCGGGTACTGGTTGCAGATCCGCTCACCGTACTGCAGGAGCGTCAGGGGTCCATCGCCGCTGCCCAACGGCTCGGGCTCCGGGAGTTCGATGGTGGTCATGTCCCACCAGACGTAGCACTCGGGGAGCCACGTCCCCCTTGCGAAGCCATCGAACGGTATGCCGTTACCCAGCACGCCCTCGAAGCCTATCCACCACAGGACGCTCCTCCGGCTGCTGGGAGCATGCTCGATCCCGGTGCTCGTCGTGAACGTCTCTGGCGCGTACATGTGGTCCTTCACCTCCGCCAGCACGGCCTCCGCGGGAACTTCGCCGCCGGGAGCGCACCTGGCTGAGGTTGGCGTGGGCGCCGGACCCGTACCCGGGCTGATGATCACGTACGGGTTTCCGAAGACCCGCGCTTCGTTGACCCGCGCGCTCCGCATCCATTCCCACTGGCCTTGGCGACGCACGGGGTACACCTCGCAACCGGGCGTCCAGTATCCCCGCACGAACCCTTCGAACGGCGTGTCGGCCTCATCGGCCCACAGGGGCTTCTTGACCGCCTCGAACGACAGCCACCACTCAACGCCGCCGTGACTGGCTGGAGCGTGCTCGATGCCTGTGCTGGTCGAGAACGAGTCTGGCAGGTCCAGGGTGGCCTTGACGGCGCTGAATACGGCTTCCGTGGGGACCTCGCCGCCGGGCGCGCACGGGCCGGACTCGGGCGTCGGCGTCGCAGTAGGGATGGGCGCGGGTTCCGGTGTCGCGGTAGGGGTTGCCGTAGGAGCCGGTATCGCGGTCGCGATGGCCGTAGGAGCTGGCGTTGCGGTTGGGATGGCTGGAGGTTCCGGCGTTGCTATAGGGGTTGCCGCAGGTCCCGACTCGCAGGCCCCCAGTACGAACCCCAGCACGAGCACCAGCGCCAGAGTCTTGAGTTGCATCGCCCTCCCTGTAGTCAAGCAGCAGCTAACACCTGGGGACGGGCGCGGCGTCATCATAGCAGAGCCGCGCGTCATGACCGGCCAGGCGTTGTGGGATGCCTGCGCGGGCCCGGCCAATGAGGCGTCGCTGCGATCCGGCCCCTTCGCGGAGGGCGCGCCTCGTCGTTGTCTGCTACACTCTGGCCACGTACGTCCATCCGCGTCCGCTGCAGGGAGGTAATGCATGCTGACCGCTGAACAGAACGACCGCCTCACGAGAGTCGGCCCCGGCACACCCACCGGCGAACTGATGCGCCGCTACTGGCACCCCATCGCCGCCGTAGCCATGATGAACGACCGTGCCACCAAGCCCATCCGCCTGCTCGGCGAGGACCTCATCCTCTACAAGAGCAACAGGGGCGTCTTCGGGCTGGTCGACAACTACTGCCCCCATCGCCGCATGGGCATGGTCTACGGCATCCCGACCGACGAGGGCATCCGCTGCGCGTATCACGGGTGGATGTTCGACGAGACGGGCCGCTGCCTGGAGCAGCCGTATGAGGAGACCGAGGCGCCGGATAACCGCTTCAAGGACAAGGTGCGCATCAAGGCGTACCCGCTCGAAGTCAAGGCCGGCCTTATCTTCGCCTACATCGGCCCCTCCCCGGCCCCCCTGCTTCCGAACTGGGACGTCTTCTCCCTGGACGGCGTCGTGCGGGACATCGGCTACACGGAGCTCCCCTGCAACTGGCTGCAGTGCCAGGAGAACTCGCTGGACCCTGTCCACTCCGAGTGGCTGCACGGCGAGTGGGGCAACTACGTCGCCATCATGAACGGCCAGGGCGACAAGGTGCGCAAGCGGTATGAGAACGAGCGGATCGGCTTCGACAAGTTCGAGTTCGGCATCATCAAGCGCAGGCTCGTGAAGGGCGGCGGCTACGAGGACCCGGAATGGGCGCAGGGACACCCCATCGTCTTCCCCTACTTCCTCCGCCAGGGCGGCAGCGGCATCGCGCTCGACACGTGGAAGGACCCGGGCGACACCCCGGGCATCGCGCGCGGCGTCGGTCCGTCGTTCCAGATCCGCGTGCCCCTGGACGACCACAGCACCGGCCACTGGTGGGTGATGTGCCACCCGAAGATGTCCGCCGACGACCCGGACCAACGAGACGAGGACATACCCCTCTTCCACCCGCCGCTGATCCAGCTCAAGGAAGACGGCCGCGTCCGCTTCGAGATACTCGACTCCAACTCGGCGCAGGACGTGGCCGCCTGGATCACGCAGGGCCTCATCGCCGACCGCACAGGCGAGCATCTCGGGCGCTCGGACAAGGGCGTCATCATGTTCCGCCGCATGCTGGAGGAGCAGATACGCATCGTCGAGGACGGCGGCGACCCGATCAACACGTTCCGCGACCCCGAGCGCAACGTCTACCTGGGCATGGACACGGAACACTGGTCCAAGCGAGCGGAACTCGGTGGCGGCCAGGCGTTCGCGTTCGAGCGCCAGGGGATGGCGAGCAAGTACAGCCCCATCATGAACCAGCGCGGCGTCGAGGGCGGCGAGGACGCGGAGAAGCGCAACGAAGAGATCCGTCAGGGGGTGGCCGGCTGATGGGCGCGGAGACGTTGAAAGCAGGCGACAAGGTCGAGCTCGCCAACGGCGCGACCGCCGAAGTCACCGGCCCGCTGGCCGGCGGCGCGGTACCCGTGACGATCATCGACTCGCCATTCGGTCCGGAGAGCGCCGGCGACTCCGTGCAGGCGGACCCGGACGACATCTACGGCGTCTTCCTGGACGCCGCGATGACGGAGGTACGCGCCCTCTAGCGAGGAGCGACGAAGAAGCGAAGGCCAAACGCAGACGGCCTGCGCGAACAGAAAACGGAAGGAGCGCAACAACGATGGTCCGCAGCTATTTCACGCACGACAACTGGCTCGACGAACAGGCCGCGAAGGGCGTGCCGGTACTCTCCGACTGCTACGTGGAGGACCTCCGCACCCTCGACCTGTCCTACTGGGACATCCGCGGATGCGACACCGCCTTCGTCCGCTTCACCAACATGGAAGGCGTGACAGAGGCGCGCGTGCAGGAGATCCCCGCCGGAGCGTCGCTCAGCCCGTTCAAGCTGGGCGTCGAGGAGATGGTCTACGTCCTTTCCGGGCGCGGCTTCGCCTCCGTCTGGGGTGAGATCAGCAACGCCAAACGGGACTTCGAGTGGTCGGACCGCAGCGTGTTCGTCATCCCCCGCAACTCGTGGTGCGAGCTGCGCAACATGGGCAACACGCCGGTGCGCCTGCTCTTCTTCAACTACCTCCCCATCGCCATGAGCACCATCCCCGACCCCGAGTTCTTCATGAACAACCCGCACGTCAACAAGAGCATCCTCGACGACGCGGACCAGGACTTTTTCTCCGAGGCGAAGGACGTGGAGAAGGACTTCGGCAGCGCGTGGGGCGCCGTCGGCGGCATCGTCTGGCGGGGCAACTTCTGGCCGGACCTGCTCGCGTGGGACAAGCTCACCGCCGCGGGCAGCCGCGGTGCGGGCGGGTCGTCCATCGCCATGTACGTCCCCGGCTCGGAGATATCGGCGCATATGTCCGTCTTCCCGCCGGGCACCTACAAGAAAGCACACCGCCACGGCCCCGGACGCCTCATCGTCATCCCCGGCGGCGAGGGTTACTCCATCATGTGGCCGCAGGACGGAGGCGAGAAGAAAGTGTACCCGTGGCACGAGGGCAGCGCCGTAACTCCGCCCGACCAGTACTTCCACCAGCACTTCAACCTGGGGCTCAAGGCCGCCCGCTACTTCGCGCTGCACCCGCCCGTCCAGTTCCTCGGCAAGGACGAGGACGAACAGGGCAACGCCGAGGGCGTCAACATCGAGTACACCGAGGAGGACCCCTGGATCCGCGAGTACTTCGAGAACCAGCTCGCCGAGCGCGGCCTGGAATCGAGGATGGCGCCGGAGGTCTACACCGACCCGGACTTCAAGTTCAGGACCGCGTCGGTCTCATCCACGTAGATCGAACGCTGGCAAACACTACGGAGGACGCGCATGCTCACCGCTGAGATGAACGATCGCCTCACGAAGGTCGGCCCCGGCACGCCGATGGGCGAGCTCATGCGCCGGTACTGGCACCCTATCGCCGGGAGCGCGCAGCTGAACGCCGAGAATCCTACGAAAGAGGTGCGCCTCCTCGGCGAGGACCTCGTCCTCTACCGCGACGCCAGCGGCACCGTCGGCTGCATCGAGCCGTCGTGCGCCCACCGCAAGGCGAACCTCTCCTACGGCATCCCGGAGGAGAACGGGCTCCGCTGCGCCTACCACGGCTGGATATTCAACGAGCACGGCCAGTGCGTCGATCAGCCGTCCGAGCCGGAGGGTTCCAAGTTCAAGGACAAGGTGCGCATCAAGTCCTACCCCGTGGAGGAACTCGCGGGTCTCGTCTTCGTATACATGGGGCCCCTGCCCGCTCCCGTGCTGCCGAAGTGGGACGTGCTCTCCTGGGAGGGGCACAAGGACAACTGGGGAACGCTGCTGCCCTGCAACTGGCTGCAGTGCCAGGAGAACTCGCTGGACCCCCTGCACTTCCAGTGGCTGCACCGCTATTGGGGCGGTTGGCAGATGAACCGCATCAAGTCGCCCGAGGAGCGCGACGCGTGGAACACCGCCG
>JAPPHT010000069.1 GCA_028874795.1 Chloroflexota bacterium
AGCGGTTGATCGTGGAGCAGATACGCGAGCACATCCTGACCGAGAGCAACATGCGCGACCTCGTTCGGCTGGTGAACGAGGAGATGGACAGCGTGATCGCCGGGGAGCGCGAGCGGCTGGAGGCTGCGGAGTTGGAGTTGGCCGAGGTGCGCCGGCGCATGGACCGGCTGTGGCAGTTGGTCGAGAAGACGGATATGACGGTGGAGGACATCCTTCCGCGCATCCGTCACCACCAGGAGAACCAGGAGCGGCTGGAGCGCGCTGCTGATGAGGCTCGGGTGGAGTTGGATGCGCGGCTGGCGGGTGTGCAGGACGCCGAGGTCGTTGCCGCGTACGCGCGTGAGATGGGTGAGTGGCTGCTGGAGAGTGGGCTAGCTGAGACGAAGGCCTTTCTACGGACGTTCGTGAAGGAGATCGTGGTGCGACCTGGGCTTGCAACGATCCACTACGCGGTTCCGACGCCGGAGGACAGTCCGATAGGGGGATCGGATGTGGCGGAGGTCACGCTGGGGCGTCGATTTATGAAATCGGTATCGTCAGGGGAGCCTGTCGAACCACCCCTGCAGCCTCCGTTGCGACCGCCCCTCCGAGCGCCCCTGCGCGCGGCGCCACGGAGCTACTCCTCGAGGAACGGGCCTCCGTGCAGGGTCCGGTAGAGTGCGCGGAACTCCTCCCGCGCGGCTGCCGGAGCATGGTTCAGAAAGGCGCGGTAGATCGCTTCCGTTCGCCCGTCATCGGTGCGGAGTCCTGAAGCGAGAGCCTTGCGGTCGGACTCCTGCAACGTAACGGACATCTCCCGCCATGCCGCGGCCATCGCCTCCTCGCCGACCGCTTCGAGTATCTTCAACAGGAAGTACTCGCCCATCCGGTAGTCGCACCCTCGCCTGTTGCCGTCGAAGTGTTCGAGCTCCCACAGGTTCGCTACACCCAGGCGATCGAAGCACCCGGAGAACGCAGTTAGCAGTTGGGACCTGCGTTCATCCAGTGTCACGACTCCTTTCCGGTGCCATACGACAGAGTCGACGAACTCGGCCCCACCTTCGAGAAACCAGGTCGGTCCTGTCATGAAATGGCCGAAATAGTAGTGGGCTGTCTCATGCGGCACGCTGATCACTGAGCCATCTTCGAACCGGGTCAACGTCATGAACGAGCCAAGGTGGGCGCCGCCAATCTCTCCGAGCAACAGGATCACATCGGTTGTTGGGAAGGGGACCGACATCAACGGTTCGGAGACACGCAGCGTGTCTTCGATGTTGGTCAACACGTCGTCGCCCGGTGGAAACGGCTCAGCCTGGAATACCCAGATGTTCACGTCTCCGGCCAGGGGCAGCGAAACGGTGCTGGCCTGCGTGAAGCGGCTGTCGAGCAGGTCTTCGTACTGCTGGGTGTGGTTTCTGGCAGTACGGCCAAGCACAGTCAGAAACGCCGTCTCTTCGTCGTTCAGGCCGTCAGCGAACCAGGGTTGCCTCGTCAGGTGGTCGAGTGCAGCCGGTCCCAGCTCCGCGAAGTCGAAGATGCTGAGGAGAACGTGGAGCCCCTGGTCGCCGGTGCTGCGGAGCGCTTCCTCGCCCCAGTGCAGCGCCAGCCCGGGGTCCAGCCTGGCGGTCTCTCCCAGGGCATGAAGCGCATCACTCTCGACGAGAGTGATGTCGTCAGCGAACCGGGGAGTATCCAGGATCCGCTCCGCCAGCGCCGGGTGTACTGAAGCGATGACCCGCAGTGCCTTGAGCGCCTGCCTCTCCGGGCTGGTGATGTTGTCCAGGAACCATGCCATGCCCCCTGTCGATCGCGCCGTTGCAGGGTCGGTCCCGGTGATCCGTTCCAGAGCTTCGAGTGCCTCCTGCTCGTCGATTGTCACTTCGTCGTTCAGCCAGGGAAGAGCCGTAACCAGTGCCGTGAGATCGACGCCGTGACCGGCGATCCTCTCGAATACCCGCAAGGCAAGGGACTCCGTGATATCCACACCGTCCGCAAGCCAGGGGAGCCTGGCAACGGTATCGCCGGCGCCGGCATCTCGTATCCAGATGTTTGTGAGCAACTCCGATCCCGCCACGTCGTAGTCGCCCGCCGGGTTGTCGAACCACGGAAGCACCTCTGACAGTCGGGCGGCGGCGAGTTCCCCGGGCGTGATGGTCGGCGTCGGTGTGACTGTGGGCGTCCCCGTGGGAGTGGGTGTCGGGGTGGGCGTGGGAGTCCCCGTGGGGGTGGGCGTGGGAGTCCCTGTAGGAGTGGGCGTAGCGGTGGGTGTGGGAGTTGGCGTGGGCGTCGGAGTAGGAGTAGCGGTGGGCGTTGCTGGTGGTACGGGGATGAGTGTCGCCGTGGGCGTCGGTGAAGGAGTGGTGCGCTCCGTAACCTGCACCACGCTGATGGTTGGCGGGGCGGAGTCGCAGCCGACGACGCCGATGGCAGATGCCGTCAGGATGAAGAGCGCGAGGGTGCGCAACGGGTGCGTCTCCGGGACAAGCTCAGGAGAGTGTAGCAGGCGGTGCCGACGACACCCGCTCCTTTCGCGGTCGCGCCCCGGCCCGTACGCTGGTCGGTGACGGCGCGCAGCGCCAACGTCGATCGCTACCAGTCCCTCCTCATATTGACCACGCCTCCTATGGGACATAGCCTTTGGTTGAGCCCCATTCTCCTATTGCCAGGGCTGGTAAGGAACGCAGCGGTGCGCAGACACGAGCGGGGCGGCTGGAGGCCAACAAGAGAGGTGCATGATGGCCATGAGCAAGGAGGAGGCAGTCATCCTGGGTCTGCTCTCCCAGCTCCCAGGTGCTACCGGCAGGACGAAGTTGGTGAAGCTGGTCTATCTGGTAGACAACCTCTGGGCCGAGCATACCGGGAGGCCTCTCACCGGCTATCGATATCACTGGGACAACTTCGGTCCGAATGCCGTCGGCAATCAGATCGTCGCAACGCTTGACGGCCTGAGCGATTCCGGACTGCTCCGCTCTTCGCAAGGCTCGACCCCGTACGGGAATCCGGCCTACTACTACCGGACATCGCAGGCTTGCGATCCCGCACAACTGCCATTGTCGTCCGATGAGTGGATGTTCGTACAGTCGATCACCAAACGGTTCGGGAAACTGAACCGGGAGTCCATGGTGAAGGTAGCCAAGGCTACGTTGCCCATGAAGAACGCCGCCCAGGGCGACGTGCTGGTCCTGGAAGCCAACCCTGACATCGAAGCCATCCAGAAGCGCGTACTATCGAACGCCGACCTCATGGCGCAGGTAGACGAGTCGTTGCTTTCGGATGACCCGGGAATCTCGCTGGAGGAACTCAAAGCCTCCTATGCCCAATAGTCTCGTGGTCTTGCCAACAGCCCAGGCGCACATCGACCGGGCTGGAGGCGACGGCAGAGAAGAGATCCTCCCTTGCCTTGACGAAATACTGGCGAACCCGGAACCCGACGGTCAGCGCATATTGCGACTCAGGGAAGAGCCGCTGATATACGTGTATCTCTGCGGCATCTACCACATCTTGTTCGACGTGCAGAGGGGGCCAACACCGGATGTCCGCCTTCGTGTGCGGGCAGTCGATGCAGTCGTGTAGGGAGGGGGCGCAAACCACCCTTCGCTCCAGCCTCCGCCGGGGTGACGGACCCCCTGTCCTGCCTTTGCTGTCCATCGCTGTTGATTGTCGGATTGCTGACACCCGCCCCTTTCGCGGTCGACCCCGCACCCCGTACGCTGGTTGCATGATCGTCCCTCGACCAGTAGCGAGTGCGATGGAACAGAATGCAACGGAATGAACACCGGGGAGCGCGGCGAAAAAGGAATTCGATGAAATCTTGATGCCTTGCTCCTTCGAAATCGCGGGAAGCAGGCCACGGTCATGGAAATTGCCTTGGAACAAGATTTCAAGATTCCAGATAGGACATGGCCTTCACTCCTGGATCGCCGAACAAGATCTCAGAATTCACGGGGTATTGGAATCTTGCTCCTGGCCCCGACCTGCTCCCCTCGCCCTCTGGGACAGGGGCTGGGGGTGAGGGTTGCCCGTCCCCCACGCCTGCGCGCGGTATCAGTTACACTGATACTCCCAGTTCCTGCTATCGGAGCGACGCATGACGACCCGCCAACGTATGGCCCCTCTTCGCTACGACCCGCGCGAGATCGACCGCAAGTGGCAGCAGCGGTGGGCCGACGACAACCTCTACCACGTGAACGACGACGACCCCCGCCCCAGGTGGTACGCCCTCACGATGTACCCCTACCCTTCCGGCGACCTCCACATAGGCCACTGGTACGCCATGGCCCCGTCCGACGCCCACGCCCGCTTCATGCGCATGCGCGGATACAACGTCCTCCACCCCATGGGGTTCGACTCCTTCGGCCTCCCGGCAGAGAACGCCGCCATCAACCGGGGTATCCACCCCGCGAAGTGGACGATGGAGAACATCGAGCGTATGCGTTCCCAGCTCCGCTCCATGGGCGCGGTCTACGACTGGGACCGCGAGATCGTCACCTCTCAGCCGGAGTACTACGCCTGGAACCAGTGGTTCTTCCTCAAGATGTACGAGAGCGGCCTCGCCTACCGCGCATCCGCTCCCGTCAACTGGTGCCCCACCTGCCAGACCGTGCTCGCCAACGAGCAGGTGGTCGACGGCAAGTGCGAGCGCACCGGCGACGTCGTCATCCGCCGCGAGATGGACCAGTGGTTCTTCCGCATCACCGACTACGCCGACGAGTTGCTGGACTTCTCCAGCGTCGTGGACTGGCCTGAACGCATCAAGACGATGCAGACCAACTGGATAGGCCGCAGCGAGGGCGTCGACATCTCGTTCGACATCTCCGAGTACGGCCTGGATGAGCGCGAGATCACGACCTTCACGACCCGCATCGACACCATCTTCGGCGTCACGTTCGTCGTCCTCGCCCCGGAGCACCCGCTCGTCGAACGGCTCACGACGCCCGAGCAACGCGATGCCGTGCAGGCGTACGTCGGCCGCGCTCGAGAGGCCACCGAGATCGACCGCCTCTCCGTCGAGCGCGAGAAGACCGGCGTCTTCACCGGCTCCTACGCCGTCAACCCGCTCAACGGCGACCGCGTGCCCATCTGGGTGGGCGACTATGTGCTGTTGACCTACGGCACCGGCGCAGTGATGGGCGTCCCCGCCCACGACGCCCGCGACTTCGACTTCGCGCTCAAGTACGGGCTGGAGATCCGCGTCGTCGTCGCGCCGCCGGGATGGAACGGCGGTCCGCTGCGGGAGGCGTGGCTCGAGAAGCGCGGCACACAGGTCAACTCCGGCCAGTTCGACGGCATGCCGAACGCCGAGGGCTACGAGGCCATCGCCGACCATGTCGAGCAGCAGAGCTGGGGCAAACGCACCGTCGGCTACCGGATGCGCGACTGGCTCATCAGCCGCCAGCGCTACTGGGGCACGCCCATACCCGTTGTCTACTGCGACGACTGCGGTATCCGGCCCGTGCCGTACGGCCAACTGCCCGTCGTGTTGCCCGACGACGCCCAGTTCAAGCCGACCGGCGAGTCGCCGCTCCGCTACCACGACGGCTTCCTGCACACGACATGCCCGGACTGCGACGGCCCCGCTACCCGCGAGACCGACACGATGGACACGTTCGTGGACTCGTCGTGGTACTTCCTGCGCTACGTCAGCCCGGAGTTCACGGAGGGCCCGTTCGACCCCGCTCGCGTGAGCTCGTGGAACCCGGTCGACCAGTACACCGGCGGCGCCGAGCACGCGGTGATGCACCTGCTCTACGCCCGCTTCTTCACCAAGGTCGTCCGCGACCTCGGCCTCATCGACTTCGGCGAGCCGTTCCTCCGCCTCTTCAACCAGGGCACCGTGCTCTCGGACCACATGAAGATGAGCAAGAGTCGCGGCAACGTCATCGCGCCGGACGAGTACGTCCAAGAGCTGGGGGCGGATGTCGTGCGCCTCTACCTGATGTTCATGGGCCCCTGGGAGGGCGGCGGCGACTGGAGCGACTCCGGCATCAACGGCGTCGCGCGCTGGGTGAACCGCCTCTGGGACCTCTGCCTCCGGGACCCCGACGCACTGCCCGAGGGCGAGGCCGCCTCCGACCGCGCCATCGTGCGCAAGACGCATCAGACCATCCGGTCGGTTGTCGAGGGATTGGAGCGCTTCAAGTACAACACCGCCCTCGCCACGATGATGGAGCTGACCAACGAGATGTCGCCCGCCTACGATGTCGGCGCCGTCTCGCGGGGCGCATGGAACGAGGCGGTCGAGTCACTGCTCCTGCTGCTTGCTCCGATGGGCCCGCACCTGGCTGAGGAGCTCTGGGAGCGCACGGGGCATGCGTACAGCGTCCATAACCAGCCGCTGCCGGAGTGGGACGAGGCGCTTGCCGCCATCGAAGAGGCAACGCTCGTGGTGCAGGTGAACGGCAAGGTGCGCGACCGCATCGCTGTCCCCGCCTCGATCAGCGAGGGCGACGCCAAGGAGGCCGCCCTCACCTCCCAGAAGGTGATGGCCTGGACGGACGGCAAGAGCGTGGACAAGGTCGTCTTCGTCCCCGGCCGCTACCTCGTCAGCGTCGTCGTCAAAGACTAGCCAGCCCTGTCATCCCACCGAAGGCTGGAATCCAGTGGCGGGGGGGGCCGGGGTGCCCCGTCGTTCCTGCGAGGCCTGAGCCTTGGCGCGCAACCTCGCAACCTGGGACGGGGCGTGATGTAGGGAGTGCAGAGGGGCGACGCCCCGCTGCCGGGGGCGTGGGGGTGTCCCCCACCAACATCCGGGCGGGTGGGTGGGAAGGACTACCCTCCGGAGAGCATGCGGGAGGAGGCACGAGCCAACCATGGACCCCATCGAACGCCAGCGGTTCCAGGCTCTCGTGCGGGGGATGCTCCCCGCACCGTTCGTCTACGTCGTCGTCGCCGTCATCTACTTCGCGATCGTTGACAGCGAGCCATTCTTCGGAGCACGGCTCGCCATCATCGTGGCGGTCGTCACCGGGATCACCGTGCCCATCGCCTCGCTCCTCGTAACTGCGAACGCGATGGCGACGGAGCGGCCCCCCGCGCGCCTCGCG
Source organism: Chloroflexota bacterium (assembly GCA_028874795.1). Taxonomy (GTDB): domain Bacteria; phylum Chloroflexota; class Dehalococcoidia; order Lucifugimonadales; family Australimonadaceae; genus Bin16. Next base: position 7,023 of record JAPPHT010000069.1, read on the forward strand.
CAGACGCTCCTGCTCTTCGCCCATACCCCCGGCATCGTCGGGTTCGTCCTTACGGTCGGGGCGGACCAGCTCTGGTACTCGCTGGCCCTCGGCGCGGAAGGGTTCGCCATCCTGCTCGTCATCCGCGCCCGGTTCGGAAGGTAGCGTCACATGTGCAAACAACAGTCCAGCTTTAACGATAGAATCTTTTGAACCTTTATCGTGTCCTACAGGAGCAAGCACCATGTCCACATCATCGCACAATTGTGCTATCTGGGAAACCCCGGCAGAAAGACAGTTTAGTAGAGGAATGTATGCCTTTGATTCTCCTCGTGCGGGAGGTGCATATCTAATCGACATGGACGCTATCGACCGCGTTTCATCACTTGCGGATGAAGCTAAGGCACGGCTTACCACCATGCTTGTTGATCAGCGACGTCAGGGGATTCCGGTGCCTCAAGTGACAAGAGACACACTCTATGTCGCCTCTTCGAGTGCATCTCTTCCTGTTTATGAACGTGCCGTCAGGTTACTACATCACTTGGCTGATTCGATTGCCATCGGCCAAACTGGGAACATGAACTGTGCCGATTACAATCTCCTGATTGCATCTGAGTCTGTTCAGTCTCATGAGGTTCGAGCTTTCCTGGGTTATCTGGAGGACAACGGGCTAATACGTTGTCGACATTCTATGGGTGGGCATTTCCTGTGTGAAATTACGGTGGACGGTTACGGAAGAATTGAAGCCATCAGCACGCGCGTTGATTCATCGCAAGCCTTCGTAGCAATGTGGATTGACGACGACATGAAAGACATCTACGAATCGGGTATTAAATCTGCAATCGAGAGTGCTGGGTACAGCCCGTACCGTGTCGATAAGGAGATTGTACAATCCCCTGATACTGGAAAGATAGACGATACGATAATTGCGGAGATTCGCCGCTCGCGCCTCGTGGTTGCCGATTTTACTCATGGAGAGAACGGTATCCGTGGCAGTGTCTACTATGAAGCTGGGTTCGCACATGGCCTAGGAATCCCTGTCATCTACTCATGCAGGAAAGACCAGATTGAAAAGCTGCACTTCGACACGCGGCAGTACTATCACATTGCTTGGGAAACACCTCAAGAGCTCCGCGGAGACCTCGAGAAACGGATATTGGCCATGGTGGGTGAGGGACCCAACAAACGCTAGGGATTGCGTGTGGTAGGGCCGCCTACTCCGGGCGCAGCAGCCAGACGCGGGCGGACGGATGCGGCTCGCCGGTCTCAGCCTCGATGTGCATCCCCGACTCCGCGAGCACCCAGCGCCAGTCGTCCAGCGTGTACTTGTTGTGGATGCGGAACTGCTCGAGCGCCCGCTCGTACCGCAGCTCCTCAGGATCGCCCGGCTCGACCAGGCGGCGTGCGATGTAGTCCCGCATCGGCTCGCGGAACCAATCGAACAGCAGGATGTGCCCGCCCGGCTTCAGCACGCGCGAAGCCTGCTCCCTCAGGAACATGAACGGGTCGTCGAACGTGTGGAGCACCGCCGCTATCGTCAGCAGGTCGACGGACGCGTCGTCATAGGGCAGCTGAGAAGTCTCGACGTTCGCCAGCACGATCGAGGGCGCCGGCCCCCCATAGTCCAAGGCGCGGGCGTTCTCGACCATCGCCTCGTTGGCGTCGACGCCGTGGAGCGTCGCTTCCGGCAGACGCGCGGAGAGGTCGCGAAGGAAGAGGCCGGGCCCCGGCCCCACGTCCACGATCACGGGTGCGGGCGGAAGGACGGGTGCTACCTGTTCGTCCCAGAACCGCCAGAAGGCCTCGTTGAAGCGCACCGAGTAGCGCTCGATCTGGCGGCGCAGGGCACGATCGTCGCGCTGCGTCATCGCGGCACGCTCGCGAGAGCCACGTGGCTGATGCGAGGGTGTGCCTCGCCGACGAGCTCGAACCCGCTTTCGGCCAGCAGCCAGCGCCACTCGTCCACCGTGAACCGGTTGTGGTACGGCTGGACGCCCATGAGCGCCGGGTCGGCGTCGAGCCCGCCGCGGTTCTCGATGTAGTCGGCGAGGGTCTGTCGCCGCCAGTCGTACAGGAGGTACACACCGCCGGGTCTGAGCGTCCGACGCACCTCAGCGAACAACACGAGGGGGTTGTCCAGGAAGCAGGTCACGCTCGCCGTGACGCAGAGGTCGAGCGACGCGTTCTCGACAGGGTACGGCGCATCGTTCAGGTCGTGCTGCTCGAAAGATGGAGCACCGCCGGAGAATTCGAGCGCCTGCGCGTTCGCGAGCATGGCGTCGGACACGTCGACGCCGAGCAGCGTTGCGCCGGGAAGGCGAAGCGCCAGGTCCTGCAGGAGCAGCCCCGGTCCGCAGCCGAGGTCGGCGATGGCAGGCGCGTCGCCGATGCGGGGGAGTACGGCGGAGTCGAAGAACGCCCAGAACTCGGGCGGGTAGCGGCGTCCACGGCTGGACGACATCCGCTCCACCATCGCGTTCTCGTTCCAGCGGGAGTCGGCGGTGGTCATACCCGGGCTACGCCTCCATCTTGACGGCTACGCCCTGCTCCTTGAAGACGTCGCTCGCGGCCTGCATGGCGTTGAACGCGGCGGGCAGGCCTGCATAAGGGATCGCCTGCAGGAAGACCTCAGCAATCTCCTCCGGCGCGATGCCGAGGTGCAGCGCGTAGCGCGTATAGGCCCCGACCTGCGGAGTGCGCCCCAGCGCCGTCATCATGCCGAGCACGATCATGCAGCGGGTCCTGAGGTCGATGCGTTCCCGCGACCATATCTCTCCAAAGTTGTACCCGATGACGAAGTCTTCCAACCCCGGGACCATGTCCAGCCCCGCGGCATTGCCGGTGCTCCGCGAGCCTTCCGAGCCGCTGATGGCCTTCCGTACCGCGCGACCGCGCGCCTTGCTCTCCTCCGCCTGGTGCAGCGTCATTGAACAGTCCTCCTTGCAAGTGAACGTGTGCGCCGTGTCTGTGCCCGGCGGGCGCGATGCTACACGAGAAGGCGCGGTTTCGCCGCGTCACGAGAGCGAGAACGTCGAGCCGTCGGCCCCGCGCGAGACCTCGATGCGCACCGGGAACGCTTCCTTGATGTCGTCCATGTGGGTGATGACGAGGATGCGCTCGAACCGGTCCTCGATCGCCTGGATGACCTCGAGGATGCGGTCGCGTCCCTCGGCGTCCTGCGTGCCGAACCCCTCGTCGATGAAGAGCGTCGGCAGCGGCGCGCCCGAGCGCCAGGCGAGCACCTTGCTGAGCGCGATGCGCACCGCGAAGTCGATGCGGAAGCGCTCGCCACCGCTGAACATTTCGTAGGCACGGGAGCCGAGCTCGTCCGCGATGACGATCTCGAGCGTCTCGACTGCATCGCCGCCGCTCCTGCGTTCCTTCTGCGTCTCCAGCTTCAGCGTCATCCTGCCGTCTGTCATGCGGCGCAGCAGATCGTTGGCCTCGTCTTCCAGGCGCGGGATGGCGGCCTCCATCAGGAGCGCCTGGACGCCGCCCTTGCCGAACGCGAGCGCCAGCTCCGCGTACGCGCTCGCCTCACCGGTCAACGTGTCGCGCTGAGCCTCAGCCTCCGCAAGATCGGCGGCGGCCTGCTCTATCTGGTGCATCTCATTCTCCAGCGAGCCCTTGAGGGCCTGCAGGCCGTCGCGCGCCGCGGACGCGGTCCGCAGTTGCTCCTGGACCTGGCTGCGCTGCGCTGTCCACGAGGGCAGTTCCGCCAGTTCATCCGCTATCGCAGCGCTCGCCTGCTCGGCGCGGGCAGCGTCGCTGGCCGCCTCCGACGCTCGTACGCGGGCACGTTCGAGCGCGGCCGCATCGTCGTCCATACGATCGCGCGCCGCGACAAGCGCCAGCCGCTCCTCCTCCCAGTGGGCGAGTCCCTGCACCTGCATCTCCGCCGCGTTGAGCGCCGCGGGGTCGAACGAGAGCCCGACAAGCCGCTCCTGCAGGCCTCTCGCCGCCGCCTGCGCTTCATGGGCGTATGCGCCGTTCGCCAGCGCAGTCTCGTTCTCGCGAAGCAGGGGTACGGCCTGCTTCAACTGCACACCTGCCCGCTCGGCCTCCTCCACCCGCACCGCCAGACGGCTCTGCTCCTCCGCGATGTGCTGCTGCTCGGCGGCGAGTTCGCGTTGGGCGCGATCCACGCCTGCCGCGGCCTCGCCCGCCTGTCGTTCCAACTCCTCCACGCGCTGCTTCTGCACCTTGTGACGCTGGAGCAGCCCCTCTATCTCGCTCTCATAGGCCGTGCGAATCCGCTCCACGCCGTCCGGTCCCAGCTGAGTGCTACAGAGCGGGCAAGTCGTGCCGTCCGCGTGCTCGTGGCCAAGCACGTTGAGTTTGCTCCTTAGTTCCCTGCCATTCTGCTCCACCTGCTCGTTGTCGAGCCGGAGCGTCTGCGCTTCGAGTTCGAGTTGCCGCCGCGACTCCTCAGCCTGTGCCGCGTCGTTCCGACGGCTCTCCGTCGCCGCCTGACGTTCGGTCAACTCGTCCTGCGCACGCTGGAGCGACGGCAGCGACTCCGCTCGTGGCATGAGTTGCGTGTCGATATGCTGGCGTTGCGCCTGTATGTCGCTTTCCAGCCGGGCGCGGGCGTGCACGATGGCGCTCTCCAGCGGCGCAAGCTCCGTCTGGAGCGCGTACGCCTGCTGTGCCGCACCCGCGAGCGACTTCGCGTGCTCGCGCGCCGCTTCCAAGGCCGCGACCCCCTGATCGATCTCACTGGCGCGCTCGATAGTGCGCTGCCACCCGACGAGGCGCTGGTTCAGAGTCGCAGCCTCAGTCTCTTCATCGGTCTGCCGCTGGCGCGCGCGACGGGCCTGCGCGTCCTGTTCGTCCCGTTCGATCTGTCGCCTCTCGAGGTGAGCAACCCTGTCGCGGAGCAGTTGCAGCCGCTCCGCGAGGCCGTTCACGGAAGTGACGGCTTCGGCAAGGTCGCGCTCAGCTTCGGCCAGCGCCCCGCGCGTGTCGCCGGCTCTCGCGGCGCGCTCGCGCAGGCGGTCGACGTTGATGGCGTTCGCATCGAGCCTGGCACGCGCGTCGCGTCCGCGGAGGCGGGCACGCTCCGCGAGCTCGTCGTACCGCCCAAGTCCAAGCACCTTCGCGAGGACGTCCTTCCGTACGCTAGGCGTGGCCATCGTGAACTCGTCGGCGCGTCCCTGCACGAGGAAGGCGCTGTTCACGAACGTCCCATAGTCCATGTTGATGATCCGCTCGATCTCCGATTCCGTCGCCCTGATGGTGTCCCCCGTGATGGCGCGAAACTCTCCCCCCGCGGTCTGTACCGCGAGCTCCAGTGAACTCTGCGGGTTACGCCTGGCCTGGGAGTAGCGCCGGGAGACGCGGTAGCGTTCGCTGCCGACGTCGAATACCAGCTCAACCCGCATCTCGGTCTGGCCGTGGTGAAGGAGCTGCTCGTGCCGCTGGCCTCGGGCCTTCCCCCAAAGCGCCCATGTAACCGCGTCCAGGAGGGCGGACTTTCCGTTCCCATTCGGCCCGCACAGGCACGCGACGCGGATGCCCTCAAGATGAAGCGTGGGGGCGGCATCGCGGTAGGAGAGGAAGTTGGAGAGCGAGAGGCTTATGGGAAGCAATGCAGTTCGCACCGACAGGAGATGGCCGGATTCTAGCAGCGCACGGTCCCACTACGGACGCCAGCCCGCCTCCCGGGCCAGGCGTTCCAGTTCTCCAGCCTCGTCGATGACGGCGACGCGGTCCAGGAACTCTGCGAGGTCCGCTGAGTCCACGCGGATAGTCCGCAACTGCGGCTCAATCGGGCTGATCGACGCCGGGCTGTCCGCGTAGGTGCCGTGGAACGCGAACCAGGCGGTGTTCAGCTTGCGGATGTTGTGGCCCTGTTCTACGAACCGCAACCGCCGCTCTTCCAGGTATGCCTCCGCCTCGTCGACCTTCCCCGCTTCCAGCAACTCTTCCAGCCGGGCACGCGTCTCCCGCATCTCGTACCGGAAGTCGAACACGCCCGGCTCCGGTGTTGGCCTGGGCTCACCAACCCTGGGGGGTTGCCAAGGTTCGCGGGTCACCACCTCGCCGGTCAGCAGCTCGAACGCGAGGTCGCTCAACTCCTCCGCGGCGATGTTGGCGACGGTCTCGTTCACGCTCGTCAGCTCGCCACCGGCGAACCACGCACGGCCCAATGGATGGAAGATGAGCCAGTGGTGCACCCACTCGTGGCTGGCAACGAACAGCGCGCCGCGGAGCGACGTGTCCGGCGTCACCTGCGCGGGATACGTCGCTACCCCGCCGATGCGCGCAACGATCGCGGAGACGTTGTCATCCAGAGCCTCCACCTTTCGCTCCAACTCATCCTGCTCAGGCAGGCTGATGTCGGAGGTCAGCAGCCGGTCGTCCAAGCGGACGATGGCGTCGCGAGGCGAGCGCACCAAGACGTGCCCGCCCTCCTGGAATGCAAAGTCCACCGGGGGCCAGCGTACGGGCCCGAACCGCGAAATGACGCCCAGATCGTCGGCGCTCCGAGATATCGCACCCTCGAGCGTCTCCTCCACCAGGGGCGAAAGTGCGGTGCGGCGGCGCTCCAGTCGCGTACGCTCCACCTCCAGCACCTCGACCTCCGCGTCGGACGCGCCGTCTGCAAGAGCGCGCTCAATCTCCCGGCGCTTGGCGCTCATCTCGTGGCTGACGCGGAAGAACTCCTCCACGCGCTCAAGCCGTTCCTCGTCGTCAGTGCGGCTGAAGACGCCCACGGCCAGCCGGAACCACTTGTCCGGAAAGTGGGTTATCTCCCAACGTACCAGGTCTTGCTCATAAGGACCTGAAGTGCGATGCAGTTCAATGATGGCATCGCCACGCCCGACTCCCGCAGCCACCAGGAGCATCGCGGCAAGCGCCCACAGCCCGAGCGTATAGTTGCCTTTCAGCGCGCGCATCCGCTAGTCTCCGCCTCGTCGTTCCGGCCCCTGCGCACGCTGCCAATCGCGCGTTGCACGTTCGTGGCCGGATAACTATTATGCCGTGCAGACCCACTCCGGCGTTCAAGGGGAGGCGCCTATCGTGGAACAGTTCACGACCCAGAAGATCCGCAACGTAGCGCTCCTGGCGCACTCAGGCGCAGGCAAGACGTCGCTCGCGGAGGCGATGCTCCACTCGACCCAGGCCATCAACCGCCCGGGGCGCGTCGAAGACGGCAACACCGCTTCCGACTTCGAGCCCGAAGAGCAGCGAAGGCAGACCAGCCTGCAGATCTCGATCCTCCCGTGCGTCTGGAAGGGTGTGAAGATCAACGTGATCGACACACCCGGATACGCGGACTTCATGGGAGAGACCGTTTCAGCGCTGCGCGCCGCGGACGCCGCGGTGATCGTGCTCTCCGCGCCCGGCGGAGTAGAGGTGGGCGCGGAGCTCGCATGGCACCGGGTGCGTGAGCTCGGTATCCCGGCCATCGTGTTCGTCAACAAGATGGACCGAGAGCACGCCGACTACGAGTCCACGATGGCGCAGGTCCGCTCGCACTTCGGTACGCGGTGCGCGCCCATCAACCTGCCCATCGGCGCGGAGGCTGCGTTCAGTGGCGTGGCAAGCTGCGTCGGGGGCAGCGCACCCCCTGGTATGGAAGACGACATGGTCGCAGCGAAGGACCAGCTCGCCGAGGCCGTCGCCGAGACCGACGACGACCTCACGATGAAGTTCCTGGACGAGGGCGAGCTCAGCGACGACGAGATAGCGCAGGGCCTGGTCATCGGCGTAAGGACGGGACAGACCGTCCCCGTGCTTGCAGGCTCCTCCATCACCGAAGTGGGGATCAAGGAGTTGATGGACGCCATCGTGGACTACATCCCCTCCCCCGCCGAGGTTCCGGCCGTAGACGCCACGAAGAACGGAGCGGACCTGGAGCTGACCGCAGACGCGGGCGGGCCGCTTGCCGCGTTCATCTTCAAGACGACCGCCGACCCCTTCGTGGGGAAGCTCTCCTTCTTCCGTGTGATGAGCGGCACGTTCTCCGCGAACGGCGAGGTGTTCGACAGCGGTTCGGGAGAGACTGAGCGCATAGGCCAGGTGTTCGTACCCGTAGGCAAGAGGCAAGAGAGCGTCCCGAGCCTGGCGGCGGGAGACATCGGCAGCGTTTCCAAGCTTGCGCATGCAGTTACCGGCGACACCCTCACGACGAAAGCCGATGCGGTCTCCCTCCCACGCATGGCGTTTCCGGAGCCCGTCTTCCGCATAGCCGTGCACCCCAAGAGCAAGGCGGACTTTGAGAAGCTCTCCTCCTCGCTGGCGCGTCTTACCGAAGAAGATCCATCACTCGTTCTGAACCGCGACCAGGCTACAGGCGAACTCGTCATAGCAGGCCAGGGCAACACGCACATGGAGGTCATGGCGGAGCGTGCGAAGCGCAAGTTCGGCGTAGAGCTGGAGCTCGCACCGCCGCGCGTGGCATACCGCGAGACCATCTCTCGCGTCACGAATGTCGAATACAAGCACAAGAAGCAGACCGGCGGCCACGGCCAGTACGGGCACGTGCTGCTGCGGCTGGAGCCTCGCGGGAGGGGTGAAGGATTCGAGTTCGCTTCAGAGGTCGTTGGGGGGAACGTGCCACGCGAGTACGTCCCCGCCGTTGAGAAGGGCATCCAGAAGACGATGGAGGAGGGCGCGCTTGCGGGCTTCCCGATCGTGGACGTGAAAGTGGTTCTAACGGACGGGAGTTCGCACTCAGTGGACTCGTCCGGTCAGAGTTTCGAGATCGCCGGCAGCATGGCGATGAAGAAGGGCGTGGTGGAAGCCTCGCCCACTCTACTGGAGCCCGTGATGCGCATGGCCATAGAAGCGCCAGAGCAGTTCGCAGGCGCGGTAGTGAGTGACCTGAATACACGACGCGCGCACATATCGGGCATGACCCCGGTGAGCGGCGTCGCTCACATCGAAGCCGAGGTGCCGCAATCTGAGGCGCAGCAGTACTCAACCCATCTGCGGGCGCTCACGCAGGGACGCGGGACCCTTTCCATGCAGTTCGACCATTACGGCGAGGTCCCTGCGCACCTGACTCCGAAGATCGTGGAGGAGTCCCAGGAGCCGGCCAAGGCATAACCAGCCGCTGGCCTTTCTCTCTGGCGCCCTGCCGAGCTGAGGGCGCCGCCTTCCGTTATCCCCCGGCGGACAGGCTTCTGTAGCACAACGCTGAAGGAGCATGCCTATGCAGGGAGTTATCCTCGCTGCCGGCGACGGCGGCAGACTCCGGCCATTCACGTACCGGACGCCGAAACCGCTGATCCGGCTCAGAGACCGTCCACTCATCTCATACCCGCTCGCGGCGATGGCGGAGGCGGGCATACGTGAGGTCGGCATCGTGGTGGGCTATCGGGCGGAGCAGATCGTCGAGGGGCTCACAGGCTGGGCGCCGGACGGCGTGCGGCTGGAGTTCATCCACAACCCGGAGTTCGAGGGCGGCAACGCGGTCTCCGTGCGCGCCGCGCGGGACTTCGCCGGCGGCGGACCCTTCATGCTGGCCATGAGCGACCACATCATCGAACCGGGCGTGGCCATCCGGCTGACGACAGAATCCGAGCACCCCGCGCTGCTGGGCGTTGACTCGGCCGCGTCCATGGACAGCCAACTCAGCGACGCTACGAAGGTACTCGTGGACGGCGACGGCTTCCTCCGGCGCATCGGCAAGGGACTGCGGCGGTGGAATGCGGTGGACATCGGCGTGTTCGTGTTCCAACCGTCCATCTTCGCCACCCTTGACCATCTCTACTCCCAGGAGGGCGCGGGGTTGGAGTTGAGCCGTGTGATGCAGCATCTGGCGAACAAGCCGTGCGGGGTTACGACGCGAGACATAGAGGGCCTCTTCTGGACCGACATCGACACCCTCGCAGACTTCAAGAGCGCTTATGACCACCTCAACTCTGCCGCAGACCTCCCCGTATGACGGGCTGGTCTCGCGCCACCTGAACCGCCGCATCTCCCGGCCCATAGCCAAGCTGCTCGCGCACACGCCGGTCACACCGAACCAGGTAACCGTCTTCAGCCTGGGCATCGCGGTCGCTTCACTGGTCGCGTTCGCGACGGGCAATCCCATCGCAGGGGGACTGCTGGCGCAGGCAGGCTCCATCATCGACGGCGTGGACGGCGACCTTGCGCGATTCGCAGACAAGAGTTCGAAGTTCGGTTCGTTCTTCGATGCGGTCGTCGACCGCTTCTCGGACTCACTCGTCATGCTGGGGCTGACGGTCTGGGCGGCGAGCGGCGCGGAGACCATGTTGCCGTGGATCGCGGGGTTCGCCGCGCTCGCAGGTTCGTTCGCCGTCACCTACACGCGCGCACGGGTCGACGAGTCCCGCCGGACGATGTTCGACAACGGCATTACGTCGCTGGCGTCGCGGGACGTGCGGCTGCTGCTCATCATGATAGGAGCAGTGGCGGGATACGGCGTCGAAACACTGCTTACGCTGGCCGTGCTCGCAATTGCGGTCGTACTGCTTCGCGTCGTCAGCGCTCGGCGCGTCCTGGAGTAGCTTCCTTGTTGAACGGGTGCACGACCACGCGCATCTTCTGCCGGCCCAACTGCCCGCCGGGGCGGCGCACGAAGCCGGAGCACCGGGTCACCTTCGCCGACGAGCGCGAGGCCGCCGAGGCGGGATACCGTCCGTGCCGCGTCTGCACACCGCTGGACGGCCCGCCCGGCCCGTGGACCCGCAAACTCAGACGAGGCTAGGAAAGCCCTCTTTCCCGGCGTGCCTCTTCGGTCGTAAGGATGCCCGCCTGCACAAGGGCGACCTGACGCCTGGTGCGCTCACTCTCCGTCTCCGACAACGCCTCGACCTGCGTGAGGTCGAACGCCACGGACAAACCACGCGCCGATGGTCCCAGCCTCGGGAGCAGTCCTTCCGAGATCGCGCTCGCAAGGAACGTGAGCTCCGGCACCATCGTCTTTTCCCAGAACATGCGGCGCGCCTCCCGCACGTTGTTGAGCGTCGCGTGGCTGAAGTCCTCAAGCAACGGCAACGGTACGCCGTACACGCGAGCGACGCCTTCGAGGCTCCAGCGCAGCCCGGCGAGCCACTCCATGTCCCGCTGGCTCAGCCCGAGCCGTTGCACGTCCCAGCCGTCGCCGGCCACAAGCGGGCGATTTGCCCGGCCTGGTCCGGCATGACGCGCCTCCAGCCTCGAGTAGAACTCCGCAATCTGCCCGTCTGTCACCGGCCCGCTCGCCCGGAAGACAAGGTCCTGCGGCTGGGCTCCGTTGCGGAAGAACTCTCGGTTGAACCGCAGTGCGTCCATTCCCATGTCCGCGGTAAGCCGCGCGGCGGCCATGGGCGCGAACCCTGCAAACTCCTCCAGTGGGTTGAAGTAGCGGAACCAGACCACCTCCTCCGGCAGCAGAGCGGTCTCCCGACCACGCTCCTCATAGACGAACCCCGCAACGTACCGCTCCGGGTCACGCACGACCCGCACGCGGTCCGGGCGCAGCACGCATATCTCGTCCGGCACCGCGGAGTGCGACGCGCTCGCGGAGCGTCCCAGGTACCAGAACGCTGCTCCCCACAGACAGAGGTACGTCTCCGTTGCGATGAGCAGGTCGCTCCTGCTCCACCAGCGGTTGACCGTATCCAGCAGCCGCTGCGTGGGATGCTCCGGCCCCACCCATCGCCACGCACCTGAAGCGTCGATCTCCCGTACCTGCAGCGGAGGTCGCGAAGCCGCCTCCGCGCGGAGCTTGACCGCCGCATACACGTCCGCGCTCCGCGCGTAGTATTCGCCGTAAGCGGACGACTGCCACTCCTGGCCGACGCCCCTGTCCGGCAAAAGCGCGCGCATAGCCGCAGCCAGGGGAGCGTTCGCACGCCGCAACGGCACGATTCCCTCCATCACTTCCCGCAACAATCCAAGCATCTCCTGCCTCCTGTCTGTGGTGTCCGGCGGCGTCAGGTGCGAGAACGCGAAAGAGCCCCGGCCTTTCTGGACCGGGGCTCTCCCCGACGTATCGCTCACCGCTATGCCACCGCTCGTACCATGCTAGACAGCGAAGGCCCGAACGCGCAACGGGCGGATGTCACGAGGCCGGCTCTGCGGTCTCCACTCCCGTCCTCCCAACCGCGAAGCGCTCGCCTTCCGGCGGCGACGCCTGGCCGTAGGCATCGAGTCCCCAGCAGACCGCTGTGCCGTCCACCTTCAAAGCGCAGGTGTGCACTCCCCCGCTGCTGATCGCCGCGTACCGCGCGTCCGGGTCCGGCGGCGACGCCTGGCCCTGCGCGTCGCTGCCCCAGCAGACGGCCGCGCCGTCCGACCGGAGCGCGCAGGTATGCCTGACGCCGCTGCTGATGGCGCTGAAGTTTACGCCCTGCGGCGGCGACGCCTGGCCCATCTCATCGGAGCCCCAGCAGACAGCCGCGCCGTTGGTGTCGATGGCACAGGTGTGCAGTCCCCCCGCGCTGATGGACGTGAACGTTGCGCCTTCCGGCGGCGAGGTTTGTCCGTAGCGCGCGTCGCCCCAGCATATCGCGGTGCCGTCCCCGCGGATCGCGCACGTGTGCTGGCCGCCGCTGTCGATCAGGTCGAACAGTTGGTTCGGCGGCGGCATCGACCTCCGCAGGCCGTCCCAGTCGCTCGTTTCCCGGCCCACCGGCGTGGGGGTCGGCACCCCCGCAAGCTCCGGGCCGTCACTGCCCCAGCAGAAGGGCACACCGTCGCGGCGGAGGGCGCAGCTATGCAGCGTGCCGCTGTCGACGGACACGAAGAGGTCACCGTAAGCACGGACGAGCGGCGTGGACTGTCCCTCGCTGTCGTCGCCCCAGCAGAGCAGGGTACGGTCCGGACGCAGGCCACACGTATGGAAGCCACCTGCGCTGATGGACGTGAACAGCAGCTCCTCCGGTGGGAGCGGCTCGTCTTCCTCGTTCCGAAGCTTCTCCGGGGAGGACTGGTCATAGACATCGCTGCCCCAGCAGACGACGGTCATGTCCGGGCGGAGCGCGCAGGTATGGTCGGTGCTGCTGCTCAGCATCGTCGGCTGGTTGCGCCAGGAGAATGTCGAGTCCCAGGGCGGCGGATCGCTTGCAGGCGATTCGAGCGTCCACGTGCCGCAGCCGAGCGACGTGACGACGGCTACGTCGGTGGGCAATATCGCGACCCGCAGCACACCGCTGCTCGCGGAGCCGGAGCCGAGAATCTCCCCGGGACGGGAACGGATGTTGGACGCTCGGAGCCATTCGCAGTGTGCGGATAGTTCCGGGCTCACGTAGATGCCGGGCACGATATCGACGTTCACCCGCCACCTCCCGGACCTGAACGAGGTCCAAGGCTTGGGGATGGGCGTGGGGGTGATGGTGGGGGTTGCTGTTGGAACAGGCGTCCGCGTTGGCGTAGCGGTTGGTGGTACGGGGGTAGGCGCCGCAGTGGGCACAGGTGTGCGGGTGGGAGTCGGCCTCGGCGTGGGGGTTGGAGTCGGGATCGGAGTCGCGGTGGGGGTCGCGGTCGGCGTGGGGGTTGGAGTCGGGGTGGGAGCTGCACGAGTCGGCGTGGGCTCCGGCGTGTCCGTTGGCAGCGGGACCGGCGTTGGATCCGGCGCGACGCACGCCGTGGAGGCGAGAAGCCAGGCACATACGCACGCCAACAGGGCACGCGAGAACGAGCGCCACGAAGAGATGCCCGCAAGGCGGACGGCAGGGAGGGTGCGTAAGAGCGACATAACCCTCAGGGAACATTAGCCACGCGCCCCACCCCAGTCAACGAGACAGCGTAGCCTGTTACACTGAACCCTTGCCGGAGCCAAGCCGGCGATCACAACGTCCCCCGCGATGACGCGTGGGGCGCTTGTCTGTGTCTATCGCGCGGAGGAGTCTTCTTGAGTCTCACAGGACTGCTCGGTCCGCTGGGGCGGGCGTCGGCTTACCGGCGCACTGTTGCATCGATGGCCGCGGGCGGCGCACATGCCGTCGTCGCGCCGGACGCGGCCAAGCCGCTGGTGATCGCCGGTCTGTGGCGCGACCTCCGGCGCCCGCTGCTCGTGCTCTGCCCCCACCCGGACGACGCGCGCCGACTGTTCGACCAGCTCGAGGCGTACTGCGGCGAGGGCGCGCCCCTGCTGCACTTCGCGGAGGCAGAGGTGCTGCCGTACGAGCGGCTCTCCGTCGAGGCCGGCACGATGCACGAGCGGATCCGCGCGCTCGGAGCCCTGCGCGAGAACGAAGGGCCTCCGCCGCTGATCATCGCCTCGGTCACGGGGGTCCTGCAGAAGACACTTCCGCCCGCGGTGCTGCAGCAGACGGCGCATGCGATAGTGCGCGGGCAGCGCCTGGCCGTGGAGTCCGTCCTCACCCAATGGGCGCGGATGGGGTACACCACAAGTCCGCTGGTAGATCATCCCGGCACGGCGGCGCGGCGCGGCGGCATCGTGGACGTCTACGGGCCCGGCCACGACTCCCCCGTGCGGATCGATCTCTGGGGCGACGAGATCGACTCGATCCGAGCGTTTGATGCGAACTCGCAGCGCTCAGGCGAACATCTGGATTCGGTTACGATGCTTCCAGCGGGCGAGGCGCTCCCGGCCCTTGCAGACCACGTCCGAATCGACGAACTCGTTCGCTCGCTGGACTTCGCCAACACGGGCACGTCCGAACGCGACCGCATCCAGGACGAACTCGCAGACCTGCTCTCCGGGCTGTCGCTGGACAACGCCTCGTTCTACGCAGGCTTCCTGCTGCAACACACGCTGCTCGACCACCTGCCGGACGACATCGTCGTGATCGTGAACGAGCCCGCCGAGGCCGACGAGGCAGCGCGGCACGTGGAGGGCGGCGCGGAGAAACTGCGTCTCGCCAAAGAAGAGCGCGGCGTTCTGCCGATGGGATTCCCCGCGCCGCTCGCTGACTGGGACAGCGTGTCACGAGCGCTCGAGTCCCTCCCCTGCCGGTTGGAGCTGAGCCGCTACCACCAGGCTGAGACCGGCGGGCCAGCCTTGACCCTGCCGTTCGATGCCGCGCCGTCCTACCACGGCGGCATCGACGCCCTCGCCGAAGCAGTGCAGGCGGGGCACCGCGGCGCGGTCGTAATCGCGACGCAGCACTCACAGCGGCTGCGGGAACTGCTCGCCGAGGCGGACGTGGGCGCGGCGGAGGAGCGGACGCTGGACGCCGCGCCGGAGCAGCCCGTCACCGTCGTACACACCACCATTGCTGGCGGATGGACGCTCTCGGCGGACGAGGGTGGCGAGCCGCTCGTGACGCTGCTCTCCGACGCGGAGGTGTTCGGCGCGCGGAAGCAGCGCGTCACGCGAGCGCGGCGGCACGCGCAACGATTCCAGGCAACCACCGTCGAGGAGTTGACGCCCGGGGCGTACGTCGTGCACGTCGACCACGGCGTCGGACGCTTCGCAGGCACGGGTTCGCGGACGGAAGATGCGGATGCGCCAGCAGGACGAGAGTACCTCATCCTTGAGTACGCCGGCGGCGACCGCCTGTACGTGCCAATGGAGCACCTCGCGAGGCTGTCTCCTTACGCCGGAGGAGAGGAGAAGCCACCGTCGCTGACCAGCCTGGGCGGGCAGGAGTGGACGCGGGCAGTCTCCCGGGCGCGCGAGTCCACCAAGCGGCTCGCCATCGACCTGCTGGCGCTGTACGCGCGTCGCGAGTCCGCCGACGGTTTCCCGCACGGAAGCGACACGCCCTGGCAACGGGAGATGGAGGACGCGTTCCCATTCGTGGAGACACCGGACCAGCAGCGCGCCATAGACGATGTGAAAGAGGACATGGAAATCGCGCGTCCGATGGACCGCCTGGTCTGTGGCGACGTGGGCTATGGCAAGACGGAGGTAGCGCTGCGGGCGGCGTTCAAGGCGGTGATGAGCGGGAAACAAGCGGCGGTGCTCGTGCCCACAACCGTACTGGCCCAGCAGCACCACCGCAGCTTCGTGGAGCGCCTGGGTCCCTTCCCCGCGCGGGTGGAGATGCTCAGCCGGTTCCGTACTTCGAAGGAGCAGGACGAGGTCGTGCGCGGTCTGAAGAGCGGCGAGGTGGACGTGGTCATCGGCACCCACCGGCTCGTGCAGAAAGACGTGGACTTCAAGGACCTCGGCATCGTCATTATCGATGAAGAACACCGCTTCGGAGTGGCACACAAGGAGCGCCTGCGCGAACTCCGCACCGAAGTGGACGTGCTCACGCTGACCGCAACTCCCATCCCGCGCACGCTTCACATGGCGATGTCCGGCATACGGGACATCTCAACCATCGAGACCCCGCCTGAGGAGCGTCTGCCCATCAAGACGTACCTCGCTGAGCGCTCGGACGACCTCGTGAAGGAAGCGGTGCAGCGAGAGCTGGACCGAGGCGGCCAGGTCTTTTTCCTGCACAACCGGGTGAAGAGCATCCATCTTGCCGCGGCACACCTGCGTGACCTTGTGCCGGAGGCGCGGATCCTGATCGGCCACGGACAGATGCCGGAGGAGGAACTATCCGAGATCATGGAGCGCTTCGCCGACGGCGAAGGGGATGTGCTAGTCTGCACTACCATCATCGAGTCCGGCCTGGACATCCCGAACGTCAACACCCTGGTTGTCGACCACGCGGACCGCTTCGGGCTGGCGCAGCTCTACCAGTTGCGCGGCCGCATCGGGCGGCGCTCGCAGCGCGCCTACGCCTACCTCCTCGTCGAGCGTGGGCGGCGGCTGACCGACACAGCGAGGCGCAGGCTGGAAACCATCATGGCAGCGACAGAGCTGGGCGCCGGATTTCGCATCGCGATGAAGGACCTGGAGATACGGGGCGCGGGCAACCTGCTCGGCGGCGAGCAGAGCGGACACATACAAGCCGTAGGGTTCGATCTCTACACGCGGTTGCTTTCAGAGGCGGTCGCCGAGTTGCGGGCGATGCGCGAGGGCGGGCCGCCGCCTTCACCGCCGACGCCCGACCCGGTGATCGACCTCGGCCTGCCCGCCTCGATCCCCGAGGATCTCGTCCCTCATATGCCGGCGCGGATGGCGATGTACCAGCGGCTCGCACGCGCCACGACCGTCGCCGACGTCGACGACCTGCCGCGCGAGTTCATGGAGCGCTTCGGGCACCGCTTGCCGGACGAGTTGCACAACCTGCTATTCGGCGTGCGCGTGCGGGTGCTTGCGAGAGCCGCGGAAGTGGAGTCGGTAACGCGCCGCGCCGACCGCGTCACGCTGAAGCTGGTGGACGAGGCGGGAGGAGCGCGCACCGCGCTGGAACGCGCGCTCGGACATGGGACGACGGTGGGAAACCAGCAGGTGCACGTTCCGCTTGCGCAGCAAGAGATGCCCTGGGGACAAGCACTGCTGGAAGTGCTGGAGGAGCTTGCCGCGTTCCGAGAGCGGACTGGCGAGTTGAGCGCGCTGCTCGCTCAGGCATCGGCGCGGTAGGCTGCCCGGCAGCGCTCGCACTGCCCACGCGTCTCCAGCGCCATCAGCCCTCGACGACCCGGTATGCGCGTCCGTTGGAGGGGCCGCGTCGAGGACCCCTGCGACCGCCGCGGTTGAAATGCTGCCGGGGCTGAGGTTCGTCCGCTATCGCGGGCCAGGGTGTGGGACTGCCTCGCAACTCTTCGAGGAGCTTGGCCTCGTCAGGCTCGACCTCGCCCGCCTCTTCCTTCAGCCGAAGGAGCGTCATGGTGAGCCCTCGGTTCTCCTCTGACAGGTTCGCGAAATACACCTGGTATGACATATGCCTCGCCTTAGCGGCTGACGCCGCTGCGTCCGGATGTTCCAGCCGTTGGGGAATCTCCACCATTATCGCAGGCTCGGGCTACTCCGCCAAGCGCACAATGGCGCAGGGAACAGTCCCAGTACCATTCCCTCTGCAACACCCGCCACTTACGCCGTCGCGGGGGACGGCGTACCCTGTCTCCAACAGCACTGGAGTGGCGGTCCCCCGCTTCGCCTTCACCCTCTGGGGGCGCAGTTTCGTCCGGTAGCATTCCAGGCACACGGAGTTGCAACGGAAGGAACAGAACGTAACGAGCGGGTTACACGCCTCCACAGGGCCGAGAAGGGAAAGTGACGGTATGCAGCAGAATGAAACACTTGAAGAAACGTAAGCGCGCAGCAGCAAAGAGAACAGCATGACCAGCCTGCCCCACGCCGACGTGGTAGGCAGCATGCTCAGGCCTCCGGAACTGCTCGCTGCTCGCAATGACCTCGACGCCGGGCATATCGGGCCTGAGGAGTTCAAGCGCGTCGAGGACGCCGCGGTCGATCAGGCCGTTACAGCGCAGGAGGAGGCAGGACTCGGCATCGTCACCGACGGCGAGATGCGCAGACTCTCGTTCCAGAGCCAGATGCCTGAGGCGGTGGAGGGGTTCGGCGAGTTCGATGTCGACGCGTTCCTGTGGGGTGACTGGAAGGGCGACGAGCAGGTGGGAGACTTACGAAAGGAACGCCCTCCCACGCTCGGTGTCACCGGCACGCTTCGGCGCAAGCGTCACCTCTCCGCGGAGGAGTTCACCTACCTGCGAGGGCGCACCGCCCGCGTCCCGAAGGTAACCCTGCCAAGTCCCAGCCTGTTCGCCAACTTCTGGTCGCCCGCGAAGTCAGCCGCAGCCTACCCGAGCCTCGATGCATTCCTGGCTGATGTCGCGCAGATCCTTCGCGAAGAGATAGAGGAACTGGCCCGCCTCGGCGCGACGTACATCCAACTCGATGCCCCGCAATATCCGCTCGTGCTCGACCCGGGTTGGGCCGCGTTCTACCAGAGCCGGGGTTGGACAGCCGAGAGCTGGGTTGCTCAAGGAGTCGAGTTGGACAACGCCGTGATGGACGGTTTCTCCGACATCACCTTCGGCTTCCACCTCTGCAAGGGCAACCAGGGCAGTCGCTGGCTGGCCGAGGGCGG
The DNA here is from genome assembly GCA_028874795.1 of Chloroflexota bacterium. GTDB lineage: Bacteria > Chloroflexota > Dehalococcoidia > Lucifugimonadales > Australimonadaceae > Bin16. The sequence goes on from JAPPHT010000069.1 coordinate 25,820, forward strand.
CTACGACAGGCTCGTCGAACCCGTGCTGCGCCGCATCAACGCCCAGCGTCTCCTGCTGGAGTACGATGACGAACGCTCAGGCTCCTTCGAGCCGCTGCGCCTCGTACCCAACGACAAGACGGTCGTGCTTGGGCTGGTAACGACAAAGTCGCCGCAGCCGGAGACTCCGGAAGGGCTTGGCGAACGTATCGCCGAGGCCGCTCGGCACTTCCCCCGGGAGCAGATCGGAATCAGCCCGCAGTGCGGCTTCGGGACCTCCATCGTTGGGAACAAGCTCAGCATCGCGGAGCAGAACGCGAAGCTCCGCGTGGTCGCGGCAACCGCCCACCTGGTCTGGGGTGACGGATAATGCTCGGCCCCACCACGGGTTGCCGTTATGAGGGTCTTCGGAATCAGGAACCGTTGCGCGACCAGAGCGTGTGATACGGCCCCTGCCCACGGATCATCGCGATGGTGGAGCGCCGCTCCCACTGCCGCAGCTCGTCCAGTGCCTCGTCGTACTGGCGCTGGACCGAGTCGAAGCCGGAGCCGCCAACGCGACGGTGCAGCATCTCGCAGATACCCGACTCTTCGAGGCTCCGTATCGAGCCGATCCATGGTATGGCGGCGAGCTCCCGCGCGTGAGGCATGTTGGGGCGGGCACGGTTGACGTGACGCAAGCGGCGCTCAGCCGAGCCCAGCGGCGGCGAGACTGAGATGCGTGGGGGGTCTTCTGCGGTGCTCCGATTGTCGTAGACCAGGCACTGGTTGATGAGGGGGAGGATGATGCAGACGACCTCCGACGTCTCAGCGTGTTCAATCGCCTCGGCCATCTCGCGGTCGTATTCCTGATCTGCCATCGTCCGTCCTCCCCTCTCGCTTAATCCTACCCCAACAGCTCGTGCAGTTGTTCCATGAAGGCGGGCAGCACTTTCTGCCAATCTCCGGCGACACCGAAGCGGGCCTCCTTGAAGATGTTGGCGCCAGCGTCCTTGTTGATGGCCACAAGCGTCCGGGAATTGCTGCACCCGGCCATGTGTTGGCTCGCACCGGATATCCCGACCGCGATGTACAGGTCCGGCGTTACGGTCTTCCCCGTGAGGCCGACCTGGTAGCCTGACGGCACCCAGCCGGCGTCGCACGCCGCACGGGATGCGCCGACCGCACCGCCCAGCAGGCCTGCCAGCTCCCGCAGCGCATCGAATGGTTCCGGGCCACCAAGGCCGCGCCCGCCGGAAACGACGACACGGGCATTCTCCAGCCGGACGCCCTCCCCTGTCTCCTCGGCTCGTTCCAGCACGCGGGTGCGGACGTTCGGTTCGAACGCCAGCGGCTGTACCTCGCCGCTACGCGACGCATCCGGCGCGAGCGCATCCACGCTCTTGGGTCGCAGCGAGGCGACAGCCGGAGTGCCGAGACAGGCAATCGAGGCCTCCGCGTTACCGCCATAGACGGGGCGGGTTGCGATGAGGCGTTCCGATGCGTCGAGGGCAACCGCGGAGCAGTCCGACGCCAGAGCAGTGCCGAGCCGGAAGGCCAGTCGCGGCATCACGTCCCGCCCGGTGAGAGTCTTCGCGCCGATAACATAGCGGGCGCCGCTCTGCTCGGCTGCGGCCTGCGCCGCGTCCACCAACGCGTCGAACTCGCCGGTGGCGGCGGGGCCATCGACAACCGTGTAGACGACGTCTGCTCCAGCCGCGATGGCGGTGTCGGCCGCAGTCATAGCCTGCGCACCGGGCAGCAGTGCAGTCACCTGGTCGACTCCGAGGCCGCGTGCAGCAGCGATGCATTCAAGCGTCGCGGACGCCGGTGCGCTGTCGACGACCTCGCCTATGATGAGTGCGTTCGCCATCAGAGCACCCGCTCCTCGCGGAGGCGCAACGCAAGCTTGCGTCCGGCATCCGCTTCGTCCTCACCGGTGATCATCTCCGTCTGCACGGAACGCTGCGGTTTCTGTAGAGACACGAGTTCGAAGGCTGGCGGAGCAGCGCCATCGAGGTCCAGATCAGCGGCACTCCACACGGTCGGTTGCACGCGCCGGGCAGCCATGATGCCCCGCATGTTGGGGTAGCGAGGTGTGCCGAGCTCATTCGAGACGGTTACGACTGCCGGCAGCGGCGCCTCGACGGTCTCATGGCCGTCCGGCAGGACGCGCTCGACGCGGACCGAGCCGTCCAGCACCTCAACCTTCCTCCCAATCGTCGCTACGGCCCAGCCGAGGGTCTCCGCGACGCCGAGCGGCACCTGCGCGTTGTCCCAGTCGCTCGCCTGCCTACCGGAGATGACGAGGTTCACGTCACCCAGTTTGCCTATGGCCGCGGTAAGGGCGGCGACCGCCATGGTCGGGTCTATGGAATTCTCGAAGGCCGGGTCCTGCAGCAAGACCAACTCGTCTGCACCCATCGCGAGCGGTTTCTTGATGACATCCAAGGCGAAGTCCGTACCGTATGAAAGCACGGTAACCCTGGCGTCCCCGTGGGCCTCCTTGATGCGGAGCGCAGCCTCTACGGCTTGCTCATCGTATCCATTGACGACAGGGGGGATGTTGCCTGAGGTGGAAACGGCGTTGTCAGCGACATTGAACGCGGAGAGAGGGGTTTCCGGGTCGAGCACTTGTTTGGCGGTCACCACTATGTGTAGGGTCATAAGTGCCTGACCTCGCTGCACTTGGTGTCGATGTCAGAAGAGATTGAGAAAGAAAGCACAATCGGATGGTAGCACCCACGATTGTGTCCCCACAAGCCCGCGAGTACCTCGCTCGCACAGGAGAGAGTGCGCCTTGAACACCACCTGCCCCCGATGCGACGCCCTGAATGCGGTACATCACCGCTTCTGCGTATCATGTGGAAGCGCACTGGTCCCTTCGGGACAGGGCCTTCCCCATGCGAGCGAAGTCGTCCGCCAAGCGGGACCGCAATCGCCGGGCCAGCGTCCGCCGCGTGCCAGAAGTCGGGCCGGCGCCCGGGCGTACGCCGGCCATGTGCCCTCACTCCTTCGTTGGGGACCAGACACCGAGCAGACGGCGGCCCTCATCGGGCTGGGCTGCGTCCTTCTGCTCGCAGCTCTCGTCCGTATCATCGGTATCACCGACAACCCGCCGGGCTTCTTCACCGATGAGGCCTCCATCGGCTACAACGCCTACACTGTCCTCAAACACGGTGTGGACGAGCACGGCGAATCCTGGCCGGTGCTGTTCGAAGCGTTCGGAGAGTTCAAACTCCCGGTCTATATCTACGGGACCATCCCTTTCGTTGCTACGTTGGGGCTGACCGAATTCGCTGTCCGGCTCGCTTCCGCAGCCTTCGGCATCGCCACCATCATAACCGTCTTCCTCCTGGCGGGCGCTGCCTTTCAGCACCGCGCCGTCGCCCTCGCTGCCGCGTTCTTCCTCGCCATCATGCCATGGCACATCCACTACAGCCGCACCGGATTCGGCGAGCTAATCAGCTTCGTACCCTTCGTCACCCTCTCTCTCTACCTGTTCATAAGGGGAATACGCGATGACAGCCGCCTACTGGTCCTGGCCGGAGCAGCCTTCGGCGTCACGCTGTATACCTACCGAGCGGCCTGGGTAGTGCTGCCGTTGCTCCTTATACTGATCGTCGTCCTTTACTGGCGCGAACTGATGGACAAGAGGACGCACGCTCTCTCCGGAGCGGCCGTACTGGCAGTCATATCCATCCCGATACTGCTCCATCTTCTGTCGGACAGCGGCGATCGCTCCCAGGACGCGGGAATACTGAAGCTTGGCCTGGGCACGGGTGAGACCATCAATCTCTTCATAAAGCAGTACCTGTCGCACTTCTCACTGTCTTTCCTCTTCTTCGAGGGCGATGAACACTTCATCACGCGTCACTACCTTCCAGGGTACGGTCACCTCCATCTGGTGCAGTTGCCACTGGTCGTCTTCGGCCTCGTGGGGGTGGCACGCCACCCGACCAGAGAGAAGATGCTCGTCGTCGCCGTACTGCTCTTCTACCCGTTGGGCGGCGCCTTGAGCACAGACAGCCCGGTGAGCAGCAGGTCCATCCTCGGCACCGCGGCGATGGCCATCCTCTCCGGCTATGGACTCGTCGTCGTGGCAAGGTGGGCGGCCAACATTGACCAGAACTACGCCAGAGTAGCAACCGCGGGTACGGTTGGCCTGATCGTCGTTCTCGCGTGCTACGGGTTCGGGGACTATATCGGGAAGTATCGCGAGTACCCGAACGTCTCAGCGGACTACTGGGGGTGGCAGGACGGACCGCAGGAGATCATCGAGTACTTCGAATCAGTTGAAGCTGACTACGACCAGCTGATAATGACCGGCGAGTTCAACGCTCCCCATATGTTCTTCTGGTTCTACGCGCCTGAAGGTTGCAACAAGTGCCAGATAGGAGAGGCGGACCGCTTCGATTCATCCCAACGGCAATTGTTCGCCTTGAAACCGCACCAGATAGCGCAGATAAACCCTTCGTACGATATCTCCACCAAACATACCGTCGCGTACCCAGACGGGAGCATTGCGTTTCGACTCGTCGAGATAGCAGCGTCCGGCTAGGCGCGCAGAGGGCATCAGTGGTACGTCCGGAGATACTCGAGTATCTCCATCATCACCTTGCAGTCCACCTCGTTATAGGTAGCGATTTCGCCCATCAGTGGGATATCGATGAGTCGGACGCCGTGCCGGGCGGCTTCCTCGTCGCAACGCCACGCACCGACCATCGCACCCATTCCGTCTACCTTCGAACTGCCCCAGTCGGTCGCTATGAGTCCGTGTTCACGAAACGCCCGCGCGACAGCCTTGAGTCCGAAGCCCATCGCACCGCGGATGACAACCGGCTCCTTTCGAACAACCCTGCGCAGGAGATCGAACCAGTTGACTACAGGCCAGCCCTTTTGGGGGTGCCGCCTCTTCGCCGAGTTGTAGGCGGTCTCGTAATTGATCTCCTCCGCAGGCGCCCAGTGGAAGAGGCGAGGCTCGTCTCCGCTGCCGAGCCGGGACTGCGTCTGCCGCATGTGCGCGAGCCACGCGTCTATGGCACGCGCCTCGCTCGACTCGTCCAAGCGATCGGCGGTGAACTGTTCGAACCGCCACGCTCCGCCCTCCATGTGTCCGCAGCCGATCATGAAGATTATGGGTTGGCCCCCGCACTCAGGGAATCCGGTGAAGTCGTCGTTCAAGTCGGTCACGTACTCAAAGTCCACGAAGAATTCGAGGGGAGGCCGCTCACGCCATTCGCCCTCCGCAGTGCGAACGTGGGCCGGCCGGACCACAGGGCCGTCGTTTCGATGGACGTCCAGGATGGCTTCGAGGACCGGCTGATAGGTCTGGCCGGTAACTCCGAGGGTCTCGGCGGTCGCGCGCGGGTCCCGCCAGGAGGTGATCCCTGCGCGCACCGCCCTATCGCGTTTCTCGGGACCGACCTGCCAGAGCTGGGTCAGGTCGTGGAGCTCCTGCACGATCCGTTTGCCCGCGTTCTCCCACGGCCAATCCGCGTCGGAAGGCCACAGTTCCGGCACGGTTGGGGTGGGCAACGGATGCCACTGCCCACCTTCAGCGCGCAGCTTACGAACCCAAGCGCCAGCAGCTTCCACGTGCGCCCGTAGCTCCGCATCCATGGTCACGGGGCCAAGACGCTCCATAGCGTTCTCGCGGCGTTCCTGGCCTTGCTGCCAGCGGCGGCCGAGCAGGAAGGCGTGTCGCGGCGTGTAACCCTGAAGGCGGGAGAGCGCGTCATTGTAGACGTATAACTGCGCCTTGTACGCAGGAGAAGAGCCGCTGTTGGCGACCTCGCCCTGCTTGGAGAGATGGACCGTCGTGAACTTCGCATCCACAACGATGTAGTGCCACGCACCACCCAGGTCCGGAGCGGGAGTCTCAGCTTCTCCGGGAGCGAGGTGTTCGGGAAACAGCTTGTCGAAGATGTCGGAGCGCATGAGGAAGTCCGCAGCGCCATAGGTCTTTGTTTCCGGATTCCACAGCACGGCCTGGTGGACGATGGGACGGCCATCCGCGAGCGCGTGGAACGTCCGCTGGGCAGCGCTCAACTCCCGGACGTCTTCCGGTTCGCGGGAGATCGTGGTGAGTTCGTGGAAGGAGGACAGGTGCCTGGCGACGGCTTCCTCGAACCTGATCCCTTGCTCCATGATGAACGGGGCGAACACGAGGCGCTCGTCGTAGCCGTCGAACGTTTCGTCCCGCGCGAAGCCGTTGTCTTCGCCGTACAGGCTGAGCCAGTCGCCCAGGGTGTTCTTCAGGAGATGGCCTCTGAGTCTTGTGGCCGAAACCCAGTCGCTCCACGCCTCTGGAGAAGCGGGAGAAGCGTCTACGCCAGCATCGTTGTGAGTAAGTGCGTCGATCCCCACGCAGGGAGGTTACCAGTCCGGCAGGGTTGCGGGGGCGCCGGACGTGAGCTGCTGCTGGCCGTCCGTCCTGGCAAGGAAGAGAGCGGTCTGGTTCTCAGGACCTGAGGGGAATACGAGGCTTTCGTCAGGGCCCCACTTCACGGAGAGTTCGTTAACGGCGTTCTGTGTGACCATCGTCAGGCCGCCGCCACTCGGGGAGATAGTGTAGACATCGGCGTTTCCAGAGCGATCGGAGATAAACGCGATGCTGCTGCCATCCCGAGACCAATCGGGCATGTAGTCTTCTGAGCTGTGCTGTGTGAGGCGAAGCGGCTCCGAGGTGGGCCCAAGAGGGCTTACATTGACGACGTAGATGTCCTGCTGTCCGTCGTTCTGGGTAGAAACGTAGGCGATGCGCTTGCCGTCCGGCGACCACGTTGGGAAGTGGTGAGGACCGGCAGTGAGCTGGACGATGTTCACATTCGAGGGGTCGCGGAGAAATATGCCACTGGACCCGCCTGCCGCATCGAGCTTGGCAAACACGATGAGGTTGTCGGTGGGAGACCAGGCCGGGTCAGTCTCACCATCGCTCCCGAACAAGACAGGCTCACCCATGAGCGTATTGAGGTCAACATGTTGGACGGTGCGTCGGCCATCGAAGTCTTCGGAGGTGTAGGCGATGCGCCTGCCATCTGCCGACCAGGAGACCTGGGACTCATCGAACACCGAATTGGTGATGCGAACGACACTCGGGTTGTCTTCGGACGCAACGGCCACATATACCTCGACGTTACCGTCCCGGTTGCTGAGGAATGCGATGCGTTGCCGGTTGGGGTCCCATACGGGAGAGAAGTTGTCGGAAGAAAGCCCGGCGGGATCATCGGTAAGTATGAACGCATGCGTTCCATCCGGGCTGGCCACAGCGATGTCGCGCGCTCCGGGATGTCCGGAGGTGTAGGTGATGTAGTCCGGCTGGGGGAAGACGTTGCATGCAGGCAGCGGCATCCCCAGAAGAAGGACGGCTGTGAACAAGGCGATGGGCGCGCGAGCGATGTGATACCGCATGAGAGAAACCGCTTCTAAGAATACTACGGGCAACAGAGCGGGTGCGATGTCTTAGTGACGGCAGTTGTTTGGAATCCGCCGCCATCCATCGTGCGTTCAAAAGGGCAGCCACGGGGGCTGCGGAGGAGGCGTAGAGCCCCTTGGCCTGCGGCCGGGCGAGAATAATCCGTAAGCCAACCCACCGACCGCCCCGAGCGCCCCGCCGCCGGCAACGATGGCGATGGGCAGCCACACAGGTGGGTCGGTGAACTGGTCAGGGCAGGTCAGCGTGACGTCACCCCCCGCCTCAGCCCTTTCGATGGCCTCGATGCACCGCTGCGCCTCGGCCACGAACACGGACTGGATGAAGAGCGCTGGGACGCCACTGAGGCCTGCTCCCGCCAGGCCCACGATGAGCGCGAACGCGAACCCCCGGTAGAGCCGTCGACCGAACCCGGGAGCAGGGCGCTCCTCAGGGGTCTGTGTCATCAGCCCAACACTCTCCCACGCTCGGCAGGCGGCAGCTTGGTAGCAGCGGTCTGAAGGACGAGTCGCGGGCTCTGGTCCCTCCACTCCATGAGGAACTCGACCACGCGGTCGGCCCTGAGACGCGTCGCTTCCATGAGCATCGTGCCCACTCCGCGCTGCACCTCCTCGCTGTCGTCCAGCATCACGATCTCGGCAACTTCAAGGGCATCCGAGGTGAAGCGCCCTTCCCGCACCAGCGGGCCGAATGCGGAAACGGCGGCGCGGCGCTTGGACGGGTTCGACGAGCGCGCCCACTCCCTCATAGTCTTGACGAGCGAGGGCTTGGCGGCGAGGGACGGGCTGAGGCAACTGGCGCCGAGCGCGTCAGCCGTCTGCGGGGCGGTCAGCGTATCTCCCCAAGGCTCGATGCGCTGGAAGTCGTCGCCGGTGATGAGGCGCGCCAGCGCGCCGACAATCTGCGCGCCGACAAGTCCCTCCTCTACGTTGCCGGTGCGGAACAGGTTGTCTGCGATGGCGAGGGTCGCAGGAAGCCCTGCTGCGCGTAGTCGACGGACGAGGTCCAGGCCGATGCGGTAGACCTCCGCCGACGGCACGCCGTAGCAGGGCACATCGCGGCCAACCTCTCTCCTCAATCGTTCTGCTGCGTCCCTGCGGCCTGCCTGCCGCAACCGGCGCCGCACGTCCTCCGCGCTGCTTTCCACAAGCGCGGGGTCGGGAGGGGCCGCGGGTGCGGCGCGTTGGTAACGGCGATTGGTCATGGCTTGCCAGGCATTCTAGCGGAGCGGCGGCGGCACGCGCGCAGCGGATGGCACAGCAGGGGGCAGGAGAGATGCTCCTGCCCCGGGATGCTGCTCCGGCGCTCAGACCACGTGCTACCAGGTGGCGGTCTGCAGGTCCCTGATCTTCTTGTCGTGCACCCAGTTCTCTTCCGGGGAGAGGAGGACGTCCCCGGCGCGCAGATAGTAGACGCTTCCGTGGGATGCCGCGTACGGCTCTTCGCCATCCTGCAGGGCATTGGCTTCCTTCAGCAACCGCCGGCGGGACTTGATGATGCCGATGTCCGTGGTGCCCAGGTGCTCCTTGTTCCGCGGCGTAATGTGGCCCATGCCCTCCTGCACCGAGAGGTCCTGTTCGCCGGTGCCGGTGATGCCGGTGAAGGTGAGGCGCTTCTGGTAGTCGCGGCTGACGAGGTAGTCGTTCTCCTTGTTCCTGAGCGGGAAGTGCTCCGCGAAGACGGGCACGGAGTCCGCGGAAGAGCCGATGCGGAAGAAGCCGGGGAGCGACGCGGCGTGGAGGCCGGAGCCGTTCCGCCACTCCTCGATGGAGCCGGCCGGCAGCGGGTTCGTGAGGTTCCAAACGTACGTCCACCTCATGTTGTGGTAGTCGTCTATCGGCACGAACGCATGGAAGAACTTCTGAGAGGGGGACGACGGGGGCATCGTGTAGAACGGCAGCAGGAAGAGGTTGTAGCGCCAGTAGAACTGGCCCTCGCCCGTGTCGCGCCGCGCGCCGGTGATGACGCCGTAGTCCGTGTCCTCGGCGAAGAATTTCGGGTGCTGGTCGCGAGCGTGGTACTTGTCGCGCAGGTTCTGGGAGCGCTCCCACGTCGAACGCCAGGCGTCGGTCATGTGGTACGCGTCCAGCGTGGCATGCAGGTAGTTTGAGTGGGCGGAGTCGATGCCGCCTTCAATGGCCTGCGCGTAGTTGGTCTGCTGCCAGTTCCAGGAGACGAACCGATGGGACTCCGGCACTCGGAGGTATTCGAAGTCCGGCATCTCCGGCTTGAGGTCTTTGGGCCCCATGTACGCCCAGAGGATGCCCCCTGCTTCCTCTACCGGGTAGGCCGCGATCTTGATCTTGTCCTTGTAGCTGCTCTCGTCGGTCTCGGTCGGCATGTCGACGCAGTTGCCCTGCGCATCGTACTTCCATCCGTGGTACGTGCAGCGGAGGCCGTTCTCCTCGTTGCGTCCGAAGAAGAGGTCCGCCCACCGGTGAGGGCAATTGCGCTGGATCAGGCCGACCTTGCCCGCGGTATCGCGGAAAGCGATCAGATCCTCGCCCATCAACCGGATGCGCACGGGGTCGCCGTCCGCCTCGGGGACGTCGCTGGAGAGCCGGAAGGGCAGCCAGAACCGGCGGATGTACTCGCCCATCGGCGTTCCAGGGCCCACCTGGGTCAGTTTCTCGTTCTCTGCAATCGAGAGCATGGTCCCGTTACCTCCTGGTGGAGACGTTGTCGTTCGCCGTCAGTCGTTCCTGCCTACTCCCACGGCAGGACGGATACGTGGATGGCGTCGTCCACGCCTTCTCCGGCGACGGCGCGGATGGCGGTGTGGACGTCCACGAGCCCGAACGTGTGGGTCCGCATGAGTTCGAGCGGGAAGCGGTGCGACGCGATCTGACGCAGCGCGAGCTCGACCGCCTCGAAGCTGTGGCCGCGCGCGCTGGCGAGCGTCATGTACTTGCGGGTAAGCCTGCCGATGGGGAAGTCCGGGAAGATGGGGACCTCCGCCTGCGCGACCATCCTGCCACCCTTGCGCTTCGTCGCCTCAATGGCGAGGAGCGTGGGGGCCTTGCCTGCGTGTGAGGTGCAGTCCACCACCACATCCACTCCGGCCTCCGAACCGCCGCCGGTGATCTCCCTGATACGGGGCAGCGGGTCTTCCTCATCGATGTCGATGGTGAAGTCCGCGCCGAGCGCGCGGGCGACCTCCATCCTCTTCGCATCCTTCGGGCCCTTGCCGGTGACGATGATGCAGTCCGCGCCTGCCTGCTTCGACGCGACGACGCAGGCAAGGCCCTGTTGGCCCGGGCCCTGGATGAGAACACTCTTCCCGTAGCCGACCTGCCCCTCGATGAGCGCCCACTGGATGCCGTTGCCCATCGGCAGGGCCATTGCCGCCTCTTCGGCGGTGAGGTTCTCCGGCACCTTGTGTAGCGGCGCATTCGGGGGAACGTAGAGGTACTGCGCGTAGCCGCCCCAGAGCGACGGCGCGACCTCGACAGAGGTGGAGCCGTATCGGATGGCGGCGTCGTTCGCGGAGGCGTCGGTGGCGAAGCAGTGGCGGTACTCGCCGACGCGGCAGAACTCGCAGCGACCGCACGGCAGGTACTCTTCGAGAGCGACCATGTCGCCCTCCTTCACACCCCAGCGCTCCCCAAAGACGTGGCCGACCTTCACGAGATAGCCAACGTTCTCGTGACCCATGATGACGGGGCCACCCTTCATCTCCCGCTCGTAGCCGCCGACGTCGCTGCCGCAGACGCCCGCTGCCTCGACCTTCAGGAGCGCGCCGTCGACCGGAATATCCGGGAGATCGAACTCCATCTGCTCGGTCTGGTTGGGGCCCACCTTCGCTGCGACCAGTGCTTTCTCAGCCATCGCGCCTCGCCTCCGCAAGTTTTCGATTCATGCCCCCGCCCGGGCTACGCCCGCCCGCGGACATACACGGGGACAAGATACCCCTAGGGCCCAAGGGGGTCAACGTTTGAGGGGTGCGTCCGTTGGAGCGGCTTCCGAACAAGGATGTCAACGGGGGGCGCCATGAGATCCTTAGTCCCGATCTCCAGGAGTAGACGAGGATGCCGTTCTGACATTCTTAATCCGTCCGTGGCAGGCGTTTTCATGGCCGTGGCCTGCTTCCCGCGAACAAGGCAATAACAATCTCATACGTTTACGAAACAAGCTCCAGTTGCCATAGGCCCTGTCTATGGCTGGGCCCGCGAGCCATAGACGCGGTTTATGGGTGCTGCCAGTGCGACGGTCATGTAACCAGCGTATGCGGCCGGGGCGCGACCGCAAAAGGGGCGGGTGTCGCAAGAATCCACCTTCCCGCCTTCGCGGGAACGACGGAGGGAACCCCCGAGAGGTTCATCGACTCCCCTGCGTTCCGCTCGGAATGACCCTCCCGTTCCGCTCCGTCCTGTTCACCGCTATCCCGGCCTTCCCCCATCAAGGGGGAAGGGGCCACACCCCTCCAACGCACAGCAGCGCGCCGCGCTGTAGACTCAGCGCATCACCGGCAGGGCCATCGCCCGGAGCAGGAGGCAGACATGGGACGCCGTCAGGTCATCGACATCGCTGGAATGGGCCACCGCGCGCCGATCTCGCTCGGGGTGCGGATCGACAACGTCGTTTACACGTCCGGCATCAGCGGGCGGGATACCGAGAAGGGTGAGATGCCGGAGGACGCCGCGGGCCAGGCGAAGTGCATGTTCCAGAACATCAGGCAGGTGATGGAGGCCGCCGGCGGGTCGACCGACGACATCATCTACATGCAGCTGCGCCTGAAGGACCGCGCGCTCCGCGAGTTCGTGGACCCCGAGTGGCTGGCGATGTTCCCGGACCCGGAGGACCGTCCCGCCCGTAACGCTGAGGCAGCGGAACTCGGCGGCGGCATGCTGATGCAGTGCCAGATCATGGCGGTGCTTCCGCAGTAGGGAGGGCTGCGCTCAGCGCAGGGCGCACCACTCCGCCCAGCCTTCCCCCATCAAGGGGGAAGGCCCAACGCGGCCCGAGAGATGCTTCGACTCCGCTGGCGCTCCCCTCAGCATGACAGACCCCACTCCCACCTCATGGGCTGCGAGATTCCTGCCTCCGCAGGAACGACCCGTGGCCCTGTCGGGCCGTGTAAGGGTATGCAAATGAGGCCGCTGCCGTTGCACTGCGCCTTGCTCAACATGGGACGTACCCTATCCCCTCCACCCAGCCCCGCGTGCGGTGCCCGCGCACTCTGGATTCCCGCCTGTGCGGGATGGTTCGACAGGCTCACCATGAGCGGGGCTGTTTCATGGGAACGACGGCGAGGCGGCACACTGCGAAGAGCAGGGGCTAGTCTTCCAGCGGGACGATCCTGCCGTCCTGCACGGTGATCTGCTTACCGGTGAGCTCCATCGGCGTGTCGCAGGCGAGGATATAGCGGTCCTCAACGATGTCGCCGACCCAGTTCATGGTGGCGCGGTTCTCGACGGGCGTCTCGTCCGTTGCGATGGCGCGACGCCCATCCGTGCTGGGGCGGCCGCTGCCCGGTCCCATGCTGACGATGCAGATGTTGTTCTCACGCTCCTCCATGGCGACGTCCGCGGTGAATGCGCGAATCGCGACCTTGGAAGTGCGGTAGACGCACGCGCCAATGGAGTCCGGCATACGGTCGTTCCGGACGTTGCCCTGGCCGAAGTTGATGATGTGGCCGCCGCCCTGCTCCCGCATGTAGGGAATAGCGTGCTTGGTGCAGTGAAAGGTGCCGATGAGGTTCGTGCGGATGACGTTCTCGAAGAACGAGGACTCCATGTCCACGATGCGCGGCCAACGGGGCGAACCAGCCTGGAAGTGGGTAACGATGGCGGCGTCGTTGATGAGCACGTCGATGCGGCCGTAGTGCTCATGCACGCGGGCCATCATCTGGCGCACCTGCTCCTCATCGCGGATGTCCACCTGGACAGGGAACACCGCCGCGCCCCGCTCCGCGACCTCCGCCGCGACCGTCTCCATGGGCGCGATGTCCGCGATAGCCAGGCGCGCGCCGGCCTCGGCGAACACGCGGGCGTTGTAGCGGCCTATGCCCATCGCGCCGCCGGTGATGATGACAACCTTGTCCTTAACGGGCATGCTTCCTCCTTCACAGCGAAGTTTGCATAACTCTGTTCAACGGAGCGTATTCTTCCCACCCACCCGCCCGGAGCGTTGTGGGGTACACCCCCACGCCCCCGGCAGAGATTCCTCTGCGCTCCTTCTTCCGCTCCACCCCTGCGTAACTGCATGCGCGGATTGCAGCGGGGCGCCTCCAGTACCCTCTCCCTAGCCCTCTCCCCTTGTAGGGCGAGGGGACCAGACCCCTGAGAGGATGTTGCGCGCTAAAGCGCGGGGCTCCGCTCAACATGACATTGTGCAAGGTCTCACGGAGGGGGAGGGAATCGAGCTCAGGAGAGGGTTAGAAGGCGCTGGCTAGGTCCACTCGGCGAAGCCCATGGCGCAGCCGTTGCCAGCTTCCGTGCGGTAGCAGGGGACGTAGTCGACCATGTTGAGGGCCAGGCCGGCGCCGGACATCGCGCCCGCGAGCGCGATCCAGTTCTTGATCTCGGAGGTGCCGGCACGGAAGCGAACGTCCGGGTAGTCGGTGAGCTTGGCGACATCGTCATGCTTCAGCCCGTCCATGATCCGGTAGTCCAAGTCCTCCTCGATAACGGTGTGGCTGAGCCCGCCGGAAGCGAAGACCGCGACGCGCTTGTCCGAGTCCCAGTCCTCAATGGCCCTGCGGAGGGTCTGACCGAAGCGGTAGCAGCGGGACGCAGTAGGGGTGTTCGGCGGGTAGTAGGTGTTGACGAGGACCGGCACACTGGGCGTAACGACGTTGTACATGAGCCGGCGGTAGACATAGTAGAAGGCGTGGCCGATGGAGCCGTCGCCGTCGCGACCGGGCGGGAGCTTGCTCGAACGCGCCACGTCGAACTCGTTCTCGATGAACGTCTCGATGAGGTACTGGCCGAGTCCAGCGTCTGCCGGATGCGTCAACCGTTCGGCAGGCCGTCTCGCGACCACCGGGTCGCTGAGGACACCCCGCATACCACCGGGGTTGGGGTTGTCGTCGATGCTGTCCCCGTAGTAGATGGAGATGGCGGGCATGTTGTCGTCGTCGAATGACTCCTTCTGGTCGTCACCCAGGATGATGCAGACGTCCGGAGCCACGGCTGCCAGCGTCTCCCCCAGGTGGCCAATGGCGCTCTGGCACGCGTCCCACCGGGTCTGGAACTTCTCGTCCGTGCACTCCCTCTCGAAGTGCTCTCCGGCGCGCAGTTCGGCAAGCTCGCCGAACGAGTAGGTGTTGCCCGCGAACCAGTGCACCGCCTGCGTACGGCCACGGTCTCCGTAGGCCCGCCAGTTCTCAGGTGGCATCTCCAACTGCGGAGCATGCGAGGAGGCCATACCAAGAACGATCTCTGCCATCATTCACCTCCTGTTCATCAATGCAGGCTGAGTGTACACGCAACCTGCCCGTGGGACGACTACGCCGGGATGCCCTCGTCGCAGCGCCTCACGAACGCCTCGCAGGCCGGGTGCTCTGCTAGCATTCCGTGCCATGGACGCGCTGACGGAGCACCTCAGCTCTTACGTCGCCGGGCTGCGTTACGACGACATCCCGCCGGATGCCGTGCACGGGATGAAGGTGCGCCTCGTTGACACGTTGGGATGCGCGGTCGCCGGGCTGAACGGCGAACCGGTAGCGGTGGCACGGGCGCTGGCGCGGGAGGCCGCGAGCACCGCCCCCGGGCGGGTGTGGTCCACCGGCGAGCGCACGACGCCGGAGCTCGCGGCATTCGCTAACGAGCTGATGGTCCGCTACCTCGACTTCAACGACACGTACTTCGCGATGGAGGGCGGGCATCCCAGCGACACGATCGCGGCGACGCTCACGCTGGCGGACGCGGCAGGCGTAAGCGGGCGGGACGCGCTCGTTGCGATGGTTTCGGCGTACGAGGTGTTCTGTGGGCTGGGCGAGGTGCACAAGCCCTCCACGAAGTTCATCGACCACTCGCTGCACGTGGCGCTCGGCTCGGCGGCGGGGGCGTCGAAGGTGCTGGGGCTGGACGCCGAGCGCACCGCGCACGCCATCTCCATCGCGCTCACCGCGAACCTGGGGCTGCGGATAGCCCGCGACGGGAAGCTCTCCATGTGGAAGGCCGGTTCAGCGGCCAACTCCGCGCAGGCTGGAGTCTTCGCGGCGCGGTTGGCGGAGAAGGGGATGACAGGGCCGGACGAGGCGTTCCACGGAGAAAGTGGGCTCGCCGGGGGGTCCTGGGCACACGGACGCCGCTGCCCCGGCTCGGCGGAGCATCGAACCCGTTCCACACGACCGTCAGCAGCATCAAGGCGTTCCCGGCTCAGTTCAACGCGCAGGCCGTTATCTGGGCGGCGCTTGGACTCCGGGCGCAGCTGGGAGACGCACTCCCGGAGAGGATCTCAGTGGCCAGCTACCGGCAGGCGGTGACAAGCTCCGCGGACCGGGAGAAATGGCACGTGCACGACCGGGAGACTGCCGACCACTCCATCCCGTACCTGGTCGCGGTGGCCCTCCTCGACGGGGAGGTGACTGCGCGGCAGTTCACAGAGGAGCGCATCGCTGACCCCGCCGTTCACCAGATCATCGAGCGAGTCGAGGTGGCAGAGGACCCAGCGATGACCGCGTTGTTCCCGCAAGCTCAGGCGGCCCGCATCGAGGCGGCGGCGGGAGGCGAGACGTACGTGGTGGAGATTGAGAACGCGAAGGGGAACGCCGCGAACCCGTTGTCGGACGAAGAGGTCGAGGCCAAGTTCCGCTCACTCACGGAGGGTGCGATATCAGTGGAGCAGGCCGATTCCCTGCTGTCGCAATTGTGGGCACTGGAGGACGAACCCTCGGTGTCCGGCTTGATCGACGCGATGTCTCGCCCTGAGAGTTCCAAGAGGCAGCCGGCATGACGCGCTCCCCGGCGCCCATGGTCACGCACCCCCACGGGTCTCAGTCCCGCGCGACGGAGGGACCGTCCGAACCGCCTCAGGCATGAGGCACGGGGTGGTGGGGAAGGGGTGCTGTACTGCGAAGCTTCAAGTGGGTGGCGCCTCCCAGCTGATGCGGCTGCAGCGCCTGTGACCGGTTGGGCGAGAGTCGTACAGGGGAAGCACGCAGTCTGGATATCGAAGTCGGGCCCATGCGAGTTACCTAAGACCCTTGGAATCCAGCCCTCGAAAGGAGCACACGGCAACAACTTCGATCAGATCGAGTGACGTTGAGGTCTGTGAGGGTCTCGTTGACGCTCCTTTCCCCTTTTGGTATTGTCCCAACAATCATGGTTCGGGGAGGACCACCATGCCCACGAATCGTTCACGCTCCTGCACACCCTCGCTCAGCTGGGCACGCATCCCTCTCGCTCTCGCCGCTGCCCTCCTGCTCTCCGCCCTCGCTGCATGCGGCGCCGACCCCACTCCTACGGAAGCATAGCATGGGGGGGGGGGGAAGTCCATAAAAGGGGTGAGGACATGCCA
>JAPPHT010000048.1:0-25522 GCA_028874795.1 Chloroflexota bacterium
TGCTTCTTTAGTCTGATTATCGATGATGAAAGCGTCATTGAGGCCGGTTGTTACTCCTCGGTAAATCACATATCCGCGTCCTAGCCCCTTGGCATAACCTAGCAGGATACGCCATGGGCCAGAGGAGGATTCCATGAATGCCTTAGTCGTAAGCGATGGAGATCTACAGCAGGAAGCGATGTCTTCAGAGTTGTCCAGCAACACTCGCATCGCGTACGAAAAAGGATGGAACAGGTTCTTGGACTACTGTGCCAGAGAAGAGATTATCGACCCCCTTTCAGTGCCTGAGGATGAATTCGCGCGTTTTCTCGTCCATCTGGCAACTCAACCCGGGCCTCAGAGTGGAGTGACACCTTCAATGGGCACGGTGACGCTCTACAAGAGTGCCGTGAATAAGAAGTACCTTGAGGCAGGGAAGCCGTCGCCCACGAACCATCCTATCGTCCGTTCGACACTGAAGGGGCTGGCGCGACTCAAGGGATCCCCGGTACGCAGAGTAGAGGCATTGCGCGAGTACCACGTAGCAGCCATGCTGCAATCTTGCCCCGATTCGTTGATAGGCAAGAGGGATGCCGCAGTCATTGCCGTCGGATTCGCCGGAGCCTTGCGGCGTTCGGAGATATGCGGCCTTATGGTCGACGACATAGAGTTCATTGACTCCGGTGAGAGTACCGAGGAGCGTATGTGGATAAGGATTCGCCAGTCCAAGACGGATCAGCATGGCAAGGGGCAAAGGGTGGCCATCGTAGATGGAAGCGTCATTCGGCCAATCACGCGTCTTCGACTCTGGCTGAAGGGTTCGGGTATAGCAGAAGGCCCACTTTTCCAAACAATGAAGCGCGGAGGATACTTGCGGGGCAAGCCGATGCACCATAGCGATGTTCCCCGAATCTTAAAGCATTATGCTGGGCTCATCGGAATGGACCCGAAGGACATCGCAGGTCATTCGCTCAGGGCGGGCTTTGTCACCAGCGCAGCTGTTCATCACGCGCGATTGGACAAGATCATGGCTGTCACCCGACACACCAACCCAGCGACAGTCATGCGATACATACGTGACGCGGATGCCTTCACGGATCATGCAGGGCAGCACTTCCTGTAGTCTCGTCCCGCCCATCCTGTCCATCGATGTGAGTTTGGTGACACCCGCCCCTTTCGCGGTCGCGCCCGCAGCGGCTACGCTGGGTGTGTGGCCGTCGCGTAACCATGACGACGAACGGCCCGGACAGGCATGAGGCGCTCCTCCAGGAAGGGGTAGTAGACTGCGATACCCTGTTCCCACAGGAGACAGGTTGGAAGGAGCCGAGAGCCATGACGACCTATGATCTTCCCCCGGACGACGTGCTCATGGCCGAGTACAAGCAGTTCACCAAGGACAACCAGTACTTCAAGGATCACTGGGAGGAACTCAAGAGGAAGTACCCGGACTGCTACGTCGCGGTATTCAAGGGGAGGGTGAGGGCCGCGTCCCCCGACCGCGCAGTCTTCCTCGATGAACTCCGGCGCAAGGGCATCCCTCCCCAGAACACGGCCAGACGCTACGTCAGTGAGAAGCGTCGGAAGCGGGTCCCCTATGACGTGGTACGGGGAATTCGATGAGAGCGATCAGCGCGGACCCGGGCGCGCAGCTCTCTCCCCGCAACCCCGCCGGTTCACCCCCATCCTAGCCTTCCCCCGTCAAGGGTGAAGGGACCAGAGACCCCGCTCCGCCCCACACCGAGGCAGCGAGGCTCCCGCCTGCGCTCCGCTGTGCATGACAGCCCCATCCTGCCCATCCTGTCCGTCGATGTGAGATTGCTGACACACGGCCCTATCGCGGTCGCGGCGCGATTGCGTACGCTGGTTGCATGACCGTTGCGCTGGCACAACCCATAGATTCCGTTTATGGCTCAGCGTCTCAGCTATCAACAGGGTCTATGGCTCCGACGGAGAACTTTGAAAACATTGGCACTCTTGCGTCCTTAATCACAGGAAGCAGGCCACGGCCTGGGAACGCCCTCGATTAGGAGTGCCAAGAGTGCCAAATCGACTGGCCGGTTCACTCGTGGAACGACCATTAAGAGTGCCAACAACAAGGGACGTTGGCATCCTTAATCGGGAGGCGGGCCTGCGCAGGATGGTTCGACAGGCTCACCATGAGCGGGAAGCATGGCTCACCATGAGCGGGGCTGTCTGCGCGATCAGGAGCGGCATGTCACCAGATGTCACCGAATGTCACCATGGAAATGCTTGGGCGGCGCGGGGAGACGGCCCGAGAGATGCTTCGACTCCGCTGCGCTCCGCTCTGCATGACAACAACCCACACCCACCACCCCTTCTGGATTCCCGCCTGCGCGGGAATGACGGGGGAGCCTCGCGCGAGGCGCGGCCCCGGTCTATACTGCCCGCAGCAGGACACGTGAGCACAGGAGGACGCCATCATGGTCGCGGTTGACTTGGAAACCATCATCGACGCGGACGGGCACCTCTTCGAGGACCCGGACGGCATCAGCGCGCTCATGCCGCCCGGCTACCGCGAGCGCGGGCCGTTCCCACTCGCGAGGCTCTTCCCGCCGCTCGACCACCTCCACTCGGCAACCCTCGTCCAGCTCCCGCCGGGCTCGTTCGAGCGCTCCGGCACCGACGGCTGGAAACGCTTCATGGGCGCCGCGGGCATCAGCGCCTCCGTCCTCTACCCCACCTCCGCCCTCTCCTACGGCAAGATCGTCTCTCTCGACTGGGCCGTCGCCGTCTGCCGCGCCTACAACGACTGGGTCTACGACGCCTACATGCAGAACGACCCGCGGTTCAAGGGCATGGCCATCATCCCCATGCAGGACCCCGCGGCAGCGGTCGTCGAGCTGCGCCGCGCGGTTGAGGAGCTCGGCTTCGTCGGCGCGATGCTGCCGTCCACCGGCCTCAAGGCGCACGTCGGCTCGCCCGAGTACTGGCCCATCTTCGAGGAGGCGGAGCGGCTCGGCTGCTGCCTGGGCGTCCACGGCGGATGCCACAGCGGCATGGGGCTGGACGACATGAACGTCTACCCCGCCGTCCACGGCCTCGGCCACCCGTTCGGCATCATGGTCTCATTCGCCGGCATCCTCATGAACGGCATCTACGACAAGTTCCCCGGCATCCGCATCGGCTTCCTGGAGGGCGGGGTCTCCTGGTTCCTCCTCTGCCTCGAACGGCTCGACGAGTCCTGGGCCACCCACATCCCGTTCGACCCGGACGCGAAGTACATCCGGCTGCAGGACGGCGAGTCGATCTTCGACTACACGGTGCGGCACGTGCGCGAGGGCCGCATCTACGTCGGCTGCGAGGGCGGCGAGTTCTCGCTCCCCTACGCCATCAAGGTCGCGGGGCCGGAGGCGTTCATGTACTCGTCCGACTTCCCGCACGAGGTGAACCGCGAGAGCGTCCGCCACGAGATCGAAGAGGTCCTGGAGTCCGACCTCACCGCAGCCGAGAAGGCGATGGTGCTCCACGAGAACGCTGAGCGCTTCTACGGCTTCCGCGCCCGCGACGTGGCCTGACCCTCACCCCCAGCCCCTCTCCCAGGGGGCGAGGGGAGCCAGCCCACTTCTCCTGAGGGAGAGAGCCTGCCCTGAGCTTGCCGAACGGGTCGACGCGCTTGCGCGGCGGGTGAGGGCCCCGAGTCGTTCCTGCGGTGGCAGGAACCCCGCGGCCCACCTCTCCTGAGGGAGAGAGCCTGCCCTGAGCTTGTCGAATGGGTCGACGCGCTTGCGCGGCGGGTGAGGGCCCCGAGTCATTCCTGCGGTGGCAGGAACCCCGCAGCCCACCTCTCCTGAGGGAGAGGTCGACGCGCTTGCGCGGCGGGTGAGGGCCCCGAGTCATTCCTGCGGTGGCAGGAATCCCGCAGCCATAAGAGGGGGGCGAGATTCCCGCCTGCGCGGGAATGACGGGTCCGGGGCGGAGCGCCCCCTACAGCCGCAGCTCGTACCAGAACGAGCGCCAGTCGAGCACGAACCCGAGGCCCTCGTAGACGCGGATGGCGGGCGGGTTCTCGCTGTCGACCGTGATCTCGAGGCCCGGCGAGCCGAGGTCCAGCAGCGCGTCCATGCCGGCGCCGGTCACCGCCCGGCCCAGGCCCTGCCCCTGCCGCCCCGGCAGCACGCCGACCATCCCGACGATGCCCGGCGCGTCCTCAGCCTCGCGGTGGCACCAGCAGTAGCCGACCAGCGCGCCGTCCTCCTCCAGCAGCACGACCGGGTCCGGACGCAGCTCCGGCAGCTCGAAGATGCGGTAGGCAATCTCCTCCGGCGTGTTGGGCGCGTAGCCCCAGCTCCCCGTGAACGCGGTGTTCTGCATGTCCGTCACCGCCGGTGCATCGGCAGGTCCGGCCAAGCGGAGCGTCATCCCGTCCGGCACAGGCGCGTTGGCCCGCTCTGTGCCCTTGCGGCGCAGGTGGAGGTGCGTGCGGACGTGCGCCCAGCCCCGCTCCACGAACGCGGCGCGGCGCGCCTCGTCGGACTCCGGCACGTCGACCTGCACTACGTCGAGCCCGGCTGCGCGTCCCCGTTCCGACGCCTCCCGCAGCATCGCGTCGCCCGCGCCGCCGCCACGGTGCTGGCCGCCGCCCCGCATCTCCAGCACGCCCCGCCCGATGGCGGGCTCGTGGATGAGGCATGCGAAACCCGCCGGCGCGCCGTCGTCGTTGAACGCGAGCATGCAGTCGCGCTCCGGCACGATGTTGGGCTGCGCGAGCCATCGCGCCAGCGCCGCCGCCTCAGCAGGCGAGGGCGCGTGGCCAAGCCGGAGCGCGGCGAGCGTCTCCAGGTCGGCGGGGGCGTAGGAGCGTATGCTGGGAGGGTTCGGCATGAGCGCGGGGAAACGCGTATCATCTTAGCAGACCCCACCCGACCCCCATGGAGACGCATGGAAACGATCGAAACGCCCGAGCGGGCCATGCTCGTGATACCACACCCCGACGACGGCGAGTCAGGCGCGGGAGGCAGCGTTGCCAAGTGGTCGCGCGACGGCTCCCGCATCCTCTACGTCGTCTGCACCAACGGCGACAAGGGTTCGTCCGACCCGGAGATGACGAGCGAGCGTCTCGCGGTCATACGGGAGGAGGAGCAGCGCAAGGCGGCTGCGACCGCGGGCGCCGAGGAGATTGTCTTCCTCGGCTACGGCGACGGCGAGCTCGAGGACACCCGCGAGTTCCGCGGACGGCTCGTCGAGCAGGTGCGCCGCTGGAAGCCCGACGTCGTGCTGGCGATGGACCCGGTCCGGCTCGAATCGCACGGCCACCACGACCACCGCATCTCCGGCCAGGCGGCGATGGACGCCTGCTTCCCCTATGCCCGCGACCACCTGCACTACCCGGAGCACATCGCGTCGGGGCTGGAGACGCACAAGGTCGGCTCCATCCTCCTCTGGGGTACAGAGAAGCCGGACGTGGTCGTCGACATCGCCGACACCATCGAGACGAAGATGCAGGCGCTCGCCGCGCACGAGAGCCAGCTCTCCTCGGACCCCGCACGCATCGAGGGATTCGTGAAGCGCCGCGCGGAGACCGCAGCCGAGCGCGCGGCCGAGCACGGCTACGACCTCACCTACGCTGAGCTCTTCAGACGCATCAATTTCCGACGCTAGGCTGAGGATGCCATATGTTGATACACTCGTATCGACATATGGACTTGCAGAGCACTTACCGCATCGCCCTCAGCATCATCACGCTGCTCGCCTTCGCAGGCGCAGCATGGTTCCTCGTTGCGCCGGAGCCCAGCCCAGGCGTCGAGATCACCCGGCCCACGCCGGCGGCAGTCGACGCCGCGCCTCCGGAGACCGCCGGCGCGGAGACACCGTCGGCGGGCGCGACGACGCTCTCGGTGAACCTCAACACCGCCTCCCTGCGGGAGCTGATGGCGCTGCCCGGCATCGGCGAAACGCTCGCCGGGCGCATCGTAGCGTACCGCGAGGAGAACGGCCCCTTCCTGCGAGCCGACCAGATCATGGCCATATCGGGCATCGGGCCGGGGACCTACGAGAAGCTGCGCTCCCACATCCGGGTGCGCGAATAACTGCAGGCTTGTTTCGTTGAATATGCTCCAACACGCCCGTATCCTACCGGTCTGATGATTACCGACTCCTCCAGCGATGCTGTCCCGCGGGTGCCACTCCTGCCGGGCGAATCTATCGAGATGGTGTTCGACGCCCGGAACGGCCTCGTTTCGGAGTCAGCCCCCCGCGGCGAATCGCTCGTCGTGACCAGCGAGCGCGTCGTGAGGGACGGCGTCAATGAAGGCGCGCGTGTCGTGAGCATGTTCCCGCTCCAGGACCTCGCGGCCGTGGAAGTCTCGGACAGCGGGCGGTCCTTCGAGCGTCTGGCGCAGGGCATCACGCTCGTCGCAGTCGGCCTCGTGCTGGGGGGACTGAGCTGGTTCATCCTGGAGATCCAGGTACTCTCGGTGATCCTCGGCGGACTGCCCATCCTCGGGGGCATCTACATGCTCACCGGCTGGGCGTTCCCTGACACGGAGGGAGCATTGCACCTCTACGCGCCGGGCCATGCCATAGCCCTGCCGCTGCGTTCCCCCGCGGCGAGAGAGGGCGTTTACGCGGCGATGCGTCGCATCTACGAACTGCGATGGGTGGACCCGGCCGTACTGGACGAGGCGGATGCCTCCGTAGTCATCACCCTGCCTGTCGAGGCCGACGCGGAAGACGAGCCCAAGACGATGGAGGCAGAGCTCTCCAGGCTCGTCGAAGAGGCCGACGGGGAAGTCGAAGGAGAGGCCGACGGAGGGGCGAGCGAAGAAGCTCCCGCGGAGTCCTCGCCGGAGCAGCCGCGTACGAGCTTCTGGGACATCTTCCGCCGGAAGTCGTAGCCCCGCCGTCCGCCGTTACGGGTCCCGTTCGATCGTCATCCGGGCCAGCGGGCCCGGCCCGACGACGAGACTCCCGCCTCGCCCCAACGAAAAACGACCCCCCCTCGCTACTATGTGCGCCGCCTGCGCCAGTTTCCGATGCCCCAGCGTTGCACCGTCGCCCAGCAGGGAGCGCCACGCTCCCTCGAGTACGCGCGGCAACAGCGCGGGCGGCAACGCCCGCAGCGCACCCTTCGGCCACGCCACCGACGATGCTGAACGCTCCTCCACGGCACTCACGGCTTCGGCGGCGAGTTGATCGAGCAATGCGTCGTCGTCGTGGGCACGCTCTGCGAAACCCGCCAAAGCCGCCCGGACGTGTGGGTTGAGCGCAGCCAACTCACGCAGCACCCGGAGGCGGACCCGGTTGCGGGCGTAACGCAGCGAGCGGTTCGTCGCGTCATGCGCCGCCCGGATGCCGGCCTCCGCGCAGACCGCCTCCGTGTCGGCCCGGGCGACACGCAACAGCGGCCGCAGCAGCGTGAGCGTCCTGCCATCGACGCTGCGCTCGGAGAACTCGCGGATCGCGCCCATGCCGCGCAGTCCACTCCCGCGCGTCAGACGCAGCAGCACGGTCTCCGCCTGGTCGTCCTGGGTATGGGCGGTAAGCACGGCCACCGCGCCGCAGGCCTCCGCCGCCTCGGCGAGGAAGCGGTAGCGGGCCTCCCGTGCTCCGGACTCGTCAGGCGGTGACTGCGCCTCGCCGGACGTGAACGGCACGCCGATCGACTCGGCTGCGCGCCGTACGGATGCGCGCTCGCGGTGGTCCGCCGTGGGGCGCAGCCTGTGGGAGAAGTGCGCGGCCACCAGGCGTCGCCGGGTCCGTTCCCCGATCTCGGCAGAGGCGAGGAGCATCGCCATCGAGTCCGCACCGCCAGAGACGGCGAGCAGGAGTCTACCTCCGCCCAACCGCTCGCGATGGCGCGTGATCGCGCGGCGCATCGCCATCGCCACGCGCCGCGTCGCGCTACCTGGACCGGGAGGCGTCATCCCTTGTCCGAGGCTGGGTCGCGCCGGACGCGCACACGTCCGATGCGGACGCCCTGCATCTCCAGCACGGCGAAGTGCAGGTCCCCGAACGAGACCTCCGCTCCGACCTCCGGTATGCTTCCCAGTTGCTCCAGCAGGAAGCCCGCAACCGTCTCGTACTCTCCGGGGGGAAGGTCCAGCGACAGCTGTTCGTTCGCATCCGCGATGGAGAGCCTGCCGTCCAGGTACGCCGTGTATTCGTCCAGTATCTCGACCTGCGGCTCGGCTCCCTCTTCGTCGGCTCCCTCCTCCACCCTCCCGACGATGGACTCCACCAGCCGCTTGAAGGTGACGAGGCCTGCAACCCCACCGAACTCGTCCGCCACCATGACGATGGGGTCGCCGTTGGAGCGCATCTCGTCGAACAGGTCGTCGAGGCGCTTGGTCTCCGGGACGAAACGCGTGGGCCGGGACTCGATCGGCGCCGGGGAGTCAGACGCCGCGCCAGCCGCTAATTCACGTACTACGTCCTTCACGCTGACCGTGCCCACGACGTCGTCGAGCTGGTCTCCCACTACCGGGAAACGGGTGTGGTAGCTCTCGCTGTAGAGGTTCAGAAAGTCCCGGATCGTCGCCCCGGTCTTGACCGTGACGATCTCCGGGCGCGGCGTCATCAGCTCGCTGACGCGTCTGTCCCCGAAGTCCAGCACGCGGCGGATGATGTCCGCCTCGCCCTGCTCCACCGCACCGGACTCGCTCCCGACCTCCACCATCGCCTTGATCTCTTCCTCCGTAATGAGGCGGGAGAGCGACCCTCCGCCGAACAGCCTGGCGATGCCCTGGCTTATCCACTGCAGGATGACGGACACCGGCTTGAGCGCCCAGCTGATGCTCTGGATGACGGGCGCGACGATGATGGATACGCGCTCCGCGTGCCGCGCAGCCACCGTCTTCGGAATGGTCTCCCCGAAGATGAGCAGGACGATGGTGACGACGGCTGTGGCGACGGCAACAGCGAGGTTCTCGTCCACGATCAGCAGCAGAGCGATACTCGTGGCGATGGCCGCTGCTCCGGTGTTCACAAGGTTGTTGCCGAGCAGGATGGGCGGCAGCAGGCGCTCAGGGTGTTCGATCATCCGCTCGACGCGGGCAGCCCCCGCGGTCTTCGTGTTGACCAGGTGCCGCAGCCGCAGCCGCTGCACGGAGAGCAGCGCGGCCTCCGAGCCCGAGAAGAATGCCGAGAAGAAAAGAAACACCGCCAGCAGCATCACGCTGGCGGCGCTAACGTCGCTCCACATCGTGGGAACCTCTCTCCGGCGCGGTCTGTCCGTTACGCACCGGTAACGATTCTGTCATGGCGGGGATGGTAGCATAAGGAGCGGCGCACAGCGCCGCACCGACATGTTCATCCTCGGTATCGAAAGCTCCTGCGACGAAACGGCAGCCGCCGTAGTGGAAGACGGCCGGCGTGTGCTGTCCGACACGGTCTCCTCGCAGGTCGCGCTGCACGCGCGCTATGGCGGTGTTGTACCGGAAGTGGCCTCCCGCCAGCACCTGTTGCAGATCATCCCGGTCATCGAGGGCGCATTAGCCGAGGCCGAGGTGACCCTGAACGACATCGGGGCCGTCGCCGTCACGTACGGGCCCGGCCTCGCCGGTGCGCTGATGGTGGGCGTGAACGCCGCGAAGGCACTGGCGTTCGCGCGCGGACTGCCACTCGTGGGCGTCCACCACCTGGAAGGGCACACGTACGCCGCGTGGCTGGAGTACGACGACCCTGCGACGGACCCGGGCTTCCCACTCATCGTCCTCATCGCTTCCGGAGCGCACACCGACCTGATCCTCATGCGCGGCCACGGCGACTACGAACTGCTGGGCCGCACGCGCGACGACGCCTCCGGAGAGGCTTTCGACAAGGCGGCGCGGCTCCTGGGACTCGGCTTTCCCGGGGGGCCGGTGGTGCAGCGCACGGCCGATGGCGTGACGCCGAGCTTCCAGCTGCCGCGAGCATGGCTGAGAGGCACGCTCGATTTCAGCTTCTCCGGCCTGAAGACGGCGCTGCTCCACAAAGCGCAGGACCTGGGCGTCTATCCTGCGCCGGAGGGAGGCGCCGACCCTGACGTCGTTGCCGAGCTCGCAGCAGCATTCCAGGAGTCGGTCGTGGACGTCATCTCGGCAAAGGCCGCGGAGGCCGTGCGCCTCCACGACGCGAAGGGCCTCGTGCTAGGCGGGGGTGTCTCCGCCAACGGGCCGCTGCGCCAGGCGTGCAGGGACCGCGTGGACGTGCCCGTACTCATCCCGGCACCGCGCCTCTGTACGGACAACGGCTCGATGATCGCCGCTGCAGGCTACTACCGACACATCAGGGGAACGTCGCACGGACTCGACCTCGACGTTGCACCGAGCCTTGCCCTCGCATGATGGACTGAACGCATGTACGTCGGGCGCATCGTCGCAGCTGGCCGGACGCGCAGCGGCTACAACGCCGTTGCCTACCGCGTCTCCAGCCGCTCCTTCCCGAACCGCATGGCCGTGGACCGAGAGGGCACCATGGTCATCGTTCCGCGCCCCGGCTTCGAGGGCGACCTCCAGCAGAGTCCCTACATCTCCTACAACGCGCTCCGGCTCGCCGGTGACTGGGCCATCGCAACGAATGGCTCCCACACCGACCCCATCACCGAAAAGGTGAACGCGGGCCTACCGATGCGGGACGCGATGGCGCTGACGCTGCTGGCGATGGACTACGAGCACGACGCCTACGACACGCCGCGCATCGCAGCTGCCGTGCCTCTGCGGGGCGACACCGGCTGGATGGCCGTCGTGCGGCGGGACGGGCTGAACGTGCGAGAGGTGCCGCTGGAGGAAGGCTTCGCCCGCTTCGTCGCCACCTACGAGACGAACGACGTTCGAGACGACCAGTCGAGCGATTTCGATGCGTCGACAGCGGCGGAGGCGGCGCTCTTCACGGTGACCGGCGGCGCGTTCGCGGGGTTCGAGAAGCCGGTGACGAGCGTCGCCGCACTCGCGAACGACGCGGGCTTCGCGCTCGGCGTCCACGTCGTGGAGTAGAGGGCCCTAGAGCAGTCTGCGCAGGCGCGGGTTCGGCGCCGGCGGCTCAGTCTCCTGTGGGACCTCACGGTCGCTGATGGTGCGGATGTTCGGCAGGAACGATACCGGTGCGGCGGATGCTATGTAGCTCACGTCGTGGAACACGTCCACCGGCGCTCCCGCGTCCAACAGCTGCGTGACCCGCTCCGGTGTGAGGCGTCCGCTCAGGACGATGCCGACATTCCGCGCGCCCATGCTGTCCAGCTTCTCGCGGACCCTCCGAACGTCTGCGGCGGAGACCGGCTTGCCACCGGCCGTGCGCGCGAGTCGGACGCTGTCCAGGTTGGGCCCCGAAGCTCGCGCGACCTCCTCAACCTGCGTCACCAGGTCCTTTCTCGGGTCCACGTAGCCGATACGTTGTACGTCCGGCCCCACCGCCTTGTCGAACGCGAGCATCGCCTGCACAGCGGTGCCCATGAGCTGCACGAGCGCGCCGGAGACTGTGGCCACGGGCGCTGTGCCTGCGAGCTGGGACCCGAGCACCGTCGAGCCGGAGACGCATCCACCAACGACGGCCGCATAGTCCATCACCGCCGCGACGGACGGATGCACGTTGTGTGCTCCCAGGGAGACGACAGGGACGCCGTTCGCAGTCTTCACGACGTCTCGCGCTGCTGTCGCCCAGCCCGTCTGGTGGGCAAGGATCCCGCAGATAGCTGTCTCGTACAGTCCGAAGGACGAGTATGGAGCCTTGATCTCGAGGCAGACCTCGTTCTGCGAGACATGCGAGCCCTCTTCCACGGCCCACAACTCGCGGTTGCCCTCGGACGTCACCTTGCCGATAAGCGCCTTCACCTCGAGCGAGCCGCTGAGGACGGCCTCGCGGCTGGCGGAGAACTGCATGGAGACGGTGGGGTTCAGCCCTTCGTTGCGCAATATGCGCTGCGTCCTGTGCAGGTACACATCGGCAGTGTCGCCGGTGATCACCGACGGACGTACTTCGAATGTGGGATTACGCACCTGCATGACGCAGACCCATGCGTGAGGGCATATAGATGCTATGCCGCGGAGGGCGACGCTTCAATACGCTGGCTTGTCGTGATTCGCGCTGTGCTCGTCACGGCGCCAGGATGTCCGGAAGCCCGCCGAACCGGAGCCGGGCGAGACCGCGCAGGTCGTCCAAGGCGGTCTTCACCACTTTCACCCGCGAGTCCGGGTCTTCCTCCCACGCAACGGGGACCTCCTTCCAGCGGAATCCGCGCTTCTCCGCGATGACGAGCAGCTCTGTGTCGAAGAACCATCCGTTGTCCTGTATGTGCGGCAACAACACGTCCGCCGCGGCGCGGCTCACGGCCTTGAATCCGCACTGCGCATCGCGGAAGTGGGTTCCCATGCTCAGCCGGATGATGCGATTGTAGGTCTGGGAGATGAACTCACGCTTGAACGACCGCTCGGTCCGTGAGTCGCGCGAGAGCCGTGAACCCCAGGCGAGGTGACAGCCCTCCTCAGTGATCGCTGCTACGAGCAGGGGAAACGCATCGAGCCCCGTTGACAGGTCTACGTCCATGTACGAGACGACGTCCGCCGTGCTCTCGCGCCACGCGCGCTTGAGGGCCCGTCCTCGCCCGCGTTCCTCCAGGTGGATGACACCCACCTCGCCAGGACGAGACTCCGCGAAACCGGTGGCAACTGCCAGTGTCCCGTCGGTCGATCCATTGTCAGCGATGACGATGCGCCACTCATGCGGGAGGTTGTCGCGCAGGAACGCGCCCAGCGTCTCGATGCAGCGACCGAGCGAGTGTTCCTCGTTCAGTACGGGTATGACAACGTCAACGGTCGCCACGGCTACTACTGCTCCTTGAGGGCTTTGGCGACGGCGAACGGGTCAGAGGCGATGACAGGCTCGGCGAACAGCTCCATGCTGCCTATGTCGCTCGATCTCACGCCGAGCGGTCCCCGGTCCACGACGCGGAGAACGCAGGGAAAGCTCTGCCAGTCTTCCGGTGTTTCGCGCAGCGGCGGCAGCAGCCCCCCCGCATTGAACGACTGCACCCCGAGCGCAGCGCGGAACGTCGCGAGCGTGTCATACAGGGCATCGGCAGCCTCCTCGTTGAACGCCGGTGCGAGGATGAGCGTCTCCTTCTCTTTGGTCGGCGTCAGGCTCGCCAGCATGCGCACGCTTCCGCGCGTCCATCCGAGACCAAGCGCGGTGTGCACGGCCGCGAGGTCGTCGAAGTAGTCCGCGCCGTGCTCGTCACGGTACGCGGCAGCGGAGCGCCGGAGCGCCTCGATGCGCGCGTAGTGGCGTCCCCGCGCAAGCTGCACCTGCGCGTGCCCGTGTACGATGGAGCCTCCCGCACGCCAGAGGCAGTTCCAGAGGAAGAACGGGTAGGCGGCGTCCGGGTCGGCCTCGTGCGCGGCGGCGAACCACCGGTTCGCCAGTTCAACGCAGGCGCGCACAGATGCCCGGTCGAACCGCAGCGGGTCTGCCTCGGAGAAGATGACCAGGCTGTGGTGCGCGTCGTACTTGGCCACGTTCGCGGCGGTCAGAGCGGCGTCGTTGCGAAGGCGGCCGAACAGGTCCTCCGGCGTGTTCTCCTCCGGACGAGCCCACGGGTCGTTCGCCAGTTCGTCCTCGATATCGGGCGCTGCACTGCTGCGTATCGGGCGACGCGCGCGCAACTCGTTGAATATCGCGGCCTCGCCGGTGACGACGTTCGAGGCGCGCACGATGCGCTGCGACTCCACCGCCGCCACGCTGCCGAACGTGCGCTCCACCCACGGGGCCATCGTCGGCGGCACGCGCAGGCGACCCTCGCTTTCGGTCACGTCGTAGATGCGGTGGAAGCGCGAGGCGTCGTCCTGCGCGAGGCGTCGCACCTGCTCGCGCAGGTTCAGGATGGACGGCGAGAGTGCGGCTGCGGTCAAAGCGAGGTGTCTGCGGCATTGGTGGCGGGGAGCGTGCGTTCCAGGGACAGCTTGTCCAACTGCAACTGCACGGGGATGGGGTACCTGCCGGTGAAGCAGGCGTCGCAGAAGCCCGCGCCGGATGGATGGCCGCTGACCGCCTCGTGCAGTTGAGCGACGGTCAGATACCCGAGCGAGTCAGCGTCGATCTCCCTGCATATGTCCGGGATGGACCTGCCGGTCGCTATGAATTCCGCCTTCGTCGCCATGTCCACACCGAAGAAGCAGGGATCGGTGATGGGGGGCGCGCAGACGCGAACGTGCACCTCTCGCGCGCCGGCCTTGCGGAGCAGCGCCACGATGCGCGGGGTCGTCGTGCCTCGGACGATGCTGTCGTCCACGACCACCACGCGCTTGCCGCTGAGCACTTCCGGCAAGGGGTTGAACTTGTTCCGCACTCCCAATTCCCGGAACCACTGGTCCGGCTCGATGAACGTCCGTCCCATGTAGCGGTTCTTGATGAGGCCGTAGCTGAACGGGATACCGGACTCCTGCGCA
Source organism: Chloroflexota bacterium (assembly GCA_028874795.1). Taxonomy (GTDB): domain Bacteria; phylum Chloroflexota; class Dehalococcoidia; order Lucifugimonadales; family Australimonadaceae; genus Bin16. The sequence continues at coordinate 14,355 of JAPPHT010000048.1, forward strand.
TAGCCGATGGCGGCGGAGTTCGCCGACTCCGGTACGGGAATGACGATGTCCGCGTCTACCGGGTGCGCGCGAGCGAGCGCCATCCCCATACGTGTTCGCGAGGCGTGCGTGAGGGAGCCGTCCAGTATCGAGTCCGGGCGGGCGAAGTAGATGTGCTCGAAGACGCAGTGCGCCTTGCGGGTGTTGGCCACTTGTGACGGGATGCTCCGCAGGCCGGCGCGGTTGATGACGACGGTCTCGCCGGGTTCGATGTCGCGTACGAACTGCGCGCCGACGTGGTCCAGTGCGCAACTCTCCGAGGCGATGATCCACCCACTCTGCTCGATGCGCCCGATGCAGAGCGGATGCACGCCGAGCGGGTCGCGGATGCCGATCAACGTGTCCTGCGTGCAGACCGTGAGCGAGTACGCGCCCTGGAGCGAGCGCATCATATAGGCCGTCTTCTCCTCCCAGGAATCGCCGGGCGCCCACGCCAGCAGATGCGTGATGACCTCGGAGTCCGTGCCGGTGGAGCAGGTGACGCCCCAATCGTCCAGGAGACGCTGGCGCAGTTCCACGGCGTTGATGACGTTGCCGTTGTGTGCGAGCGCCAACTCGACTTGCGGGCCCTTCGAGACGATGGGCTGCGCGTTCAGTGGACTGCTGGAGCCGGTGGTGGAGTAGCGTGTGTGCCCGATGGCGATGTGGCCGGGCAAGCGTTCCAGGTCCTCCTGGCGGAAGACGTTGGAGACGAGCCCCTGGTTAGTGAAGTTGCGGAGCGTCCGCCCGTCCGCCGCGGCGATGCCCGCGCTCTCCTGCCCTCGGTGCTGCAGGGCGAACAGTCCGTAGAAGGCGACCTGTGCGGCCTCGTCGCCCGTGGAGCCGGGGAGGTATGCGCCAATGACCCCGCATGCTTCGCGGGGAGCGTCGGACTCAACGTCAGGCAACCAACGGCCTATCGCCAAGAGAGCCTCGCTCAGGGGGTCAGGACTGGTAACCGGATGTTAAGCATTGTAGCCACAGATGCGCAAACCCGCGAGCCCGCCACTTTTTGACCGATTCCACGGTCTGACCCGCGCCGCTTCCCGCCGCCACGGCACTGCTACAGCCCCGCCAGCACCTCGTCCGCTGGACGGACGGCGCACCACTCCGCGAGGGAGGGAAGGTCGGGCGAGTCCGGCGGGTACGTCGCGTCCGCGATGACGGTGATGTCGTAACCGAGCGCGACGCCGTCGAGCGCAGTTGCCCACACGCACCCGGTGACCGCGCCGCCGGTCATGATGAGACGCTGCGCGTTCAGGTTCCTCAGGATGCGGTGCAGGGGCGTGTAGCCGAACCCGCTGCCGCCCTTCTTCTCGACGACGTAATCGTCCCCCTCGGGAGTCAGCTCGTCCACCATCTCCGCGCCCCAAGTGCCGATGGCGCAGTGCGTCACGCCCGGCGGCAGTGGGCGGGCGCGCCGGTGCGTCCTGCTGTGCACATCGTCCGAGTTGTCCTGGCGCCGTACCACCCGCACGTAGATGACAGGCCAGCCGCGCTCCCGCATCGCCGCGCTCAGCTTCTGCGTGTTCTCGACGATATTCAGCCGCTTCTCCTCCGGCATCGGGTCGCTGAAACCGTAGAGGACGTTCGGCCGCTCCGCGTTCATGAAGTCGTTCTGCATGTCCACGAGCACCATCGCATAGTCCGGTCCGGGCTGCGCCGGCTCCGGTTCGGCAGACGCGGCCGCGAACACGTCCTGTAGCGAGACGACCTCTGCCTGCTTGCGCGGTGCGTGCATCTCGACCGCGGTCGGAGGGTAGAGCGCATCTTCCACGACGAACTGCTCATAGCCCAGCCGCCCGCCGGTCCGCGCGGTCTCGGCGATCGAGTCCGTTACGCCGCCTCCTGCGACGATGCACTGGCTGACGCCGAGGTTGGTGAGCAGCCGGTCCAGGTGGGTGTTGTCGTAGGCGCTGTGCCCCTTCTTGGTCACGACGTAGTCGTCGGGCGCGGCATCCATACCGTCCATCAGCCCCGCGCCCCACGAGCCCTCGATGAAGAATGGGCCCACCTCGGCCAGCCGGCGCTCGAGCCAGATCGGTGCGTAGGTCGTATCCGCGAAGTCCGCGCGCAGGCCGGTCTTCACCCACACGATGGGCCTTCCGGCCTCGCGCATGAGATCGACGAGTCTCCCCCAGGCGTCCACGACCAGCGATACCTCGGCGGCGCTCGGCGCTTGTCCGGCCCGTCCCAACGCTCCGTCCGGGTGGAGCGCATCCCGCTGAACGTCAACCAGCAACAGCGCCGCACGGTCCAGAACGAGTTGCATCGCCGCACCTCCTCGCGCCTCCGGATCTCAGGGCCATGATAGGCGCGGCGCCCGGCTCGCCTCAAGGGCAACGCCGCTTCCGTGAGCCATTCACTCCCCCGGCCAGTCGATCAACCCCGACCCCCTGGGGCTTCGGCGAGCGGTAAGCCGGCGCATCTCCGCCCGCCTGTTCTCCTGCCTCGCCCCAACCGTGAAGACTCCTGGTTGCACTATTTCCGGCGGCAGCCTTCTCGCCGGCGCCGTATTTCGTAGCGGATACCGAGACGGCGTTGCGGGTTGTTCAAGTGTCGCCTATCATGCGCTCTCGTTCCCCTTCAAGGCCTCCAGACAAGGAGTATGACCATGACTACCACAGAGTCTGCCATCACGCTGAACCGCCATCCGGCAAAGCCCTGGGAGAAGAGGTGGGACTCCATCTACACCGAGCTCCTCGGCACTCAGATCCGCCTGGTGCACGGCAAGAAATACGTCACACGGACGATCGAGACCGGTACCGGTGAGCCGCTCATCCTGATCCATGGCAGCGGCGGCAGCGCGGAGTCCTGGTTCCGCAACATCCGGAATCTCGCTGACAATCACGGCTTCCACGTCTACGCCATAGACGCCATGTACCACGGCTTCTCCAGCAAGGAGCCTGTGACAGACGACCGCGTAGGTACGCAGGTCGAGCACCTGCTCGACTTCATGGACGCGGAAGGCATCGAAAAGGCGCATATAGAGGGCGAGTCCATGGGCTCCTTCATCACCTTCCGCATGGCCCTGGAGCATCCCGAACGATGTCTCAAGGTCGTCCTCAACACCGGGGCGCGCATCAACTTCAAGCGCACGTTCGGCCCCGGCGGCCAGCCGCCGGAAGCGCTGCCGACGCTGACCCGGGAGTTGATCGCCAACCCGACGCCGGAGACCGTCCGTCACCGGATGCAATGGCTCATGTCAGCGCCGGAGCGTGTCGACGAGGAGTTAGTGGCATTGCGCCTGAGGTTCTTCAGCATGCCGGAGCTCCGGGAGGCGCAACGGCAGACGGGCCCCGGCTCCGAGAGCGCCGCGCGCTCCGCTCCGCTCTACGAAGAAGAGGACTGTGCGCGCATCACCGTACCCACCATGGTGTTCTGGACCGAGTTCAACCCCAGTTCCGGGCCGGACGTCGGTGAGCACCTCGCCAGTCTCATTCCGGGAGCCAAGTACTTCTGCATGAAGGACGCGGCCCACTGGCCGCAGTACGAGCACCCCGAAGAGCACGACCAGGTCATCGCCGACTTCCTGAAGGGAAAGCTCTGACGCTGGAGCGAGAGGAGCGGCGTTGATCGCGATTCGCAGCCTCCCGCCGGAATCCTACTTGCGGGTCCGTCTTCGTTCCGTTGGCCAGCGTCTGCGATCGCTGTCGGTCGCCCGCTACGTGCGTCATCCGACAGAGAAGAAGTGGAGGAGCGCCCATGGCAGGCACGCTGGAGGGGAAGGTCGCAATCGTAACGGGCAGCACGCGGGGCATCGGCAAGGCGCTCGCGGTCGCCATGGGCAGTGACGGCGCGCGAGTGGTGGTATGCGGAAGGAGCAGCGGGCCGGACACGGGTGAGGGCGTGGGCTCCATAGAGGCAACGGTCGCCGACGTCGAGAGCGTCGGCGGAGAGGCCATCGGCGTCAGGTGTGACATCTCGCGCGAGGAAGATGCGGCTGGGGTCGTTGCACAAGCCCTGGAGCGGTGGGGCAGGATCGACGTGCTCGTGAACAATGCAGCATCGCTGTGGCGCCAGGGCATCCTCAACACCGACCCGGACAAGTGGCGCGAGCTCCTGCACACCAATCTGGACGGCGTCTACTACTCGATCAACGCCGTGCTCCCCTCCATGATCCGGCAGGGCGGCGGCGCGATCATGAGCCTTACATCGGGCCGTTCCCGCGCGGTTGACGGCAAGACCACCGCGTACACAGTCGCGAAGACGGGAGTGGAGACGCTCACCGCGAACCTCGCCGAGGAAGTGAGAGAGCACGGCATCGCCGTCAATGCCATAGACCCCGGTCCTGTGCTCACCAAGGGCGTGATGGACAACATAGAGGAAGAGCGATACGCCCAGTTCTACGCTATCGACGACGAACGTGTGAAGATCGTGCCCGCGTGCCTGTACCTGGCGTCGCGGTCCGCAGACCCAACACGATTCCTGACCGGCCAGGTCCTCAAGGCGTCAGAGTACCCGGCGTGGGTGCCGTAGGCGCCGCGCCGACTCGCATCCCTGGGCTACGCTCAGCCTCCCGCCCACGGACTCCCCGGGGAGAGGTGGTTCACGCAGCGGCGCGCTTCCTGCTAGAATGACGCTCCGTTGCGCCGTGCGCTTCACCTGTGCGCGGCGCGTCGTGTGAGACGCGAACGGCCCTGCACGCCGCCATCGCGCCCCCCACAGACCGAAGAGACAGAGATGCTGCGTCAACTGCGCTGGAAATCGCTCCTCGCCATCATCGTTATCGTCGGAGTCGCCGCGGCCGCGCTCTTCGTGCCGGACTACCGTATACCCGGCATCGGCGACCGCGGCTCTGATGACGTCCTCGGCCTGCGCCTCGGTCTCGACCTCGCAGGCGGGACCCAGCTCATCTACCAGGCCGGGCTGGAGGGAGAGGCCCCCACCGAAGAGCAGATGGAAGGCCTCGTCGGCACCATCACGCGGCGCATAGACCGGCTCGGCGTGGCCGAACCCAGCATCCAGCAGCTGGGCGACGACCGGCTGCTCATCCAGTTGCCCGGCGTCGAGGACACCCAGCAGGCCAAGGACCTCATCGGCCAGACCGCGCAGCTTGAGATCGTCGAGCGCGTTTGCGAGGACGCGCTCTGCTCCGTATTCGAGGACCGTCCCAGCGGGCTCACCGGGGGAGACATGGCCCGGGCCTTCCCCAGCACGGACCAAGCGACGTCCCTCCCAGTACTCAGCTTCGAATTGAACCGCGACGCGGCCCAGCAGTTCGCGGTGATGACGCAGCGCATCTATTCGACAAACGCTCCACGCACGGACAGCCCGGACCAACTCGCGTTCGTGCTGGACGGCGAGGTGCTCGTGTCGGCTGGCGTGGAAAGCCCCATCACCGCGGGCGTGGGGATCATTCGAGGAAACTTCACACCTGAAGAGGTGCGGCAACTCGCGATCCAGATCGAATCGGGACGTCTGCCGGTGGACATCGAGGAGATATCGTCGAGCCTGGTGGCCGCCTCGCTTGGCGCGCAGTCACTGGAGGAGGCACTCATCGCGGGAGGAGTCGGGCTGCTGCTCGTGCTCTTCTTCATGGCGGCCTACTACCGGGTGTCCGGTCTGGTCGCGGGCATGGCGCTCGTCTGCTACATCATCATCGTGCTTGCCATCTTCAAGCTCATCCCGGTCACGTTGACCCTGGCGGGACTGGCAGGCTTCGTCCTCTCCCTGGGCATGGCGGTGGACGCCAACATCCTCATCTTCGAGCGTCTCAAGGAGGAGTTGCAGATCGGCCGCACCGTACAGCTGGCGATGCAGATAGGCTTCAACCGAGCCTGGCCCTCGATCCGCGACGGCAACGTCTCAACCATCCTCATCGCGCTCGTACTCTTCTTCTTCGGCAGCGGCTCGGCGAACTCGGCCGTCACCGGTTTCGCGGTCTCACTGCTCATCGGCGTGCTCGCGAGCATGTTCACCGCCATCTTCATCAGCCGGAACCTGTTGGGCATCGTCGCCGCGAGCTGGTTGAGGCGTTCGGCGCGATTGTTCACACCTGACGCAGGCACGCGCGACACGCGCGATCGGCCCGCGCCAGCGGGAGGGAACGGCTGATGCGTGTCGCCAGCTATCGCAAGCTCTTCTTCGCCATCTCCGCGCTGCTCGTGCTGCTCTCCACGGTATCGCTCATCACGTTCCGCCTGAACCCCGGTATCGACTTCACGGGCGGCGCCGCCATCACCGCCGTCTATGAGACGGATGTCTCCTCCTCGCGTGTCTCGGACGCGCTCACCGCCGCGGGCCAGCCTGACGCCATCGTCCAGCAGGCCGGAAACAACACCTTCTTCATCCGCCTCGGGATCCTCGAGTTGGATGAACGCGACGACACGGGCAACGTGGTACGGCGCGGCGACGAGTCCCGCGTGCGTGACGCACTCGCTGGAGTCGGCCCTGTTGAGATCGGTTCGTTCGATTCGGTCTCCGGCATCATCGGCGCCGAGAACGTGCGCAACGCCACCATCGCCGTCATCGTGGCCTCGCTGGTTATCCTGCTCTACGTGACCTGGGCCTTCCGGCGCGTGCCCTCGCCGCTCCGCTACGGTGTAGCCGCCGTTATCGCCCTCGTGCACGACGTCTTCATTGTCCTGGGCGTCTTCTCGGTGCTGGGGGAGACGATCAACCTGGAGGTGAACGCCATGTTCATCACCGGGGTGCTCACCACCATCGGCTACAGCGTCAACGACACCATCGTCGTGTTCGACCGCCTTCGGGAGAACGTCGCCCGCTACACCAACGCCACGACGCGCGAACTCGTCAACCTCAGCGTCCGCGAGACGATAGCCCGCTCGTTGAACACCTCCATCACGCTCATCGTTGTGGTTGTTGCGCTCCTGCTGTTCGCCGGACCAGCCATCCGCCCGCTGCTCTACGTGTTGCTCGCCGGTGTCACCGTGGGGACCTACAGCTCCATCTTCATCGCCAGCCTGCTGCTCGTCTCATGGGACGAGGGCGAGATCGGCCGCTTCTGGCGCCGCGTACGCTTCAGGCGCGCCGCGGCCTGACCCCTACGGCCGCAGTACCACCCGCCCCAGGACCTCGCGACCCTTCACCGCCCGATATGCCCGCATCACCGACTCCGCCGACAGCGGCAACTCCTCATGCACCACCGGCGTAACCTGCCCGCCCGCGACCAGTAACAGCGCGCGCTCTACGTGCCGACGCTCGACGCCAAGGCTCCCAACGAGCGTCAGCTCACGGAAGATCGCCTCGACAGGCGCGAACGGTGGGGCATGAGCCGTCGTCTGCCCCACCAGGGCGATCCGCCCACCCTGCCGCATCGCTCCGACAAGCCGTCCGAGCGACGCACCTGTCGTGTCGACGGCGGCATCTGCGCCCACGTCGCCGGTCAGCGCGGCGACGACGTCCTCCCACGGCTCTTCATCGAGCAGCACGGCATCGAGCCACGGCTCGCCCTCCAGTCGGTGTCTCTTCTCAGGCGACCCGGTGATGCCGACGACGCTCGCGCCGCCCGCATGCGCCGCCTGGGCCGCGTGCGCCCCGACGCCTCCACTGACGCCGGTCACTACGAGGGTCCCGCCCCCGGCGAGACCGCATGCTTCGAGTGCCTTGAGCGCGACGCCGATCGGTGAGGCGAGCAGCGCGCCGCCTGCCGCGGCCATTCCCTCCCTCAGTGGAACGAGCGACTCCGCAGGCACAGTGAGCATCTCAGCGAAGCCGCCGTCGCGCCGGTGTCCGACGTCGCCGGGCATCACGACGGCCTCTGCGCCGACGAGGGTCTCGGACACACCCTCGCCCACGCCGATGACGACGCCCGTCACCTCGTGCCCGAGAACGCGCGGGAGCGTCACGCCTCGCCGCAGCGTGCCCTCCATGATGAGCGCGTCATGGTGAGAGAACCCGCACGCGGTCACGCGCAGCAGTGCCTCTCCCGGCGCAGGCTGCGGGTCCGGCAGGGTGGCGTCGCGCAACTGCGGCTCCGACCCTGCGGCGTTCAGAACGACGGCTCTCATGCGGATACTCTAACCGGACTAGGCATCGGGTGTACGATGTGAGCGTTGAGGAGGCGCACCATGCACGTGGACGACTTCATCGAGGAACTCTGGGCGTACGCGAACAGCTTCCCCATGCGGGAGCACCCGTGGTTCCGGGGTATCGCGGAGCACTGGTGGACGCGCGAGCAGATCATCGCGGGCGAGGTGCAGCACTATCTGCGCGTGCGGGAGAACCCGGTCTACTTCGGCTACATGGCGGCGCACGCCGCCGAGGAGCGCCTCCCCGGCCTCACCGAGGCGGTGCTGCAGAACTACATGGAGGAGCTCTCCGGTGACCGTAACCACGTCGACATCATGTTCCAGTTCCTGGAGGAGGGCGGCGTCTCCCGCGAGGATGCTGACAACGCGCAGCCCACGCCCGGGACGCTGGCGGCCATCGAGATGATCCTCAGTCACTGCCAGCGGCGCTCCGCCCTGGAAGGTGTCGCGATGCTGGCGTTCGTGGAGAGCCAGCACGGCGGACCGGACGGCGCGGCGGCGTCCGCCTACCCGGCGCTCGTCGGCCACTACGGCTTCTCCGAGTGGGCTGCGGAGACCTACCGCATCCACGCGGAGCAGGACGTGGAGCACGGTCAGAGCCAGATCGACGTAATCAGGCGGTACGCGACCACCGACGAGATGCAGGCGAAGATCAGGCGGGCGGTGCGGCTCGGGCTGACGGCGTGGAACCTGGAATATGACGGCCACGTGCAGGCGATGACCGGCCTCCGCGACCACTGGGATGGCGGCCACCCGCTCATCCACACCAACCCGCCGATGCGCGTCCCCCTGGCATGAGCATGTCGTCGCGATGTCATCCGGCGGCGCCTCGCTCGTCCGCTGCGGTGTTGATCACACGTAGGGAGACGTAACCTCAGCGTGGCCTCATGAAGGACAAACAGCTCGACGCGGCAAGCTTCTTCGGGCGGGTCGCCACGTTCCTGTTCATCGGGTTCCTGGCGGAGCGCGTCGGAACGACCTATCTCGGGGCGGCGTGGGGAGCGGTATTCGCCATCGGAGTCATGCTGGCCATGCTGGTGGCAGCAGTGCTTTGGACGCGGTGGAAGAGCAGAAGGTAGGCGCAGCGCCCGCTGTTCCGCTGCCTTAGAACGGGAACTCGTCGGGCAGCGCAGACCGAAGCTCGGCGTACTCGGCGTCGCCGGCGTACTCTTGGGCGATGCTCTCGAGGCGCTCAACGAGCTCCTCGACCGGCATCCGGAACACGCTCGAGACCATACCCGTGGTCTCCTCGAAGTCTCCCCTTCAGTTCCGGTATCAGCCGCGCATCCGCTGCATGAGATAGCGGTCTTCCTCGCGCATGCGCCCATTGTAGCCGCATGCGCAAGCAGCGGAAGGTCCCGCCCTAGCGAGAGAACCCCACGGGATGGAACGTGATCAACTCCGTGGCCGCAAGCGGGCTGCCGTCGGCGTGAGACGTCACGGCGAGGCGCGTCAGCACGCGCCACTCCTCGTCTCTCCACCGCACGCGCAGGATCACGAAGGCGTTCTCGACGAGTTCGCCTGGCGGCTCGTCGAACCCTACGTTGAATGCGAGCGGGACACTGGCGCCGGCCCCCAGCGGGGGGTGATCAGCCAGCGGGACGGCGTCCGCCCGGAAGCGCCCGTGAGGCAGCCACGCTTCCAACAGCTCCAGCGGTTCGTCTCCGCTGTTGAGCACGTCGAACGCGACCCTCCATGCGCCCGGCTCGCCGGACGCGCGGCCTGCCTGTAGAACACTGATAGCCGGGGCGGTCATGGTGTCAGGATATATCCAGTAGCATCCCGCGTTGAGGTTCGGGATAATGGGTTATCGCTTTCGTGGAGGGGTGCGTTGCGCATCGGGGCTCACGTTTCCGGGTCAGGCTCGCTGGACAAGGCCATAGACAGGGCACTGGACATCGGCGCGGAGTGCATCCAACTCTTCCCCTCCGCTCCGCAGGGGTGGGGATTCAAGGTACCGGACGAGAAGATCGTCGCGGAGTTCAAGCGCAAGGCGTTCGAGCAGGGCGTGGGCCCGAACGTCTTCCACGGCATCTACCTCGTGAGCCTCGGGGCGGACGACCCCGCGCTCGTGCAGCGCGGCAAGGCTTCGCTCGTCAAGTACATGAACGTCGCGGGCGACATGGGCGTGCAGGGCGTCATATTCCACCTGAACAGTCACAAGGGGCGCGGCTTCGACGGCGTGTTCGGGCAGGTCATCGAGGGCATCCGCGAGGTGCTAGCGCAGTCGCCCCCGGACGTGCAACTCATCCTGGAGAACAGCGCGGGGATGGGCAACCACATCGGCTCCAAGTTCGCGGAGATCGGCGCGTTCGTGCGCGAGCTGGACGACCCGCGCGTGCAGGTCTGCCTGGACACGCAGCACTCCTTCGCCGCGGGCTACGACCTCCGCACACCCGACGGCGTCGACGCCGTCATGGACGAGTTCGACCGCGACATCGGGGTCCAGCACCTCGTCGCCGTGCACTGCAACGACTCCAAGCCCCCGCTCGGCGGCGCGCTCGACCGACACGAGAATATCGGCGAGGGGCAGATGGGCATCGGCGCGTTCGAGGCCATACTCGGCCACTCCGCTTTCGCCGACGTGCCCTTCTACCTGGAGGTGCCCGGCTACGAGGGTAAGGGACCGGACGAGCCGAACGTGACCACCATGAAGTCGGTGCGCGAACGAGCCGCGCCGGACGCACGGTAGTCCACGATGCGCATGCGGCAGTTCGAAGAGCTGGTCAGACGCGCAGTCGAAGAGATACCGGACGAGTTCCTCGCCATCATGGAGAACGTGGACGTCCAGGTGCGCCGCCAGCCGACGAAGCGACAGCTCAAGACAGCGCGCGTCGATCCGGGCGACACGCTGCTGGGACTCTACGAGGGCGTACCGCTCACCGACCGCGGCGACTACAACATGGCCTTGCCGGACGTCATCACCATCTTCCAATACCCCATCGAGGAGATGTGCGAGACGGAAGCGGAGGTGGTGGAGCAGGTGCGCGCGACGGTCGTGCACGAGGTGGCACACTACTTCGGCATCACGGACGTGGAACTCGAAGCGTGGGGCGGGGCGGAATGGGGGGGCCAAACCGCCCCCCCCACCCCCGCGGTTTGCGCGATTACTCAGCGTAGGCGTCCAAGAGGACGCGGGGGCCCACTGGGCGGGTG
>JAPPHT010000048.1:25532-41769 GCA_028874795.1 Chloroflexota bacterium
GGGGCGCGCGCGGGCGGTCCCGTCGGGCCAAAAATTTCCCCCCCCCCCCCCCCTCTCACCCCGGGGGGGGGGGGCGGCTTCGGGGCCCCCCCCCCCCCCCCCCCCGACGCCGGCGTTTGCCGCTAGTCCTCAGCGTAGGCGTCCATGAGGACGCGGGCGACCTCTGGACGGGTGAACTCCGGCGGAGGAGTCTCGCGCCGTGAGAGCATGTCCCGCACCTGCGTGCCGCTGAGGGAAACACGACTCTCTTCCCCGTGCGGGCATGTCTTCGCGGAAGCCATCGCCCCGCAGGCATTGCAGAAGAACGAGTTCTCGAAGTAGAGCGGGGTGATACCCAACTCCTGTGGCTCGAACTCCCGGAAGATGTGCTGTGCGTCGTAGGTGCCGTAATAGGAGCCGACGCCGGCATGGTCGCGGCCGACGATGAAATGGCTGCAGCCGTAGTTCTTCCGGACGAGTGCGTGGAAGATCGCCTCGCGAGGTCCGGCGTACCGCATGAAGGCCGGGTAGACAGAGAGATGCACCCGGTCCTGCGGGTAGTAATGCTCCAGCAACGCCTGGTAGCAGCGCATCCGCACGTCCGCTGGGATGTCGTCCGACTTTGTCGCCCCAACGAGCGGGTGCAGCAATAGACCGTCGGTTATCTCCATCGCGGCCTTCTGGATATACTCGTGGGCGCGATGAACGGGATTGCGCGTCTGGAATCCCACGATGGAACGCCATCCCCTCGCCGCGAGCGCAGCCCGCGTCTGCGCGGGTGTTTCGTAGAAGGGCAGCGCGTCGGGGTCAAGCGGCGGCGTTCCGGGCAGCATCGTGATGCGTCCCCCCACGAGCACCGGGCCCTGTCCGTAGAGTCCGGCTACTCCGGGGTGCGCCTCTTCCTGCGTACGGAAGACGCGCTCCGCCTCTGCCTGCTTGTCGTAGGTGAACAGCTCGGCAACCGCTATCGTTCCGGCGATGCCGCCGTCCTGAGCGACGAGCGCCGCGTCCTCGCCTTCCCGCAGGAGTGAAGCCGTCGCCTCGTCGACCGCGAGTGTGACCGGAATCGACCATGCGCTGCCGGATGCGAGGCGCATCTCATCACGGACGCTGCGGTAGTCCTCCGACGCCAGGAATCCTTCCAGCGGGCTGAACGCGCCCTGGGCGATGAGGTATGCGTCAGAGAGCTGCCGCTCAGTGAGCGTGATGCGGGGCAACGCGAGGGCAGAGTCGGCGAGGCCGACGGGGTTGGTTGCCCAGCGGTCGATGAGGCGTCCGCCGTGCGGCTCGATGAGTTGCGTTTCGGTTGGGGTAGCAGTGGTCATCACGCAACACGCTCCCTCGCCTCGTCCAGGTAGCCCAGCCGCTCCAGCGTGGACAGGACTTTCTCGACGCTCTCTTCCACTGTCTCGCGGTCGGTGTCGACGACAACCTCGGCGTTCTCGGGCTCCTCGTACGGGTCGGAGACGCCGGTGAAGTTCTCGATCTCGCCGCGAAGCGCCTTCTCGTAGAGACCCTTCACGTCGCGGCGTACCAGTTCATCGAGCGGGCACTGCACGTACACCTCGACGAAACTGCCGATGTGCGCCCGCACTTCGTCCCGCACGTCCCGGTACGGCGAGATCGCGGCGACTATGCTCGCGACGCCGTTCCGCGTCAGCAGGTTGCTCACGAAGCCGATGCGCCGGATGTTCGTGTCGCGGTCCTCCTTGCTGAATCCGAGCCCCTTGCTCAGGTTCGTCCGGACGATGTCGCCGTCGAGGAGTTCAACCTTGCGGCCGCGCTCCTGCAACTCCTCCACGAGCGCGTTCGCGATCGTGCTCTTGCCTGCGCCCGACAGGCCGGTCAGCCATATCGTTACGCCCTGGTCCTCCGTTAACTGTGTCATCCTTCGTACCTCCTTTGGTATCGCGTTTCTTATCTGCTGATGGGAAGTTGCAGCGGCCCGTCCGTGTGCAGGCCGCACTCTGTCTTGTCGAAGCCCACCCAGCGCCCCGCGCGCAGGTTGCCGTCACCGGCGACGGACGCCGGGCGTGTGCAGTGCACACAGCCGATGCTGGCGTAGCCCTTGTCGTGCAGTTCGTTGTACGGGACGCCATTCGCCCGCACGTACTGCCAGACCTCATCCTCGCTCCAGTCAGCGAGGGGGTTGAGCTTCACGATTTCGAACTTCGCGTCCCACTCGACCTTGGCGATGTTCCTCCGCGTGGCGGCCTGGTCGCGCCGCAGCCCCGCGATCCATGCCTGCTTGCCTTGGAGCGCGCGGGCGTTCGGCTCGACCTTCCGCAGCGAGCAGCACATGTCGGGGTTACGCTCCCACAGGTTCGGTGCGAACTCGCGCTCCTGGGCTTCCAGCGTCCAGCGGGAGCGGTAACCGACCGGCTCGACGCCGTAGTGGTCCCGCACCTGCTCGATCAGCGCGTAGGTCTCGGGGAAGAGCAGGTCCGTATCGAGGTAGAACACCTCAAAGTTCCACCCAGTGCGCACGGCCAGGTCGAGCAGCACCATCCCCGACGCCCCGCCGAACGAGCAGGCGAGCGCTATCTCCGGGCTGAAGCGTTGCAGCCCCCATTCGAGCACATCCTGTGCGTCCGCGTGCTCGAACCGGGCTCCGGCCTGTGCCGCCTCTTCTATCGTCTTCTGTATTGCCAAGGCTCCTCCTCTGCTTAAACGAAGAACCCCCCGGTATCTTCCAGGGGGTTCGCAAGTCGGCGTTCTGTTGTGGCGGGCGGGTCTTAGCGAGTGACGATGTCCGCGCGGAACTGCCTGACGGGTGCAAACCCCTCAGACGTGCAACAACAGCAGCAAACGCTTGCGCGGGAAATCATCCGTACGATAGTAGCAAGAGTGCTATCGGACGTCAAGCACGGTGCTCGCGCGCCCGGCGGCGAGGCGCTCCTCCGCGAGCCGGTTCGCAGCCTCGGCCGTCGTGAGGCCTTCCGCGTCCGCGATGGCAAGCACTCGATGCATCGTGTCGTAGATGGTGGCGGTGTGCGCTCGAGCCCCTTCGCGGTCGTACGGCTGCCCTATCTCGAAGTACACGTTCGTCACGCCGCCCGCGTTCGCGATGAAGTCCGGCGCGTAGACGATGCCACGCTGCACGAGCCGCTGCGCGTCCTCCGGCGTGGCGAGCTGGTTGTTCGCAGCCCCGCAGACCACCTGGCACCGCAGGCGGGGGAGCGTCGCCTCGTTCAGCACGCCGCCCAGCGCGCACGGCGCGAACACGTCGCACTCCTCGTCGTAGATCGCGTCCGGGGGCACGATAGTCGTGCGCGGCAGGCCGGCGGCACGCTGCACGGCATCCTCGTGGATGTCGGTCACGATGAGCTCCGCGCCCGCCTCCACGAGGTGAGCAGCGAGCGACGACGCGGCGTTGCCGAAGCCCTGTATGGAGACGCGCCGTCCGTCCAGCGAATCGCTGCCCCACGCAGCCTCGGCGCAGGCGCGCATCGCCTGGAACACACCGAACCCGGTCATCCCGGCAGGGTTCCCGCTGCCGCCCAACTCCTCGGGCAGGCCCACGACGTGCTCGGTCTCCTCGGCTATCCACACCATGTTCTGCGCATCCGCGCCCACGTCCTCCGTCGTGACGTAACGCCCGCCGAGGGACTCCACGAACCGCCCGTAGGAGCGGAACATCGCCTCCGTCTTGTCGGTGCGAGAGTCGGCGACGATGAGGCCCTTGCCCCCGCCGAGGTTGAGCCCAGCCGCCGCGGACTTGTACGTCATCGCGCGGGAGAGGCGCAGCACGTCCATGATGGCGTCCTCGTCAGTGGGGTGCGGCCAGATGCGTGTGCCGCCCAGCGACGGCCCCAGTGTGCGGTCGTGGATGGCGATGAACGCCTTCACGCCATTCGCAGAGTCGGTCCAGACGGCCAGCTCCTCGTGCCCGCTTGCCTGCATGTACTTGATGAATTCCATGGCGCGTACCCCTACCGGTGCTATGTTAATCGTAGCAGGAGTGCGGATATCGTGCACGCCCGAGCAGGAGGCTTACTCATCGGGATGTTTCTCATGCAGTAGTCCCTGCCAGCCTTGCATCAGCCCGATGCCCTCGCGGGGGAGCACCACGACAGCGAAGATGGTGGTCGGCCCCAGCAGCACGAGGTGGAGGATAACGCCGAACCCTATCCCCAACTCACGCGGCACGTCCCACAGCGCCAGGATCTCCACGACCGCAAGTTCGAACGTGCCGACGGCGCCCGGCAACCCCGGCAGAGCCGTCGCGAAGAAGATCGCGCCGAGCGCCACGATGGTCGCCTGGAAGATCGAGATCTCGATCCCCATGCCCCATGCCAGCACCCATGCGCACGGCCCCAGCATGAGCGAGTAGATGATGGTCAGCGATCCCGTGGTCGCCAACTCCCGCTTGCGCTGCATCGCCTCACTTATCGTCTGCTCGTAGGTGAGGATCCCCGGTATCCTTCCCAGCAGGGTGACGCGGCGCGCCACTCGCCCCAGGTTCAGCAGCAGCACAAAGAAGACGATGAGTATCCCGCTCAGGTAGATCGCAGGGCCCGCGAAGTCGGCTATCCGCGGCTCGAACACGATCGCCGCAAACGCGAACACCATCGTGAACATGATGTCCTGCACGCGCGTCATCACGATGGTCGCCACCACGGTCGCTGCGGGGTGCCTGTCCCGCAGCGTCAGCATCGTCAGTACGGCGGGCTCGTCCATCAGCCGCACCGGCGCGAAGTTGTTCAGCCCCAGCGCCGCCATCTCCACGTTGAAGAGCCGCCAGGTGGTGACACGCTCGGAGGTCCACATCAGCCGCCACCGGTAGGCCCGCAGGAAGCTGGAGAACAGCATGATGGCGACGGCTCCCACCACGGCGGCGGGCGCCGTCCCCGCCAGGTGCGCGCGCACGTCCGCCCAGTCGATGCCGCGGACGGTCAGGTAGAGGAAGAACCCGCCGAGCGCGAACCCGAACGGAACGAGGAAGCGTGGGCTCCTGATGATGGAGAAGAGCGTGGAGAGGAAAGCCATGGGCGCGGTCTCAGCCGAACAGGTCGCTCCTGGATGGAGTAGAGGCCGTCCCCAACGCCGCGCCGTGCCCGGGCACACCCATGTCCGCGTAGAACGCCTCGTCGTAGGCGCGCGTCCGCACGACGACCGGCATGGGCAGCGCGTGCCCGAACATGAGCGACTGCTGCTGCGACTCAAGCCGCGACAGCACGGTCCGCAGCTCCCGGGCGCCCGGCGCGCCGGTCAGCACCGCGTCGACGTCCCGGTCGTTGTCCAACTGGCAGACGATGCGCGTGCCCACCTGGCTCAGCACCTCGCCGTCGATGCCGGACGGGCGCTGGTCCACGACGAGCAGCGTGACGCGGTACTTCCGCATCTCCCGCGCTATCGTGCCGAAGATGGTCTGGCCCGCGACGCCGGGATCGAGGAAGCGGTGCGCCTCCTCGATGGTGATGACGAGCGGCGTGGGCTGCGGCCTGCCCTCCGCGAGCGCTGCCTCCGTCCGCTCGCGGTACTCCGTGTGGATGCGCCGCGTGATGAGGTTGGCGACCAGCAGGTATGCGGTGATGTTGTCGCCGAAACCGCCGAACTCCAGCACGACGTGGCGGTTGTCCTGCAGGTGTTCGAGCACCTGGCGAACGGCGCTGCCGCCCGTGGAGCGCTCCGACATGAAACCGAAGCGCTGCAGTTGGGAGAGCCTGCGCCGCAGGGCGCCGAGCGTGCCCGCGTTCTCGCCCATCGAATCGGCGAGCGAGGCCAGGTCCTCCTGTGAATGGCCGAGGAACTCCAGCAGCCAGTTCCGCCCGAAGCGACGCTCCAGCGTGTAGCACGACTGCACGCCCAGGTCGGTCACATGGAGCGTGGAGGCCAGCACGGCGATATCGTCCGGCTCAATCTCGTCGAACCCGATGACCACGTCGTAGTCTGTTGACGCGCCCCGGCGCCGCGACGACGCGGGGTCGAGCGTGAACACGGATACGCGGCTCCCGAACAGCTGCTTCAGCCCCTTCGCGGCGTAGCCGGACTCGGACGTGGACTGCCAGCCGTACTCGCTGTGCATGTCGAAGACCAGGTTGATGGCTGCGCCGCGCTGCAGGATGCCCGCAAGCAGGATGCGCGTGAGGAAGCTCTTGCCGGAGCCGCTCTTCCCGAACACCCCGTTGGAGCGCTTGACGAACTCCTCGAGGTTCAGGCACACACGCGTGTCTTCCATGTCCAGCGGGCTGCCTATCCAGATGTGACGCGCGTCCTCGCTGCCGAAGACGGCAGCAACGTCGTCGTTGGAGGCGCGGTAGGCATTGGCGAAGTGCGGCGGCATCGAGCGCGCCGGCTGCGGCCCCTCCCCGCCCGCCTGCATCGTGAGCATCGGCGTGACCGACGCCGTCGAGTACGCCGTCGTGCCGGAGAGCGCCTCCGCCAACGCCGGGCCTCCCCCGGCGATCGCCGACGCCATGCGCGGGTCGCTGCTGTCCAGCAGGAGGTCGGTCACGATGCCGAAGAAGCGGTTGAACTTCCCCTGCACGGTGACGAAGGTGCCGACCTTCACGTCCTCCACCGCCTGGGCCGATTCCAGCCGCACGTCCAGCCCGCGCGAAAGCGAGCCGCCCACGACCGCTCCGATGCGTACGGGGCCGTCCGGTTCCGTTCCGTTCGTCGTCACGACATCACTCGACGGGCAGCCGGCGCATGATGGCGGCGAGGCGCGCTGCGTCCGTGGGAAGCTGCGCCGCTATGGCACGGCACGCCTGTACCAGGAACGCGCGGGGGTCGTCGAACTCCGGGGCGGCCTCGCGCAGCGCCGCGGCGAGCACGTCATCGGCGGTCGGCAAGGCGCTCGCGAGCACGAGCGCCGTCCAGTCGCTCCGTTCCATGAAGGCGCGCACCTCCGCGCCGGAACAGGCGTAGAGGAACGTGTGGATGCGGGGCGGCAGCGGCGGCAGGTGCTGGAAGAAGCGCCCCCCCTCCTCGTGCCCGACGACGGTGAGCGTCACGTCGGTGCGGAGCAGCCGCTCCAACTGCGGGTTCTCCGCGTAGACGTCCGACTCGGACGCCAGCTCTGCGCCGCGCGCGATGACGCGCCTGCCGGGGTCGAGCGCCGCCGTGCTCACGCCGTCCACGACGGCGAACAGCGATGAGCCCACGCGCACGAGCGTCCCGAGCGGCGGCGCTCCGTACAGCGTGTGACACTGCCCCACGACCCGGTCCACCGACGCCTCGACGACCTCGCCGAACTTGGGAAGGCCGGACTCCGCCGCCGTAAGCGCAGGCCCGGCCGCGGCAGAGGGACTGCTTGCTGGCTGTGCGGTGGACATGCGGCTATTGTAGCGTAGCAACCCGGGAGGAGACGCCCATGACATCGAACGATTCCAACCGCAATGAGGCCCCTCACTTCACCCGCGAATGGCTGATCGACGCCCTGCGCTACGTACGGCGCGACTTCGAGGCTGCCGTCTCGGGCGAGACGGAGGCAGGTGACGCCCGCGCCCGCTCGCGCATGGAGACGGCCCGCCGCATGGGGCTGGACGCACTGGCCGACGAGGCGATGGCCGCGATCGACCGCGCGGTCGACGAGGCCGCGCGTCTCGAATGGCCCGGCGGGCTGGACGTGCGCTACACCGCGCTCCTCGGCGCGCTGAAGACACTGGCCCAGGCCAGCAGCGCCCTCAACGACCACACGCCGGAGCGCCCGCACCTGACCTACCTCGCCGAGACGATGGCGCGTGCCGAGTTGGCCGCCGCGAGCCTCGCCCGCAGGCGCAGGGCGGAGCGCCTGCATGGGCTGTACGTCATCGTCGACCCGTCGCTCACGCTGAACCGCGACCCCGTCCGGGTCGCGGAGCAGGCCGTCGCCGGAGGCGCGACGACCATCCAGCTGCGGGTGAAGGAGACCGACAAGGGCCGCTGGCTCCCGCTCGCCGAGGCGCTGCGCGGCGCCTGCAGCGATGGAGGCGCCGCCCTCATCATCAACGACCACCCGGACGTCGCCGTCGCCGTTGATGCGGACGGCGTCCATCTCGGCCAGAACGACATGGGCGTCGCCGCTGCCCGCGCCTCGCTCCGCCCGTGGCAGATCGCGGGCACGTCCAACGCGCTCACGACCGAGGCCGACGTGTCGGTGCAGGCGGGGGCGGACTACGTCGCGGTGGGGCGCATGTTCCCCACCGGCTCGAAGGCCGACACCCGCCCCGCGGGACCGGAGACGCTGCGCGCCGTGCGCGACGCCATGCCGCCGGACGGCCCGCCGCTGCTTGCCATAGGGGGCATCACGCCGGAGAACGCCGACGAGGTCGCCCGCGCCGGCGCCGACGGGATCTGCGTCATCGCCGCCGTCACCCAGGCCGACGACCCGCGCGATGCCGCCGCTCGCCTGCTGGAAGCGTTCCGGGCGGCGCAAGGGCGCGGCGGGTAGGGCGCTGCTCTGCCGGGAGAAAGCATTTTCTCGCGAAAACCGGCTCATTCTGGCTCATCCGGCAGGTTTCACTCGTAAACGGGGCTTCCCTCTTGAGCCTCCAAGGGGCTCAAGAGGGCTCATTCCACGCGAATCTCGAGTCCCTGATGAGCCTTTCTGAGCCTGTCTGCGAACCGCCTGTTCGTTGTCCGGCTGGAGCTGCCCTTCCCTTCGCATCAGGGGTCCCCAACCGGCGGAGACATGGTACGGACCAGAACACGAACGGCGAAAGGGGCAGATGTCACACACTGGCTCCGCTCAGCATGACGCCCCTACGTCCATGCACCTCGCCGGTTCACCCTCACCCGCCGCGCTGTCGCGCGACGACCTCTCCCCTCAAGGGAGAGGTGTTGCTGATACCATGCTCGACATGCCCGATCCACTCCCGGCAGAGGAGACGCCGACGCTCACGCTGCACCTGCACGCCCTCGGCAGGCACGGCGAGGCGCTCGCCGAGACCGACGACGGCAAGCCCGTCTTCGTCTTCGGCGGCATCCCCGGCGAGACCGTCACCGCGGAGGTCGTCGCGACGCGCCGGGGCTACGTCGCCGCGCGCGTGACGGACGTGGTGGAGCCGTCGCCGCACCGTGTCGAGCCCGCCTGCCGCTACTTCGGCGAGTGCACCGGCTGCCAGTGGCAGCACATCGCCTACGAGCGCCAGCTGGAGATGAAGCGCGAGGCCCTGGCCGACGCCCTCCACCGCGTCGGCGGGCTGGACGTCGAACCCCTCCCAACGCTGCCGAGCCCCGAAACGCTCGGCTACCGAAACCACGCGCGCTTCACCGTGAGCAAACAGGGCGGGCGGCTCGGCTACGTCCACAAGGAGCGGCGGCGCCACGTGGAAGTCGAGGAGTGCCTACTGATGGCGCCGTGGATCAACCACGCGCTGGCGTCGCTGCAGGGACACGTTGCGGAGACGACCCAGCTCTCGCTCCGCTACGGCGTCCACACCGGCGACTATCTGCTGCAGCCGACCTTCCAGGACATGGACGTGCCGCTTGCCTCCGGTCAGAAGCACTACCACGAGGCGCTGCTTGGCCACCGCTTCCGCGTCAGCTCTCCGTCGTTCTTCCAGGTGAACACCCGCCAGGCGGAGCAGATGGCCGAATTCGTCATGGGCGAGCTACGCCTGGACGGCTCGCAGACCGTCGTCGACGCTTACGCGGGCGTCGCGACGTTCGCCGTGCTCATGGCGGACCGCGCGCGCCGCGTCATCGCGGTGGAGGAATCGAAATCGGCGGTGGCCGACGCCCGCGTGAACGTCGAGGGCATCTCGAACATCGAGTTGCGACAGGCCCGGACGGAGGACGTGCTGCTGGAACTCGCCGCCGGCGGCGTCGACGCAGTGCTCCTGGACCCGCCACGCGCCGGGTGCATGCCGGGGACGCTCGACGCGCTGCTGGCCCTGCCGCCGAGGCGCGTTGTCTACGTCTCATGCGACCCCGAAACACTCGCGCGCGATCTGGCGATACTCACCGCGGGGCCGTTCCGGATCGAGCAGGTGCGGCCCGTGGACATGTTCCCGCAGACGTACCACGTCGAGGCCGTCGCGACGCTCGTGCGTGACGATGAGCGCCTCGCGCGCCTGCAGGCACGGCAGTCGCTCGTACTTGCATCGTCGTCGCCGCGCCGCTCCGAGATACTCGGGCGGCTTGGATTGACGTTCGAGACGGTCGAGCCGGGCGTCGACGAACCGGAGCCGCTCCCCGGCGCAGACCCGGTGGAGGTCGCCCGCGAGCTCGCGCTCGCTAAGGCCCGAGCCGTCGCTGAACGACGGAGCGCGGGAACCGTGCTCGGCGCCGACACCGTCGTCGAGCTGGACGGCGTCGTGCTCGGCAAGCCCGTCGACGCGAATGACGCCGCGCGGATGTTGGGTGCCTTGCGTGGCCGCGAGCACCGCGTCATCACGGCGATCGCGTTCGTCGACGCGGCGACCGGCGAGACGGCAGAGGGCTACCGGGCGTCGCGCGTCGTGATGCGCGACTACACCGACGAGGAGATCGCAGCCTACATCGCTACCGGCGGGCCGATGGACAAGGCGGGAGCGTACGGCGTGCAGGACGAGTCGTTCGCTCCGACAGCGGAGGTCCGCGGCTGCTACCTGAACGTGGTCGGCCTTCCCGCCTGCGAGACCCTCAAGCTGGCCGAGCGTTTCGGCCTGCGCCTTCGCCCCAGGCCGGACGGGGCATGGCCCGCGCTGGAGCGCTGTCCCGCCTGCGCACAGCAGGTACGGCCGAAGCCCCTCAGCGGACGCAGCAAGCGATGAACATCTTCGGTGTCGGCAACCTGGAGATCATCTGGATCCTGCTGATCGCCCTCGTACTGCTGGGGCCGGGGCGCATGGTCGACGCCGCCCGCTCGCTGGGGAAGTTCTGGCGCGAGGCGCAGCACGTGCTGCGCGCCGCCGCAGACGCCGCCACGGTCAGCCTCGACGCGCCGCCGCCCCGCAGCGCGCCCCGCGAGCCGCTGGCCGAGCCGGAGGACGCGGTCGCGCGAGGGGAGCAGGAAGAGGTCCACCCTCACGCACCCGATCACCCTCACCCTGACCCTCTCCGATCAAGGGAGAGGGGACCAGGCGGGGACGGGGACGAGCAGCCGGAGGCGCGGTAGCGATGGCCGCCAGCGAGATGACGCTCCGCGAGCACCTCGAAGAGCTCCGCAGGCGTCTCATCTTCGTCGTCGTGTTCGTCATCCTCGCCATGATCGTGGCGTTCGTGTTCCGCAACCCCATCTTCGCCTTCCTGCTCGAGCCCGGCTTCTCCCAACTCGACGAGAAGCCGATAGCGACCGAGGTGCTGGAGACGGTGGGCGTCACGTTCAAGGTG
Organism: Chloroflexota bacterium; assembly: GCA_028874795.1. Lineage (GTDB taxonomy): Bacteria > Chloroflexota > Dehalococcoidia > Lucifugimonadales > Australimonadaceae > Bin16. The sequence goes on from JAPPHT010000048.1 coordinate 36,753, forward strand.
ACGCTCCTCGTCGCCTTCGCCGCCTCGCTCCCCGTAGTGCTCTACCACGTCATCATGTTCGCCTCGCCAGGCCTCACCGCGCGGGAGCGGCTCTACGTCTTCCTCTTCCTGCCGGGCGTGCTTATCGCGTTCGCGGCGGGAGTGGCGTTCGGCTACTACGTCCTCTTTCCCCCGGCGTTCTACTTCCTCTTCAACTTCGGGTCGGAGAACGTGAACCCGGAGATACGTATCGCCAGCTACGTCAACGTCATCACGTCGCTCATGTTCTGGATGGGCGTCGTCTTCCAGATACCGCTGGTGCTCTTCGGACTGGGACGACTCGGCGTCGTGGGCTCGCGGTGGCTGATGCGCCGGTGGCGCTTCGCCGTGCTGCTGGCATTCATCGCGGCGGCGATGATCACCCCGACGTTCGACCCCGTGAACCAGACGCTCGTCGCGGTGCCGATCATCGTCCTCTACCTGTTCGGCATCCTGCTTGCGCGGCTGGGCGAGCGGCTGCGGCGCGGCGCCCGAGCCAGGGAAGAGCGTGGCCCGGGCCTGTTGCGGCGCGTGGGGCGGCGGCTCGCCTTCTGGCGGCTGCCCGGCTACCTCTGGCGCAAGCTGTTCCGGCGCGGGCGCGGCGAGCCGTAGATTGAGAGTACCTGAACGACTCGCCGGCACACTGCCGTTCTACTACGGCTGGGTTGTCGTGGGCGTGGGCGCCGCGGCGGTCACGTCGCGGGTCGTGGGGTCGGTCGAGGCAGCGAGCGTCTTCGTCGCGGCGCTCACCGCCGAGTACGGGTGGAGCGCCACCCTGCTGGCGGTGCCCACCCTTATCGGCAGCTCCGGCAGCGCGCTGGGCGGTCCATTCGTCGGGCGGCTCCTGGACAGGCGCGGCCCGCGCCTCGTCACCGCCGTGGGAACGGCGCTCGTCGGCATCTCCTGCTTCGTGCTGGCGGCCACGCAGTCCATCCTTTTCTATATCGCCTTCTACGGCCTGCTCCGGATGGCCGGTCAGGGGATGGTGCAGCTGTCCAGCCAGATCACCGCCGCCAAGTGGTTCGAGCGTCGTCGAGGACGCGCCATCGCGCTCATCACGCTCATCTCGAGCGTCGGCCTCGTCGGAGCGCCGCCCGTCGCGCAGGCGCTCATCGACGGGCCGGGCATCGCCGTAGCGTGGATGTTCTTCGGCTGCCTTGCGCTGGGGATCGGTACGGTGCCGTCGGTGCTGCTCCTCGTCCGCAGCCCGGAGGACCTCGGGCTCCAACCGGACGGCGCTCCGCGCGCGAGCGCGCCGGTGCAGCGGCAGAGCTTCACAGCGGGTCAGGCCATCCACACGCCCGCGCTCTGGGTCATCGTCTTTGCCGTTTTCGCGATCTCCGCGGTGATGACCGGCGTCGGCTTCCACCAGCTCGCCTACTACGTCGAGCGCGGCATCGACCCCACCATCGGCGCGTACGTCGTGAGCAGCTTCGCGTTCGGGTTCTTCGCCGGCGGCGTCACCTGGGCCCCGCTGGCCGACCGCCTCCCCGTCCGCTTCATCCTCATGGGGCTCTATGTCTCCGGCGTGGCGACGATGGCGCTGATGCTGCAGGTGAACGCCCCCTGGCAGGCGTTCGCGGCGGCGCTGTCGTTCGGCATGCTCGTTGGAGGCTCCATCCAACTGCCCACCATGCTGCTCGCCAACTACTTCGGCAGGGCGCACATCGGTGCGATCGGCGGGACGGTGCACATGGCGCGGGGGTTCGGGCTGGGCAGCGGGCCGGTCATCGGCGGGCTAGTGATCGACGCAGTCAGCTACGAAGCGGCGTGGGTCACGTTCGCGGCGTTCGCGGGGACCGCGGCGGTGCTGATGGGGTTTGCGCGGCGGCCCCGGCTGCCGGCAAGCGTCTCAGCCTGACGCGTTCTCGGACAGGGTTCAGGAAGAGGACTTCTCGGGCGTGGACTCAGCCCTGTCCTGCTCGCCGGAGGAGGCGGGCTCGGCGGCCTTGCCCTCGACGCCTTCCTTGACCTCGGCGACGGAGCCGCGGAACTCGCGGATGCCCTTGCCGAGCGCGCGTCCGATCTCGGGCACCCGGCTCGCCCCGAAGATGACGAGCACGATGACGAGGATGATGACCAGTTCCGGCCAGCCCAGTCCGAAGGGCATCGCAAACTCCCGCTCGTAAACGAGCACAATCAGCATACCACACAGGGAGTAAGTTGCCGGTCTAGCCGTTCAGCAGCCGGTTGAGCGCCAGCGTGATGCCCGAAGCCATTCCCGCTGTGATGCCAACGCTGGCCAGTAGCGTCCCGACCACCCAACGCAGCAGCCTGCTCTCCATCACATGGAGCTTAGTTTCAATCCTGACCTCCAGCTCGTGGAGGTCGGCCTTGGTCGCAAGGTGCTGGTAGGCGCCCTCGAGATGTGCTACGCGTTGTTCGAGCGATGCGGCGGTGGCCACGGTCCGTTACTCCGTCCTTGGCTCTCGTTCCTACGATACTCTACCAGCACCAACGATTGCAACACTATGGTGTCACCCTGTCAGTATCACTTGCTGCAGTCTTACCGGCCGGCGCGGGCGGCGGGCAGCGCCGACGCGCCTGCCAGCATCTCCGTCAGCGCGAGCTCGTCCGACGTGCCGCTCTTCAGCGCGAGGTCGGTCTCCAGCAGCAGACGGTAGAGTGCGCGCACGGCCTCCGGGGAGAAGCGCCGCGCCTGTTCCATCGTCTTGCGCACCACGAAGTCGGACGACGTTCCGAGCCGCGCCGGCCACTCCGGCGGCGGGGCCTTGCGCGCGAGCAACTCCTGGGCGAGCGCCACCAGCCGCGCCTGCCGCGCAACCATCGTGAGCAGGTACGGACCCGCGGCGCCCTCGTCCAGCAGTTGCCGCATCGTGGTGAGCGCCGCGCCGGACCGTCCCTCCATGATGGCGTCCACGAGCGCGAAGACGTTGGCGTCCTTCGTGCTGCTCACGAGCGCCTTCACGTCGTCCTCGCCGATGGGCCTGCCGTCGCAGTAGATGGTCAGCTTCTCCAGCTCGGAGTCCATCACCCACAGGTTCGGGCCTATCTGCTCCGCGAGCATCGACGCGGTGCGACCGTCGACCGTGCCGCCCTTCTGCGCGGCGCGTTCCGATACCCAGGCAGCGAGCGCGTCGCGGCGCAGCGGGACGAACTCGCGCACCCGGACCTGCGCTCCCTCCGTGCCCGCGACCGCCTTCAGGAACGGGTTGGCCGGCGAGAGTTTGCCCTCGAAGAAGACAACGTCCGACGTCGGGGGCAGCTCGGCAAGCAGCGCCGTCAGTTCCGCCGGGGGCCGCGCCTGCGATCCGTCCTGCCTCTGGCGTCCGCCCCGGCGAGGCCCCGCCTCGGCCGTCCCCATCAGCCCGCGCACGACCACGGCGCGGCGGTCGGCGAGGAACGGCACGACCATCGCGGCCGCGGCGAGCTTGTCGACCGAGAACTCCCGCGCCTCGATCTCCGAGACGTTGGAGGCGCGCACGTCCTCCGGCCCGACAGCGTCCAGCACCTCGCGGAGCGCCTCCGTGGCTGAGAACGAGTCTTCACCGTGCAGGACGTATATCAAGAGTCCTCCACCACTACGGGACAACGAACATCGATGGACAGGATATACAGGATGGACGGAGGCCTTTGGGAGCGCGCAGGCGTATACTCGTGACAGGAGGGCCCAGAGTGGCGATGTTCCTGTTCCTGAGGCGGCTCCTCACGGTAGTCTACCTGATGACGCACCGGGCGGTCCCGTTGCATCTGAAGGCGCTGCCGGTGCTCGCTCTCATCTACCTCCTCTTTCCCCGCGACCTCTGGTTCGACTTCCGCGCCTTCGGCCTCATCGACGACCTCATCGTCGGCGGGCTGCTCATCGGCACGTTCGTCAAACGGGGCTGGAACCACGTGCTGACGGCCCAGCGCGAGCGCGACGACACCATCCCCGCCGAGTTCCGCGTGATCGACGACAACGATGCACCCTCATCTGAGGGCGCGCCCTCGGGCGACCCCCACGACGCCGACGGCGCCCCCACCTCCGACCTCCGCGGGTGAGGGGGTCATTCCGAGCGCAGTCGAGGAATCTGTCGGGAGACATGCCGCTATGCACGGACGCTTCCCGAGAGATACTTCGACTCCGCCTCCGGCTGCGCTCAGCATGACAATGCCCCGCCGAGTCCCTGTAACATCCCCGCAAAGGAGGTCCCCGTGGCCGCACACGAGCTCTACCTGCTTCCGAACGGAGTGCTCAGCCTGCCCCGTTCGCGCGTCATCTACGGCGAGGCGAGCGACGAGCGCCTCCTCACGCCCGTCTACAGCGTCCTGGTCCGCACCGACGACGGCGACGTCCTCTACGACACCGGCATCGACCCCGATGTTGCCTGGAACCCCCAGGCGCTCGAGGGCATCACGCGCAGCCTTCACTCGTTCACCGAGGAGGACGACGTCCGCAGCCGCCTCCGCGACGCCGGTACAACCGAGGAAGCGGTCGGCACGGTCATCATGTCGCACTTCCACTACGACCACGTGGGCGGGCTGCGCTACTTCAGGAACTCGAAGGTCTACGTGCAGAACAACGAGTACCGGGCGGGGATGCACCCCGACATGGGGATGGACCGCGTCCTCCGCAAGCAGTACTTCGACCACCCGCTCGACTTCGAAACCGTCATGGGCGACACCGAGATCGTGCCCGGGGTCTGGGCGCTGTCGACGTTCGGGCACACGCCCGGACACCAGAGCCTGCTCGTGGAGCTGCCGTCCGGTCCGATGATCTTCAGCGGCGACGCCATCCACGTCTGGGAGAACGCGGAGAAGGAGCGCCCCTTCAACGGCTTCTACAACCTCCAGGATGCCTACGAATCGATCCGCCGCCTCAAGATGCTCGCCGCCGTGACTAAGGGCACCCTGGTCCCCAGCCACGACCCCGCCCTCTGGGAGACATTTCAACCGGCGCCGCATAGGTATACGTAGGCGACTACGTCATTCCCGCGAAGGCGAGAAGGTGAATTCACATTCGAAGTGCAACACCTGCTCTCGTAGCACCTCGGCCGGG
>JAPPHT010000072.1:0-4155 GCA_028874795.1 Chloroflexota bacterium
CAGGTGTTGCACTTCGAATGTGAATTCACCTTCCCGCTTTCGCGGGAATGACGGGAAGGGCCGGGATGACGGAATCGGCCTCAGCCCCAGTGGAAGCAGGAAGCCGGGTTGTCCCAGAAGAGGCGGCGCTTGAAGTCGTCGTCGAGCTGGTCCCAGCCGAGCACGAGATCGACGGAGTCGGGGAAGCGGGACTCCGGATGGGGGAAGTCGGAACCGAACATGAGCACGTGGTCGCCCATGAACTCCGAGACCATGCGCATCATCTCCGGACCTTCGTGCAGGACGACGGCGGCGAAGAAGCGCCCGCCCGTCATGTACTCCTCCATGGTGCGCAGGCCGTCGGCAACGTAGCCCATGTAGTGGACCTGGTCCTCCATGCGCTTCATATAGAACGGGAGCCAGCCGAAGCCGGACTCGAGGATGGCGAGGTTGACGTTGGGGTACTTGTCCAGCAGGCCGGCGCCCAGGAACGCGGAGATCATGCGCATCGCGGCCCACGGGTGCGACGCCGTGCGCCCGATGAACGGGTTGTCCCAGAGGTCGCGGTAGCCGGGGTAGCCGGAGGAGAAGCTGTGGTGAACGACGGTGAGCCCCGCGTCGTCGGCAGCGGCCCAGACGGGGTGGAGGTCCGGGTGGTCGATGGGATAGCCGAGGGGGAGGTCGAGGATGATGCCGCGCGCCCAGCGTGAGTCGCCCCAGGTCTTGATCTCGGTGACGGCGCTCTCGACGTCACGGGCGTTCGCGGTGATGAGGGAGGTGAGGCGGTCCGGGTAGCGGGAGCAGACGTCGTCCAGGAAGCGGTGGACCGCTGCAATCATGCCGGCGTCGACGCTCAGGTCCTCGTGGCCGATGAAGGCGTTGTGGACCATGAGCTCGACATCCACGCCCTCCTCGTCCATCTCGGCGATGCGGGTGTCGACGTCCCAGTCCTCCGTGTAGCGGGAGGGGTACCTGCTGCCCTGGAAACTCTGAGGCCGGCGTTCCTCCTGGTCCCTCGGCCCGGCCTCGCCGAGGTGGCGGGGCTTGTCGCCGCCCCATCCTCCAGAGGTCTCGAAGCGGTACCAGTGGTTGTAAGGAGGTTCCAGCGGCTGGCCTGCCCTGCCGAACCTGACCGGGCGCAGGAACTGTTCGAGTTCCGGTTGCCGCGCCCTGAGCGCAGCGTCCATGTAGGACGTGAGCGTCTCGACCGACGGCTGGAGGTGCGTATCTGCGTCGAAGACCTTGAACCCGTTGCGCATGGTGTTCCTCCCTTCGAGGGGCCTTCGAGTGTCAGTCCCAGTGGAAGCAGGCTGCGGGATTGTCCCAGAGGAGGCGGCGCTTGAAGTCGTCGTCGAGCTGGCCCCAGCCGAGCACCACGTCGACGGAGTCGGGAAAGCGGGACTCGGCGTGAGGGAAGTCGGAGCCGAACATCAGGACGTGGTCGCCCATCATCTCGCTCACCATCCGCACCATCTCCGGACCCTCGTGCAGGACGACGGCGGCGAAGAAGCGCCCGCCGGTCATGTACTCCTCCATCGTGCGCAGGCCGTCGGCGACGTAGCCCATGTAGTGGACCTGGTCCTCCATGCGCTTCATATAGAAGGGGAGCCAGCCGAAGCCGGACTCGAGGATGGCGAGGTTGAGGTTCGGGTACTTGTCCAGCAGGCTGGCGCCGAGGAACGCGGAGATCATGCGCATCGCGGCCCACGGGTGAGAGGCCGTGCGCCCGACGAACGGGTTGTCCCAGAGGTCGCGGTAGCCGGGGTAGCCGGAGGCGAAGCTGTGGTGGACGACGGTGAGCCCGGCATCGTCGGCGGCGCGCCAGACGGGGTGGAGGTCCGGGTGATCGATGGGGAAGTCTATGGGGAGGTCGAGGATGATGCCGCGCGCCCAACGCGATCCTCCCCACGTCCTGATCTCCGTGACGGCGCTCTCGACGTCGCGGGCGCTCGCGGTGATGAGGGAGGTGAGGCGGTCCGGATAGCGGGAGCAGACGTCGTCCAGGAAGCGGTGCAGCGCGCCGATGGTCCCGGCGTCGACGCTCACGTCCTCGTGGCCGGTGAATGAGCCGGGGACGAGGAGCTCGACGTCGACGCCCTCCTCGTCCATCTCGCCGATGCGGGTGTCGACGTCCCAGTCCTCGGAGTAGCGGGAGGGGTACTTGCGGCCCATGAAGTTCTGGAAGTGGCGCTCCTCCTGCTCGCGCGGCCCGGCCTCGCCGAGGTGTCGGGGCTTGCCGCCGCCCCATCCTCCAGAGGTCTCGAAGCGGTACCAGTGGTTGAAGGGCGGGTCCAGCACCTGGCCGGCCCTCCCTATCTTCACCTCCCGCATGAAGCGAGCGAGCTCCGGCTGCCGGGCCCGGAGTGCCGCGTCCATGTATGGCGTGAGCGTCTCGACCGACGGCTGCAGGTGCGTGTCGGCATCGAAGACCTTGAATCCGTTGCGCATGTGAAGGTCCCTCCTCTGTTGGGAATTTACACCCGCGAGGGGGGAAGGCAACCCTCACCCCCAGCCCCTTTCCCAGTGGGAGAGGGGATCAGTCCGAGAGGCCGTAGGTGTCGCGGGCTTTGGCGGGCGTGAGGACGCCGTCCTCGATGTCGGCGCGGACGCGGTCGGGGTCGCGGCCCGCGGCGGGGAGGACTCCCCCTCCGCCGCCGGTCTCGATGCGGAAGACGTCGCCGGGTTCGAGGCCGACGTTGGAGACGATGCCGGGGTAGCGCTGCTCGCGCTCTTCGCCGGGATGGACCACGACCCAGGCGTTGCGGCCGTCGCCTCCGCCCTCGACGCCTGCCGCTTCGCGCTTCGACGCGCCGCCGGAGAGTCTGCTGGGAGCGCGAACGCGGTACTCGCGAACGTAGCCGGGACCGCCCCTGAAGGCGCCGTCGCCGCCGGAGTCGGGGAGCACCTCGAAGCGGGTCATGTCGACGGGGAACTCGGACTCGATGACCTCGACGCTCGTGAAGCGCGCGCCGTAGCTGGCGCGGGAACCGACGCCCGTAAAGCCGTCGCCGCCCTCCCAGGCGGGTGCTCCGGCGTACATGAGCTCGTACTGCACGTATTGCCGCCTGGCCCCGGTGTAGCCGACGACGATGGAGCTCTGGGTGGCGATATGGGCGAGCGCGGGCCTGCCGGACGCCTTGGCCATCACCGCGCCGATGACGCTCTCGGCAAGCGCGAGCGTCTTGGAGTAGAAGCCGACGGGGCCGGGGAAGGCGGGGTCGAGCAGGCTGCCGCGCCGGAAGAGGCACTCGACGGGCTCCGTCATCCCGTGGTTCAGGGGGATGTGGCGGTCGGTGAGGCGGATGGCCATGTTGCGGGCGAGGCCTTCGATGAACGGAGGACGGAGGTTGATGGGCGCCGTGGCCTGGTCGCCGGTGGCGGTGAAGTCGAGCACGAGGCGCTGCCCCTCCTTGATGGACGCAACGTGCATGCGGATAGACTCGCCGGTGCTCGGGTCGTCGACCATGGCCTCAACCTCGCAGACACCGTCGGGCCACGCCGAGAGCTGTTCCCGGATGCGGTGCGCCGTGCGCTCGCCCGCCTGCTCGAACTGCTGCAGGAGCGCGGGCACGCCGTACGCGGCGATGAGGTCGTGCAGGCGGGCCTCGCCGATGGTGTGGCAGACGCCCGCCTTCGCCGTGAGGTCACCGATCATCATCTCCGGCACGCGGCTGTTGGCACGAACGAAGGTGGCCGTGTCCTGCTCGATGCGGTAGTCGCGCATGAAGCGCACCGGCGCTATCTGCAGACCCTCACCGAAGAGGTCGTGCGCGGTGGCGTTGCGCGAGCCCGCGGCGACGCCGCCGATGTCTGGCGTGTGGCCGATGCTGGCGGCGAACGCGACGAGACCGCCCTTCCAGAAGATGGGGGTCATCACGACCATGTCGTTCGCGTGAGGGCAGCCGCTGTGGTACGGGTGGCTGGCGAGGTAGGCGTCGCCCTTGCGCATGTTGGCGGGTGCGTGGAAGTCGAACAGCCCGTGGATGCAGGCGGGGAGGCCGCCCATGTGCCCGGGGTGGGAGCCTCGCGCGACGAGGCGTCCGGTGGCGTCGAGCAGTCCGCAGCTGAAGTCGTGGGACTCGCGGACGATGGTGGAGAAGCCTGTGCGGAAGACGGCGTTCTCCATCTCGCGGACGATGCCGTCGAGGCGTGCGCTCATCACCTCGAAGGTGATGA
>JAPPHT010000072.1:4255-41294 GCA_028874795.1 Chloroflexota bacterium
GCGTGGCGCATTCGTCTAGCGGCCCAGGACACCGCCCTCTCAAGGCGGAGATCACGGGTTCGAATCCCGTATGCGCCACCAAACCTGACAAGGTCAAGTACCTTCGTATCGCGGTCCGCTCAGGAGGGTGCAGAACCTTATGAGAACTTATGTTGTTCTATTGCGCGGGGTTATGCCCTACGGCAGGAATAAGGTCCCCATGGCGACCCTTCGCGCCATACTGTCCGAGGCTGGGTTAGGAGACGTACAAACTTATATTCAAAGCGGGAATGTAATTGCCAGATCAGAACTGGAGCGCGAGGACATCGAGGCGCTGGTGCACGATGAAATAAGAGAGAGGATAGGCGCCTCTATCTCTGTCATAGCCAGAACTGCCGAGCACTTCAGAATGATCTTCGAGCAGAATCCTTTTGCCGATTCCGAGAGTGCACGGACCTACTTCTCGCTCTTTGACAAACATCCGAGTAGAGAACAACGGGAGAAGTTCCTGCTCACTGATTTTTCACCTGATACAGTGCAACTCGTTGATGATGCGCTATACACTCTTTACCATACGAAGCTCAGCGATTCCAGATTCACCAACAGCTTCTTCGAGAAGCAACTCAAAGTAACCGCCACCTCAAGGAATTTCAACACTATGAGCAAACTGGTGGAGTTGAGTGCAGTTTGAGAAACGAAATACCATTGCAACCGTCGGCGCCGGACCATCCGGCCGCGTCGGGCGCAGGCCCGCGCGGATGCAGGTTGGAGTGAACACGATGGCCAAACCATCGACGGCATCCCGGAAGATCGACGAGAGGATCGCGGAACTGGGCGACTGGCGCGGCGAGCGGCTGAGCGAGGTCCGCAGGCTCATCCTCGAGGCCGACCCCGAGGCGGTCGAGGAGTGGAAGTGGCAGAACTCCGCCGTGTGGTCGCACGACGGCGTGGTAGCCGCCGCGAAGGCGACCAAGGTCAAGGTGCGGCTGACGTTCGCGCAAGGGGCCAGCCTCCCCGACCCCGCCAAGCTGTTCAACGCGAGCCTGGACGCGGACACTATGCGGACGATAGAGATCCTCGAGGGCGATGCGATAGACGGAGCCGCGTTGCAGGCGCTGGTGCGCGAGGCCGTCGCCTGGAACGTCAGTCAGGACGGTTCGGCGCCGGTGCTCCTCTCGGGTGGCAACCCGCAGATACCGAAAGGGGACGGCGACGCCCCCGTGCAGGCCTACATCGCGGCGATGCCCGGCTGGAAGAGTGACGTCGGACGACGCCTCGACGCGCTCATCGAGCAGAACGTGCCCGATGTGCGCAAGGCTGTGCGGTGGAACTCGCCCTTCTACGGTGTCGAGGGCATGGGCTTCTTCCTGAACCTCCACGTCTTCACCCGCCACGTGCGCGTGACCTTCTTCCGCGGTGCGGAGTTGGAGCCGGCGCCGCCTGGCAGGATGAAGGACCCGGACGCGCGCCATGTCGACATCCACGAGGGCGAACTCGATGAGGCGCAGATGGCGGCTTGGGTGCGGCAGGCGTCTGTCATCCCCGGCTGGGACCTGACCTGACGCCCGGCATCGTCACCCGCCCCACCGTGAGCCGTTCAGGGCTATACTGCGCTCACGCAGGAGAACGAGAGGGAGAACCGCTACCGGCAAGACAGGGGAGGTGCGCTATGTCGGGCTATGTCGACGCTGATGGCCACGTGATGGAGGACGCCGCAGCGATCTTCCAGTTCCTGGAGCCTCCCTTCGACAGGCTGCGCACGTCGCTCAACATCCTGCCCCAGGGCGACTGGTTCCACACCCCGAGCGGGCGGAGCGTCAAGACGCCGCCCGGGGCATTCCAGCCCGCCGACTCGAAGAAGTGGACGGACTTCATGGACCAGACCGGGACCGACTGGGCCGTCCTCTACCCCACGCGGGGCCTCTTCTACGGACGCGTCATCTTCGAGGACTGGGCCATCGCATACGCCCGGGCGTACAACAACTGGCTGCACGATGCCTTCCTGAAGGACAATCCGCGCCTGCGGGGCGTCGCTCTGCTCCCGATGCAGGTCATCGACGAGGCCGTCGCCGAGCTGCGCAGGTGCGTGCGGGACCTGGGCATGGTCGGCGGCATGATCCCGTCCAACGGGCTGGCGAAGCACGTCTCCGCTCGGGAGTACTGGCCGCTGTACCGGGAGGCCGAGGAGCTCGGATGCGTCCTCGCGGTACACGGTGGGATATACGAGAACCTGGGCTTCAACACGATGTCGAACTTCCCCGCGTCGCGGGCGCTCGGCATGCCGATACCGCTGCTCAACGGGATGACGGGCATGATGGTCGACGGCGTACTCGACCGGTTCCCGAACCTGCACGTGGGGTTCATGGAGGGCGGCACCGCGTGGATACCGCTCCTCATCGACCGCCTGGAGCGCGAGATGGAGTACGGCGGGCTGGAGCTGCCGCACCATCCAGAGGAGTACTTCCGCCGCGGGCAGGTGTTCGTCGGCTGTGAGGGGAACGAGAAGGCGCTCGCGTATGCGATCGAGCGCGTCGGGCCGGACCCGTTCATGTTCGCGTCCGACTTCCCCCACGAGATAACGATGGACAACTGCATGGAGGAGATCAACGAGATCCTCGAGCGGGACGACATCAGGGAGGAGCACAAGATGCTCATCCTCCGCGAGAACGCCCGCAGGATGTACGGCGAACCCCAGGCGTAGGTGCGGCACTGAGCACGGAACGTTCCCCCATCGGCTTCCTCGAAGCCGTCTGTTACGACGTTGCGGACATCGACCGCGCTGCGGAGTTCTGGTCGGGGCTGCTCGGCTGTACGTTCGGCAGGTCCACCCAGGCGGGCTTCCGCCGGGCGCAGCTTCCCGGCGGCCTCTACTTCCTGCTGCAGCAGAGCGACGAGCCGAAGACGGGCAAGAACCGTGCGCACGTGGACTTCGAGACGGACGAGATGGACGCGGCGGTGGCCCTCGTGGTGGAGCTTGGCGGCCGGGCTCTGCACCGGGTCGACAACGGCCTCGCCGGCTTCTGGGTGTGCGCGGACCCGGACGGCAACGAGTTCTGCATCACTCCGCCGTAGCCGCGTCCGCCGAGGGAGGGTTAAGGGACTCCCGAGAGGTCCCTCGACTCCGCCGCGCTCCGTTTGGAACGACAACCACAGATACGGGAGAAGGAAGAGACCATCATGCCCACCGCTCGCGGGACCTTTGAGGTCAACATGGAGCCTGAACCGCCGTTCCTCGAGCAGGACGGGGTAACCCTGAACCGCAACGTCGTGCGCAAGGAGTTCTCCGGCGACATGGTCGGCTCATCGGAGGCGCAGATGCTCGCGGCCTTCACCGGCACCCCCGGTTCGGCCGGCTACGTGGCGATCGAGCACTTCAAGGGCACGGTGGCCGGGAGATCGGGCTCGTTCGTGCTCCAGCACAACGGAGTGATGGACAAGGGCGACGCTAAGCTGATGGTCACCATCGTGCCGGACTCGGGCACCGGAGAGTTGGTGGGCATCTCAGGGACGATGGAGCTCGATAACAACGAGGGTCAGCACTCGTACGTGCTGGAGTACGAGATCGCGTAGGGCCGTGCGTGGTTGACAGGCTCACCATGAGCGGAACCCCACCCCACGCGCCACCCCCAGTTACCCCTCACCCCCTCGCGCCTCAGCGCGCCCCTCCTCCCAGAGGGCGAGGGGCAGACAGCCTCCCCCGGTCCACCACCCCGTGTGCGCTGGCTGCGCACGTGTGACCTGCCGGTCACTCTGGATTCCCGCCTTCGCGGGAATGACGGGTGAGGGCGGGAATGACGGAAGCTCAGCCGTTGACGTGCCGCGAGAGGAATGAGCGCATGAGGTCGATGGCGCGGTCGGACTCGGGGCCGGGGTCGCGCGCGAACCCGTGCGGCATGCCGGGGAACGCCTCGTACTCGGCGTGGCCGCCCGCTCGCTGGTAGCTCTCGGCGAAGTGCTGGGGGATCTCGTGCGGGATGTTGCCGTCAGCCGTTCCCTGCACCACCAGCAGCGGCGGCAGCACTACGTCCTCGCCCCTGTCGAGTATCTCCTGCGGGTTGGCCTCGTGGACGGCGTCCCACGGCTGGAAGTAGTTCTCGGTTGAGCGCACGAGCCGTTCGACCGGCGCGCCCTTCGCCCACTCGTAGCGGGCGAGCGGGTCGACGATCGACCAGAGCGCGATGAGGAAGGCGAGGCTGGCGTCGTCGCCCACGCCGTCGGCAGAGATGGAGGCGTAGCGCGTGTCCCGGGGCCGCATCGCGGTGAGGAGGATGGTGTGTCCGCCGCTCGAGTCGCCCGCGCCCCCGACGCACGAGGGGTCGCCGTTGAACTCGCCTGCGTGGGCCTTCAGCCATCGCACTGCGAAATTGGTCTGTGCCACCTGGACCGGGTACGGGTACGCGGGCGCCAGGCCGAAGTCGTGCGCCGCGACGACCATGCCGCACTCGGCGAGTTGGGTGTCGATGGGCGAGGCCCCCAGGCGCTCGCCCGTGTTCCATGCGCCGCCGTGCGCGCGGAGGAGCATGGGGAACGGCCCGTCGCCCACCGGACGGTAGACCGTCATCAGCAGCGACTCGCCGTCGACGCGCAGGTACTCCACGTCCTGAGAGACGACGTCGTACCGGGCGGTAGGGTCGTACTGAAGCGTGCGCTGTGCCATGAGGGGAGGATACACGAGCGATGCGGCGCATGTGACACGCGCCCCTTTCGCGGTCGCGCCGTGCCTGCGTACGCTGTCTGGGAAGCCCCGAAGTCGCCGTGGCCCGCCACTGCTCGACGGTGGTCTCACAGGAGTGGCGTGGCTCAGAATGTCTCACAATGGCCCACCTGGAACGAGACGCTCCCCGTTTCACTCCTGGGCAGGAACGTTGAGGCGTGGACAAGAGATACCTCAGAAAAGCCTGCCTGGGCCTGCCGGGGGTGCGGTGTGACGCTGGACGGCGTCAGCCGCCGACGGCGACGACCCACATGTCCACGCCGCGGCTCGGGTTGCCCCGGGTGAGGACGTCGAACGCGGTGTCGTTGATGAAGAGCAGGCGGTCGCCGAGGGTGACGCGGGCCTGCAGGCCGTAGACCGCGCGGGAGTCGATGTCGTCAGGGTCGTAGGGCACCGAGAAGTCGATGGGGAAGCTCCCCGGGTCCTCGATGGTCTGGGAGGCGATGAGCGGCGCCGCTGCGTCCTGGTAGGAGACGTCGCGCAGCTGGACCTCGAGGACGGCGCCTGCGGGGATGGCGGCGTCGCCGTCGAAAGTGATCGTGCCGGATACGGCGTTCCGCTCCCCGCAGGCGGTCACGGTGAGCACCAGGGCGGCGGTTAGAATGATGATCGAGATGATGCGCATCCCCGTGCTCCCCGGATGAGTATGCCTCCACCTGATACTACGCGTGCGCGGGTCGATGGGTTCCGCCTCTTCAGGGGCGCCCGGAGGCTCCCGCTCATGGTGGGGTTGGCGCTTGCGGCGCTGCTGGCCGGGTGCGGCGCGGAGCCGGAGCCGCCCGCGCCCGTGTACAGCGGCATCCTCGGGGCCGCTGAACTGGTGGCGGGACCGGACCCGAACCGGTTCCCCTTCGCGCTCGCTGACAAGGACGGCGCGTTCCTAAAGGGAGCCGAGGTGTCGGTGCGATTCTTCGAGTTCGAGGGCGAGGATTCGCGCTTCCACGCGGAGGGCCAGGCGGTGTGGCGGCAGGTGGAAGGGGTGACGCCGCACCTGCACGACGACGGCGAGTTGCACCTGCACCTCGACTACACGGGACTGTACGTGGTGGACGAGGTGACCTTCCCGACTCCGGGTTTCTGGGGCGCGGAGTTCCTCGTGGCGGACGGTACCCGGACCGAGGGCACCGCCTTCCAGGTGCTCGCGGAAGCGCGAGCGCCGACCGTGGGACAGCCCGCGCCGCGAACGGAGAACCTGACCATCCACGACGCCCCGTTCTCCGAGATATCGACACGCCCGGTGGAGGGCGACGCGCTCCACAACGTGTCGGTCGCGCAGGCGATCGATGCGGGCGAGACGTTCGTGGTGTTCTTCGCTTCGCCGCGGTTCTGCGTGAGCGCCCTCTGCGGCCCGGTCACCGACACGCTGGAACGCGTGCAGCAGGAGCTCGGCGGCGCAGTGGAGGTCATCCACATCGAGCCGTGGGACCTGGACGCCGCGCGGAACGAGGGGCGGCTGACGCCGTCGGCGGAGATGCTGGAGTGGGGGCTGCCGTCCGAGCCGTGGACGTTCGTCGTGGACGACAGCGGGCGCGTCTCGGCGCGGTACGAGGGGCTCGTGACTGCCGAGGAGGTGGTGGAGGCGGTGCGGGCGGCCCAGCGAGGTTAGACGGCGACGCCGACTGCGGTGCCGATGCCGTAGGCGGCGGCCACGGCGATGCCCGCGAGGACGACCATCTCCGCTCCCTTGTGGAGCGTGTTCCCCTGGGTGAGAGCGGCGCGCCACGCCCCGACCGTGAAGAGCGCGACGCCGCTCATGACGAACGCAGCGGCGAGCGCCGCGGCGCCCTCGGCGACGAAGAACGGCAGCACCGGCACGATGGCCGCGAAGGCGAACGATACGCCCATCACGCTGGCGGCGAGATACGGCTTCGGGGGCTTGCTGGGCAGGCCGAGCTCCTCCGTCATCATCAGTTGCACCCACTGGTCGTGATCGCGCGAGACGACGTCCACGACCTCGTCGAGGAGCGGGCCGGTGATGCCCTTGAGACGGAAGATGCGGCGCGTCTCCTCGATCTCGTCCTCCCGCATGTGCTCGATCTCCCAGAACTCGCGGGCCTCCTCGGACTCGTGGAGCTCGCGCTGGCTCTTCGTGGACACGTAGGCGCCGAGTGCCATGGAGATGGTGCCTGCCACTGCGCCCGCCACGCCTCCGAGGATGATGATGCCGGTATCGGACGTGCCCCCGGCCACCGCGGCGACGAGGGCGGTGTTCGAGACGAGGCCGTCGTTCGCGCCGAACACGACCTCGCGTATGGACGCGCCTCCCGTCCGGTGGTGATGCTCTCCGTGCGCAAGGTGGCCGATGTTGAGGCCGATGGCGCGGCGGAACCCGGTGAGGGCAGTCTGGATGAGCGTGGTCATGTCAGGGACAGCGTATCACCGGCGAGTCTCAGAAGTAGAGGCCGGCCTGCGGGAGCAGCAGCAGGTCCTCGATCACCTGCTTGTCCGAGACGGTCATAGCGCTCACGATGGCGTCGGCGACCTCCTCAGCGGTCAGCATCTCCTCCACGGGGAGCGGCGGGCTCCCTCCCTCCCATATCGGCGTGGCGACGGGCCCGATGAAGGCGTTGACGACGCGCACGCCCTGCCGCCGCACCTCGGTCGTGAGCGCCCGTGCGAAACCGGTTACGGCGTGCTTCGTGGCGCCGTAACCGGTCATGCCGGCGTAACCCCGGTGGGCGGCGACGGAGGAGATGATGACGACGTAGCCCAGCCCTCGCTCCAGCATGCCTGGCAGCAGTGCGCGCGTGGGGAACAGCGTGCCGCTCACGTTCGTCTCCCACAGGTCGCGCCAGGTCTCGTCGTCCAACTCGGTGAGCGGCACGGCGGTGAAGACTCCCGCCGAGTTCACGAGGATGTCGACGCGCCCCAGCTCCCGCTCGGCGCGTGCTGCCATCTCCCGGACGGCGGCGCTGTCCCGCACGTCGCAGGGGAGCGCGACCCACGCATCGGCCGGCCAGCCGGACGCGGCCTCGCGCAGCCGCTCCTCGCTGCGTCCCACGAGCGCGACGCGCACGCCCGCGTCGACGAGGCGCTGAGCGATTGCCCGGCCGATGCCGCTCGATGCGCCGGTGACGACGGCGGTCTTCCCGGCGAGGACGCTCGCGGCGTCGGTCACGGGTTCGCTCCGGCAGCCGGGTACTCGAACCGGTTGTTGCGGGTCTCGTCCAGGATCACTCGTTCGAGGCGTCCGGCGAGCGGCCCACTGAGGCGCTGCCAGACCATCCGGGCGATGTTCTCGCCGGTGGGCACGAGGTGGAAGTAGTCCTCCACGTCCAGGTTCAGGTAGCGGTGGTCGTAGAGGTCGAGGACGTTGCGCCTGACCGCGTCGTCGAGCTCGGTCAGCGGTATGACGAAGCCGGTCTCCGGGTCGACGGGGCCGCCAACAGTCACGGTGAGCCCGTAGTTGTGACCGTGGCCGTTGGGATTGGCGCACTTGCCGAAGATGGCCTCGTTCTCTTCCGGCGAGAGGGTGTCCGCGTAGAGCCGGTGCGAGGCGGCGAACGTGTAGCGCCGTGAGAGGTGGACGACAGGCGCGCTCACGTGGTTGCTCCGAACGGGGTCTCCGTCTTGACAGGTATGACAGGGCTGCTGGATTCCCGCCTTCGCGGGAATGACGGTAGATAGAGGTGGACGACAGGCGCGCTCACGTGGTTGCTCCGAACGGGGTCCCCGTCTTGACAGGTATGACAGGGCTGCTGGATTCCCGCCTGCGCGGGAATGACGGTAGATAGAGGTGGAAGACAGGCGCGCTCACGTGGTTGCTCCGAACGGGGTCTCCGTCTTGACAGGTGTGACAGGGCTGCTGGATTCCCGCCTTCGCGGGAATGACGGTAGATGGAGGTGAACGACAGGCGCGCTCATGCGGTCGCTCCGAAGTAGTCGACGTAGAGGTCGTCGGCTTCGTAGAGGCGGAGACGGGACAGCGTCCCCCCATCCAACGCGCCCACGATGAGGTCCCAGAGCACGGCAGCGAGGTTCTCGGTCGTGGGCTGGCGGTCGCGGAACCAGGGCGTATCGAGGTTGAGGTGCTTGTGATCGAAGTCCACGAGCACGCTCTCGACGGCGGACTTGAGGTCGACGAGGTTGATGACCATGCCGGTGTCGGGGTCCGGTTCCCCGGAGACGGCAACCTCCAGCGTGTAGTTGTGGCCGTGGCCGTTGGGCAGGGCGCAGAGGCCGAACACGCGCCGGTTCTCCTCCTCGGACCAGTCTTCGCGGTAGTAGCGATGGCTGGCGGAGAAGTCGAACCGGCGTGAGATGGTGACCGGGCCCATACGGGTGTTCGCTTACTTGACGTCGCCCACGAGGACCTGACCGTCCTCCACCTTGCACTCGTAGATGGCGATGCTGTGGGCGTCGCCGCGGGCGGACCTGCCGTCGCCCACGTTGAACTGCCAACCGTGCCACGGGCACTCGATGACGCCGTCCGCGATCTTGCCCTCGCTGAGGGGGCCGCCGCTGTGCGGACAGACGTAGTTGGTGATGTGGAACGCGCCGTTCTCGTTCCAGACGGCCATGGGCTTCAGGCGCCACTTGCCCGCGGTGGGCCGGAAGTGACGGGCCTCGCCGGGTCTGACGTCGTCCACATTGCAGAGGGCTACGAAGTCTGGCTGTTCGGTCATGGATACCTCCCCTGAGCGCCAGGTTTTGTGGAGCGAGTGTAGCACCCGTGGAGGGAGGAGTGGGGAATGACCCTTACAGCACAGGGCGGACGGCGGCAGCAACCCGCCGAGCCTTGGCGCGGGCGTCGTCGACGGTAGCTCCGAAGGCGAGGGCGACGCCCATGCGGCGGTGGCCGCTTACCTCCGGCTTGCCGAAGAGGCGCAACGCCGTGTCCGGCTCGGCGAGGGCCTCGTCCAGTCCCTGGTAGGCGACTGAGGACGAGACGCCGTCCACGAGCAACGCGCAGGAGGCGGCAGGCCCGAGCTGGCGTATCGCGGGGACGGGCAGGCCGAGGATGGCCCGGACGTGCAGGGCGAACTCGGACAGGTCCTGCGAGATGAGGGTCACCATGCCGGTGTCGTGCGGGCGCGGCGAGACCTCGCTGAACCAGACGTCGTCGCCCTTGATGAAGAGCTCGACGCCGAAGATGCCCGTTCCGCCAAGCGCGCCCGTCACCGCTTCTGCGATGCGCTGTGCTTCCTCCAGGGCGCCCGGCGTCATCGGCTGGGGCTGCCAAGACTCGCGGTAGTCGCCCTCCACCTGCAGGTGTCCGATGGGCTCGCAGAACGACGTTCCGCCCGCGTGGCGGACGGTGAGGAGCGTGATCTCGTAGTCGAACGGGACGAAGCCCTCGACGATGACGCGGGTGCTGTCGCCGCGGGCGTTCTCGATCGCGTAACGCCACGCGGGAGCGATGTCGTCGGGAGCGCGGAGCACGCTTTGGCCGTGGCCGGAGGAACTCATGACGGGCTTGACGATGGCGGGGAGTCCTATGGCGTCGACCGCGCCGCGCACCTCCGCCTCGCTGTCGGCGAACCGGTAGGGCGAAGTGCGGAGGCCGAGCTCCTCTGCGGCGAGCCGCCGGATGCCCTCCCTGTCCATGGTGAGGCGCGCTGCGCGGGCGGTGGGGATGACGCGCCAGCCCTCGCTCTCCAACTCGACGAGCGTGGGGGTCGCGATGGCCTCCACCTCGGGCACGATGAGATGCGGTTGCTCGCTCTCGACGAGGCTCCGGAGCGCGCCGCCGTCCAGCATGGAGAAGACGTGGGCGCGGTGCGCGACCTGCATCGCGGGAGCGTTGGCGTAGCGGTCGGCGGCGATGACCTCGACACCGAGCCGCTGCGCCTCGATGGCGACCTCCTTGCCCAGCTCGCCCGAGCCGAGCAGCAGCAGGCGTGTAGCCGTCGGGGAGAGCGGTGTGCCGATGGACGCCATGCGCGGGTCAGGACTCTCAGCGGATCTTGTCGAGCCGTTCGAAGTTGTGGAAGGAATCGATCCAGCGGATGGTGCCGGAGCGGGAGCGCATGACGAGGGACTGTGTAGACGCGCCGCCGGCGAAGAAGTGGACGCCGCGCAGGAGCTCGCCGGTGCTCGCGCCGGTTGCGGCGAAGAAGACGTCCTCTCCGCCGACGAGTTCCATGGTGTCGTAGATGTGGTCGACGTCCGTGCCGCGGTCGATGGCGGCCTGGCGCTCCTCGTCGTTGCGCGGCCAGGGCTTGCACTGGATCTCGCCCCCGGTACAGCGGACGGCGGCGGCGGCGAGGACGCCCTCCGGTGAGCCGCCGATACCCATGGCGGCCTGGATGGGCGAGTCCGGGAGGGCCGCCTGGATGACGGTGGCGATGTCGCCGTCCGGCACGAGCTTGACGCGGGCGCCGGCGCCCCGTATCTGTTTCAGCAGTTCGTCGTGGCGGGGGCGGTCCAGCACGGCGACCGTGATCTCCCCCATCTTGCGGCCGAGTGCCTTGCCGATGTTGGCGAGGTTCGTCTCCACCGGCGCCTCGATGTCGATCACGCCCGCTGCGCCGGGGCCGACGGCGATCTTGTCCATGTAGAAGATGTCTGCGGGGACGTGCATGGTGTCGCGGGCGGAGAGGGCGATGGTGGCGATAGCGCCTGGCATCCCCTTGGAGAGGAGCGTGGTGCCGTCTATGGGGTCGACGGCGATGTCCACACGGGGGTCGGAGCCGTCGCCGATCTGCTCGCCGATGTAGAGCATGGGGGCTTCGTCCTTCTCACCCTCGCCGATGACGACGATGCCGTCCATGCTGATGCCATCCAGCGTGTGGCGCATGGCGTCGACCGCAGCCTGGTCCACCATCTCCTTGTCGCCGAGGCCCATGTGGCGTGCGGCGGACATGGCGGCAGCCTCCGTAACGCGGACGAGCTCCATGGCGACGTTGCGCTCGATGGGCTGGCGTGTTCGTTCTGTCATGGCGGGTTGGTCCTCCGGTTGGATGGGGCGCGTTGAGATTCTAGCAGCGGGGCGGCGGGGATGGCGTATACTCCGCCACGGGCGCTCCGGGCATCGCCGGACTTCGATGACAGGAGGATGGAGGCATGTGCGCGACGATCAAACACACCTTCCACCTGATGAAGATGAGCTGGGACGTGCTGATGCTCGACAAGGAGCTGCTGCTCTTCCCCGTATTCTCGGCGATATCCATCCTCATCCTGGTGGTCGTGTTCGGCGGGCTGGGGTTGCTGGGGGACTTCAGCACCCAGGACGGCACAACCACCGCAGACAGTTCACTCCAGGTGGGGATGGTGGTCTTCGTGATGCTGGCCTACATCATCACGACGTTCTTCAACGCATCGCTCGTCTCCGCGGCGCTGGAGCGTCTGCGCGGAGGCGACCCCGACGTGGGTTCCGGGCTGAGTCACGCGCTGAAGCATGCGCACCACCTCGTGCTGTGGGCGATCATCACGGCCACCGTCACCATCGTCCTGGCGGCGCTCAGGGGGGCGGCGAGGCGGTTCCCCATCGCCCAGATATTGCTCCGCATGGTTGGCGGGGTCTGGGAGTTCCTGACGTTCTTCGTCGTGCCCGTTATCGTCGCGGAGGAGCAGGGGCCCATCAGCGGCATCAAGCGCTCGGCCAGCATCGTGCGCCAGACGTGGGGACGGCAGATCACGGCGAGCTTCAGCTTCATCATCATCTACTTCGTGGCAGCGGTCGTAGCGATCATCCCCGCGGTGCTGGTGGGGCTCGTCAACGTCGGGGCGGGCGTCCTGCTGGGCGTGGTGCTGATGGCCGGTGCGCTGACGGTGGTGCAGACGCTGGAGGGCATCTTCAAGGCGGCGCTCTACGACTACGCAGTGGGGCTGCAGCCGCAGGGGTTCGACCTGCCGACGCTCCAGATGGCGTACCGCCCGGCGTAGCGGCGCCCGGTGCGCATAGCCCAGATCACGAGCGTGTACATCCCCGTGCCGCCGCCGACGCACGGGGGCACGGAGATGATGGTCTCCTATCTCACGGAGGAGCTCGTGCGGCGCGGGCACGACGTGCGGCTCCATGCCTCCGGCGACTCCTCGACGACGGCGGCGCTGCGCGCGGTGACGGAGCGCGCGACGCTCGACCAGCCGGACGTGACGCTCTACATCGAGAAGGAGTTGGAGGCGCGCAACGCGTTCGAGGCGTACCGGAGCGCGGGGGAGGTGGACGTCGTCCACGCGCACTGGCCGGTGCTCGCTCAGTACTTCGCGCCGTTCACGGCGACGCCGACCCTGCTGACGTACCACTACATCGAGCGTCACCTGCACGAGTACTACCGGCGTGAGATGCCGGACCTGCGACCGGTGTGCGTGAGCCGCAGGCAGGCGGAGCTGTTGGGCGAGCCGGACCTGCCCGTGGTCTACAACGGGCTGGACATGCAGCGCATCCCGTTCCGTGAAGCGGCGGAGGACTACCTCGTGCTCGTGGCGCGCATGACGCCCACCAAGGGCATCACCGAGGCGATTCGCATCGCCCGGGCTGCGGGGGAGCGGCTGGTGCTCGTCGGCCCGGTATCGCGCTACCTGCCGTGGAGCCGCACGTTCTACGACGAGGAGGTGCTGCCGCACGTCGACGGCGACCGCGTGACCCACGTCGAGGAAGCGCCGAACGCCGACGTGCTCGAGATCGTGTCGCGGGCGAAGGCGTTCCTCTTCCCCCTGCAGTGGGACGAGCCGTTCGGACTCGCGGCGGCGGAGGCGATGGCGTGCGGGACCCCGGTGGTGACGTACCCCCGTGGGGCGATGCCGGAGCTGGTGGCGGACGGCGTGTCCGGGTGCATCGTGGAGTCGGAGGAGGAGGCTGTCGCGGCCATTGCGCGGGCGTCCGCGCTCGATCGTCGTGCGGTGCGGTCGCACGTGGAGGGCCGCTTTACGGTGGAGCGGATGGTGGACGGCTACGAGGCGCTGTACCGGGAGTGCGTGGCGTAGGGGCGACCCTCACCCCCAGCCCCTCTCCCAGTGGGCGAGGGGAGCAGTCAGGGCGCCCACAAGGGGTGCCCCTGCATCAGACGCCGTGCTGTTGGGTCCTCAGTTGGCGGAGGACAACTAGTTCTCCATGTCGGGGGAGTAGGCGCCCTGGCGGGCGGCGCTGGTGAGCCTGCAGCGGTGCAGGAACGCCTGCTGCGCGGCAGGCACGTTGGCTGCATCGCCGAGCCAGGTGTTGAGCGGGAGGGCCTGCAGGCCGCGTCCGAAGGAGTAACTCAGCTCCCATGGCGCGTTGACCTCCGCGCCGCGTCGCGCGATCTCATGCATGTTCAGCGTGGCCTCGTCGTCCGGCTGGCCGCCGGAGAGGAAGACGATGCCCGGCACCGCGGCGGGGACGCTTCGAAGGAAGGCGTCGACGGTCCTGACGGCAACCTCGGTGGCCGGGGCGCGGTCCGACGCCGTGGAGCCGGACGTGACCATGTTGGGCTTGAGGAGCGTTCCTTCGAGAGCGACGTCGTAGAGCGCGAGCGCCGCGTAGACCTCGCGGAGCGTCCACTCGGTGATCTCTTGGTCCGCCTCGATGGTGTGGTCGCCATCGATGAGCACCTCGGGTTCGACGATGGGAACGAGGCCGGCCTCCTGGCTGAGCGAGGCGTAGCGGGCGAGGCCGTGCGCGTTGGCGTCGATGCACTTCGCGCTGGGGATGCCGCCGCCGATGGTGATGACGGCGCGCCACTTGGCGAACCGCGCGCCGATCTCGTAGTACTCGGCGAGACGCGGGCGCAGGCCGTCCAGCCCCTCGGTCACGAGCTCGCCGGGCGAGCCTGCCAGCGGCATCGCGCCGGTGTCCACCTTGATGCCGGGGATGATGCCCTTGTTCTGCAGGCCCTCCACGAGCGGGGCGCCTTCCGCGCCGTTCTGGCGGAGCGTCTCGTCATACAGGATGACGCCGCTGACGTAGTTCTCGGCGCCCTCGGCGGTGAAGAGCATCTCGCGGTAGTTGCGCCGGTTGTCCTCGGTGCTCTCGACGCCGATGGAGTCGAAACGGCGCTTGATGGTGCCGGAACTCTCGTCGGCGGCGAGGATGCCCTTGGCGGGCGCCACGAGGGCCTGCGCGGTCTGCGCCAGTGCGTTGATGTCCATGCGTTCTCTCCTTCTCCTCACAGTGTCCGTGGTCTCGTCCAGGCGGGGCTGCTGTTGAAGCGTGCGCCGCAGCCCTCGCGCGACGGCCCGCCCCTGCGGGCGAGGCTATGATACCCTCCGGTACCGGTCTCGGCCACATCAGGGACGCTAAGGTCCGGGCCACCCAGCACCCCAAGGAGCCTTCCCGCATGGACAGCCTCGCCGTAGCAGTGCCCGTATTCCTCGCCAGCGCCGTGCTGGTCGTGCTCGCCGGCGTCGCGCTTGCGCGGTACGGGGACCAGGTGGCGGAGATCACGGGATGGGGCACGCTGTGGGTCGGCACCATCCTGGTGAGCATCGCGACGTCGCTGCCGGAGCTGATGACGAACATCACCGCAGTGCTGATCGAGGCGCCGGGGCTGGCGCTGGGCAACGTGTTCGGCGCGGACATGATCAACATCTTCACCATCTCCATGGTGGCGATCGTGTTCGGCATCAGGAACCTGTTCCAGGACCAGCCGAAGGACACGCAGACGCTGGTGGTCGTGGCGATCGTGCTGGGCATCATCGCCTTCGTCTTCGGAGTGCTCCGCGACTGGGCCCTCGGGCCGACGAGCGTCGGTGCTGTGGTGATCGCGGTGGGCTACGTGGTGGGGATGAAGCTCGTCTACAACGCGGGGAGAGAGGGCCGTGCGGCGGCAGCGGAGGAGGGCAACGGGGATGCAGGCGAGCAGGCGGGAGGCGCAGCCCGCGTGTGGATCGGGTTCTCGGTTGCAGCGGGAGTCGTGCTGGTGGCGGCCTACTTCCTCGCGCTCAGCGCGGACGGCATCGCCGAGGCGACCGGGCTGGGCCGCAGCTTCATCGGCGTGCTGCTCGTCTCCATCGTCACGACGCTGCCGGAGGCGTCGGTCACGGTGGCGGCCGCGATGCGGCGTTCGTACGGGCTGGTGCTCGGCAACATCTACGGAAGCTGTGCGTTCAATCTGTTCGTCATCCCCATAGCGGGGCTGTTCTTCGTTGGCGGGCCGCTGCTGGCGGAGATGGAGCCGGCGCACTTCGTGGCGGCGGGGGCGGCGGTCGGGCTGATGACCGGCGGGTTCCTCATCATCCGCAGCTTCAAGACGACGGTGCTGTCGTGGCTGCGCCACCTGACCTATGCGTTGCCGCCCGCCTACATCGTGGCGCTGTTCTTCGTGTTCCAGCTGTCGGGGGACTAGGGGAGCAACCCACCCTCACCCGCGCGCTGAAGCGCGCTGCCCTCTCCCATGGGGCGAGGGGGAAGACGCACCTCTCCCCTGGGAGAGTGCGCGTGCCCGGCACGCGGGCGTGAGGGTGGCCTCCTACACGTTGAAGAAGCGCTTGGCGTTGCCGCCGAGGACCGCGGCCTTGTCGTCTTCGGTGAGGCCGGGGTAGTGGGCGAGCTCGTCGATCTCTTCCTCGGCCTTCAGCGCGTCGACCTCGTGCGGGTAGTCGGACGCGTAGGCGAACGGGGTCGGACCTACGCGCTCGACGAGGTGGCCGAGCGTGCCCTCGCTCCCCTCGCAGCCGATGAGCACGTTGCCGCTCTTCACCCACTCCTCGGCGTCGAGGCTCGACGCGCGGGGCCGGTACTCGTCCTCGCGAGCGATGCGGTCGAGCACGAACGCGAGCCAGCCCGCGCCGCCTTCCATGAAGCCGACCTTGAGGTTGGGGAAGCGCTCGATCGCGCCCTGCCGGAAGAACGAGACGAAGTTGATGATGAGCGGCAGCGGGTGGTGCAGGATGTGCGACGCCCCGTTGTCGATGAAGCCCTCCATGCCGAGGTTGAGGTTGGAGCCGCCGTGCAGCGCGAGCACGCAGCCGAGCCGCTCCGCCTCCTCGTAGACCGGCCAGTACAGCTCGTGGCCGAGGTTCACGGGCAGCCCGCGGGTGGGGAGCATCGCGCCCGGCAGGCCGAGCTCCTCGACGGCGCGGCGCAGCTCCTTCACGGCCTCGGGCACGTTTTGCATGGGGATGAGCGCCATCGGGTGCAGGCGGTCGCTCACCTTGCGGTAGGCGGCGTGGACGTAGTCGTTGAAGCCGCGGCAGACGGCGACGGCGTAATCCGGGTTCTGGATGATGCCGACCGCGAGTCCCTGCGTGGTGAACATGACCGCCTTGTCGATCTCCGCGCGCTCCAGGAAGGCGACCCAGTCCTCGCCGGAGCCCATGCGGTGCTCGCTGGCGTTGACGCGCTCGCGCCCCGCTGCCCCGGACGGGCGCGCCTGGGGCATGTGCATGCCGTCCAAGCCGGGGAAGAGCCTGCCGCCGGCGCTCCGTCCGCCGCTGATGACCGACTTGAACGGCTCCGGCATATAGTCGAGCATCTCCAGACTTGCCTCGATGATGTGCCCGTCGCAGTCGACGACGGGGAAAGCGCGCTTCGCCATGGTCCCTCCTCCCTCGAGTCACGTTTCTCGTTGCGCGCGGATGGTACAGCGGCGGATGACGGCTGTACACGGTGGCCGAGAAGCGCCCCCCACTGCCATCTGCCCCTTGCCCGGTCAGACGCCCGCCCCCTACCATGGAGCGTCGGTGCAGTTCGGCCCGGCCCGCTCGACGACGACACTCGTCGGTCAGGAGCGCAGTGGCACCGAATGTCACCAAATGTCACCATGAGAAAAGCGCCCCAGGAGTGAACGGGGCGCGGTCAGGAGTGCAATGGCCATCGCAGACCGCATGAAGATCGGCGTCGGGTCGCCGCATATCTTCCCGGACGACGCCGTTGACATGACGTTCGCCGCCTCATTCGTCCGCCGCGCCGAGGAACTCGGCTACGCGAGCCTCTGGACCCAGGAGCGCGTCACCGGCTCCCCCACCACGCTCCACCCCCTCTCGTTCCTCGCGTGGCTCGCAGGGCAGACGTCCACCGCGCGCATCGGCGTCTCCGTCCTCGTCCTGCCCCGCCACAACCCGGTCCTGCTCGCCAAGCTCGCCGCCGACATCGACGTCATGAGCGGCGGTCGGCTCGTGCTCGGGGTCGGGCTCGGCAACGGCACGTCGGACCTGCCGATGTACGGCGTCACCGGAGAGCGCCGCGTCACCCGGTTCGTCGAGCAGGTGCAGGCGATACGCGCGCTGTGGACGCAGACGCCGTCCGGCCATGCCGGGACGTTCTACGACCTGGGCGACGCGAGCATCGAACCGAAGCCGGTGCAGCGCCCGCATCCGCCCATCATCTTCGGCGCGAACGCCGACGCCGCCATCGCGCGCAGCGTGCGCCACGCCGACGGCTGGATGGGCGCCGGCAGCGGCCCGCTCGCCGATTTCCCGCGCAAGGTGACGCTCGTCCAGTCGCACCTCGCGGAGGCGGGGCGCGACCCCGCATCGTTCCCCATCTCAAAGCGGCTCTACCTGGCGGTGGACGACGACGAGTCGCGGGCGCTGCGTCGCCTGCGGGAGTGGTTCGGCTACTACTATGGGAGGCCGGACAACGCGGAGCACGCCGCGATCTGGGGCAGCGCCGCGAAGATAGGCGAGCTGCTGGAGGAGTGGGCGGAGATGGGCGTGGACGAGGTGCTGCTCAACCCCGTGTTCGACATGGAGGAGCACCTGGAGCGCCTCGCGGACATCACGGGGCTGGCGTAGGCATGACACGGATCGCGATCGTGGGAGGGACGGGGCCGGAGGGGCGCGGGCTCGCGATGCGGCTGGCGATGGCCGGACACGAGGTCGTCATCGGCTCGCGGGACGCGGGACGCGCCGCCGATGCGGCGTCCGGCCTGCTGGAGGGTCGCGACACTCTGCCCATCACGGGCGCTGCGAATGCGGATGCGGTGAGTGAGGCGGACGTCGTGCTGCTCGCGGTGCCGTTCGAGGGGCTGCGCCCGACGGCGGAGGCGCTGCGCCAGGCGCTGGCGGGGCGGCTGGTCGTGAGCATCGTTGCGCCGGTGGAGTTCGCGGACGGCCAGATGCGCGCGCTCACCGTCCCGGAAGGGTCGGCGGGCGAGCTGACGCGGGACCTGCTGCCGGAGAGCCGGGTCGCCGCCGCGTTCCAGAATATGAGCGCGCGCGACCTGCTGCGGGCGGACCATCCCCTCGAGGGCGACGTCGCGGTGACCGCCGACGACGAGTCGGCGCGTCGCGAGACGATGGCGCTGGCGGAGGCGATGCCGTCGCTGCGCGCGGTCGACGCGGGGCCGCTGTCGAACTCGCGCTACGTGGAGGAGTTGACGGCGTTGCTGGTGAACCTGAACCGCATCCACAAGGCGCACAGCACGATACGGTTCCTGGGGCTCTGACAACCCTCACCCTGTCATGTTGAGCGAAGCCGGAGGCGTAGTCCCGCGCTTCAGCGCGCAACATCCTCTCGGGGAACGTTCGTGTGTACGGAGCGCTCCCTGAGAGATTCCTCGGCTACGCCATCGACTGCGTCGACGGCTCCGCTCGGAATGACAATACAGGCTGCGGGGTTGACGCATACACCTTGACGTGGCGGTGGTATGATTAAGTTGCCTGCTTCGCCCGTAGCAAGCGGCGGAGGAAGAGGCCCGTGGCGCAGCGTTATCAACGAGAGATAGAAGAGATACTCGGCCAGGCCGGGGAGGACGGTCAGGGCGCCGGCCCAGACGGCTCCAAGCGGCCCCGCACTCGGAACAGGGTGTCGCGTCCCCGCGGGCCGAGGCTGGGCAGGTTCCTCCGGCCCACGTCCGGCAGGCTGCTGCTCGCGGGCATCGTGCTGCTCGTTCTCTCGGTCCTGCTCAAGGCCCTGGATGCCCCGGGTGTGACCCCTTTTCTCTGGGCGAGCGTAGTGCTGTTCGTATTCGCCTACGTCGCCTACTTCACCAGGCCGCGTCGGACGGTGGAACGGCGCTGGCGCGGGCAGCCGATGGATGATCCACAACCTGCCGGCCCTCTCTCCCGTCTGTGGCGGTGGATCACCGGAGGCTAGGTCATGCGCAGCTATCTGTCCCATCTCGAATGCACCGAGACGGGAGAGACGTATAACGCCGACGAACCGCACACGCTTTCACCAGCCGCTCAGAAGGTCCTCTACCCCCGCTACGATCTCGACGCCGTGCGCCGCGAGGTCGACCCGTCGGTGTTCGCGACGCGTCCTCCCACCATGTGGCGCTACTTCGAGCTGATGCCCGTTCGCGACGAGGCGAACATCGTCTCGCTGGGCGAGGGCGGCACGCCGATGATCCGCGCAACGAACCTCGAGCGCTCGCTCGACGCGCGCACGCTCTACATCAAGGACGAGGGGCAGAACCCCACGGGCACGTTCAAGGCGCGCGGGCTGTCGTCGGCGGTGTCGCGGGCGAAGGAACTCGGGCTGACGCGGCTCACGGTGCCGTCCGCTGGCAACGCTGGCGGGGCGCTCGCGTCGTACTGCGCACGCGGCGGCATGGAGTGCTACGTCTTCATGCCCGAGGACGCGCCGCCCGCCGCGAAGACGGAGGCGTCGCTCGCGGGCTCGCACCTGACGCTGGTGAAGGGGCTCATCAACGACGCCGGCAGACTCTCCCGCGAGAAGGCGGCGGAGCTGGGGCTGTTCGACGTCTCGACGCTGCGCGAGCCGTACCGCGTCGAGGGGAAGAAGACGATGGGCTACGAGATCGTGCAGTCGCTCGGGTGGCGTGTGCCGGAGGCGATCATCTACCCGACCGGCGGCGGGACCGGCCTCGTGGCGATGTGGAAGGCGTTCAGCGAGATGGAGTGCCTGGGGTGGATCGGGCCGGAGCGACCGAAGATGATCGTGGTGCAGTCCACGGGGTGCGCGCCGATCGTGCGGGCGTTCGAGCAGGGGCTCCGTCACGCGGAGCAGTGGGAGAACGCGCAGACGATAGCCGCGGGCATCCGCGTGCCGGTGGCCGTGGGCGACTACCTGATCCTGGACACGGTGCGCGAGAGCGGCGGCACGGCCATCGCGGTGACGGACGAGGAGATCCTCGTCGGCATGCGTGAGATGGCGTCGGCCGAGGGCGTCTGGGCTGCTCCGGAGGGCGCGGCAACGCTGGTGGCGTACCACAAGCTGCGCGAGTCCGGCTTCCTGGCGCCGGAGACGGAGACGGTGCTCCTCGTCACCGGCGCGGGGACCAAGTACACGGACGTCGCGATGGGCGCGTGAAGACGCTCAAGCGATTCGTGCTCAAGCGAGCGCGTTCCGGGGAGCGTGAGTGAATGAGGGATAGGGTGAAAGAGCGCCGCGGCAACCGCGGCGCTCTTCATTCCCGAGCGATGCCTAGAAGCGGGGTTCGCGGGGGCGAGCCTCGTTGACCACGAGGGCCCGGCCACTCACCGAGTAGCCGTTAAACATCTGGACCGCCTGCTCCTTCGAGGTGTCGTCCTCCATCTGGACGAACCCGAAGCCGCGAGGGCGTCCTGTCTCTCTGTCCGTCGGGATGTGTACGGAGACCACGGCCCCTGCCTGAGAGAAGAGGTCATGGAGTTCGTCCTGGGTCATCCTGAACGGTATGTTTCCTACAAACAGTCGATTGCTGTCCTCTGCCACTGGGCTATCCTCCAAGATACGCTACGGCGCGCCGCCGTGTATTGCCGCCCCCCACGTGCTACGAAAGCCAGAGGCACGAGATCCGATTCGAACTCGCAGGCGGCGAGCGCATTGTAGCCCCATGACGGGCTACATGCAAGCGGGAATGTTTCGCCGTCGAAAATCGCACCACAGCCCATGCCTGCTGCCGAATTGCACAAACGGCGGCGAACCGCGTTGCGCCTGCTCTGCACGACCGCCGGAGATTGCGATGGCGTTGGCCTTTCGTGAATAATGGGGGGCGCTGTCTCGTACACCATCGGAGGAGAGCGTTCTCTTGCACCCATTCATCTACGTCGCCCCGCGGACATTGGACGAAGCGGTCGCGGTCCTGGAACAGCACGGCGAGAGGGCTCGGCCATTCGCGGGAGGGACCGACGTTCTCGTCCAGCTGCGCGGCGGGAGGTTCGACCTCGATGCCATCGTGGACATGAAGGGAGTGCCCGAGGCCACGACACTCGAGCTGAACGGCAGCCTGCGCATCGGCGCCGCCGTGCCCTGCTACCAGGTCTATGAGAACAGCGCCGTCGCTGCGGCCTTCCCCGGACTCATCGACGCGGCGTCGCTCATCGGCGGCATCCAGATACAGTCGCGGGCGAGCCTCGGCGGCAACCTCTGCAACGCCTCGCCGAGCGCGGACGGCATCTGCCCGCTGATCGTCCACTCCACCGTCGCGGTGGTGCGGGGCCCGCAGGGCGAGCGGCGCGTGCCGGTGGAGGAGTTCTGCACCGGGCCGGGCGCAACGGTCCTCGAGCGTGGCGAGTTGCTCGTTGCGCTGGAGGTGCCGGCCCCGGCAAGGGGGTTCGGCGCCGCGTACCAGCGTTTCATCCCGCGCAACGAGATGGACATCGCGGTGGCGGGAGTGGGCAGTGCGCTGACGCTGGACACGGACGGCACGACCATCGCGTCGGGGCGCATCGCGCTGGCGGCCGTGGGGCCGACGCCGCTGTTCGCCGCGAAGGCGTCGGCGTTCCTCGCGGGCAAGCCCGCGACGCCGGAGACGTTCGCGGAGGCGGGCGAGATCGCGTCCACGGAGGCGACGCCCATAGGAGACATGCGCGGCACGGCAGAGCACCGCGTGGAGCTCGTCAAGGTGCTCACGCGCCGGACGCTCGCGGTCGCGCTGGGGCGCGCCCAGGCAAATCGCTGAGAGCAGGTGGAATGACGCAACAAGAGACACCAGTCCGAAAGGTCCCGGTCGCCTGTACGCTGAACGGTCAGCAGACGGAGTTCCTGGCAGCGCCGTACCAGTCGCTGCTGGAGGCGCTCCGCGAGGTGGTGGGACTCACGGGAACGAAGGAAGGCTGCAACGACGGGAACTGCGGGGCGTGCACCGTCTCGCTGGACGGGCGCATCGTCGACTCGTGTCTCGTGCTCGCCGCCGAGGTGGACGGCAGGCAGGTGGACACCATCGAGGGGATGGCGCCTCCGCACGGGTTGCACCCGTTGCAGCAGGCGTTCCTGGAGGAGGCCGCGCTGCAGTGCGGCATCTGCACGCCGGGCTTCCTGGTGGCGGCGCGGGCGCTTCTGGAACGCGAGCCCCACCCGGACGAACACCGCATCCGTCTCTGGCTGGCCGGCAACCTCTGCCGGTGCACCGGGTACGACAAGATCGTGCGCGCCGTGCAGCGCGCCGCCGATGAGACGACGTAGCGTGCCTGAGGGCGCCTAGAGGAGTCGAGCGACATGAGTACGACCGCTGACCGTCCCGCACAGGAGTTCAAGGTGGTGGGGAGCCGTCCCGTCAGGCACGACGGCGTCGACAAGGTGCTGGGCCGCGCCCAGTACGGCGCCGACGTGAAGCTGTCCGGCCTGATCCATGGGGCGGTGCTCCGCAGCCCGTACGCGCACGCCGTCATCAAGAAGGTGGACGTCTCCCGCGCAGAGGCCGCTCCCGGCGTCTTTGCGGCCATCACCGGCAACGACATGCCGGTCACGGCTCCCCGGTTGGTGGACATGATGGAGGAGGTGACCAACCTGAAGTGGGCGAGCGAGCGCGTCATGGCGCACGGCAAGGCCGTCTACCGGGGGCACCCGGTCGCGGCGGTCGCCGCCGTCGACCAGAACACGGCGCTGGAGGCGCTGAAGCTGATCGAGGTCGAGTACGAGCCGCTGGAGGCCGTCATCAGCCTGGAAGACGCGATGAAGCCGGACGCGGTGATCATCCACGACGACCTCGTGGGCGACCACCTGGGCGAGAAGGTCCCGCACACCAACATCGCGGAGCACACGCGCACGGAGTTCGGCGACCCGGAGGCCGCGTTCGCGGAGGCGGCGCACGTCCTCGAGCGGACGTACACGATCGCCCGGGCGCACCAGGGCTACATCGAACCGCACAGCTCCACGGCGTTCTGGAGCCCGGACGACAAGATCTCGGTGTGGACGACCACGCAGGCGCCGTTCGGCGTTCGGAGCAGCATGGCAGCGGTGCTGAAGGTCCCGCTCTCAGACGTGCGTGTCGTACCGACGGAGATCGGCGGCGGGTTCGGCGGCAAGATCGGGCTGTACATGGAGCCGCTCGCCGCGGTGCTCTCCCGCAAGTCCGGCAGGCCGGTGAAGATCACGATGGACCGCAAGTCGGTGTTCGACGCAACGGGTCCGGGCCCCGGCGGGCAGGTCACGGCGAAGATGGGCGTGGACAAGGACGGGAAGATCGTCGCTGCGACGGCGACCATCCGCTACATGGCGGGCGCATACCCCGGCTCGTCCATCAGCGCGGCGACCGCCGGCATCTTCGCGTGCTACAAGGTGCCGAACGTCCGCATCGACGCCTACGACGTGGTCATCAACATGTCCAAGACGGCCGCGTACCGCGCCCCAGGCACGCCGCAGGCGACGTTCGCCAGCGAATCGCTGGTCTCCGAGTTGTGCGAGACGATCGGGATGGACCCGATGGAGTTCCACCTGCTCAACGCGGCCGAGGAGGGGACGCGCAGGCCGGACGGCCCCGTGTTCCCGCGCATCGGGAACGTGGCGTGCATGGAGGCGATCCACAACTCCGACCACTTCAAGAGCGAACTGGGTGAGAGCCCGGACGGGAAGCTGCGCGGTCGCGGTTTCGCCTCCGGCTACTGGAACGGCGGCGGCAACCGCTCATCGGTCACGATCAGCGTGAACGACGACGGCGTGGTGTCGCTCGTGGAAGGCAACCCCGACATCGGTGGGACGCGCACGACGATCGCGATGCAGGCCGCAGAGGTCTTCGGGCTCCCCGCGCATGACGTGCACCCCACCGTCGTGGACACGGACTCCGTCGGCTACAACGACCTGACGGCGGGCAGCCGTACGACCTACGCCAGCGGTCAGGCGGCGATAGAGGCGGCGCGGCAGGTCGTCGAAGAGATCAAGAAGCGTGTGGCGATGATCTGGGAGACGGAGCCGGAGAACGTTTCGTTCGAGGACAGCGTCTTCCAGAACAAGGTCGCGCCCGACCAGCGGTTCACGTTCAAGGAGGCGGCGGGCAAGCTCGGGCAGACGGGCGGCCCGGTATCCAAGACGGGCGCGGTGAACGTCCGTGGCTCCGGCGGCGGCAGCTTCGCGGCACACCTGTGCGACGTGGAAGTGGACCCGGAGACCGGCAAGGTGCAGATACTCCGCTACACGGCTGCGCAGGACGCCGGCAAGGCGGTGCACCCCTCCTACGTGGAGGGCCAGTTCCAGGGAGGCGCCGCTCAGGGCATCGGCTGGGCGCTCAACGAGGAGTACTACACGAGCCCGGACGGCGTGATGCAGAACGCCAGCTTCCTGGACTACCGCATGCCCACCGCGCTCGACCTGCCGATGATCGACGCCATCGTGGTCGAGGTGCCGAACACGAACCACCCGTTCGGCGTGCGAGGCATCGGCGAGACGAGCATCGTCCCGCCCGCGCCGGCGGTCGGCAACGCGATCGCGGACGCCATCGGCGTGCGGATGTACCAGACGCCCATGAACCCCAGCAGGATCATGGAGGCGCTGGCGAACAAGCGGAACGGCAAGAACGGGCACCAGGGCTAGGCGGGCCGTGGCGACGGTCTTCCTGTCGATTCCGCTCAGGCGCTACACGGGCGGCGAGGCCAGCATGGATGTGCCCGGAGCGACGCTGCGCTCCCTGGTACGGAACCTCGAGGAGCGGTATCCGGGCATCGCCGCGAGCCTCGTGAACCCGGAGGACGCGGACCGGCTGATGCCGGGGCTCGGGGCCATCGTGGACGGGGAGCCGGCCAACATGGGCCTGCTGACGCCGCTCGAAGAGCGGTCCGAGGTGCACTTCATCCCCGCCATCGCCGGCGGCGCCATCGCAGGAGGAGCTCCGGTCCCGGAACGAGACGGAGGCGGGAGATGCGGTTAGCGTCGCGGATGTCGCGGCTCGGGACGGAGACCGCGTTCGAGGCGCTGGCGCGTGCGAAGGCGCTCGAAGCGCAGGGGCACAGCATCGTCTTCCTGGGCATCGGCGAGCCGGACTACGACACGCCCGCGCACATCGTCGAGGCGGCGAAGGGCGCGCTGGATGCCGGATACACGCACTACGTGCCGTCGCCCGGCATCACCGAGGTACGCGAGGCGGTCGCAGCGGACGTGGGGCGGCGGCTCGACTACGAGTTGCCCGCGAGCCGGGTCATCATCACGCCGGGCGGCAAGCCGATCATGTTCTTCACGATCCTCGCGCTCGCCGAGGAGGGCGACGAGGTCATCTATCCCAACCCCGGCTTCCCCATCTACGAGTCGATGATCCGGTTCGCGGGGGCGACGCCGGTGCCGATGCGGCTGCGCGAGGAGCTCGGCTACAACCCGGACCCTGACGAGCTCGCGGGGCTCATCAGCCCGCGCACGCGCCTTATCATCGTCAACTCGCCGAACAACCCGTGCGGCAGCGTCATACCGGACTCGACGCTGCAGCGCATCGCCGAGCTCGCGGTCGAGGCCGACGCGGTCGTCCTCTCGGACGAGATCTACAAGGACTTCTACTACGAGGGCTCTCACACTTCCATCACGAGCTTCCCGTCCATGTGGGAGCGGACGGTGGTGCTGGACGGGCTGTCGAAGAGCTACGCGATGACGGGCTGGCGGCTGGGCTACGGCGTCTTCCCGGAGCCGTTGGTGGAGCCGGTGACGCGGCTGGTGACGAACAGCGTCTCCTGTACGGCGGCCTTCGGGCAGATCGCGGCGGTGACCGCGCTGCAGTCGTCGCAGGAGTCGGTCACGGAGATGGTCGCAGAATTCAACGAGCGCCGGGAGCTGCTGGTGGCGGGACTGAACGACCTGCCCGGCGTCACCTGCCCGATGCCGAAGGGAGCGTTCTACACGTTCCCGAACATCACGGGCACGGGGATGACGAGCGGCGAGTTCGAGCGGGGCGCGCTGCAGGAGGCGGGCGTCTCACTGCTCTCGGGCACGTCGTTCGGGGAGTACGGCGAGGGCTACGTGCGCATCTCGTTCGCGAACTCGCAGGAGAATATCCGCGAGGCGCTCGACCGTCTGGGGCGCTGGCTCGCCGGGCGCTAGCCCCGCGGCCTCACGCGCTCGCGATCTCGTCCGCGAAACGAAGCACGGCCTGCGATACGCGCTCCCACGCGCCGCCCTCCGGCAGCGGCAGGCTGTGCGAGCCGTCCACTTTCTCGTAGCGCCGCAGGGACGGCAGCCGTTCGACGAGGCGCGACGTGTCGTCGGGCTTGACGAGGCTGTCGCGTATACCCTGCACCACGAGCGTCGGTGCGTGCAGATGTCGCACTTCTCTCCCTGCCGCGATGCCGAGCCTGCGCAACTCGCTCAGCAGTTGTGTCGGGACCACGAACGCCCGCAACTCCGCCTGCACGGCGGGGTCGTCGATCTGGAGGTCGGGGATGATGGCGAGCAGGCCGTTCCGGATGCGCTCGTCGGCGAAGTCGGCGCGTCTGAGCGGGCGCCAACGCTTGAAGAAGAACCTCAGGAGGGGCCAGAGCATGTGGCTCATCGGCCCGCCGAACCGCCAGTACGGCGCAAGGAGCACGTAGCCGTCGGCCGCCTCCCGCCTGGCGGCAACGACGGACACCGCCGCTCCGAGCGAATGCCCGAGGACGATGACCCTGCTGTGCTCCTCGCGCAGCGAGCGCACACGCTCCACGACAACGTCCCGCCATTCGGCATAGCGGCGCCTGGGGAGCGTGATGATCTGCGGCCCGAACCCGGGCAGCAGGGGCGCGTCGACGTCCCAGCCAGCGGAGGCGAGCGACGCGGCGAGCAGCCGCATGTCGGCGGGGGTGCCCGGAAAGCCGTGGACGAGGAGGGCAGCGCCGCGCATGGCGCCCCGGGCGGACTTGCGGAAAGGCTGGTGCTCGTCCTCCGTGAACAGAGGCAGGCTGCGGAGGAACGGGGAAGGTTCGTACGGCATGGGAACAGGCTATCAGCAGAGTGTCATCTACCGGACGTACATGCCGCCGTTGAGGTCTATGCAGGCCCCGTTCAGCTGGGACCAGTGGGGTTGCATGATGTCCAGCAGGACACGGGCGAGGTCGGCGGCGCTGATGAAGTGGCCGGTGGGAGTAGTCTTGATGTGCATGTCCAGCACCGCCGGAGGCGTGCCGTCGTGCATGGCGGTCCCGGTCACCATGCCGGGCGCGACGACGTTCACACGGGTACGCGGCGCAAGGGACTTTGCCAGCGACTTCGCGAGAGCGTGCATCGCCCCCTTCGTTGCGCCGTACAGCGGGTCGCCCGCGCCGCGCTGGCCTGCCAGGGAGCCCAGGATGATGATCTGGGAGCCGTCTGCGAGGACAGGGGCGATGCGCTGGATGGCGCGGAACTGGCCTGAGAAGTTGACGTCCACGACCTCGGAAACGAGGTCGTCGTCGTAGGTCGCTATCGTCCGGCCCATCGAGAGGCCCGGCAGCAGGAGGAGCACGTCTGCGCCCTCAGCGGGCCCGGCGAGCGCATCGAGGTCGTCGGTGGAGCGCACGTCGGCACGGACCCAGGTTGCGGAGTCGAGTCCGCCCGGCACGCCGGAGCGGTACGTTGCGCAGACCTCGTGGCCGGCGTCGATCAGGACGCGTATCGCGGCCTGCCCGATGCTCGACGATCCTCCGAGGGCGAATACCTTCATGCGTCGTCTCCCGACCGCCGCGCAGAGGCGCGATGGCGGTGGGTGAATGGTACTATGACGCCTCCAGTGTACCGGGGAGCAACACCATGGTGGACCTCGAACAGCTTTCATCGAAAGTTCGATCATTCCGCGACCTGCATGCGGGGCCCGGAATGCTGGTGATGGCGAATGCCTGGGACGCGGCGAGTGCCAGGCGCTTCGAGGCGGCGGGTTTCCCTGCGATCGCAACGACCAGCGGAGGTGTAGCGCCTGCCATCGGTTACGCGGACCACGAGGCAGCCCCCGTCGAGGAGATGCTCGCCGCGGCGGAGCGCATCATCCGTTCGGTTCCCTTGCCTGTCTCGGTTGACTTCGAGGCCGGTTACCAACTACCTCCGGCTGAGATCGCTCGACGGTTGATCCACATCGGGGCTGCGGGCTTGAACCTGGAAGACACGGACCATCACGGGACTTTGAGGCTGGTGCCGGCCGAGGCACAGGCAGAGCGCCTGGCGGCTGTCAAGGCTGAGGCGCGGGCGCTTGGTATCGACCTGTTCCTCAACGCTCGGGTAGATGTGTTCATCCGGGGCGAAGGGGACGTGTACACGCTATTGGAGGAGGGCCTGCAACGTGCCAGGCTCTATCGCGAAGCGGGGGCAGACTGCATCTACCCCATCAGCCTAAGCGACCCCACCGCGATCCGCGCCCTGGTTGAAGTAGCCGAGGTCGTTAACGTACTGGTCCGGCGTGGGGGACCTATCTCGGTCACTGCCGCAGCCCAGGCGGGTGCGCGACGGGTGACGTATGCTTCGAGTATCTTCCGCGACGCGATGTCTCTCGTCGACCAGATCGCTGCGGAGATCCGAGCAGAGACCCCGGGCGTGTAGGAGTACAATACGCCTGTGCCCCTGTAGCTCAGGAGGATAGAGCAGCGGTTTCCTAAACCGCGTGCCAGGGTTCGAGTCCCTGCAGGGGTACCAGGGTGTTCTGCTTCGTCTCCACCGACTGCCCGCGGGGCCGGGGCCAGATTGACACCGGGTGTACACTCCGCATTGCCCCGCCCCCTCCTTTCAAGAGAGGAAGACGCGATGTCCCAGGTTGTCTGAAGGCCATTGCACTGCCCGCTGCCGAGGCGGGCGGATGCAGACAAGGAGTTGGGGATGGTCGACTACAAGCTGTTCTCTGCAGACTCCCACGTCACCGAACCCGCCGACCTCTGGGTGGAGCGCATCGACCGACAGTTCTCCTTCCGCGCCCCTCGGGTGGTCCCGCTGGAGAAGGACGGCAGACTCCAGGACTTCATGATCTACGAAGGCTACCCGCCCCATCCGGTTGAGCCGGGGATCGGCGCCGCAGGCCGGGAGCGAGCGGGCGGCAGCGGCGACTTCAAGGCGAGGAGCTATCATGAGGCGCTGCCCGGCGGTTGGAACCCGGCGGTGCGCCTCAACGACCAGGACACGGACGGCGTCGATGGGGAGATCATCCATCCCACGCTGGGTTTCCGCATGTTCTGGCTGAAGGATGCCGCGCTGCAGCGGGCCTGTTTCCGTGTCTACAACGACTGGCTCGCCGAGATGTGCAGCTACGCTCCCAAGCGGCTGTTCGGCGTTCCGTTGATCTCGCTGTACGACATCGACCTGGCGTGCGAAGAGTTGCGCCGGGTCAACAAGCTGGGGCTCAAGGGGGCGATGATCTGGCAGCAGCCCCCCGCAGACTTCAAGCCGTACAGCGACCCCTACTACGACCCGTTCTGGGCGACCGCGCAGGACCTGGACGCGCCCATCGCCCTGCACGGCATCACAGGGCACGGAGAGAGCAGGTACTCCATCGCTTACTGGAACCCGGAGTCAGTCCTGGGCAACGTCACCCGGCACCACGAGATAGAGCGCACGCTCGCCCTGCTCATCCTGTCCGGCGTGCTCGAGCGGTTCCCGCGACTCAAAGTCATCTCGGTCGAGAACCACACGGACTGGCTACCCGTCTGGATGAACCGGCTGGAGGGGTCCATCCGCAGGGCGCCCGCGACGTTCCCGACGAAGCTCACGATGACGCCGCTGGAGTACTTCCACCGCCAGGTCTACGTGACGTACATCAACGAGGTCGACGCGGTCGGGAAGCGGGAACTGATCGGCCTGGACAACCTGATGTGGTCCTCCGACTACCCGCACAGCGCCTCTACGTGGCCGAAGTCGCAGGAGGTCGTCGCCCGCGACTTCGACGGGTTGCCCGAGCAACATCGGCGCAAGATCGTCCGGGACAACGCGCTCAGGCTATTCGACCTGGCGCCCGTAGCCGCATAGCCAGAGGAACGGGCGGCCGCCGCCGCTCGCTCTTCCCAGGCCGATAGACGACAGATCGGCCCCGAGCAGGAGGGGGAGTTATGTTCGGACTAGAGTTGCGACGAAGCTTCTCCAAGTTGGTCGCGGGATACCCCGGCGGCTGGAAGAAGTATGCCCGGGGCGACGATGCCATGCGCTGGGGGAGAACGCCTCCCTTCGTCCAGCCCGAGGACCCCGACGACCGCCGGAGCCTCATTCCCGCCGAGGGTCTCACTGAGTACTGGTATCCCGCCCTCCCGGCCAAGGACGTCAGCAGGAAGAGGCCCGTGGCGCTGAAGATCGTCGGCAAGGACTTCGTTTTCTTCCGCGACAGGAATGACGAGGTGCAGGCGCTGTGGGACTACTGCCCGCATCGCGGGGCCTATCTCTCCTGGGGCGACTCTTTCTGGAACGGGACCTTGACCTGCCCGTACCACGGAGCGACCTTCGACGGCGACGGCGAGTGCGTGGCCTTCATCACGGAGGGCCCGGACTCGAAGATGGTGGGCAGGCTGAAGGCCCGCAAGTACCCGACGGTCACGCTGAAGGGGACCGTCTTCGTCTGGACCGGTGAGGGAGAGCCGTCAGACCCGAAGGAAGACATACCGCCAGAGTGGTTCGAGCCGGACACGACCCTCATCCTGACGACATGGCGGTACTGGCACTGCAATTGGATGATCGCGCTGGAGAACAACGGGGACGCCCACAACATGTGGTTCGTGCATCGCAACTCCTTCCGGCAGTTGCGCTCCACCCGCGGCGGCCGCGACCGTTCACCGGTGGGTTACCGCATGCAGACGGTCAACAACCATGCGGTCGACACCATCAGTCCAAGCCGGGACAACATGGGCGCGAGGGACAAGGTCAATTACTACGCGGACGACGACGGCAAGGTCCCGTACCGGCTGTACTACCCGGGCGTGGACGGCTACTGGCCCAAGCACCAGTACCGCCGGCTCTGGGGATGGATCCATGACGGCTTCGTGAGTTGGCGCCGGAAGTCCCGGCAGAAGCGCCCCTTCCAGAACGATCTGAACTGGGAGGGCGTAACGCTCCCGGGGATCATCCGGTCCAACCACATCACGCACATGTACACGCGGTGGCCAGTGGCCGTGGACAAGGACATCACGCGGGTCTACTACGCCTTCGGCACACGGCCAAGCAACGTGTGGGGACGCATCTACGACCGCCTCACGTTCGCCCTGTACCTGAAGTGGATGCTGTTCTTCAACTTCTCCGATCAGGACTACGACGCCATGCGGTCGTGCAGGTACCAGTACCCGGAGTACCTGTCGTCGACGGACAACTGCGTGGTCATGCTGCGACGGTTGATCACAGAGCATGGCCGAGGCGTGGAGAAGCCGGTCCAGGTGCAGGAGCAGACGACGGCGGAGAAGCTCGTCTACGAGGCGGACCGTCTGCTGGGCCAGCAGCCCGACGAGGAGTTGATCGGCACCAGCACCAGCCGCAGCGCGGGGCCGGGCTCCTGAGGTTCGGACGGCAAGGGACGGCGCCCGAAGGCCTGTCGCGGCAAGCGTGTGCCGTGCCCGGCGGTCGTCATTGCCCGTCACGCGGGCAGCGGGTCTAATCGAGAGGAGGAGGGTTTCCATGACGCAGGCAACCAAGGTCCTGGACGAGCGGGCAGCGGGAGGCAAGCGGCTGCTCGGCAAGATAGGCATCGTGACGGGAGGCGGGCAGGGCCACGGCCGAGCGACGGTCAAACGCTTCGCCGAGGAGGGCGCCAGCGTGATGATCGCCGATCGCAACCCTCCGGGAGCCGAACGCGTGCGAGACGAGTTGCTCGACTACGGCGCCGACTGCGACATCTGGCTGGGCGACGTTGGTAGCCCCGAGGCTGCCAAGAGCCTCGTGGAAGCCACCATGGAGCGGTTCGGGCGCATCGATGTGCTGGTGAACGTCGTTGGCGGGACGTTCTCGCTTCCGGGCAGCGGGAAGAAGGGTTGGGAGAAGACGCCCGAGGACATCGTCGCCAACATCCAGAACAACCTGTTTACGTGCCTCTGGTGCACGTGGGCCGTGATGCCCTACATGATCGAGCAGAGATCGGGGTCGATCATCACCTTCGGGTCTCACGCGGTGCGGGGAACGGACAGGATGCCGTATGCCGTTTCCAAGGGGGGCATCGGAGCCCTGGTAACGAGCATGTCGCTCGAACTCGCGCCGCACAACGTGCGCATCAACATGGTCGTGCCGCATGCG
Organism: Chloroflexota bacterium; assembly: GCA_028874795.1. Taxonomy (GTDB): domain Bacteria; phylum Chloroflexota; class Dehalococcoidia; order Lucifugimonadales; family Australimonadaceae; genus Bin16. Next base: position 37,021 of record JAPPHT010000072.1, read on the forward strand.
AGCAGCCGGGCGGAAGGCGACGTGCTGGTGGGGCGCATCCCCGGCGACACCGCTTCAGCGGAGAGCAAGCGCACGCACGGGTCGAGGCCGGACGTCTCGGACCCGCATCTGTCGCCGATCCCGATGCTGCGGCCCGGCACGCCGGAGGAGGTGGCGGCGGCGGTAACCTTCTTCGCATCGGACGATTCGACGTTCACCACCGGTGAATCCATCTGTGTGGGTGGGGGAGCGTTCTGCCGGCTCTAGCAGGCGAAAGCATTCCAGGCTGAGGGAGAAGACAACAATGGGCGAGATACTCGGCATAGGCTGCAGTCACGGTCCGGGGGTCGTTGGCGACCTGCGAAGAGGGAGCCACTACCTGCGCCAGCACATGGAAGAAGACGAGACGCCGGAGGAGTTGAAGGACCCCCGGAACTGGCCTCAGCGGATGCAGGAGGAGTGGGGTGACGACGAGGGGCTCACGCATGCCCAGAAGTACCAGGACATCCTCCAGCCTGCGTACCGCAAGGCCCGCGCCGCGATCGACGAGTTCGCTCCCGACTTCGTGCTCATCTACGGAGACGACCAGTACGAGTGCCTGAGGGAAGACCTGCTCGTGCCGTTCAACGTCTTCGCCATCGACGCCGTCGAGGGCAAGTTGCGGGGCACGGACGCCGGCGGCGGCAACGCCCGCATCCTCGGCCACAAGGAAGCGGCCAACTACCTGGTCCGCGAACTGGTCAACGGCGGGTTCGACGTCGGTTCCTCATGGGGACTGCCTCACGGCGACATGTACGGTCACGCCTTCACAGTGACCCTTCGCTACATGGACCTGGACGGCGACAATCCGTGGACCTATCCCATCATTCCCTTTGCCGTGAACTGCAATGGGAACGACCTGCGGGTCCCCAGTCCGGAGTACCCGAACCCGGCCGGCATCGGCCGGAGGTTGGAGAACGTGAAGGTGCCACCGCCGCCGGGCCCCGTCCCATCGCGCTGCTACGACATCGGCGTGAAGGTAGGCGAGATCCTCAGCGCCAGCCCCTATCGTTCGGTGGTCATCGGCTCGTCCAGCTGGTCGCATGCGTCGCTGACGACCAAGAACCACTACATGTGGCCGGACGTCCCCGCCGACCGGGAGCGACTGGTTGAGCTCGAGTCCGGCGAGACATGGAAGTGGCGGGACCTCACGGCCGATCAGCTCCAGGACTCCGGTCAGCACGAGTTCCGTAACTGGATCTGCCTGGCGGGGACGATGCACGGCCGCAGGGCAGGTTACGTGGCCTTCGCCGAGGCCTACACCAATAACTCGTGCAAGGCGGTCGCGATCTGGGAACCGGACTAGCGCGGAGTGGCGGACCCGCAGGGAACCGGGCAGGACCGTGCGAATGAGGTGATGCAGATGACCGCGACCCGCGTGATTTCGAGCGACTCGCACCTGGAGGTGCTTCCCGAGCGTTGGACCCACCGGGTCGATCCCAAGTACCGGGACATGGCCCCCAGGCGCGTGGTGCTGCCCGACGGCGGCGACGGCCTGGTGATCGGCGACGGGCCTGTTCAAGAGGCGAATGCGACAGATCTCAGGGCCGGTCGCCCTGAAGGCCAGTGGAAACCGTTCGGCATGCGCTACGAGGATGCCGGGGGCACCGGCCCGCCCGAGCAGCGCCTCCGGGAGCAGGAGACCGACGGCCTGGACGGCGAGGTGCTCTACCCCGGCCAGGTGGGCGGCCCGACCTTCTGGCGCAGCATCAAGGACGACGCGGCGTACAACGCGGTCGTACGGGGCTACAACGACTGGCTGGCCGAGGAGTACTGCGCGGTCGCTCCCGACCGCCTCATCGGCCTGGGTGTGCTCCCGTGGACGAACGTCGACGACATGGTTGCCGAGATGGAACGCTGCGCGAAGCTCGGGTTCAAGGGCGTCCTCCTGGGGGTCTTCCCCAATGGCAGGGGTTATCCAACCGCCGAGGACGACAGGTTCTGGGCGGCCGCGCTGGACCTCGACATCCCGGTCACCGTGCACGTGCAACTGAGTCGATCGGGGTCCCTGGCCAAGGACCCAACGTTCGTTTACCCGGTGACGCCGCCCCCGGAGATCGCCGACCGCATACGCCGCGGGCCGATCGACAGGATGAGCAGGTTCGGCCTGGAACCGGCGCTGTCCCTTTCGCAGCTCGTCCTGGCGGGCGTATTCGACCGCTTCCCCAGGCTCAAGATCTTCTTCGCGGAGACGCGCGTCGGGTGGCTTCCCTTCTGGTTCGAGCAGTGCGACCTGCAGTACTTCCGCACGTTCGAGTGGGCGAAGGACATGCTCGGGGCTCCGCGACTCGAGCGGCTGCCCAGCGAGTATCTCAAGGAGCACATCTACTGGAGCATCCAGTACGAGAAGGCCGCGGTCGATCTGCGGTATCACATCGGTGTCGACCATCTCCTGTTCGCCACCGACTTCCCGCACATCGAGTGCGAGTACCCGAACACACAGCAACTGCTCGGCGACCTGTACGCGGACGTCAGCGAGGAGGAGCGGGAGCGCATCTGGGCAGGAAACGTGATCGACTACTTCAGGCTTTCCTAGGGTCGAGGCGGTCAGGGCGCCGGCAGGGGAAGAGGCGCCGCGCTGAGCGGGAGGCTACGTCATTCGGAAGAGGGCAGGCGAAGACCGGCGGATAACGGCGCTCACTGGATGAATCGAAGTTGACATGCGAAGCCGGGCGTGCCTAGCATCACGAGTGGCGTCAAGGGACACTCAAATATCCCAAGGAGGGCTTCATGAGCAAGAATGCCAGCCGACCGGTCCGATTGATGGCCGTATCCCTGATGATGTTGTCACTCGTCGGCGCACTGGTCGCCTGCGGGACGGACCCCCCGACCGCAACGCCAACGTCACCTCCGGCAGCGCCACCCACGCCGACCGCTATGCCGGCCATGGCGGACACGCCGGTTCCGGCGGACACGCCCGTGCCCACGCCAACGGCGGACCCCTGGATAGCCGAATGGGACGCCCTGGTCGCGGCTGCCAAGGAAGAGGGCAAGCTGAACGCCATACAAGGCGGCTCTCAGGGCCGCGACTTCGCCGGCCTCATGGACCACTTCGAAGAGCTGTTCGACATCGAAGTGGTCGTGACGACCGGGCAGGCGCGCGGCATGGCTGACAGGGTGATCGCTGAGCGGGCGAACGGCCTGTTCGAAGTGGACACCTGGCAGACGGGCGGCATCCCCACAGGCTCCTTCGGCCGCGTGGCCATCGCGGACTCGTTCATCCCGGTGCGGGACTGGTTCGTCGAACCCTACGCGTCGAACCCGGACAACTGGCTGAATGGCGAGTGGGTACTGGGCGACGTCGACTTCGAGGACATCCTCTGCTACGCCTCCAACGTGAGGCTCGCGGAGTGGGTCATCAATACCGACATCGTCGACCCCGCCGGACTCCAGACCGTGGACGACCTGCTCAATTGGGACGACGGCCAGATCGTCATGACCACGGACCCGAGGTTCGGAGCCGAGGGCATCAGCACCATTACGCCTCTGTTCGTGTCGGAAGCGGGCCGCGCGTGGTATGAGCGGCTCTGGAACGAGGCCAAGCCGACGCTGACAACTGACGTAGGCCAGGGGCTGGACGGTCTGATCCGTGGCACCTACGCCATCGCCGACATCGGCGGCGCGGGCGACACACAGTTGCAGGAAGCGCTCCAACTCGGCTTCCCCATCGCCGAGCACGAAGTGGCGGGCTTCCCCACGTGGCGCGTAGGCGGTGGAGGCTGCTTCGCGATCTTCGAGAACGCGCCGAACCCGAATGCCGCGAGGCTGTTCGGGAACTGGATGCTCAGCGAGGAGGGCTGGAACGCCCGCGTCGATACGATGAACCAGATCCCCGAAGTCATCGGCGGGTCGTCGTACAACTCGATCCCTCTGATCGAGGGCTACTCCGTTGACCACATCGAGCCGCGTCTCAGGCTCGCGGAAGGCGAGTCGTGGTACTCGGTGCAGACCGACCCGAATGCCGAGCAGATCGCCGCGGATGCCCTGGCGTGGGCGACGGAGGTGATTACGGGCGCCGGCTACTAGACCCTTGCCACGTGAACGTGACGTGCGCCCGGAAAGGGGCCCCGCAACGGGGTGCGACCCCAACTCAGCTACCCCCCCCCCAAGGGGGGCGCCAACGGGCGGGGGGTTGTGGGAGGGGGGATACCCCCGCGGCGCCGGCGCGGCCCGCCCCCGCGGCGCCCCCCCGGGGGGGGGGGCCAGGGGGCGGCGGGGGGGGGGCGGACCCCCGGCGGGGGGGGTGTGGGGGGACC
>JAPPHT010000071.1 GCA_028874795.1 Chloroflexota bacterium
GTCGGCTTGTACTCGTAGCTGGTGTAGTACTCGGTGCTGACGCCGATGATGACGCCCGCGCCGAGTCCGACGGCGACCGCGCCCCAGAACTGCCAGACCTTGTCCATGCCGAACCCGCCGTCGACCTCGAACAGCCAGTAGATGGCGCCGAAGGAGCCGATCAGCGCGAGGAAGCCCGCAGCGAAGATGCCGCGCCGCAGCGACCAGAGCAGGCTTCCGATGCTGGTCGTCTCGCCCGTGCGGACGATGAACGTGCCGATGATGGATGCGGCGATGCCGACGGCGGCGATGATGAAGGGAAGAACCGCAAGGCTGGAGTCGACATCGATATCGACACGGGACTCGTCAACGCCGATGAGGACCGCCGTGCCCGTCGCAGCGAGGGCGAGGCTCGCGATGATGGAGCCGACGTAGGACTCGAAGAGGTCCGCGCCCATGCCGGCGACGTCGCCAACGTTGTCACCAACGTTGTCTGCGATGACCGCGGCGTTGCGGGGGTCGTCCTCCGGGATACCGGCCTCGACCTTGCCCGCGAGGTCGCCGCCGACATCGGCGGCCTTGGTGTAGATGCCGCCGCCAACACGCGCGAAGAGGGCGATGCTGGACGCGCCGAAGCTGAACCCGGCGACGATGTCCTTGTCCCCGAAGACGATCCAGAGGATGACCGCGCCGAGCAGTCCGATGCCGACGACGGTGATGCCCATGACACCGCCGCTCGAGAACGCGACGCGGAGCGCCCGGTTCAGGCCGGTGCGCGCGGCTGAGGCCGTGCGCATGTTGGACTTGACCGCGATGCGCATGCCGATGAAGCCCGCGAGCGCCGAAGAGATGGCGCCCACGATGTAGGCGATCGCAGTCGCGGGGTCCTGCTCCTCACGGGCGAAGCCGAGCGCGAGCAGCACGATGAACACGATGACGACGAACCCCGCGAGCACGGTGTATTCGCGCTTGAGGAAGGCGTTCGCGCCCTCTTGGATAGCCGCGCCGATCTCCTGCATGCGCTCGGTGCCTTCGTCGGCTTTGAGCACGCGCACAGCGAGATGCGCAGCAAAAGCGAGCGCCACGGCGCCCGCAACGATGGCCAGTATGAGGCCTTCCATCAGCATCTACCTCCCGGGGGCATGGGCACGGCCCACCACTGCCCCGCACGTGTGATTCTCGCCGGATACCGGCAGTGGGCTATTGTCTCCGTCAGGGCGCCTTCAGGTCAAACCGGCGACACTGAACACACGGCGCCGTCACGTGTCGGAGCGGTCGTTGAGCAACCGTTCCAGGCGGCGCTGGCGCATGGTCATGCGGCAATGCGAGACAAGGATTAGAAGAGGTGTGGCTGCTCAGGCGGAGGCGGTATCTGCCGAATCACAAGCGCGAGGTGTTCCCAGCGGTGGCACCCAAGAGACTCCTTCAGGCAGGCTCCATGAACAGAGTGATCGTTGGAGATGACCACCCACCCATGGGCTTTCGCGAACGCCACCACCTCTGCATCAGCGGCATCGCGTCCCGCTCGGCTCCTCCAGAACCCACCGTAACTGACTCCCTCCACACTGAACTGAGGCCCGTACCGCGTGTCGATGTCGGGCAAGAGAGACCGAGCCGCACTGTCATCATCCACGACAACAACGACCTGCCCACGTGCGTGCCAGTCCTCCAACATCCGCTTGGACTGTCGTGAGATCGAACGAAAGCGTACGGTTTCCGCAAACGCTCCTGACGCTATGCGAAGCCTGCCCTGTTCGACGAGTTTGGACAACTCAGCGAACCTGCCGGCACTGTCGAGGTCAATGAGTGCGTCGGCGTCACAGCAGTAGATGATGGTTGCAGGCTCAGACGCCATGGAACGCTCTGCTAAGTGCTTCCAGCCCTGATGAAGTCACGGAATTTCTTGACTGGTGTACCCAGCACATCGTCGACATCGAGCGGGGACACTATTCCGCTCTCGGATGCCGCGAGTACGAGGTCCGACATCCGAGAGCCAAGTTCACGGTACTTGAGGACTACCCTCTTCTGGCCACCCCCTCTTCCACGTCCGAAGGGTCTACGCTTCTCCCAAGCGGTTCGCTGTTTGCGATAGTAGCCGTCCGGAGCAAGCTTCATGTCTTCGAGGCTGATGGCAACCACATCGCGGCTGGCGTGGAACGGTTCCCGAATGAGGTTCAACTCCGACTCTGTCCAATATTCCTTGAATAGTCTTAGGCCTAAGTCGGACAACCGACTGTGCAACGCGTCGAACGGCACTATAGCCCGAGCGGCCAAGCGGTTCGCGAATGTCTCCACATTCGGCTGCCCCCGGAAGTCACAGACTAGACCAGCACGGTGCGCAAGTATGTGCGCAAACTCATGGAGCAGCGTGAAGACCCGCCCTGTTGCGCTCTCTGTATCCCAGTGGTTGACTAGAATCCCAGGTACGCCATCCTCAGGCCAAGTTGATGCCCCGCGGACGCCTCCAAAGGGAAGCGTCATCGAAAAGACGAAGACACCACATTGCTCAACCGCCTGCCGCCAGCCAGCGAACGCTTCATCGGGCGAATCCCAGGACTCACGCACTTCTTGTGTCACTCCCAACAGCTGTACTGCCTGCTGCGCTGCTTCGGCGGGGTCATGCAGTGGGAACTCAGGAATGCGCGCAACCTTCGAAAGCCCCAACATCTCCATCCAGTCCCCCGCTACCTCCACATAGCGCAGGAACCGCCGAAGCGTCTTGTGCGATTCGTAGGTGAGCTTCTTATCGGGGTCAAGGCCCCGAAAGTCCAACTGCCGGGGTTCCGGAGGCGGGGCGTCGAGGAAGAAATGCCCTACAGGACAGAGATACAGCTCGGCAAGTAGCCGTAGGTCAGCGAGCAACGGTAGCGCGTCCCCATCTTCCCATGCATGGACCAGTGAGACATTGACCTTGAGGTGGTCAGCAACATATGGAACAGTCAGGCCCACCTGCTCGCGTTCCCATCTGAGCATGAAGGGCGTTACCCAATCGGTAGAAGATGGCGTTTCTGTTACCACGGGAGCAATCCTACCCGCTCCGTCACGTGCCGGGACGCTCGCTGAGCAACCGTTCCAGGCGGCGCTGGCGCATGGTCATGGTGAGGTCGCCGCGCGTGCGTTCGAGGACGCCGCGGAGCTGGTCGGTCGTGCGGCGGAGGCCGGAGGTGAGGGCGTCCGGAAAGTCCATGACGACGAGGATGTTGTAGACGTCGTCCATGTAGCGCATGAGCTCCTCGGCGCGGGAGTCGTCATCGCGGCGGAGGGAGTCGAGGATGTAGCGCCGCAGTTCGCTCGCGGCCTCGGCCAGGCCGTTCAGGTAGGACGGCGTTTCAACGCCGATGTCCGCAGGGAGCGGGAGTTCCGTGCGCGCGATGAAGGCGAGCACTGCGCACGCCTCCGCATACTCCTTCTGAGCGTCCTGGGTGTAGCCGGTGAAGTAGAGGTCCGGGTGACCCTCGAGGGTCTGCTGGGTCTCGCGCACGAGGGCGTCCGCCGCCGCGATGAGCTGGCGCGCCTCCTCAAGCTCGTTCCGGTGGATGGCGCGTATGGCGTTGGCCGAGGTCCGCACGACCTCCCGGGAAACGCGGATCGCCTGCTCACGCCGTTCGTGCTTGGCGCGGAACTCGTCGAGTGAACGGGCGGCTATCTCGTCTATGCGGGCCTGGGTGCTGCCGGTTGCGTCGTCCATGCGGCATAGCCTAGCAGACAGGAGAACGGGGGCGAGGTTGCGCGCTGAAGCGCGGGCCTCCGCAGGACGGCCGGGCTGATTGTGCGGCGTTTCACTTACGCTCCTGCTGTGCTATGCTCGCGCTCGTGGTGACTCTCAGTTCCGGCGGGGTTTGACCCTGTCGCGGAGGAGTCTTCGAGCAGGCCATGGTCAACCCAAACGAGCATGCGCCGTTATCCGTGCCTTCTCTCCTGACAGGAGCAGAGGAGCGCGGCGCGGTCTACGGACAGACGATGCCCGGTTGGGACGTCGACCGCATCGAAGGCGAGGCCGTCGAGCAGTTGAAGTGGAGCGCGCAGGAAGCGTTCCCCGACCCCGCGATCCAGGTGCCGGAAGATATCGCGAGCAACGTGGCGGTGACGTCCGTGGACGCGTTGCTCAACTGGGGCCGCCGTTCGGCGGTCTGGCCGGTGGCGTTCGGGCTCGCGTGCTGCGTGTTCGAGATGATCGCCTCGGCGATGTCGCGGTTCGACCTCGCTCGGTTCGGCATGGAGGCGATGCGAGCGACGCCCCGCCAGGCGGACCTGCTCATCGTGTCGGGCACGCTCACGTGGAAGATGGCGCCCGCGGTGCGGCGCATCTACGACCAGATGGCGGAGCCGAAGTGGGTCATCGCGATGGGTGTCTGCGCGACCAGCGGCGGCCCGTACTACCAGGGCTACAGCGTCGTGCCCGGTGTGAACCACATCGTGCCGGTGGACGTCTACGTGCCGGGATGCCCTCCCCGCCCTGACGCCCTGCTCTACGGCATCATGCAACTGCACGAGAAGATCAAGCGGTACAGCGTGGGGAGCGACGCCGCAGGAGTGGACCGCGCATGACGACCGCGACGGCAGGCAGCGCGCTCGCCGAGTCGCTGCGCTTTCCGTTCCCGGACGCCGTGGTCGAGTCGGACGAGAGCGCGGTATGGGTGGAGCCGAGCGCGATAGCAGATGTGTGCGCGTTCCTCCGCGATGACCCCGCGCACGACTACAAGATGCTGGGGTCGCTCACGGCGGTGGACTACGTCGAATACTTCGAGGTGGTCTACCACCTCACGTCCCTCAGCAGGAACGCGACCGCCATCCTGAAGGCCCGGGTGTACGGGCGCGACGACGTCTCGCTGCCGAGCGTCACCGGCGTGTGGCGCGGCGCGACGCTCCAGGAGCGAGAGGCCTGGGACCTGATGGGCGTGGGCTTCGACGGCCACCCCAACCTCAAGCGCATCCTCACGTGGGAGGGGTTCCAGGGGCACCCGCTGCGGCGCGACTATCTGGAGCCGCCACTCCCGTACTCGTGGCCGCAGGGGGGCTGACGATGACGATGCGCACCGAGCCGGTCGTCGTCAACATGGGGCCGCACCACCCCAGCACCCACGGCGTGTTCCGCATGAAGCTTACGTTCGACGGCGAGAACATCCTCGAAGCGGAGCCGGTCATCGGTTACCTGCACCGGGGCACGGAGAAGCTGGCGGAGGAGCGGCAGTACACCCAGGTCATCACGCTCACGGACCGGCTGGACTACGTCGCGTCGATGACGAACAACCAGGCGTACGTGCTGTCGTGCGAGCGGCTGGTGGGCATCGAACCGCCGGACCGGGGGAAGTACCTGCGCGTCATCGCGGCGGAGTTGCAGCGCATCGCGAGCCATCTCATCGGAGTGGGCTTCTTCCTGCAGGAGTTGGGCGTGTTCGGCGGAACGGCGCTGATGTACGCATTCCGCGAACGCGAGCGCATCCTGGACATGTTCGAGATGCTCTGCGGCGCACGCATCACGCTCACGTACATGCGCATCGGAGGCGTCCTGCAGGACGCACCGGAGGAGTTCTGGCCCGCGCTGCGCTCCTTTCTGAACGACATGCCGGGGTATGCCGACGAGTTGCAGGCGCTGGTGTTCGACAGCGAGATCGTGCGGAGCCGGACCGTCGGCGTCGCGCCGGTCTCGGCGGAGGACGCCGTCGCGGCGTCGTTCACGGGCCCCATCCTGCGCGCGTCCGGTGTCGCGTGGGACTGGCGCAAGGCAGCGCCCTACGACGCGTACGACCGCGTGGAGTTCGACGTGCCGACGTGCGAGGGCGGGGACAACTACGACCGGTTCTGGGTGCGGATGCTCGAGGTACGGCAGTCGCTCCGCATCATCGAGCAGTGCTGCGAGCAGATCGAGCCGGGGCCGGTGCGGGCGACCATGGCCATGCTGTTCCGCCCCCCGCCGGGCGAGGCCTACGTGCCCATCGAGGCGCCCAAGGGAGAGCTGGGGTTCTACCTGGTGAGCGACGGCACGATAGCCCCGTACCGCTGCCACGTCCGCTCCCCTTCCTTCATGAGCCTGACGCTGTTCAGGGAGATGCTGGTGGGATGGAAACTGGCGGACGCGATCGTCACACTCGGCAGCCTCGACTTCAACATGGGTGAGGTTGACCGCTGATGGGCGAAACGCTCGCAGGGAACGTCATCTACCGGAACGTCTACCAGTTCGTGCAGGACCTGCTGGGCGAGGAGTGGTCGTGGGTCGCATACGCGGCGGCTGGGATGGCGATCATCCTGCTGGTCACCAACGCCGTCATGGCCATCGGGACGGTGTACACCTGGTTCGAGCGCAGGCTGCTCGGCCGCTTCCAGGGGCGATTGGGGCCGAACCGCGCCGGGCCGTTCGGCGTGCTCCAACCGATAGCCGACGCCATCAAACTGATCACGAAAGAAGACATCATCGCGGTCGGCGCCGACCGCATCGTGTTCACGCTCGCGCCCGTCGTCATGCTCGCGCCAACGCTGCTCGTGCTGGCGGTCATCCCGTTCGGCGCGGGGTCATGGGTCGCGGACCTGAACGTGGCGGTGCTGTACATCGCGGCGGTGAGCGGCATCTCGACGATCGCGGTCATGATGGCGGGGTACGCCTCGCCCAACAGCTTCTCGCTGTTCGGGAGCATGCGGGCTGTAGCGATGCTGGTGAGCTACGAGGTCCCGCTGGTGATGGCGCTGCTGGGCGTCACGGTGCTGGCGCAGTCCATGTCCCTCGTCGACGTGGTGGAGGCGCAGGCGCTGCCGTTTCTGCTCGTGACGCCGCTGGGAGCGCTCATCTTCCTCGCGGCTGTGTCGGCGGAGCTGAACCGCGCGCCGTTCGACGTGACGGAGGCGGAGTCCGAGCTGGTCTCCGGGTACATGACTGAGTACAGCGGCATGAAGTACGGCGTGTTCATGCTGGCGGAGTTCACGAACACCGTCGTGGCAGGCGCCATCTTCGCCGCGCTCTTCCTGCAGGGCTGGAAGTGGCCGGTCCTGCCGTCGCACGTGTGGTTCCTGCTCAAGGTGGCGGGGTTCGTGTTCGTCGCGGTCTGGGTGCGCGCCACGCTGCCGCGATACCGGCTCGACCAGATACTCGCGGTTGCGTGGAAGTACCTCTTCCCCCTGAGCCTGCTCAACGTGCTGCTGCTCGCGGCGGAGGTCATCGTCTGGCCGGAGCCCGGTGCGGCGGAGCTGGGCATCATGTCGGCGATCAACTGGGCCGTCACGATACCGGCGGCCGTGCTCTGGTCAAAGGTCGTATCGTTGCGCACTGCGCCGCCCATGGCAGCGGCGTTGTCGACGGAGGGTCGCTGATGTACGGCGAAGGCATCCTGCGCGGGCTGGGCGTGACGCTCCGCAACCTCGTGCGGCGCCCGTTCACCATCCAGTACCCCGAGGCGCGGATCCCGCAGCATCCCCGCTTCCGGGGGCAGGAGTTCACGTGGTACGAGCAGAGGTGCACCGGCTGCGCGAGCTGCGCGAAGTACTGTCCGCTCGGCATCATCCGCATCGTCACCGATCCTGACGGCGGTAACGAGCAGGACGGCGGCAGCTACAAGGTGGACGTATTCGACATCGACCAGGCCCGCTGCATGTACTGCGGGTTGTGTGTGGAGGCGTGCCCCTACGACGCACTGCACATGGGCTCCGGCTTCGAGGCGGCCCGCTACCGCAGAGCGGACCTCGTGATCGACATCGACACGCTCAAGGAACGGGAGAAGCACCCGAGCACCTGGTTCCGGCCGCAGTTGGAACGTGAGAAGTCAGACCCGCACCACGACGCGCCCCAGGAGTGGGAGAGCGTCGGACGCGAGCCCTTCCTGTGGCATCCCAAGCGTCCCGGCCAGATGCCGGAGGAGATGGACCACCGCTCCAGCGCCTCGGGTGAGTACGGAGGCGAGCGTTAGCCGTGGCGTTCGACAACCTCTTCTCCGAGATCGTGTTCTGGGCGCTGGCGGTGGTCACCATCGGGTCGGCTGCGCTGGTGGTGCACCTCCGCAGCATCTTCCGCGCTGCGCTGATGCTCGTGGTGAGCTTCCTGGGCATCGCGGGGATCTTCGCGATGGTGAACGCGGAGTTCCTCGCCGTCGTACAGGTGCTGGTCTACGGCGGCGGCATCGCGGTCCTGGTGATATTCGCAGTGATGATGACGCGCGACGTGGACACGGGGAACCGCTCGACGGCCGTGCAACCCGTGGCGCTCGTGATGGGCGTTGCGCTTCTGGCCGCGCTCGCGTACAGCATCGTGCAGGCGGAGTGGGCGCTGCTGCCCGACTCGCTACCGGCGCCCATCGCGACCGTGTTCGTAGAGACCCCGACGCAACTGGGACGGCTGCTCCTGAGCGACTACGTGCTGGCGTTCGAGGTGGCGGGTGTGCTGCTGCTGGCAGCGGTTATCGGGGCACTCTCGCTCGTGCGGGAGCGGCGCGATGCTTGAGCGGCTGCTCATCATCTCGGCGATCCTGTTCTGCATCGGGCTCTACGGGGTGCTGTCGCGCAGGCACATGATCGCGGTGCTCATGTCCGTAGAGCTCATGTTCAACGCGGTGAACGTGGCGCTGGTCGCGTTCTCGCGCTACACCGTTCCGGCGGTGAATCGGCTGTCCGGCTCGCACGTGGGCATGGAGCGTTTCGTGCTGGAGGGCCAGACGCTGGCGGTGTTCGTCATCGTGGTCGCGGCGGCGGAGGTGGCGCTGGGCCTGGCGCTCATCATCGCGCTGGCCCGCAGACGCGACACGGTCCATATCTCAGACCTCAATACGCTGCGGCGTTAGCGGGACCTGCATGTGGGTTGACTACAAGAGAGCACCGAACCTGATGCTCGCCGAGATGTGGAAGGAGATCCTCGAGGGCGAGGGTCTGCCCGTCCGCCTGCTGCCGGAAGGCGGCCTGCTGGAGTACAGCGAGACGTCGGCGTTCCGCATCATGGTGCCACGGGGCCGCGAGCACGTTGCGGACGAGATCCTGAGGAAGCTGTAGGCGATGCTCCCGGAAGCAGCAGCGTGGCTCATCATCGGCCTGCCGCTCCTGGCGGGGGTGTTCAGCATCGCCGTGCTCAGGCCGTGGCGCCGCTCGCTCTGGCGGTACGCCGGCCATGTGGGGATCGCCGGCACGGGCGCTGCGTTCGTGCTGAGCCTCATCGCCGTCAACGGCGCGATGGGCAACGGCGACGCGGGCTACGAACCGCATGCCTGGTTCGCTGTCGGTGCGCTCGGAGCGCAGGACGGCTTCGAGATGACGGTGGGCATCTTCCTCGACCCGCTGTCCGCCATCATGGCGGCGGTCGTTTCGGGCGTCAGCATGGTCGTGCAGGTGTTCTCACTGGGCTACATGCGCAAGGAATCCGACGACGCGAACGGCGAGTGGAGCGACTACCCGCGCTACTTCACGTACATGTCGCTGTTCACCGCCTCGATGCTGGGGCTGGTGCTGGCGTACAACCTCATCCAACTGTTCGTGTTCTGGGAGCTGGTGGGGCTCTTCTCCTACCTGCTCATCGGTTTCTGGTACCACCGCCCGGCGGCGGCGGCGGCGGCGAAGAAGGCGTTCATCGTTACGAGGATCGGCGATTTCGGGTTCATGCTCGGCATCCTCTACCTGTTCCTGAACCGGGGCGAGTTCACGGCCCTGGGGCTGAACCCGTTCGAGATTCCGGCCATCCTCGACGCCGCACCGATGCTCTCCGCAGGCGTGGCGACGTGGGTTGCCCTGGGGCTGTTCGCGGGCGCGGCAGGCAAGTCGGCGCAGTTCCCGCTGCATACGTGGCTGCCGGACGCGATGGAGGGTCCGACGCCGGTCAGTTCGCTGATCCACGCGGCCACCATGGTCGCCGCGGGCGTATTCCTCGTGGCGCGGCTGTTCGGGCTGTTCGAGGAGAGCGCGGCGGCGATGAACACGGTCGCTATCATCGGAGGCTTCACTGCAGTGTTCGCCGCGGCGATGGGCCTCGCAGCGAACGACATCAAGCGCGTGCTGGCATTCTCGACGGTCAGCCAGCTCGGCTACATGTTCCTCGCGCTGGGGGTGGGCGCGCCGGGCGTAGCGATGTTCCACCTGTTCAACCACGCGTTCTTCAAGTGCCTGCTCTTCCTGGGAGCGGGGTCGGTACACCACTCGGTACATACGTTCGACATGCGGTACATGGGCGGCATCCGGCGGTGGATGCCCATCACCTACCTGACGACGCTCGTCGGCGGGTTGAGCCTCGCGGGGATATTCCCGCTCGCAGGCTTCTGGAGCAAGGACGAGATCCTGACCACGGCGTGGAGCGGGTCGCACGCGGCGAACAGCGGAGTGTCGCAGCTCGTGTTCTGGCTGGCGCTCGCCGCGGCGTTCATGACCGCGTTCTACGTCTTCCGGCTCATCATCATGGCGTTCCACGACGACTTCCGTGGCGGCATCGACTCGGTGCCGCACGAGGAGCGCATCCCGGACGAAGCGCACCACCACGTGCACCGGCATGAGTCGCCGCTCGTGATGAAGCTGCCGCTCCTCGTGCTGGCCGTGTTCGCTGTGGGCTCGGGGTTCGTGGCGAATTCGCTCGTCGATCTCGGACCTGTCCCCGCGCACTGGTTCTCGCACCTGCTGCACGAGGACGCGCCGAAGTTCAACATCGCCATCGCGCTCACGTCGACGCTGGTTGCGGTCGCCGGGATCGGTCTCGCGGTGCTGGTCTACGGAACGCGGACCGTGTCGTTCGACGGCCTCGGACGCCTCTGGCGGTTCGTGCACCGGCTGCTGGTGCAGCGGTTCTACATGGACGCGCTCTACGAAGACCTCATCGTCCGCCGTGCGCTCTACCGCGGGCTGTTCCTCGTCTCCGACTGGTTCGACCGCCGGATCGTGGATGGGGTGGCCGACCTCGCGGGCTGGCTGGGGCGCAACAGCGGACGCGCCATCGCCCAGCTCCAGACGGGCCACATCCAGGTGTACGGCGTGGGCGTCTCCATGGGCGCCGCGGTGATCCTCATCTTCTACCTGATGCAACGCTGAGCAGATGCTGACCGCAATCACATTCGTACCGATGATCGGCGCCGCGCTGGCTCTGGCAGTGCGCGGCTCCGCGCGGACGACGCGCCTCATCGCGCTCACAACCGTGCTCGCGGAGCTTGGGCTGACCATCTCCATGTACGTGATCTTCAACGCGCAGGGGGACACCTATCAGTTCGTGCAGCGCGCGCCGTGGGTCTCCGCGTTCGGCATCGAGTTCCTGATGGGCGTGGACGGCCTGAGCGCGCCGCTGGTCCTGCTGAACGGCATCCTCGGTGTGGCCGCCGTGCTGGTGTCGTGGCGGGTGGAAACGCGCGTCCGCGAGTACTTCATGTGGCTGCTGTTGCTGCAGGGCGCGGTCATGGGCGTCTTCGCGTCGCTGGACATGATCCTGTTCTTCATCTTCTGGGAACTGGAACTCGTGCCGATGTTCTTCCTCATCTCCATCTGGGGCACGGGGCGCAAAGACTACTCGGCGATGAAGTTCCTGCTGTTCACCTTCCTCGGTTCCGCGTTCATGTTCGCGGCCATCCTCGCGCTCTACTTCTCGTTCCCGGCCGGCGAGCGCACGTTCGACATGACGGCGCTCATCCACAAGGACCTGACCAACCTCATCGTGCCGTCGTCGCTGGTGTTCAGCGGCTTCCTCGTGGCGTTCGCGGTGAAGCTCCCCATCGTGCCCCTCCACACGTGGCTGCCCGACGCCCATACGGACGCGCCCACGGCGGTCAGCGTGATGCTGGCGGGCGTGCTGCTGAAGATGGGCGGCTACGGCCTGTTGCGCATCAATGCCGGGATGTTCCCGGACGAGCTCGCGGCGGCAGCGCCGCTGCTGGCGGTACTCGCGGTGGTCAACGTGCTGTACGGGGCATTCATCGTGATGCGCCAGACCGACCTGAAGCGCCTCGTCGCATACAGCAGCGTGAGCCACATGGGCTTCGTCGTGCTGGGCCTCGCATCGGTCGGCGCGGGGACGGCGCAGCTGGACGGCACGGGGCTGAACGGGGCGGCGATGCAGCTGTTCACCCACGGCACGATTACGGGACTGTTGTTCGTGGTCGTCGGTCTGGTGTACGACCGTGCGCACACGCGGCACATAGCGGACATGGGCGGGCTCTCAGGGCGCATGCCGCTCATCGCCGTCGGCTTCATGATCGCGGGGCTGGCGTCGCTCGGCCTGCCGACGACGAGCGGGTTCGTCGCCGAGATCATGGTGTTCCTCGGTACGTTCCCGGCGTACGGCCTGGCGACGGCGCTGTCCGCGTTCGGTGTCGTGCTTGCCGCGGGCTACATCCTGTGGACCGCACAGCGCACGATGTTCGGCCCGCCTCTGGAGCGATGGGCGCACCTCGAGGATGCAACGCGCGTGGACGTCGCCGCGATGGGCGTGCTCATCGTGCCCATCTTCGTGTTCGGGGTCTACCCCGCGCTGCTGACGGACGTGTTCGACGCCGGCATCGCGCCCATCATCGCGTCCTTCGCCGAGGGCGCGTCCCTTGTCGCGGGACAGGGAGGGTAGCGCGTGGGCATCACAGCCAGAGACCTCTTCCTCATCGCGCCGGAGCTTGCGCTCACGGTGGGGGCGACCGTCGTGGTGCTCTCAGGCCTCGTCTCCCGGCAACGGCAGTTGACGCTCGTGCTCGCGCTGCTCGGCCTCGCTGTTACGTTCGCGTTCGCCATCGCCCTCTGGGACAACGTACACGCGAACGGGGCGCAGTCCGCTTTCAACGACTCGCTCATCGTCGACAAGTTCGCGCTCTACATCAAGTTCCTCGTCGCCGGGACCGCGGCTCTGGTGCTCATCGCGAGTTCGGAGTACGCGGAACGCTTCCGCCCGTACGGATCGGAGTTCACGGGCCTGGTGCTCTTCTCGGCGGCCGGGCTGATGCTGCTGGCGGCGGCAGCCGACCTCATCACCATCTACGTCTCGCTGGAGCTCGCGACGCTGCCGGTGGTGGCGCTGGCGGCGTTCGTCAGGACGCGGATAGCGCCCATCGAGGCGGGCGTGAAGTATCTGCTCCTCTCCGCCGTGTCGTCGGCGTTCCTCCTGTACGGGTTCGCGTTCCTGTACGGCGCATCGGGAACGATGCAGGTCGTGGGCGGCAGCAGCGGGGCGCCAACCATCGCGCAGGCGTTGGGCGAAGGCAGCCCGGACGTGCCGTTCGGAGGCCTCGCGATCATGGCCGGGGCCATCCTCGCGACTGCCGGTTTCGGTTTCAAGCTGTCCATGGTGCCATTCCAGATGTGGACACCGGACGTGTACGAGGGCGCACCCACGCCGGTGGGCGCGTTCCTGGCCACAGCCAGCAAGGCCGCGGCGTTCGCAGTGGTGCTGCGGCTGTTCTACGAGGCGCTGGGCGGCTCGTCGGCCGATTGGTCGACGCTCTTTGCGGCGCTCGCGGCCATCACGATGACGATAGGGAACCTGGTCGCGATAGTGCAGAGCAACGTGAAGCGCCTGCTTGGCTACAGCGCCATCGCACACGCGGGGTACCTGCTCATCGGCGTGGCGGCCGTGACGGCGCACGGACAGGAGACGCAGGACGCGGCCGGCATCTCGAGCGTTCTCTTCTACCTGGCCGGCTACGCGGCGATGACGCTCGCTGCATTCTTCGCCGTCATCGTTCTGACGCAGCGCAGCGGCGACGAGCGCATCGAGGCGATGGCGGGCATGGGGAAACGTGCCCCGCTCGCGGCGCTCGCGCTGGCGGTCGCGCTGCTGGGTCTCACGGGCATCCCGCCGACGGTAGGGTTCATGGGCAAACTCTTCCTGTTCAACGCCGCCGTGAACTCGGGGCTGGTCTGGCTCGCGGTCGTCGGCGCCGTCAACTCGGTCGTGTCCGCGTATTACTACGTGGGCATCATCCGCACGATGTACCTTCGCGAGCCTGCAGGAGACGCCTCTCCCGTCGCCGCTGCATTCTCCGGGAGGCTCACGCTGTGGATAACGGTGGCGGCGATACTCGTGCTCGGGTTCTGGCCGGGCGGGCTGCTCGAGGTCGCACGCACCGCCGCGAGCGGGCTGGTCTCCTGACGCTGCGCGCCTCCACCTGCGCTGGCCACGTATGATGAGTCAGTGATGACGTCCGAATCCAACCGCCTCTACGCGGACCTCGCCCACCTGTGGCCGCTGATGAGCCCGCCGGAGGACTACGCGGACGAGGGCGACTGCTGGCGAGGCGAGCTCCGCAAGCGGCTGGGCGCGGGCAGATGGCGCATCCTCGAACTCGGCACAGGCGGCGGACACCTTCTGCACCACGTCGCCGACGGCTTCGACGCCACCGCGGTGGACCTCTCCGAAGGGATGCTCGCGCACTCGCGCCGCCTGAACCCGGACGTGACGCACCACGTGGGGGACATGCGGACCGTACGCCTCGGGGAGACCTTCGACGCCGTGCTCATCCACGACGCCATCGACTACATGACGACCGAAGATGACCTGCGCGCAGCGTTCGGGACGGCGAGAGCGCACCTGCGCCCCGGCGGCCTGTTGCTCATGGCGCCGGACGACTACGTGGAGACGTTCGTTCCGCCTCGCATTTGGCACGAGACGCGACGCAAGGACGGGGCCGAGCTCACGTTCGTCGAGTATTCGTGGGACCCCGACCCGAACGACGCGCAGATAGAGACGGTCTACGTGTTCTTCTTCCAGGAGAACGACGCGTTGCGGGTGGAGGTGGACCGCCACGTGACGGGCCTGTTCTCCATCGGCACGTGGGAGCGGCTGCTCATCGAGTCAGGCTTCGAAGCGGAGCGCATCGACTATCCCCACAGCGAGAACGGCAGCGAGGCGTACCTGTGGATATGCACTGCGGCCAACGCAACCGCTCGCGTAGAATGACGCGCACGACAGACGCATCGAACGGGAGAACAGCGCATGGTGGAAGGCATAGCAGGCCGAGTGGCGATCGTCACCGGAGCGGGGCGCGGCATCGGGCAGGGCGTCGCATTGCGGCTGGCGCAGGAGGGCGCACACGTGGTTGCCAACGACCTCGATCAGGGGCCGCTGGACGAGACGCTGCGGCTGATAGCAGGATCCGGCGGAAGCGCCGTGGGGCTCGCGGCATCGGTGACGGACGCGGACATCGGGGAGCGGCTGGCGTCGCTGGCGGTGGAGCGTTTCCGGGGGCTGCACATCGTCGTGACGGCGGCCGGCTTCCTCTGGGACGGGATGTTCCACCGGATGACCGATGAGCAGTTCAACGCCATCGTTGACGTGCACCTGGGCGGGACGTTCCGGGTGGTGCGCGACGCGTTCAAGGTGATGCGGGAGCACGCGCGGCAGGAGAAGGAACGTGGCGAGGCCGTGCCCGCGCGTCACATCGTCACCATCTCCTCGCTATCGGGGTTCGGGAACCTGGGACAAGCGAACTACTCCGCTGCGAAGGCCGGGATCGCGGGGCTTACGCGGACGGTGGCGATAGAGGGCGCGATGTTCAACGTGCTGGCGAACTCGATGGCGTTCGGGTTCATCGACACGCGGATGACGCGTGCGATGGAATCGCAGAGCGAGTTCGTGCAGGGAGCGCCCCAGGGCATACCGGAGGCCGCGCGCAACAGGGCGCTGGAAGCGATACCGCTCAAGCGCGCGGCGGCGGTCGAGGAGGCCGTTGGCCCGATCATCTTCCTCTGTTCCGACCTTTCGACTTACGTAACGGGGGCGCTGCTGGAAGTGAACGGCGGCGTGCATATCTCGTAGCGGAGCCGCGCACTGGTCCAGTCGTTCGAAGAGTACGAGGTCAAGCCACGCATCCACGTGGTGGAGTACGTGCGGATCAGACGCTGCAGCCAGACGCTAGCGTTCATGCGGATGTCCATGCACGTCTATCACGTAGCGTGCGAGGCGGCGGGTTACTACGCCGGCGGCATACGGGCGAGGTGGTGGCGAGGGGAGTTCTACACCTACACGATATGGGAAGACCGCGAGGCGATGACCGCCTTCGTCCGCTCCGCCCCGCATGCGGACGCAGTGGCGCGTGTCCAGGAATTCGCGGGCCCTGGTTCCTGCTACGTCGAGTTCGTCAGCGAGGACCCCCCGGACTGGGATGACGCGCGGCGTCGCCTCTCTTCGCCGACCGGCTACTTCTCGCCGCCGCTCTGGGGGGACATCAGGGGACGTTGAAAAAGTCGTAGAGGCGGTCTTTGAGCACGGCGTGGACGGCCGCCAGCAGCAGCACCATCGTTCCCAGAAACACCACGAGCGCCCAGTCCACTCCGTGCGCGACGACGGCAAGGGCGGTGCCCGCGGCAGGCGCATGCTCGGTATCCGTCAGCGCCATCAGCAGCATCGCCAGGCCGACGGTGAGCGCGGCGTAGAACCCGAACAGCAGGGAGAACTCCCCCGAGAACTGTGCGCCGCTGAGATACTCGACGACGAAGTAGACCAGTGAGGCGGCTGCAACAGCCACCGCGTGCCCACCGATGCTGTGCCGCGGCTGTGCAGTCACGTTGTGCGGACCGATGAACAGGATGAACGCGGTTGAGGCAATAGCGGCGACGAGAACGGCACGGGCGACGCTATCCCCGGTGAGGAGGTCGGCAGCCCAGAGGGCCAGCATGAGCGATACCGCAGCCAGCCCCACCTGGAAGAAATAGACGCGGAGCAGGATGCGGCCACGCGTCCCATACGTGAGCCTGGGGTTGATGAGCAGCGCGCGCCTGCGCAGGGGAGGAGAACGGTGCTCCGGCCGTTGTGCAGTGCCGGAGCGGACCCTCCGGCGAGCCGGGAGACGGAGCCTCGAGACGGGGTTAGTGAAGCGCTGCCTCATCAATCACCGGAACAGTGTGAAGAAACGATCCTGGTACTCGTCGAACAGGTTCCAGCGCTCGATCTCCCGGTGGACCTCGCGGGGGTCTCTCTGTCCACGCCGTGCTTCCTCTATGTGCCGCTCGATCCGGAGGCGGGCGTCCATCGGCACCCCGTCCTCCGTGCGAAGCAGTCCCTGGGCCCGCATCTCGGAGACGTTAGTCTGGGCGGACTGGGTCGTGAACTCGTAGATGAACTTCATCAACGAGAGGTCCCACAGGTCGTCGGAACCGGTGATCACGGCTTCCAGGGGCTTGCCCTCCCTGTCCAGCCGGTCGACGATCCTGCGTGTGACCTCGTCGACGGTCCCCGAGACGACGGCCGTCTCGGCGCCCTCGTTCTTGTAGTGGTACATCAAACCCGGATGGTCGGGCCCGACCTCCTCGGCCAGGCGCTGCAGGTAGCGGTCCGCGTTGTCGCCGAAGCCTTCGTGGCGAAGCAGGTAGTACGGCGTGACAACCCGTGGACGCTCCGCGCGCACCACGCCTTCCCTCACTACGGACTCCTCATGACCGTCCCCCGGCAGGTCCAGGCCTCGATACGAGGGCTCGGTCACGAGGTAGTAGCGAACGGACGTCGAGCCGAACGTTGCCAGCCCCTGTTTGGGAGGCCTTACCACTCGGGTGCCAGCCATGGCCTCCATGAGACGTACGTCCTGCTCGTCCATGCCTCCCATTATAGCGGCGCAGGGCATCGTGACGGGCCGCATCAGGCACCCCATTTCTCGCGTCTCCTCAGCCTTGACGGTCGCCGCCTTGACCATCTCCACCGCGGCTGGTAACCATGCAGCATCACCTATGGAGGAAGACGTATGGGCAAGTACCTGTTCGAGGCGGATTACACCCAGGGAGGCACCACCGGCCTGCTGAAGGAGGGGGGCACGCAACGGCGGGCAGCTCTCGCGGAGGCCATCGAAAGCGTCGGCGGCACTCTGGAGTCGTTCTACTATGCGTTCGGGAAGAACGATCTGTACATCGTCGCTGACCTTCCAAATGACGCGGCGGCGGCAGCTGTCTCGTTGCACGTCGGCGCCGCCGGCGCACTCACCGTCAGCACCACCGTGCTGGTGACGCCGGAAACGATAGACGAAGCGGTCGGCAAGGACGTGGCCTACCGGGCGCCGGGAGCCTGATGCACGCGCCGTCCAAATGACGCGGGGTCGGTTAGAATCTCCCGCGTTATGCGGACGCGAGCACAACCAGCCGCTGAGCGATTCTGGGCTGCGATAGGGGAAGGACGGTTCGAGTTGCCGCGCTGTGGAGTCTGCAGCGCGTGGCAGGAGCCGGACGCCGCGTTATGCGAGCGTTGTGGAGCGTCCGTGCCTGGCTGGGAACTCGCGCCTTCAGGCGGTGTCGTGTTCAGCACCATGGAACCGCTGACCGGCGACGGGCGCCGTATCCGCACGATTGTCGTTGTGGAGCTGGATGCCGGTTTCCGGATGATGGGAGTGGTGGAAGGGAGTTCCGGAGACGTGCCTGTCGGGATGCGCGTCGCAGCGGTCGTTCCTGCATCGCATGGTGCAGAGCGGCTCCCATTGTTTGCGGAATCCGCCAACTAAAGACCGAGCGTATAGCTGAAGCCGCAAGCTATAGAAAATTTCAATATCTGGGCCATCTTGTGGACCTGCCCCGGCCCTCCCGGAGCCACCCGTCCATTTGCCCACGATGCGCCAGAACCGGTATACTGCAGGGCAACTTCCGGCCCGCTTTCCCCTTTGATTCCTCTTGGCGCTTTCCGGAAGGGGACGCGACGGGTCGCGAGCAAAAGATTTCTTCTATGGCAGACTACGACGTTGCGGTCATCGGCTCCGGTCCTGGAGGATATCCAGCCGCTATTCGAGCCGCCCAGATGGGTTTGAACACGGTCTGCATCGAACGAGAGGCCATCGGCGGGGTATGCCTCAATCTGGGCTGCATCCCCTCCAAGGCCCTCCTCAGAAACGCCGAAGTGTTGAGTACCGTTCGCAACGCCTCTGAGTACGGCATTCACGTGAGCGGCGTCCAGGCGGACTACGCCGCAGGCGTGGTGCGCAGCCGGAAGGTCGTTGAACGTCTGGCCAAGGGCGTCGCTGCACTCTTTCGCCGCGATGGCGTCGCTTACATCGAAGGCAACGCAACGATCACAGGCCGCCACGAGATCTCCGTCGAGGGTGAGCGGATCCCATGCCGGAACATAATCATCGCTACGGGAGCACGGCCTGCGCTCCCGCCCCCCCTCACCGCGGACGGCGAGGTGGTGGTGACGTACCGCGAGGTCATCGTTGACGAACGCGTGCCTGAGCGCGTCGTCATCGTCGGCGGCGGGGCCACCGGCGTCGAGTTCGCCTACCTCTACAACGTGTACGGCGCCCAGGTGACGCTGGTCGAGTTCCTGTCACGCATACTCCCCAAGGAAGACGAGGAGATATCGCAGGCGCTGGCCCGCGCGCTGGGGAGCCAGGGGATACGCCTTCTCACCGGCGCTTCCGTCACAGCCGTTTCCGTCGAGAACGGCGCCGCGCAGGTAACCATAGCTGCGTCGGACGAGACGCTCGAACTGGAAGCGGACCGCGTTCTCGTTGCAGCAGGCATAACCCCGAACACGGATGGACTCGGAATTGAGAATGCCGGAGGGACCCTGGAGCGCGGGTTCGTCCGGGTGGACGAATGCCTGCGCGTGAACGGCGAGAATGTCTACGCGGTGGGCGACGTGAACGGCCGCCTGCCTCTCGCGCACGTGGCGCACGCTGAAGGCGTCTACGCGGCTGAGCACATCGGCGGACTGAACCCTCCTGCGTTAGACTACCCGGGCATGCCGCGCGCCACGTACTGCAACCCGCAGGTGGCGAGCATAGGGCTGACAGAGTCGGAGGCGCGTGAACAGGGTTATCCGATAAAGGTGGGCAGGTTCCCTTTCCTCGCGAACGGGAAGGCGCTCGCAGTCGGACACAGGGAGGGATTCGCTAAGATCGTGGCCGACTCATCCTCCGGTGAGTTGCTCGGCGCTCACCTCATCGGACACGAGGTAACGGAACTGCTGGGCGAGCTGAGCATGACCCGGCTGCTCGACGGAACGGACGTCGAGATCGGAAGGCTGGTGAACGTCCATCCCAGCATGTCCGAGGCAGTGAAGGAAGCAGCGCTGGCCGCCGTCTAGCGGAGCGGCGGACAGCAGATCGACAAAGCAGAACGGCCGCAGGCCGAGTGGAGGGATCTATGAGCGATGGGAACTTCGACTTCGCCCTGGCGATCGGAGGCGAGGCCGGTCAGGGTATCGCCACACCGGGTGATACGCTCGCCCGCATCGTCGTGCGGCGCGGGTTGCACCTGTCCACCTACAACGCGTACCAGTCCATCATCCGAGGCGGGCACATCTTCCTGACCGTCCGCATCGCGGAGAGGGAGGTGCGCAGCCACGGCGACAAGCTGGACATGCTGTTGGCCCTGAACCAGGACACCATGAACCGGCACCTGCGACTGCTCGGTTCAGGCGCAGCCGCCCTCTACAACAGCGATGCCATCTCCCCCGGGGACCATGCCGATGGCGTACAGCTGTGCCCCCTGCCCGTCAACGACCTCACCGGCTCGCAGCGCGCCGGGCTGAACCAGAACACGGTAGCGCTGGGCGCGATGATGCACCTGCTCGGCCTGGACTTCGAACTGCTGGAGACCAGCATCAATCAGCAGTTCGCCCGCAAGGGCGAGGACGTGGTGAACGAGAACGTGCGGGTGGCCCTGGCGGGATACACGCACGCGCAGGAGAACTTCACCCCGTTCCCGATGCCGATGCCGGAGGGAGGCGAGCCACTGGGCGTCTGGTCCGGCAACGAGGCGCTCGCAATGGGCGGCGCCGCGGCCGGCGTCAAGTTCTACGCGGCCTATCCGATGAGCCCGTCCACGGGCGTGTTGCACTGGATGGCGCAGAACGCCCGCAACCTCGGCATCATGGTGCGCCAGGTGGAGGACGAGATCGGCGTCGCGAACATGGTCGTAGGCGCTGCCCATACGGGAGCGCGCGCGATGTGCGCAACGTCCGGCGGCGGTTTCGCCCTCATGACGGAAGCCATCGGCGCGGCAGCGATGATGGAGATCCCGTGCGTGTTCATCAACGTGCAGCGCGCGGGCCCGTCCACGGGGGTGCCCACCAAGACCGAGCAGGGCGACCTTTGGCAAGCGCTGGGCGCCAGCCAGGGCGACTTCGAACGGTTCATCGTGAGCCCCAAGAACGCCCTCGACGCTTACAACACCGTGCCCGAACTGTTCAACCTGGCTGACAAGCTGCAGTGCCCGGGCATCATCCTGTCCGACCTGCTCATCTCCGAAGGCAGGTACAGTGTCCAGCCGTCGGACATCGACTTCTATCCCGTCATCGACCGGGGCGAGCTCATCACGGAAGGAACGTCCAACGGTGACGCGTACCTGCGCTACAAGGACACGCCGAGCGGCGTATCCCCCCGCGCGGTGCCCGGGACCGAAGGCCACGTACACACCGTGGCAACCGACGAGCACGACGAAGACTCTATGCTGCTCTCGGACGAGTTCACGAACCCGCACCGGCGCCGTGCGTCCGTGGAGAAGCGCGCGCGCAAGTTCGATGGGGCTGCCAGCCTCATCGCACCGCCAGAGATCGAGGGCCCCGCCAATGCGGAGGTGACTCTCGTGGGCTGGGGCTCGACCGCCGGTGTCATCGACGAAGCGATCGAGCAACTGGCGGAGCGTGGCGTCACGGCGAACCAGTTGGCGATCAAGTGGCTGCTCCCCTTCCACTCGGAAGAAGTCACAGCGGCTCTCACGAGCGCCAACAGGTTCATCATCGTGGAGAACAACTACTCCGGCCAGTTCGCCCGCTACCTTCGGGGTGAGACGGGCCTCAGCGCCTACGGCCACATCCGCAAGTACGACGGTGAGCCGTTCGCGCCCCACCACATCGCAGACGGCGTCCAGGACCTGCTCGGCAGGGATGGCGGCGTCTTCGTCCCCTACCAGGAAGTCATCGTCTAACCAAGGAGAAGACACCATGACCACGATTCAACTGACAGCACGTGACTTCAAGGGCAAGGTGGACCCTGACTGGTGCCCGGGGTGCGGCGACTTCGGCGTCCTGAATAGCCTCCAACGCGCAGCCGCCGAGCTCGGCCTGCGGCCGCATGAGATCATCACGGTCAGCGGCATCGGCTGCTCGTCCAACCTCCCTGGCTACATCAACACCTACGGCGCGCATACGCTCCACGGCCGCTCGCTCGCGTTCGCCACGGGTGTGAAGATGGCGAACCATGAACTCACCGTCATCGCCACCGGCGGCGACGGCGACGGTTACGGCATCGGGGGCAATCACTTCACCCACACCGCCCGCCGCAACGTGGACGTCACCTACGTGGTGATGAACAACCAGATATACGGCCTCACCACCGGCCAGGTATCCCCCACGAGCAGGATAGGTCAGAAGACCAAGAGCACCCCGTTCGGCAGCGTGGAGTACCCGATCAACCCCATCACCTCCGCTATCATGAACGGCGCAACCTATGTTGCGCGGGGCTACTCCGGGGACGTCAGGCATCTGACCGAGCTCATCAAGGGGGGCATCGAGCACCAGGGGTTCGCCCTCATTGACGTGTTCAGCCCGTGCGTTACCTTCAACCTGGACAACACCCACAACTTCTTCAAGGACCGCATCAAGAAGCTCGAGGACGAGGGCCACGACTACGGTGACTGGGCCGCCGCCTGCGAGAAGGCCATGCTCTGGGGCGATGAGATCTACATCGGCAAGTTCTTCCACATGGAGAGCGACAAGGAATCGCTCACTGCCCTGGAACCCGTCCTGCGCGACGGGCCCGTCGCCAAGCGCACCGGGGGCCTCACAGAGGAGCAGGCCCAACGCATCGTCCAGCGCATGATGTAGGCGCACGGGAACGCAACGCACGTCGTCGAGACGGCCCGCGAGTCAGCGATTCGCGGGCCGTTCGCCTACCCGGCGCGAAGGCGTGTAACATGCCACCGGCACGCGATGCCGTGCGTCAGGCCCCAGATGTCCATCACCCCTGAGCAGCAGGCCGAGATAGACGCGCTCCGCAGCGAACAGCAGGAGACGCGTCGTGCCACCGTGCCCGCCCTCGAGGACATCCTCTACCAGGCGCTGTCCGTGCTGGACCACGGGTTCGTGCGCGTGGTCGACTACATGGGCGACGACGCAGCTATCGTCCAGGCGGCTCGCGTCTCGTATGGGCGCGGGACGAAGCGGACCCGGGACGACCAGGGCCTTATCAACTATCTGATGCGCAACGCCCACACGTCGCCGTTCGAGATGTGCGAGATCAAGCTGCACGTGAAGCTGCCCATCTTCGTGGCGCGGCAGTGGATACGGCACCGCATGGCGAACGTGAACGAGTACTCGGCGCGCTACTCAGTGCTCGACAGGGAGTTCTACATCCCTGAAGGTGAGCAGTTGGCCATCCAGTCCGCCACGAACAACCAGGGGCGCGGCCAGGTAGGTGCAGGGGAACAACTCACCCTCGGACCGGCCTCGGCGCCGCAGGCTGCGTCCCAACCCAGCCGTCGCAGGAGGACAGCGAGGGAGCGGACTGTCGAGGCGCAGCGCGTCCGGGCCACTCAGGTCGAGACGCAGCGCGTACAGGAAGCCATGGCCAACGACGCCCAGCGCTCGTTCGACCAGTACGACAGCCTGCTCTCAGGGGGGTTCGCCCGGGAGCTGGCGCGCATCGGCTTGCCCTTGAGCACCTATACGCAGTGGTACTGGAAGACAGACCTGCACAACCTGTTGCACTTCCTTGCTCTCCGCGGAGATGCCCATGCGCAGTGGGAGATACAGGAGTACGCCCGCGTGATCATGGACATCGTGGAGCGCTGGGTGCCCCTGACGGCGAACGCATTCCACCGTTACCGCATCGGCGGGGCTCGCCTGAGCGCGGAGGGGCTGGAAACCGTGAAGCGTCTGCTCGCCGGCGAGGAGATCGACCCTGCCGCCCTGGAGATGTCGCCTCGCGAGTGGCGTGAGCTCAAAGAGACCCTCGGCCTGCCCTAGCACATCAGCCGTCCAGTGCCTCCCCGTCGTCCCCATGAAAACAGCGCTACGCAGCGTGAGGAGCCCCGTCATTCCTGCACAGGCGGGAATCAAGGGTGCGCGAGCAGCGCACGCGGTGGGGTATGGGAGGTGGGGGAGCCTTCCATGTCACCCTTGGATACTCCTCTACATACCCCTGGCAGCCCTTGAGGGGAGAGGGCTGAGGTGAGGGTGAACCGGGGCATGGGCGGCGCCTGTCCCCCTCGCCCCCTGGGAGAGAGCCTGCCCTGAGCTTGCCGAACGGGGAAACGCGCGCAGCGCGGCGGGTGAGGGTGAACCCAACGCGGTGCAACCAGCACCCGTCATTCCCGCACAGGCGGGAATCCAGGGTGACCGGGCAGGTCACGCGGCGGGGCTGGTGGGAGTGGGATTGTCATGCTGAACGCAGCCGCAGGCGGAGTCCCGCGCTTCAGCGCGCAGCATCCTCTCAGGCTCCCCTCGCCCCCTGGGAGAGAGCCTGCCCTGAGCTTGCCGAACGGGGAAACGCGCGCAGCGCGGCGGGTGAGGGTGCTCCGGGTACGAAGAAAGGCCCCGCTCTCATGAGCGGGGCCTTCTTCTGTTCGTATCGCTGTACGGGCTTGGCAGCCTAGGCGAACGCGCGGCGGCGGGAGCGGAAGACCATCAGCCCGCCACTGAGGACGAACGCGGCGCCCAGCACCAGGGCCAGCAGCGCAACCATCGGCACCAGCGAGTCGCCGGTGGCGGGCGGAGCGCCGACGCCCGGTCGGAACGCGCCGAGGTCCTGCGCCGCCTCATAGACGGCTATCGCGCCGCCGCTGCTGGGGTCGCCTTGCGCTTCGCTGTCCTCGACGGTGCCGTTCAGCAGGCGGTTCGCCCAGAGGTACAGGTTCTCAGTCTCAACCTTGGTGGCGACGTCGCTGCCGGCGGCAGCTGCCACGCGCGCGGCCGCATCGCGCATCTCACCCGCGAGCCGTATCACGTTGTTCGTAGCGTCGATAAGATCGTTTGCGGTGCCGTCGACGTTCTCGTCATCGCCGCTCGCGGCGGAGAAGAGCAGGTCGCCGGCCACGTCTGCCGATGCCCTCGCCTGGGCCACTATGCCGCTCACCATCCCCGCTGCCATCGCGGCACTCGCCTGCGTGTCGGCGAGCGAGTCGGCCTCGTACGCGGCCTCTGCGTAGGCCAGAGCGGATGCAGCCTGATCGCGCAAGGCTGTAGCTGCTCCATCCTCACCCACGAGTTCGACTATGTGGGAGAGGACGGCCCCACGGGTCGCCGCGCCATAGGCGATGACGCCGGAGGGTCCGGGGTCAGGGTCATCGAGCGGCTCAACGGTAATCACAAACGTGCCGTAGCGCGCAAGGAGGTCGTCGCCGGTGGGGGAGACGTACTCACCCTGGAGGTACGGCCCTCGGCCAAGTGTGCCGGTGCTGAGCTTGTTGTCATCCGCGTCTATCAGCCAGCCCTCATACGTAGACCCATGAGAGAGCGTGGTCGCGTCGGTAAAGTCGACAACCAGGCTGTCGCTGGACGCGTTGGCGTCGCGGAAGCTGGCGGCGCCGCCAAGGGCTGGTTCCCTCGCGCTCGCGCTGAGAGACATGAGCAGGCTCAGCGTCAGCACCAGGGCTACGCTGATGGAGAGCTTTCGGCGTATGAACATCCCGCCTCCTGTTAGTCCGGTGACTCTTCGCATCAAGGCATGGCCGGACGCAACCTTCCGGACGAACCTAATGCATATCATATCCTAAGCCAAGCCGGAAGCCGGTCAGGCCTTGCACGGCATTATAGTACATCATCGCCGCTCCGCCATAGTTTTTGTAGCGTCCTCTCGTCCAACTTTCTGCAGATACGCGTGCATCCCGGCAGTTTGACCCGCCAGCCCGACGGTTATACCATGCCGCGCAATCGAATACAGCGAACGTTCAGGGGAGCCGGACCCACGTCCGGCTGAGAGGCCCGCAGCGGGCGACCCTCAGAACCTGACCTGGGTCATGCCAGCGTAGGAAGAGCGATGCAGCCGCGGGTGCCGCGAAGGGCCGCTCCTCCACCGAGCGGCCCTTCGCTATAACGGAGGAGGACGCTATGTCCACCGAGGCCTGGGCTCTCATCGCTGCGATCGTCACCATGGCCGTCATGTCCGCGGCCGGCATCACCTACTCGAGGATGAGGCGGCAGACCATCGAAGACTTCGTCTCCGCGCGCGGCTCCATCGGCGGAATGACCGCCATGGCCACCATGGCAGCGTCGCTGCTGGGAGCGTGGATCCTGTTCAGTCCCGCTGAAGCAGCCACCTGGGCGGGGGTGGCCGCGCTCATCGGCTACGGGATCGGGCAGGCAGCCCCCATCGTGGCGTTCACGGTGGTCGGTCCGCGGATGCGGAAGCTCGCACCGAACGGCCACTCCCTCAGCGAGTTCGTCTGGCAGCGCTACGGCCGCGCGATGTATCTCATCACGCTGCTCATCATCGTCCTCTACATGTTCACCTTCCTCGCCGCCGAGATGGGAGCGATCGCGCGGGCCGTGGCCCAGGTTGCCGACGCGCCACTGCTGCTGACGCTCGTCCTCGTCGGCGCCGCGACGCTGGCCTACACCGTTTACGGAGGTCTCCGGGCGTCCATCTTCACGGACAACATCCAGTTCGCCATCATCATCCCCCTGCTCATAGCTGTTCTCGTCGCCACACTCGCTCACTTCGGGGGCTGGACCGCGGCGTTCGACACCGTGAGGGAGGAGAACGCGGCGCTGCTGGACGTCACCCAATTGCACGGCATCGAGTTCGGCCTCACGCTCGTGATCGCCATCCTCGCGGCGAACCTCTTCCACCAGGGACTCTGGCAGCGCGTGTACGCCGCAAGGACGGACGCCGATATCTGGCGTGGGTTCCTCTCGGCCGGCGCGCTCGTTGTCCCACTGATCATCGCCGCCGGGCTGTTCGGACTCTGGGCCGTCAGCAGTGGACTGGTCAACGACGACCAGCCTGCTTCCATCGCACTCTTCACGCTGGCCCTGGAAGTGCTGCCCGGTTGGGCGCTTGTGGTTCTGGTCTCGCTCGCGCTCGTGCTCGTGATGAGCAGCATGGATACGCTTCTCAATGGCATGGCGAGCGTCTTCACGGCGGACCTCTCCCGCATCCGCGGCGGACGCGGACTGTTGGGGTCAACGCGACTCATCACCGCTGTCCTCATCGTCCCTGCCGCCGTGGTCGGCTTTGCATTTGACAGCGTCCTCTACTTGTTCCTGATCGCCGACCTCGTATGCGCGGGAGCCATGGTGCCCGTATTCGCGGGCATGTGGAGCCGTCATCTGAGTGGAACAGGGGCTGTGGCCGGAGCGGTGGCGGGCATCGCGGTTGGAGCCGTGTTCTTCCCAACGAGGAGCCTTGCGGGCTGGTGGACCTGGGACGGCCTCTCGAACGTGTGGCACATCCTGGCGTCCGGAAACCTGCTGGCCAGCTTCCTCCTGGCAGTCCTTGTGTCATCGGCGGTTACGGCGCTGTTCGTGCTGGTCGCTCAGCGACGCGGGGCGCGGGAGTTCGATCTCGAGTCCCTGGCGGAAGAGATACGCCCCCTGGAGAGTGAAGCGTGAGCGGGGCCTCTCCGTCGTTCCTGCGCAGGCAGGAACCTCGTCTCCGGGGGCGAGGCATGAGCGGGGCGTCCGGTCCCCTCTCCCTACAAGGGGAGAGGGTTAGGGAGAGGGTACTCTGGGGTGGTGTGGGCATTGTCATATTGAGCGGAGCTGAAGGCGTAGCCTGAAGCGCAGTCGAAACATCTCTCGGGAGGCGTACCGGGTGCCCATCCGTTTCATTCCCTTACCCGGCCCGACAGGGCCACGGGCCATTCCTGCGCAGGCAGGAACCTCGCCTCCGGACGTGGTCGTGGCGGCGCGCGGGAGGCCTCATGGCTGAACCATTCAGCACCCGCCTGAGGGCGGCCGCGGCAGAAGTCTGGGAGGCCCAACATGGACATCCGTTCATCCGGGGCATCGGAGACGGCAGCCTGGACATCGCGCGCTTCAGGTACTGGGTGCGCCAGGACTACCGGTTCCTGATCGAATACGCGCGGATGCTCGCGACGGCATCCGCCCGCGCTCCCAACCTCGAGGCGATGGCCAGGCTGGCGCAACTTACGAATGAGACGCTGGGTGTGGAGATGTCCATGCACCGCGCCTACGCAGCGCAGTTCGGCATCAGCGAGGAGGACCTGGAACGCGAGACAATGTCCCCCACGTGCCGGGCGTACACGGATTTCCTCGTCCGCACGGCAGCGACGGGCAGTTTCCCCGAGGTCGTCGGCGCACTGCTGCCTTGCATGTGGGGCTTCTCCGAGGTCGGTCAGCGGCTCGCCGCACAGGGGCGTCTGGAAGACCCGCGCTACGCCGCATGGATCGACATGTACGCGTCCGCCGAGTTCGCCGAACTGGCCGAGTGGTGCCGCGGCCTGATCGACCGCGTCACTGACGGGCTGCCGGAGGCGGAACTCTCCCGGGTTGAGGAAGCATTCGTCACCAGCTCTCGCTACGAGTACCTGTTCTGGGAGATGGCATGGAACCAGGAGGAGTGGCCGGTATGAGCGAGAAACAGACGCCCATCGCGCTGACCATAGCGGGTTCGGATTCCGGAGGCGGGGCCGGCATACAGGCCGACCTCAAGACATTCGCCGCGTTCGAGGTCTATGGCGCGAGCGCCCTGACCGCCGTCACTGCACAGAACACGCTTGGAGTCACCGCCGTGCACGAATTGCCGGTCGATGTCGTCCACGCTCAGATAGACGCCGTGGCAACGGACCTCGGCATGGATGCAGTGAAGACGGGCATGCTCTCCAGCGCAGCAATCATCGACGCCGTCGCAGAGCGGCTCGAGTCCCACGGCGTGCAGCAACTCGTTGTGGACCCGGTGATGGTGGCGAAGGGAGGCGACCGCCTCCTGCGGGAGGACGCAGTTGCAGCGCTGGCTTCCCGGCTGCTGCCCCTGGCGCTTGTCTCTACACCGAACGCCGAGGAAGCCGCCGCCCTGTGCGGCCACCCCGTACAGACGATGGAGCAGGCACGAGGCGCCGCAC
This sequence comes from Chloroflexota bacterium, assembly GCA_028874795.1. Classification (GTDB taxonomy): domain Bacteria; phylum Chloroflexota; class Dehalococcoidia; order Lucifugimonadales; family Australimonadaceae; genus Bin16. Next base: position 28,837 of record JAPPHT010000071.1, read on the forward strand.
AAGCCATCCACGGCATGGGCTGCCGCTATGTGGTTGTGAAGGGAGGCCACTTCGGAGAAGACGCCGTCGACGTGCTGTACGACGGTTCCAGTTTCACGGAGTTTCCGGCGAAACGCATCGCCACGACCAGCACCCACGGCACCGGCTGCACGTTCGCCTCAGCGGTTGCGGCTGGGCTCGCCAGGGGAGGCTCGGTGGAGAGCGCTGTGTCCGACGCGAAGGCTTACGTAACGGCCGCCATCGCTGCGGCGCCCTCGATTGGAGCCGGACACGGCCCCCTGCACCACTTCCACGCATGGTGGGCCTGACCCCTTCCCCCTTGACGGCAGAGGGTGAGGGTGAACCGACGCGGGGCGCAGCCCCCGTCATTCCCGCACAGGCGGGAATCCAGAGTGACCGGGCAGCTCACGCGGTGGGGTATGGGGGGTGGGGGCGCCTTCCATGTCACCCACGGGATACTCCTCTACATACCCCTTCCTCCTCGACGGTGGAACGTTGGGATGGGGATGGTTCAGCTGCGCCCGTGCTATACTCCCCGCACCACAGGAGCATTTGGGGTCTTGCCCCAGCCTCAAATGCGAGGAGGTGACAGGGTGGCAACGATTCGGAAGGGAGACCTGGCGCTGAGAGTCTCACTGGAGCTTGGCGCAACCCGTGCCCAAGGGGATGCAGCCCTCAATGCTGTGCTCAAGAGCATTACTGATGCTGTGGCCGCCGGAGATCGTGTTGTCCTCACCGGGTTCGGCTCGTTCGAGTCCCGTCAGGTGAAGGAGCGGCAGGTGACGGCCATCCGCGGGCCACAGGCAGGGCAGCGCATCACCGTTCCTTCTCACAAACGGGTCGGCTTTACCGCGGGCGCCGATCTTGCGGGAGCTGTCCGGAAGTAGCCTGGCAGCGCACAGTTCCAGTCCTGTTACCGTTTCAAGGCCACCTCCGCCCGCTACAGCGGAGGTGGCCTTCGCTTTGCGGCGTGATTGCCCCGAAAGCACATGACGGTCCACCGTTTCCCCAGCGCAAGCGCCGGGACTACCATGGACGCCGTGACGACCCAGCGCTACATAGCTCTACTGGACCTGGACGCCTTCTATGCCTCGGTCGAGGTACTGGAGGAGCCGTCCCTCGATGGCAAGCCCCTGCTCATAGGCGGAAGCCCGCAATCACGAGGCGTCGTCGCAGCGGCCTCGTACGAGGCGCGCAAGTTCGGGTGTCACTCAGCGATGCCGATGTCCCGCGCTGTGCGCCTCTGTCCGGAGGCCATCGTCCTCCCGCCACGCTTCCACCTCTATCGAGAGTATTCCGGGCGCGTCATGGATATCCTCCAGCGTGAGTCCGGAGTCGTCCAACAGATGTCCATAGACGAGGCCTATGTTGACCTCACTCCCGTTTCGAGTGATATGCAGGATGCGGTGAACCGCGCCCACCGCATGCAGGGACGCATCCGGGTAGACCTTGGCCTCCCGTGCTCCGTGGGTGTCGCGAGCAACAAGATGGTAGCCAAAGTCGCGTGTGAGACCGGCAAGCCTGGAGGATTCGTCGTCGTGGAGCCGGGGACGGAATCGGCCTTTCTGGCAGACCTGGACGTGCGCTCCCTGCCTGGCATCGGGCCGCGTTCCACTGAGCGTTTGAAGTCACACGGCTACCTGGTGCTCGGCCAGATCGCATCCGCTCCTTCGGAGGCGCTCGTGACGATCCTGGGGCCGTGGGGGGCCGCGCTCAAACAGCGCGCGCGGGGAGAAGACCCCTCTCCCGTGCACCCGGAGCGCGAAACGAAGTCCGTCAGCGCCGAGGAGACGTTCGCGGCGGATGTCAGCGTCCGCGAGACACTCGTCGAGGAGCTGCGGAGGATGGGAGACCGCGTTGCACGGTCGTTGGAGAAGCATGGACTCGTCGGGCGGACCGTCACTCTCAAACTCCGTCTCGCTGATTTCACCACGATCACCCGTTCCACCAGCAGAGAGAACGCAACAGCCCACGCTGACGCGATATTGGCCGACGCGCTGCATCTGCTGGATACCAACTGGGACCCTGGCACCAGCGTTCGCCTCATAGGCGTCGGTGTCAGCAATCTACGGCCCATTCAGGTTCCGGGGCAGCTGGCCCTGGAGTTGAGCGACGGCCAGAGGGAGAACTGACACTTGCTGCTCATCAACGAACAAGAAGTGCATGACCTGCTTCCCATGGACGAGTGCATAGAGGTGCTGGATGCTGCATTCGCCGAATGGGCTGCGGGATCGGTGTCCAACATGCCTCGCTATCGGTTGCCCCTCATGCGAGGAGCGCAACAACTGATGGCGGGGATGTCGAGGGACGCCGGAGCAACCGGACTCAAGACCTACGTCAGTGGTACGCAGGGGTCGGGCCGTATGGTGGTGCTCCTCTTCAGCACAGAAGACGGCTCCCTTCTTGCCATGCTCTCCGCCAATGCCCTCGGCCAGATACGAACAGGGGCCGCGAGTGGCGTTGCCACTCGCCACATGGCGCGTGCGGACGCCAGCGCTGTTGCCATAATCGGCACTGGCTCTCAGGCAGGAACGCAACTCGAGGCGGTCGCTGCAGTGCGCCCCCTCGAGCGGGCCTTCGTATACAGCCGCACCCCGGACCGGCGGGAGGCCTTTGCGCAACGGATGTCGTCTCAACTTGGCATAGACGTGCGTCCTGCCGAGTCTGCGCACGAGGCCGTTTCCCAGGCTGCCGTTGTTTGCGCCATCACCAACTCGCGGGAACCGGTCTTCGACGGGGACTCACTCTCCCCGGGAACGCACGTCAACGCGGCAGGGAGCAATCATTGGATGCGCCGCGAGATCGACGAGACGACCATACGCCGCAGCGACATCGTCGTCGTAGACGACCTCGAGGACGCGAAGAACGAGTGCGGTGAGCTGATATGGGCGGTCGAACGTCGCGCGTTCCGCTGGGAGAACGCGGTGGAACTACGTGACGTCGTCGCTGGCCGGACAACGGGTCGGCCGTCGCCGGAGTCGATCACGCTCTTCGAGTCCCAGGGCCTCGCCATGGAGGACGTCACGGTGGGAATGCACGTCTACCGCAAGGCGATGGATGGCGGCATCGGCACGCAAGTGGAACTCTAGTGGCAACCCCCGTCATTCCAGCGAAAGCTGGAATCCACCCTACCCTGTCCGTCCATGCAAGTTGTTCCCTCGCGTGCTGAGCGGAGCGCAGCGGAGTCGAAGCATCTCTCGGGAGAACGCTGGGGACCCCTCATCGAGTCTGAACACCTATCTGAGCGAGCGTCCGCTGGCATCCACCCCTTATCCTGTCTATCCTGTCCATCCATGTGAATGTTATGGCAGACCTGCAGTACGAGCCGCAGCAGATAGATATCGCACCGGACGGACTCCACATCGTCTGGAAGGATGGGGTGGAAACACTCCTCCCTCACCGGTACCTGCGAGGGCACTGCGGTTGCGCCCAGTGCGTGGACGAGATGACCCACACGCGCCGCGTTGGCGTCGACGACGTGCCGTCGGACGTACGGATAGAGGATTACATGGAGATAGGCCGCTACGCGATCGGCCTGCTCTTCAGCGACCTGCACGACACCGGGATCTTTCCCTACAAACTGATCCGCGACCTCGCGAACCAATCCGCCGGCTCCTGACACCCCCCATGGACCGGAGCGATGCCGCTCCGTTAACGCCCTACGCCGTCATCCCCATGCGCTCCTTGAGCGCGTCCACCGCCTCGTGAGCGCCGTAGACCGTTGTCAATCGCCCATCCACACGGATCCGTAGTTTGCCGATGTGCCCCGTCTTCGCCAGCAGCCAGAGAGACCAGTTCAGTGCGGACCGCTTCATCCGGGGGAAAGTCCTTATCAGCTCGTCGCCCTGATACTCGAACACCTCGTCCGGACGGCGCATCAGTTCTTCGTACACCATCGCCTGCAAGGGGGGAAGGCCACCTTCGGCAAGCAGACTGTAGTTGGCGATCTGGGATATCTTCATCGGCGCGTGCCTCTCGACAAACGTACCCTCTTCTGAGCGACAACCAGTTTAGTCACCCCACTCGAAGCTCTGGAACCAGATTCGCTTGCGGGTAAGCGCCTGTTCGATGCCTCGGTAGCCGAACACTCAGGCGTGTCTGATACACTGGCGAGCGCCCCTCCATCCACCGCACGCTTGTGTGCGCCCCCAGCCATGACCAGTCAATCGGAACCGGAACTCTCCATCGCGCAGGTGCGGCAGGTCGCCGCGCTGTGCCACATCGCTCTCACCGACGAAGAGGCCGAGCAGTTGCGCGGTGAGATGGCCAAGCTCCTGAACGAGGTGAGCATCCTCCAGCGCATCGACACCTCAGGCGTCGAGCCAACAGGCCACGCCGTCGAGGAGGTCCACACGGTGATGCGGGATGACGTTCCACGTCCACCTCTTGAGCAGGAAGACGTGCTCGTCAACGCCCCACGCCGCGAGGGTCCCTACTTCCGGGTGCAAGCCGTCATGGAAGAGTCCTGACCCATGAGCGACCTGCACTACCAGACCGTCTCGCAACTCTCCGGCGCCCTGGCTGAGAAGGAAATCTCCTCCGTGGAACTCACGGATTCCCACCTGGAGCGTATCGCGGAGCTGGACCCGCGCATCGGCTCTTACCTTGCCGTAACACCTGAGACCGCACTCGCGCAGGCCCACGAGGCGGACCGCCGGATCGCGCGGGGCGAGGCCGGGCCGCTCACCGGCGTTCCGGTGCAGCTCAAGGACAACCTCTCCACCAGCGGTATCCCCACAACCTGTGCGTCGCTCATGCTGGACGGCTACACGCCGCCTTACGACGCCACAGTGACGTCCCGCCTCGCCCGGGCGGGAAGCACGCTCCTCGGCAAGGGCAACATGGACGAGTTCGCGATGGGCTCCTCCAACGAGACCTCCGCCTTCAAGCCCGTACACAATCCGTGGGACCTCGCTCGTGTGCCCGGCGGCTCAAGCGGAGGGCCAGCGGCGGCGGTGGCTGCGGGACTGGCGCCCTACGCCCTCGGATCGGACACCGGCGGCTCCATCCGACAGCCTGCCGCGCTCTGCGGCATCGTCGGTCTCAAGCCGACGTACGGGCTCGTGTCTCGTTATGGCCTGGTCGCGTTCGCCTCGTCGCTCGACCAGATCGGGCCGCTGACCCGCTCCGTCGAGGACGCCGCCGTCGTGCTCAACGCTATCGCCGGCTACGATCCGCTCGACTCCACCAGCATCCCCGCTGAGCCGCCGGACTTCACGGAGAGGCTGGCAGATGGCGTGCGGGGGATGCGCATCGGCGTCGTGCCTGAGTACCTCGGCGACGGGATCGACAAGGCCGTGGCCGGATCGGTGAAGGAAGCGATCGCCGTGCTGGAATCGCAGGGAGCAGTGGTCGAAGAGGTCGCCATGCCGACGTCCCAGGCAGCTCTCGCCGTTTACTACATCCTCGCCCCCTCCGAGTGCTCCGCGAACCTCGCCCGCTATGACGGGGTGAAGTACGGCTACTCGGACCAGGAGGCGGACGGCATGTGGGCCGCGTTGGACGCGACCCGCCGCAACGGGTTCGGCGACGAGGTGCGCCGGCGCATCCTCATGGGAGCGTACGGGCTTTCAGCAGGCTACTACGACGCCTACTACAAGAAGGCGCAGCAGGTGCGGACGCTCATCCGGCGGGAGTTCCACGACGCTTTCCAACGCGTCGATATCCTTGCACTACCCACCTCCCCCACAACCGCCTTTGAGATCGGCGGCATCGTAGACCCGGTCGTCATGCACGCGAACGACATCTGCACCATACCCGCGAACATCGCGGGCATCCCGGGCATCTCCGTCCCGTGCGGCTTCGCGGACGGCCTTCCCATCGGGCTGCAACTGCTTGGACCTCACCTCAGCGAGCCAACGCTCCTCCGCGCCGCCTATGCGTACGAACAGGCGTCGGAGTGGCACACCCGCCACCCCGACCTCTAGGCGGTGGGGACGGGGCAGGTCAGAGCGGGCGTGGCCAAGGCGTGGTTGACAGGGGCGGCCAGCGCGCAGATACTGTCCACACCCCCCCTATCGATTCGACGGTAGGGTCGAGACCGCCCTCGCGGCGGTCTCTGTCTTTGTGAGGGAGTACGCAGGTTTGATTACCAACCTCTACGTGGACGGTTTCAACCTGTACTACCGCGCACTCAAGGATACGCCGTTCCGGTGGCTGGACCTGCGGAGGCTGGCCGAAGCGCTCTTTCCCAACGACACCATCCGCAAGGTCAGCTACTTCACCGCACGGCTCGACGCTCGCCCCGGCAATGCGGGGCAACCCCAACGGCAGCTGATGTACCTGCGGGCGCTGGCGACGCTGCCGGACGTGGAGGTCTACTACGGGGCGTTCCGCTCCGGGGTGAAGCGCCGCCCGCTGGCCGCGCCCGTGCCGGGCCTGCCGAGCCACGTGCTGGTGCGGGACTCGGAGGAGAAGGGTTCGGACGTGAACCTCGCCACGCGCCTGCTTGTGGACGGCTTCAGCCGGGAATACGAGCAGGCGGTTGTCGTATCGAACGACGCGGACTTCGCGGGCGCGATGCGTTACGTGCGGGACGGCCTCGGCCTTCGCGTGGCGCTCGTCAACCCGGACGCAGGGAACGCGAGCCCGAGGGAGTTGTCCAACGCGGCAACCTACGTGAAGCGCTTGTGGAAGAGCCACCTGCGCCGGAGCCGGTTCCCCGATACGCTCACAGACAGCGTCGGCACGATCAGGAAGCCGGCCGGTTGGTGAGCCAACGCACCTTTTCCCCGCCTGCGCTTGGGATGACATCCCCTACCGCGTGATGTCCCTCCGCTGGAACACCACGAGCGCGGCCACGAATCCCACGAGTCCGACCCCGAACAGCACCGCCACGTCGCGCAGGAACGCCGAGCCGTCCGTTGCCACCGCCAGGGGATCGAAATAGTAGAAGAGTGACAGGGGCGCCAACGGCTCCGCCGGACCCCATATCGCACCCACGAAGTCGAGGAAGTACATCACGGTCAGTATGCCGGCAGCTATGGACACTGTTCGGCCGCCGTCAGAGTTCATTGCGGAGAGCAGCACCGCTATGCCGCCCGACGCCACGAGAACACCCAGCTCGTTCACCTGAGCGAGCAACAGCGTCCCGGCTTCCACTTCGCCGGAGAGGCCCGTGAGCAACGCTCCCGTCAACGAGCCCAGCCAGGACATCGTTACGATGACCACAGCCCCCACCACCAGCGCGCCTATCTTCGCCGCCAGATAGCGCCACCGGGCGATGGGCGATGCGAGCAGCATCAGCGCCGTGCCGCGCTCGATCTCCCGCGCCGCCGCGCCGCTCGACACCGACAGCACGAACGCGAGCCCGGCGATGATGTAGACCGGATGGCGGTAGTCGAGCGCGATGTAGCTTGTGAGGGAAGTCCCGAACCCTCCCTGCGCGCGGAACATGGCGGTCATCGGCGCGGGCAACGACTCGAACAGATCGGCGAACGCTTCCAGTCCGCCGAAGGCGTCGAACGTGTAAACGATGATCAGGCTCATCAGGAACAGCCCCACCGACACGGCGAACAGCCCGGTCCGGTGCGAGCGGAGCGTGTGCGCGAAGACGCTAACCACCGGCCAACTCCCTGCCCCCGCCCTCGCCGTAGAAGCCCATGAACAGGTCCTCCAGGCTCAGGCGCTCATAGGTCATGTCCGCCACGTCGTGCTTCGCCAGCTCCCGCAGCACCTCATTGGTGTCGCCGGAGACGGCCAACTCCCACTTCGTGCCTTCCTGTGACAACACCTCTACGCCTGGAATGGAGAGCCCGCCGGTGGGCGGCTGGCGGAACTCCACCTCCATCGTCCGCGCCTTGCCCTCGCGGAGCGCCTCCACCGACCCCGTCCCCACGATGCGGCCTTCGCGGATGAGCGCCACCCGCTCGCAGACCTCCTCCACGTCGGACAGGACGTGGGACGACATGAACACCGTGCCTCCCCTGTCCCGCGCCTCCCGTATGATCGCGAACAACTCCTGCCGCATGAGCGGATCGAGCGCCTCGGTCGGCTCGTCCATGATCAGCACGTCCGGGTCGTGCTGCATCGCCTGAACGAGCGCCAGCTTCTTCGCCATGCCGGATGAGTAGCCCTTCACCTTCCGCCTGAGTGCAGCCTCCGACAGCTCCAGGCGCTCCAGCAGCTCCGCCTGGCGGCCGAGCCTGCCTCTGAGGCCCCTCAGGCTTGCCACGTAGTTCAGGAAGTCCTGTCCCGTGAAGCCGCTGGCGAACGCCACGACGTCGGGGAGGAAGCCGAGCCTCGCCTTGATCGCGACCGTTTCGCTCCAGGCGTCCATCCCCATCACCCGGGCGCCCCCCAGGTCGGCGCGGATGAACCCCGTCAGGACGCGTATCGTGGTGGTCTTCCCGGCGCCGTTCGGGCCAAGGAACCCGAATATCTCCCCCTGCCCCACGGAGAGGTCCACGCCCCGGAGGGCTTCGACGTTGCCGAAGCGCTTGTGCACGCCTGAGACACCGATCGCCTGCCTTCCCGCCTCGCTCATGCGGCTTCCTCTTTGAGCACTTCTCCTCCATGGGTCCGCATCCGGTGGGCTCGATGCAGGAAGGCTTCAGGCAGAACGTTCGGGTCGGCAGTCGTCACGATGGCCTGAGGATAGCAACACGCCTCTTCCAGAACGAGTATCCGCCGGCGCTCGTCCAACTCCGACAACGCGTCGTCCAGGAGCAGCACCGGGGGATCGCCCCGGCGCTCGGCAAGCAGACGCGCCTCCCCGAGCCGCAGCGCCAACGCCGCGAGCCGTGCCTGGCCACGAGACGCATGCCGCGGCGCCTCCACTCCGTTCAGCAACAACCGAAGATCGTCGCGATGCGGCCCAACCAACGTCATGCCGCGCGCACGCTCCTGGTCCCGAGACGCGCGCAGCGCCTCACGCAGCGCGCCCGCTGCATCTCCGTCCTCCGGCCCTTCAGCCGTCCCCACGTACGCAACCGACAGGGTGTCCTGCGATGACAGCCGCTCGAACGCGGCAGCCGCATGCTGTCCGAGGCTGCCCATGGACGACCAGCGCTCTTCCAGCAGGGCTGCGCCCTCCTTCACCAGCGCGTCGTCCCAGAACGCCATCTCCTGTTCATGCGCCCGCCGCTCCCGCAGAGCGCGCAGCAGCGTGTTTCGCTGCGCCAGCACCCGCTGGTACCGCGACAGCGTCCGGACGTAGCTGCGCGACACCTGTGCGAGCAGCACGTCTAGGTAGCGCCTGCGTCCCCGGGGAGCCCCGAACACGAGGTCGATATCCTCTGCCGCGAAGAGCGCTGCGCCCATCATGCCCACAAGGTCGGATGCGCGTTTCGGCGCGCCGTTCACGCGCACATGCTTGACGATGCCAGTTCCGTCCCTGCAGTCCAGGCCCACGCGCAGCTCGAGCGGACCGTGGGGCCCTTCGAATGTCGCGGCAACGATCGCGTACGCGCCAGCCTCCGCCGCCGGCCACGACACGACGTCCCGCTCTGCGACCGCACGGTAAGACTTACCGATGGCGAGCAGGTATACCGCCTCCAACAGGTTGCTCTTGCCCTGCCCATTCTCCCCGCTGATGACGGTCAGCCCAGGCTCCAGCGCGAGGTCCAACTGCCGATAGGAGCGGAAATTGGTGAGTGTCAGGTTTGTGAGCTGCACGACGCATACCCCGGTGGGGACGCCGCAATGATAGTCCACGCCGGGCAATGCGTTCTCAGAGCCTCGTACCCCGTCGCCATTGCCCCTTTTCGTCAGGCATCAATGGAAAAACGCAGAGCGTTTCCGTTGTAGGGGCAGCTTTCCCGCCCTGTACAATAGAGATACGACCAAGAGGCGTGCCCTCGATAGTCGAAGACAGGGGAGTATCCTTATGCTTACAACCGTCCGCATGTCCCTCCGCGCCAGCGTGCGCAGCGCAATCTCCATCACGATGGTGCTCCTCTTGTTCGCAGCGTTCGCCGCCGCCTGCGGCGACCCTGAACCGACAGCCACCCCGACACCCCGGCCAACACCAACACCGACGCCCACGGCCACGCCGACCCCGCTCCCTCCCACCCCAACACCGGTACCCCCGACGGCAACGCCGGAGTCAGCCCCGGACACCACGATGCCCGAGCCTGAGGCAGGTTCCGTCCAAGACCTCGTCATCACGGAAAGCACCACCGTGGGCGACCTCATGGCCGTGCTTTCCGAGAGTGAAGTCTCCTGTATACGCGATATCTTCGGCGAAGGCGCCTCCGATGCCGTTCAGGGCATGCCCCTGGCGGGCCTTCCCACAGACAGCGCAGACTTCCCGATCGACTGTCTCGCAACTGAGAACGTCATCGGCATCAGCGTCGCGATGATGTCTGGGGAAGCCGGTGGACTGAGCGCCGAAACGCGCAGTTGTATCACCGCTCTCGCGATGGAGAACCCTGCCATACTCGGGATCGGTGGGGAGCCGGAGAACCCTGCTGCTCTCTTCGGCGGAGCCATCCAGATGCAACTGTGCCTGACGGAGGAAGAGGCCGCCGCGTTCGCGGAGAGCAGCGGTGCGATGATCGATCCGGCGGCCGCGCAGTGCCTCCTAGAGCAACTCGGCGGTGAGGAAGGCCTCACGGAGCTCTTCTCCGGAGAAGCCGACGAGACCGCCATCTTCAGCATATTCGCGGCGGCCCAGGCGTGCGAGATTGAGCTTGGGGGACCGTCGGGTTGATGGAGGCGCTCGGCTGACAGAGTGCTCCGCGACACAGGTATCGAGGATGAGAGGGAGCCGTTCCAGGACGGCTCCCTTTCACATGTACGTTCATCTCGGGCGGGGACACTGGTGGATGCGCGCCAGGGCTTTGACACCCCGTCGCCACACCCATAGCATTGTTCAGCACGCCCGTGGACAGCAACTGTGAGCCACCTACCCACTATCGCTGAGGAACTCCAACCCATCGTCTGGCAGGACGGACATCTGCTCCTGCTTGACCAGACGCAACTGCCTGCGCGCGAGGAGTGGGTGACTGTGCGCGACGTGGCCGGCGCCATCGAAGCGGTCCGCGCCATGCGCGTGCGAGGCGCGCCCGCCATCGGCATCGCCGCTGCCTACGCGATGGCGCTTGCTGCGCACAGCATCGAAGTTCCCACCATGCCTGCGTTTCTCGGTGAGCTGGATGCTCAGGCGGAGCGGATAGCCGCGGCACGCCCCACAGCGGTCAACCTCGCGTGGGCGGTGGAGCGGAGCATGGGCGTTGCGCGTACCTGCAGCACGCCCGCCGAGGCAGCCGAACGCATCCTCGCACTCGCACACACCATGCGCGAAGAGGACGTCGAGTCCAACAGGGCAATCGGACGGAACGGGGCCGCGCTCATGCCTGACTCCGGGGCCATCCTTACGCACTGCAACACCGGGGCGCTCGCCACGGCGGGTTACGGCACGGCGCTCGGCGTCATCCGCGCCGCGTGGGACTCCGGCAAGCGGGTACAGGTCTTCTGCACGGAGACCCGCCCCTGGCTGCAGGGCGCGCGCCTCACCGCATGGGAGCTCGCCCGGCTCGGCATACACGCCACTCTGATCGTTGACTCAGCGGCGGGCGCGCTCATGGCATCCGGCGGCGTCGCCGCGGTCGTGACCGGCGCAGACCGCATCGCCGCGAACGGAGACACAGCGAACAAGATCGGGACGTACAGCCTGGCCGAACTGGCGGCGGCCAATGGCATCCCGTTCTATATCGCCGCTCCGCTCTCCACCGTCGACCTGGACGTGAAGAGCGGAGCAGACATCCCGGTGGAGGAGCGCCCTGCCGTGGAGGTCACATCGCTGGCGGGGCAGCGCATCGCGGCAGAGGGCGTGGACGTCTGGAACCCGGTGTTCGACATGACCCCCGCGCGGCTCATCACCGCGATCATCACGGAGCGCGGCGTGTTGCGTCCGCCGTACGAGGCGCAACTGCGGGCCCCGCACCCCAGCCCTCTTCCCCAGGAGAAGACCGTTGCGTAGCCCGTCCACACCGCCCCCGCAGGGCCCTCACCCCAGCCCTCTCCCCCAGGAGAGGGAGCCAAACAGCGCCGGAGCACCCTCATTCTCACCCCTCCGGTCCACCCCCATCCCCGCATCAAGTGCGGGGCAAGCTCTGACCTTCCCCCATCAAGGGCTGGCAGGGGTATGCAAAGAGCACCAAGGCCGTGGCAGGCAGGTGGCCCCCTCCTCCCACAACCCCACCGCGTGCGCTGCCCGCGCACTCTGGATTCCCGCCTGTGCGGGAATGACGAACGCGGTCGCCACCCGACTCAGACGCCCCTCGCT
>JAPPHT010000052.1:0-19322 GCA_028874795.1 Chloroflexota bacterium
CAGGTGTTGCACTTCGAATGTGAATTCACCTTCCCGCTTTCGCGGGAATGACGGGTGCTACGCACCGCGTTCAGGGCTGCGAGGTTTCCTGCCTCCACAGGAACGACGGGTGGGGCGCGGGGATGAGACAGGAGTAGAGCGTATGGGACGGTTGGATGACCGGGTGATCATCGTGACGGGCGGAGCGGCCGGCATCGGCCGGGCGTTCGCGGGCGGGTTCGTGCGGGAGGGCGCGTCCGTCGTGCTGGCCGACATCAACGGCGAGCAAGCCGAGCGCTCGGCGGAGGAGCTGCGGCAGGAGGGCGGACAGGCGCTCGCGCTCACGGTCGACGTGTCGGACCAGGCACAGACGGAGATGATGGCGGCGGAGACGCTGTCGCGCTTCGGGAAGATCACGGGTCTCGTGAACAACGCGGCCATCGCCCTGCGCGTGCGCCATACGCGCGCGCCCCTGGAGGAGATACCGCTGGACGAGTTCGACCGGATGCTCGCGGTGAACCTGAAGGGCGTCTTCCTCTGTTCGCGGGCGGTGCTGCCGCACATGAAGGAGCAGGGCTACGGCAAGATCGTCAACATGAGCTCCGGCACGTTCTTCAACGGGCGCGAGAACCTCGTCCACTACGTGGCGTCGAAGGGCGGTGTCATCGCGTTCACGCGGGTGCTGGCGCGCGAGGCCGGACCGTCCGGCATCACGGTGAACTCGATAGCGCCGGGGCTGACGGCGAGCGAGACGGAAGAGCACGACATGGAAGACTTCGCGGTGCGCATCCCGAACCGGGCCATCAAGCGCATCGAGATGCCGGAGGACCTCGTCGGCGCGGGCATCTTCTTCATGTCGGGGGAGAGCGACTTCATCTCCGGACAGACGCTCGTCGTCGACGGCGGCGTCGCAGTGCACTAGGGGATCTGGGTTGTCATTCCGAGCGGAGCCAGCGGAGTCGAGGAATCTCTCGGGAGGCGTCCGTTACTCACGGGTTCTCCCCGAGAGGATGTTGCGCGCTGAAGCGCGGACTTGCTCGACATGACACACCACCCAGCCCTGACCCCACCGCGTGCGCTGTCGCGCACCCTGGGTTCCCGCCTTCGCGGGAATGACGAATGAGGAAGAGAGGCAGTCGCATGGGCAAGCTGGACGAGCGGGTGATCATCGTGACGGGCGGAGCGCAGGGCATCGGGCGCGCGTTCGCGATGCGGTTCGCGGAGGAGGGCGCGAGGGTGGTCATCGCAGACGTCAACGGCCCCGCCGCGGAGAAGACGGCTGCGGAGATCGGGGAGGCGGGCGGCGAGGCGATCGCGGTGCCGACCGACGTCTCCGACCACGAGTCGACCGAGGCGATGGCGCAGGCGGCGCTCGAGAAGTGGGGGCGCATCGACGGCCTCGTGAACAACGCGGCGGTCTTCCAGCGTCCGCAGATCACGCGCGGCACCGTGGAGGAGATCACGGCGGAGGAGTGGGACCGCGTGATGGCGGTGAACGTGCGCGGGCCGTTCCTCTGCTGCCGCGCGGTGCTGCCGCACATGAAGGCGCGCGGCTACGGGAAGATCGTCAACATCAGCTCCGGCACGTTCTTCTCGGGGCGCTCGTCGACGCAGTACGTTGCGTCGAAGGGGGCAGTGGTCGGCATGACGCGCACGCTCTCGCGGGAGGTCGGCGAGTTCGGCATCACGGTGAACTCGATAGCGCCGGGCTCGACGGCGAGCGACCCGGAGCGCGACGAGTCGAACTACCAGGGACGCGTGCCCGACCGCGCCATCAAGCGGGTCGAGCGTCCGGAGGACCTCGCAGGCGCCGGTGTCTTCCTGATGTCATCGGACAGCGACTTCATGACGGGCCAGACGATGATCGTGGACGGCGGCGCCGCGCTGAACTAACCTCCGTCATTCCCGCGAAGGCGGGGATCCAGAGTGACCGTCATATCACCGGTGTTTCGAGGTGCTGCAAGCATGACATCTATATTCGAAGCCTGGCGCGAACGGATCGAAGCGCACGAGCGCGACGCCGCTGCGTTCGGGGGTGGGCACGGTCACGGCCATGGTCATGGACACGGGCACGGGCATGGCCACCGCACCTTCAACTACTCGAACAGGCCCCTGGACCCGTACCGCACGGACGACCCCGTGCTGAACGGCCTCTACGCCCTGCTGAGGACGGATGCGGACGTACTCGACGTCGGCGGAGGCGCCGGACGCTACGCACTGCCGCTCGCGACGCGGGCCCGGCACGTCACCGTGGTGGAGCCGTCCGCGGAGTCTGTCGAGACGCTCAATCAGCGCGCGGCAGAGGCGGGGCTCGGCAACATCACCGTTATCAACGAGCCGTGGGAAGACGCGGAGGCGCCCGCGGCGGACGTGGTGCTCTGTTCACTGGTGCTGCACCACGTTCCGGACGCGGCGCCCTTCGTTGCGAAGGCGCAGGAGTACGCCAGGGACCGCGTCGTGCTCGTGGAGATGATGGAGACGCCGGGCGCGCTGGAGGTCCCGTTCTTCGAGCGGGTACACGGCTCTGCCCCGGCGCCTCTGCCGGGACTGCCTGACGTGCTGGAACTGCTCTGGGCGATGGACATCTTCCCCGACGTGACCATGGCCAGCTTGGAGGCGGCAGTGCTCGACGTTGACCGTCACGCCGCGCTGGAGCAGCTGCGCCGCCGCCTGGGCGTGAGCGAGGGCACCGAAGCCGACGAGCGGCTGCGCGCCGCGGCGGACGAACTGCTGGAAGAGACACCCGACGGCTGGGTGGTCCGAGGCGTGGCCCCGCGACGGCAGGCCATCGTCACGTGGACGCCCAGATAGGGCGGTGCGTGGCCCGGGAGGCCAGGTACATGATCATGTGCGTGGGGACCAGCTGTTGCTTCACTGGGTCCACCGCAAGGGCAAGGCCTTCAAGCGTGTAGGCGCCAAGCAAGGCAGGACCGTCACCTTCCCCGAAGATAACGAGGGTTACAACGCTCTCGCCGCCTATCGTGGCCCGCGCCTGTCCGAAGTCCATATCGACCCGCCGCCCGTCGGCGAGCTGGAACCGGCGCTTACCGGAAGGTGCAACCCCCAGTTCACGCAGCAAGTGGGCGGGCAGCGTGGTGTAGGCCGCCCCGGTGTCGACCGTTGCTTCGATGTCACGAGAGCGCTGCCCGTCCATGCTGGATATGCGCAGTGGCCAATTGAACGTTCCCACCGACGACCTCGCTCAGACTCTGATGCGTCACATTGTAGTTGATACGCATGTGACATTCACCCCTTTCACGGAGGCCGCTTGCCCGCGTACGCTGTCTCCGGCGGCGCGGTGCACACGGCGGCCTCGGTTTACTGGAACAGTTGTCCAGCGGCAACAGAGGGCTCAGAAAGGCTCGAGAGGGCTCAGAAAAACACATCGGATGAGCCCCTTCTAACCCCTCGGAGGGTCACGAGGACACCCGCTTCCACGAGTGAAGAACGCCGAATGAGCCCTTTTGAGCCGGTTTTCGGCGTTTTTTCGGAGTAGCGTCTCGGCGTGCATACTCCCGTTGCGTGCGCCGCTCGTGAGCAGATACCCTCACTCACGGTGAGGAGCGTGACCTGACGGTCACTCTGGATTCCTGCCTTCGCGGGAATGACGGAATGGGGCGGGAGTGTCGGAATGGGGCGGGAATGATGAAACAACAGGACGAGGAGAAAGTCGCATGGGAGAGATCGTCTGGGCCGCAGGATCGGTGCACGCGCCGCAGTTGCTGACGAGGCCTCCGCAGGAGGACCAGGCGCAGCTGCAGGCCGGGATAGACGCGATGGGCGTCCTCGGGGGTGAGCTGGACGAGACACAGCCGGACGTGTTCATCCTCATCGGTATCGACCACGTGGAGACGTTCTTCCCGGGCTCGGTTCCCGCGTTCGCGATCATCACGGGCGATACGGCAACCGCGGAGTTCGCGGGGCACGAGTACGAGGTGCCCATCCACCAGGAGATGGCAACGGCGCTGCTGAACGGCCTCGTGGCCGAGGGCATAGACCTTGCGTATGCGCACGAGGCGCTACTGGGCCACGCGTTCGCCACGCCACTGGAGTACATCCACCAGGGCAGGGCGATCCCCATCGTGCCGATGTTCGTGAACGTCTACCTGCCGCCGTTGCCGACCACGCACCGCTGCATCCAGGTCGGCGAGGCGATGCGCAAGGTGATCGAGGCGCGGCCGGAGAAGGTGGCGATCCTCGCGAGCGGCGGGCTGTCGCACTACCCGGGCACGTGGAAGTACTTCTACCCGGAGTACGAGTTCGACCACTGGGTCATCCAGGAGCTCGAGGAGGGCAGGCCGGACTCGCTGCTGGAGCTCAGCGGCGAGCAGCTGGACGAAGTCGGCAATACGGAGCTTCTGCCGTGGCTGATCATGCTCGGGGCGACCGGCAACCAGCGAGGCGAGTTGCTCAGCTACCAGCCGACGTCTCACCACGGCCATGGCGTCATGCGCTTCATCCCGGACCGCGGCGGTCGCGGCCAGGAGCCCCGCGACATACCGAAGTTCGGGGGGTTCGAGTTCAAGGGCCAGGGGTACGAGTTCTACACGTACCCGACGCTGGAGACGTACCCCTTGAACAAAGCGCTGTTCGAGCTTCGGCGCGACGAGGCTCTGCGCGCGCGGTTCGTGCGCGACATGGACGGCGTCGCTGCTGAGCTGGGCGTGACGGGCGAACAAGCAGCGGCGCTCAAGACCATGAGCACGGACGTGCTGGCCAAGGCGGGTGCGCACGGGATCCTCGCCATCACGACGACGCTCACGCTCCAGCGCTCCGCGAAAGAGGCGGGTATCGAGATCACCTCGGTAGCATAGGCGGGGCGCGAGTGAAGACCCTGCGGGATGTCTCTGCTCGGGTGACAGCATTCGTTCAGAGTCGGGGGATCTCTGTTGACCGAAGGGCGCTTCACCTTGTCGTATTGAGCGGAGCCAGGGGCGGAGTCGAAACATCTCTCAGGAGGCATTCGGGAGTGCGGGGCGGTTGCCCGCAAGATTCCTCGGCTCCGCTCCGAATGACAACGCGAGAGCATTCGGCTCATCAACTCTGGACGGCTACCGGTGACACGCTGTAGTTGACACCGTTGAACATCCGCGTTACGTTAGATATAGAGAAGATCCACATTCCCGGCTGAAGGGTTGAAGAGGTCGACGTGTTCAGGAATGGTAAGAGAGCAGGAATGTTTACGGAGGCGTTCCTCAACCGCGTGTTCACGATCAGCGTGATCCTGCTGTTCGTTGGCATCGTCTTCGGCTACGTGATACAGCTCTCGTGGGTCCCTGAATCGGTTATCGCGTGGTTCATCGGCATCGGCATCCTGGGCGCCGTTGCGAGCGGCGTGATGCGCCTCGAAAAACTGTAGGCCAGCGTGTCACTCACCGAGATACTTCTCCCCGCGCTGCTTCCGGCTGTGGCGCTCATCGGTGTCCTCGTCAGCCTGTACCGCTGGGGCGCTGAGCGACGGGACAGGCGCGAGGAAGGACGGCTGGAGCGAAAGTACGAGGCCTACGCGGTCCTCTCCGAGTTGGCCCGTGCGGTACTTGAGAGTCCCGACGACAGGACAATGAGAGACCGTCTTTTGAGCGGACTGCGTGCGTGTTGGTTGTATGCCGGCGATGAGGTAATCGACACCGGCCATGCTTTTCTCGATGATGTGGCGAGCGGCGGACGGGACTCCTACCGAGCGTTTACGACCTTCCTCCTGACCATGCGGGTGGATATGCAGATCAGGACGAGGCTCGAGTTCAAGGATTGGACTACACCCGTTGGATCGAACTAACGAGGCTGACAGGCATAAATGACGGTCGACGAACGCCCCCGCTGCCCGTGGCCGAGCGACGAGCTGATGCTCCGCTACCACGACGAGGAGTGGGGCGTCCCCACCCACGACGAGCGCACCTTGTTCGAGTTCCTGGCGCTGGAGGCGGCGCAGGCCGGACTGTCGTGGCGGACGATACTCCACAAGCGCGCGGCGTTCGTGCGCGCGTTCGACGGCTTCCACCCGGAGCGTGTCGCTCTCATGGGCGATGCCGATATCGAGCGGATGCTGCAGGACCCCGGCATCGTGCGGAACCGGCTGAAGCTGCGCGCCATCGTCCACAATGCCCAGCGGTTCGTCGAGGTGAAAGGCGAGTTCGGCAGCTTCGGCGCCTACCTCTGGGGCTTCTTCGGCGGGGCGCTGCCGAGGCCGGACGTGCTGACCGGCGACATGGTCCCCGCCACGACGCCGGAGTCCGACGCGCTCTCCGCGGACCTGAAGAAGCGCGGCTTCAAATTCGTTGGATCGACCATCGTCTATGCCTACATGCAGTCCGTCGGCCTCGTCAACGACCACGTCACGGGCTGCTTCCGGGCGCCGCCTGGCTCCCTCTCCTGAGGGAGAGGGCTGGGGTGAGGGCCCTGGGGCGTGGAGTACCGGGGGCCTGACCTGTCGGTCACCTGGGTCCCCGCTTCCGCGGGAATGACGGGCCAGTGGGCGCTCTTATCGTTCCTCCTGCTCCCGGAGGATGAGGAGAGTGGTGGGGATGCCGGCGGCGATGATGAGGAGGATGGCGGGCATGGCGGCGCGGGCGAAGAACGCCTCCGATGCCGCGCTCCAGACGGACGTGGCGAGCGTGCGGAAGCCGGTCGGGCTGAGGATGAGCGTGGCGGGGAGCTCTTTCATCGTCAGCAGGAAGACGAGCGCGGCCCCGGCGGCGATGCCCTTCGAGAGCATCGGCAGCGTCACGAGCCGGAAGGCATGGAAGGGCGTCTTGCCGAGGCTGCGGGCAGCCTCTTCCAGTCGCGGGCTGACCTGCCTGAGCGCACTCTGCGTCGCCCCGACAGACGCCGGGAGGAAGAGAACCACGTAGGCTGTCACGAGGAGGAACGTCGTCTGGTAGACCGGCGTGAGGACGGACGCTCCGAAGAAGACGAAGGCGAGTGCGACCGCGAGACCGGGCAGAGCGAAGCCGACGTAGGCGAGGCGCTCGAGCATCGAGGAGACCCAGCCGGGATAGCGCACGGTGAGCAGCGCGACGGGCGTGGCCGCGACCGCAGCGGCGCCCGCGGCCAGGGCCGAAACGTAGACCGTGCTGAGCGTGTTGCTCCAGAGGAGGTCGAGCGGCTCGCCGGCGGTGACGCCTCGCACGACCCAGTAGACGAGGAGGGCTATCGGCCCCGCGAGCGAGAGGAAGACGACCGCGGCGGCGTAGAGCGCAGCCGGCCACCGCCAGCGCCCCAGCGGAGCGACGTGCGGTGTGCGCTGCGCCCCGGGCGTGATGCGGTGGTAGACGGCGCTGCCCCTCGTTCGGCTCTCCGCGATGAGGAGCGCGATCGCCAGCGCGGTCAGCGCGAGCGAAAGCGCGGCGGCGATGCTGCGGTCGAACGCGGTCTCGTACTGGATGAAGATGACCCAGGTGAACGTCTGGTAGCGCAGCAGCGAGACGGCGCCGAAGTCGCTCAGCGTGTAGAGCGCAACGAGCAGCGAACCAGCGACGATGGCCGGGCGGAGTAGCGGCAAGGTTACGGAAAAGAACGCCTCCGTGGACGACCTTCCCAAGCTGCGGGCAGCTTCTTCCATCGCTGGGTCCATGCGCTGCATCGCGGCCTTGACCGGCAACATGACGTATGGGAATGAGAGCAGCGTGAGGGTGAGCGCCGCCCCGGGCAGGCCGAAGACGGATGGCAGACGGTCGACCCCGAGCGGTTCGAGCCATCCCTGGACCATGCCCTTCGGCCCGAGCGCGGTGATGACGAGCAGGGCGAAGACGTAGCTGGGGATGGCGAGCGGGAGGGCGGTGAGCATCCCGAACGTTCGTCGGAAGGGCATGTTCGTGCGGAGCGTCAGCCATGCGAGCGAAACGCCCAGGACGGCGCAGGCCGTCGTGACGATGCCCACGAGGAGCACGGTGCGGAGCAGGATCCCGAGCGTGCGCATGCTGAGCAGCACGTCCAGGCCCGCTGTGCCGGACTCGAGCGTCCGCACGAGGAGGTAGACAGGCGGCAGGAGCATGAGGAGTCCGATGACGGCGGAGGGCAGCCAGATGAAGACGGGCGGCATCCTGGCGGCCCGGACCTTGTCCTGCTCCTGGGAGGTATTCGTTACGCTCTGCACTGCGGCTATCTTTCACGCTGGGAGCGACCGTTGCAATGGGGAGCGCCAGCGAGGTCCAGCGATGGCACGGTGCGAGGAAGCGCCCCGGCGCCGGGGAGGATCGACGCCGGGGCAACGGAAGATGCTACGGGAGCGCGCCGAGTTCGCGCAGGACCGCGGTTGTGCCATCGAGGTCGGCGAGGTCTGCGAGTGCGATGTCGGGCCTCGCAATCTCATCGAGGGGAGTGAGGAGCCGGTTGACCTTCACGCCTTCGACGAGGGGGTACTCGAACGTCTGGCCCGCGAAGAACTGCTGGGCGACCGCGCCCAGGAGGAACTCCACGAAGCGCTCGGCGTTGTCGCGGTTCTCCGCAGTGCCGAGGATGCCCGCGCCGGAGACCATCACGAGCGCACCGGGGCCGCCGCCGGACGGGTGGTAGTTCCGTGCGGCGAAGTCCTCGCCCTCCTCCGATATGAAGCGGTAGAGGTAGTAGTGGTTCACGAGCCCGATGTCGATCTCGCCCGCGGCAACGGCGGCGACCTGCGGCGTGTTCTTGGGATAGATGACGGCATCGTTCTCGACCATGCCGCTGATCCACTCCGCGGTCTTCTCCTCGCCCCACAGCTCCCGCATGCCGGTGACCATGGTGAGGAACGAGCCGTTCGTGGGCGCCCAGCCTATGCGACCCTTCCACTTCGGGTCCGTGAGTTCGAAGACGTCGGCCGGAAGCTCGTCCTCCGGCACGCGGTCCGGGCTGTAGACGAGGACGCGCGCCCTGCCGGAGACCCCGGCCCAGAGGCCCTGCGGGGAGCGGGCCCACTCCGGTGAGCGTTCCAGGATGTCAGTGGGCAGGGGGGCAAGCAGAGACTCGACAGCGCCAAGTCCGCCCGGGTCCTGCGCGTAGAAGACGTCCGCGGGACTGTTCGTTCCTTCTTCGAGGAGCGTGGCGGCGAGCGACGCTGTGCCGCCGTACTTGACCTCCACGTCGATGCCGGTCACGTCGGCGAACTGCTGGATGATGGGGTCGACGAGGCTCTCGCCGCGCCCTGAGTAGATGACGAGCGAACCGCCTGCCTGCGGCGCCGGCGTAGGCGTTGCCTGGGGCTGTGCTGTTGGCGTCGCGGTGGGGTCGGCGCCGCAGGCAGCCATGGCTGCGACGACGATGACGAATGCTGCAAGTGCGAGCATCCGTCCAGAGGGGATGAGGGATCGCATGACGTGTGTCTCCTTGATGGGTGTTAGGTTGACCTGTGCGCTTAAGTTAGTATGCCCTAACTCGATAAGGGAGTATAGGCAACAGATTTCGATTGTCAAGGGGCGTTAACAGGTGAATGGGGAGAAGAACAGAGGGTCAGCCCGGGTAGCCCGGTGGGAGAAGGTTGGGGATCGAGTCCTGGATGGGGTAGGCCGCATCGCACGCGGTGCATGTGAGCAGGCCGCTGACGACGTCATCACCATCGGCTTGCTCCACGGCGAGCGCGAGCGGGGCCTTGTCGACGGGGCAGGCGAGGATGTCGATCAGATCGCGGTGCATGGGGGATGTGGGCTACGGTGGGCGGTGCTGAGATGATACAGAAACGGCGGACCGGAGTGATTCTGACCCAGGCACTGCACGTCGCGATTCGATAGAATGAGTCGTGAATGACTCATTCCGTGACTCGCAGAGGTTGCATATGAACCAATTGACAGTCAGGGGATTCGACGACGCGCTGAGCGACAGCATGCGACGCCTCGCGACACGAGAGGGCATATCCCTGAACGAGGCTGCCCTGAAGCTCATGCGGAAGGGTGCAGGCCTCTCGGATGGTGGCGAGAAAACAGACAAGATCGGTAACGAGTTGGACGAATTCATAGGTAGCTGGACGGCTGAGGAGGCAGACGCGGTGAACGCTGCCATAGAGGACTTTGAGACTATCGACGAGTCGGCCTGGGAATGAGGATCCTCCTGGACTCCAACGCTTACTCGCTGTTAGTGCGCGGCCACGGGCAGACTGCGGACCTCGTACGCGAGGCTGAGCATGTGTTGTTCTCAGCCGTCGTTGTGGGAGAACTGCTCTACGGGTTCCGGTGGGGCGCATACTTCGAGCAGAATGTTGCTCAGCTGAGAGCCTTCCTCGACAGCCCCCGCGTGTCCTTCGTGCCCGTTGGCCTGGTCACGGCAGACCGCTACGGCAGGATAGCAGCGTCCCTGCGGGCGAAGGGCCGCCCCATCCCGACGAACGACGTCTGGATCGCGGCGCACGTAATGGAAACGGGCGCCGAACTCGTTTCAGCCGACGCTCATTTCGAACACGTCGATGGGCTCGTGTGGACCCGCCTCAGAGCGGGCTGACTCTCCTACCCCGCCAGCTCCTGCTCGACGATGTAGCGCAGCACGTCCGAGAGCAGGAAGACGACGATCCCCAGGACGACGACCGTGTTGACGTGGCCGAGTGCCCCGGCGATGGCGCGTATGCGGCCGGGCCGGACAGCGACGGCCTCCGCGATGCGCCTGCGCCGGCGTATGGCGATGAAGAACATCCAGGCGGAGAGCGCCACCTTGAGGCCGAGCACGGTGACGTAGCGCGCGGTGGCGGTCGGCTCCGATATCCGCGTGAAGAAGAGGACCGCGCCGGTGACGACAAGTGTCCACATCGCGAGTTTCACGAGTCCGCCGAACCGTTCCGTGGCGGCCCGCGCGCTGTCGGAGGAGAGCGAACCGCTCTGGACCGCGGGGCGCAGGACGAACAGGTAGAAGAGGCCGCCTCCCACCCATGCCACGGCGGCGATGGCGTGCGCCCAGCGGGCGGCGAGCAGTGCAAGGTCGGTCATAGCGGGCGGCATGGTAGGGGAGCGCGGAGCGTTCGGCAACGCGTGACACCGGCCCCTTTCGCCGATACCCATCGAGCGGGTACGTTGTCTCCGTCGCGGATGCGGCTGTTCGCTCGCACACGCAGTCTCGGTCCGTGGGCAGAAGCGATTCGGAGCGGTTATGGGCGGGTCTTGCGCGGCAATGAGCGGTTCTGAGCGGTCCGGACAGAGTGAGCAGAGGGTGAAACCCGGAGGTGGATATAAGCAGGATGAGCGGTGGTGAGCGGTTATGCCCCGTGGCACGGAGTTTGGGGGGCAAGGCGCAGCAATCGAGGAGCGATTCGCTGGCGCGGGCGCGAGGCGTGTGCGTACTATGAGTTGACTGGATTCGGAGGTGCTTGATGGCTGGCGTTGCCCTGTACCACTGGGTGGGGTGAGGGACGTGCAAGACGGCGAGGGCGGCGCTCTCGCAGGCCGGGATAACGTTCGCAGAGCGGGACTTCTTCAAGCAGCGTCTCACCCGCGAGGAGATCGAGTCGTTGCTGGGTGGCGAGCCTCCGAGCGCGCTGTTCAACCCGAGGTCGGCGACGTTCCGCAAGAGTGGTATCGACCCGGAGTCGCTGACCGAGGAGCGGATGCTGGAGATGCTGGTCGAGGAACCGCGCTACTGGAAGCGCCCGGCCGCGGTGGTGGACGGCAGATTGATCGCCGGTGCGAACGCGAAACAGCTCGGGGCGGCGCTGGGGTTCTGATGGATGGTCCGACAGGTTCACCACGAGCGGCTCTCTGCGCCGCTCCCTGGATTCCCGCCTTCGCGGGAATGACGGTTCGGGGTAGAGAGGCGTAGCGGTGGGGATACGGGTGTTGCCCGCCGGGGTCGCGGCGCGGATCGCGGCGGGGGAGGTCATCGAGCGTCCGGCGTCGGTCGTGAAGGAATTGGTGGAGAACTCGCTGGACGCGGGCGCTCGCGTCATCGGCGTCGAGATACGGCACGGCGGGCTGGCCTCGATACGGGTGACGGACGATGGGTGCGGCATCCCGGCGGACGAGGTGGCGCTGGCATTCGAACGCCACGCGACGAGCAAACTGGCGTCGGTTGAGGACCTCGCGGACATCGGGACGCTCGGCTTTCGAGGCGAGGCGCTGGCGAGCATCGCGGCGGCGGCGAGCGTGCGCATGACGACGCGCACGCCCGATGCCGACTCGGCGGCGACGGTCGAGCTGGAGGGTGGAGAGATCGTGCGCCAAGCGGCCGCGGGCGCGGGGTCCGGGACGACGATCGAGGTGGAGGCGCTCTTCTCAACCATACCGGCTCGGCTGAAGTTCATCCGCTCGGCCGCAGCGGAGACGGCGCGCGTGCGGCAGGCGGTGGACCACCTGGCGATGGCGAACCCGCACGTGCAGTTCACGCTCAGGACAGACGGCCGCGTGCAACTCGCCACCTCCGGCAACGGCAGCCTGCGAGACGCGGTGGCGGCGGTGCATGGCGCGGGGCTGGCGCAAGCGATGATCGACGTTGGGTCGTGGACGGGCGCGTACCCGGCCTGGGGGCTCGTGGGGACGCCGGAGCAGAACCGGGCGAACCGCACGGGGATCAGTCTGTTCGTGAACAACCGCTGGGTGCAGCACCGCGCAGTGGGCGTCGCGGTGGAGGAGGCGTACCGGGGCCTGCTGATGGAGGGCCGCTTCCCCATAGCGGTCGTCTTCCTGGACGTGCCGCCCGGCGAAGTGGACGTTAACGTGCACCCGAACAAGCGGGAAGTGCGGCTGTCCCACGAGGGAGACGCCTTCTCCAGCGTGCAGCACGCGGTCAGGGAGGCGCTGCTGGCTGCATCACCCATCACGGAAGGGGAGGACCTGCTGTCGCACGCTGCGGTTGCTTCTCCGCCGTCTCTCCAGCCCGAACTGACCTTCACGACACAGGAGCGGGAACAGACGCCGTTGCCGGAGCCCGTACCTGTCCCAGCGGAGGCAGACGGGCATGCGCCGCTCGTACTGCCGCCCGGGGCGTCGCCGCTGTCGCGGCTGCGCGTGCTGGGGCAGATCGGGAACACGTACATCGTTGCGGACGGTCCGGATGGCATGTATCTGATCGACCAGCACGCGGCGCACGAGTCGGTGCTGTACTACCGGCTGCTGCGGCAGTGGGCGAACAGCGCGCCGGAAGTGCAACCCATGCTGGAGCCGTTGGCCGTGGGCTTGACGCCGCAACAGATGGACGCGCTCGACGAGGGACGCGCGGTGCTGGAGCGGTACGGCCTGCTGGTGGAGCCGTTCGGCGACGATACGCTGCTCGTGCGGGCGGTGCCGGTGATAGCGCGCCGAGTGGACGCCGCGAAGCTGGTGGCGGAGGCGCTCGATCAGTTCGCGGCGAGAGGCAAGAGTGCAGACACACACCTGTCGACCGCCGCGTCCATCGCCTGCCACAGCGCGGTGCGGGCAGGGCAGACGCTCGATCACCAGGAGATGACGGCGCTCGGCGAGGCACTGGCAGCAGAGTTGAACCCCCAGCACTGCCCCCACGGCAGACCGACGGTGATCCGGGTGTCCACGGACGTGCTCGGGAGGCAGTTCGGGAGACTGTGAGATGGGCGTGGCGCTGGTGCTGGCGACACGGAACCCGGCCAAGGCGGCCCAACTGCGCGAGCTGCTGGCGGGGCTGGACGTCGAGCTGTCGGACGGAACGTCCTTCCCGGATCCACCAGATGTCGATGAGGAAGGCGGCTCGCACCTGGCGATCGCTATCGGGAAGGCGGTGGAATGGTCGCGGTCGCTGGGCGCGCTGGCAGTGGCATCGGACGGCGGTTTGAGCATCCCGGCGCTGGGCGACGGCTGGTCCAGCCTCATCACGCGTCGCGGGACAGGCGAAGACGTACCGGACGAGGAGCGCGCGCGACGTCTGCTGCGGCGCATGCGGGACCTGGAGGGCGACCGGCGTGCCTGCTGGTGGACGGAGGCAGTGGCCGTTGCGCGGTCGGGGGAGTTGGTGGGGGCGTGGGAGGCGAACGGGCTGGAGGGCTACATCGCTGACGATTTCGTGCCTCCGGAGGGCGGTACGAACGGGTTCTGGGTGAGTGGTTTGTGGATCACGCGCGACGGTACCCGCCGCTGGGCGCTGACGGCAGAGGACGCCGCGCGGCTGGGCGACCCGTGGATGTCGCTGCGAGAGCCGCTGCGGGGGTTACTCACATCGATGGACAGGATGCACAGGATGGCGTAGGTGTCCTCTGTGGTGTCGCTGGGCACATTGACAAGCCGCGCCAGGCGCAAGTACGTTGAGGGTGCGTAGGGAGCGTAAGCCCTTGCGACTTACTCCCCGGCTGCCAGGACCAGCGAAAGCTGCGCCACCAGCCGGGGTTTTCGTTAAGCTGCCCCCGTCTATGCTCGTCACGGCAGGCGCACGCGGGTGCCCTCGCAGCGGACGAGGCCGTCGCGTTCGAGTGCCGCGAGGAGGTCAGGCAGCGAAACAGGGCAGGCTGCGCCGGAGGCGGTTTCGGCGTCGCGGAGGACTGCTTCAAGCGCGGACTCATCGACGCCGGTGTCAGGCTGCTCCCGCAAGTAGCCGACGATGCGTCCACGGAAGTAGCGCGCCGACCCCTGGAACCTCGATTGGCGCGGTGCGTACGGGACCGACGCCTCCGCCAGCGCGGGATCGCTGCCGGACTGCAGATGCGGCGCGGCGGCGCAGTGCGGTCGGAGCGGGCAGAGCATGCAGCGAGGCTGGCGCGCCGTGCACAGTGTTGCGCCGACGTCCATCAGCGCCTGGTGCCAGTCAGCGGACGTGATGGGACTGCCCGCCTGCGGCAGGAGTTCCTCAGCGATGGGGTGGAGCGCGTCACGCGATGGCGCCTCGACGCCGTGCACGACGCGGCTCAGTACGCGGTAGATGTTCGTGTCGAGCACTGCGACCGGCTCGCCGTACGCGAATGACGCAACGGCGGCAGCGGTGTAGGGGCCGATACCGGGGAGCTTGCGTAGCTCCTCGGCGGTACTCGGTAGCTCGCCGCCGAGGCGCTCCATCACGTCGCGCGCGAGTCTGTGCAGGCGGACGGCGCGCCCGTTGTAGCCCATGCCGGCCCAGACCCGGATGACGTCGGCGGGCTGGGCGCCGGCGAGTGCCCGGAGCGTGGGAAAGGCGTCCAGGAAGGCACGGAACTTCGGGATGACGCGCTCAACCTGCGTCTGCTGAAGCATGACCTCCGAAACGAGGATGGCGTACGGATCGTCGATGCCTCGCCAGGGGAGGACGCGTGCGTTGCGCGCATACCAGGCGGCGACGGACTCGTGGAGAGTGCGCGCGTCGACCATCGCGCTACGAGGCCGCCAGCAGGCCGTCGATCACGCCGCGAAGCTCGTCAGCGGAAATAGGCCCGATGAGCTTGCGGACGATACGTCCCTCGGTATCGATGAAGAACTTCTCGGGAACGCCGCGCACGCCGTAAGAGACAGCGGCCGTACCGCGCTCGTCGAGGATGTTGAGATAGGTGACGTCGTAGTCTTCGATGTGATCGAGAGCGTCGGTAGGGCGGTCCCAGACGGCGATGCCGACGAACTCCACGGGGGCGCCCTCGTACTCGCGGTAGACCTGGGCGAGCGTGGCAGCCTCGACGCGGCAGGCGGCGCACCACGACGACCAGAAGTCGACCATGACGACGCTTCCTCGCAGGCTCTCGGCGTTAACGGGCTGGCCGGAGACGAGGTCGAACCCTGCGAAGTCGGGCGCCTCGCGGATGGCGACCAGCGATTCGCTCGATTCCTCGTGCTCCAGCACGCCGCCCGGGTTGCCGCCGGTGCGCAGCTGACCCCAGAAGAGCAGGGCGACGAGCGCGAGCACCGGCGTCATGGCCAGCAGAAAGAAGAGGAGGCGTCTCCGTCCGCTGGGTGGCGGGCGGTCCGGGGAAGCGTCGGCCTGGGGCGTTCCGTCTGGGGATGTCATGGCGCGGTCAGGGTTAAGGGTAGCATCCCCGCGCGGGCGTGGTCGCGGGCGCGAGGCCATCAGCGTGGACGAGTCGGCTGGCGGTAGG
Organism: Chloroflexota bacterium; assembly: GCA_028874795.1. GTDB lineage: Bacteria > Chloroflexota > Dehalococcoidia > Lucifugimonadales > Australimonadaceae > Bin16. Next base: position 15,866 of record JAPPHT010000052.1, read on the forward strand.
CCGTTACAATGCGGCGATACACCTGGGCCAGAAGGAGATTCCTGTGCAGAAGATCACGCCATGTCTATGGTTCAACGACAAGGCCGAAGAGGCGGTCAATCTGTACACCTCAGTTTTCCCGAACTCCGAGATCACGTCTGTGACCCGCTACGGCGAGCCAGACGCCGAGGTGTCAGGACAGCCGGAAGGCTCTGTCCAGCTCATGACATTCACGTTGGAGGGCCTGGAGTTCACCGCACTGAACGGAGGACCGATGTACCAGTTCTCCCCGGCGATCTCGCTGCAGGTAACGTGCAAGACGCAGGATGAGATAGATGCGGTGTGGGAGCAGTTGAGTGAAGATGGTGAGGAGGAGATGTGCGGCTGGCTGCGCGACCGGTTCGGGGTGTCGTGGCAGGTAATGCCGGAGTCGCTGGGTGAACTGCTGGGCGTGCCCGAGCCTGCGCGAACGCGGGTGTGGGAGCGGATGCTGCAGATGCGGAAGATAGATATAGCGGCGTTGCGGGAGGCAGCCGAGGGCTGACCCGCCGCAGCGCCGCTGTGCTGCGCGCAGCCTATTGGTCGGCGCCGGAGAGCTCGTGGGCGACGATGGACGCCTCACCGAGGGTCATGACTGTCTCGGTGGTGCTGCCACAGACGACCTCGTAGCTGGAGGACATGACGCCGGAGGTGGCCGACGTCGTGGAGCCGCCTTCGGAGACCTCGTAGACCTCCGCGCGGCCCTTGGGGCCTTCGATTACCGTGATGAGTTCTCTGTCCGCCATCGGTGTTCCCTCCCCGGGTGTCTGCGGTTACGGCGCGTGCGTGACGCGCGAAGTCAAAAATATACTAACGGGCGCCCGCCGTTCAAGCAGGCGCCCGTTGGCATCTGAGGGGCAAACAGGGGTTAGAAGTTGCCCCGGGTGAAGACGCGCCGGGCGTTGCCCTCCATGACGTTGTACTTGTCCTCGTCCGTGAGCCAGTCGATCTGGTTCAGGATCACGGGGGCGAGGTCGTCGGTCTCCCAGCCTTCGAGGTCGCCGGCGGGGAGCTTCTTGCCCTTCTCCCACTTGAAGTCCGGGTGTACGGAGGAACCGCTGCCGGGATTCTCCGTGCCGAACATCACGCGGTCCGGCCCGCAGACCTGGAGGCAGTAGTCCAACGACTCTTTCGTGTAGAGGTTGCTGTCGTAGTACATCTTGCGGAGGCTGGTGTCGAAGTCCTCCAGGTTCGGGTTGTTCCTCATGTCGTTGTAGCGGCGGACGCGCCAGCGGCCGATCTGGTAGGGGACGGAGCCGCCGCCGTGGGCAACGATGATCTTGAGGTTCGGGAACGTGTCGAAGACCTTGCTCGACGGGCGGGCAAGGTTCAGGACAGTCTGGGTCTCGGTGGTGATGAAGTGGGCGCTGTAGGACTCGTGCGGGTTCTTGCAGGCGGCGGAGTGGATGAGGCCGGGCACGTCCAGCTTCTCCATCGCCTCGTAGAGCGGGAACCAGTACTCGTGGTCCATCGGCGGGGTGTGGCTCGGGTCGGTGGGGTCGCCCTGTCCTTCTTCGGGGTCGGGGTTGATGAGGCAGCCGATGAAGCCGAGCTCATTCACGCAGCGCTCGAGTTCGGGGACGACGTGCGAGGAGTCCTTCGCGCCGGAGACGTGAGGCAGGCCGCAGATGCCTTGGAAGCGGTCCGGGTGCGCCTTCACCTGGGATGCGATGACGTCGTTGTTCATCTCGCACCACCAGTGGACGATGACCTCCGGCTTTTCGGAGTGCATGAGCTGGAAGGGGCGCGGCGACAGGAACTGGACGTCCGTCTGGACCTTGTCCATGATCTTGAGGTTGTTCTGCGCGAACTGCTCTATGCGCTCTTCCGAGATGGGGCTCTTGCCGTGGTAACCGCGCCCGGAAAGTAACGTGGCCTTCGCCGCGTACAGTTCGGGCGGGGCCACGGTGTGGGCGTGCATGTCAATGACTCTCTGTCCGTTGAGCATCTCTCCTCCTCATTGCATTCGGCTCGCACCTGATTGAGCTTGCGGCGCCGAGCATACAGACGAACAGCGCCACAACGATGCGTCTGGCGCTGTGCTGCGTTTCTACATGGGGAGGCTTGGAGTGTCAAGTGCGAGCCATCGTCGAGACGTGTCACGAGCTACGGAGGGTTCGATAGAGGCGCGCGTGGTTTGTGGCGCGTGGTAGACTAGGCGCGGACCCGGACTGAGCAAGATTTCCGGCGGGCGTCCGCGTCCGCGAGATTCCGCGCAAACGGAGGTCAACGATGGCCGAGATAGTGCTTGGAGCAGGAACGTCGCACAGCCCCATGCTCGCGTTGAACGCGGAGCAGTGGCCGCGCTACGCGCAGGGAGACCTGCGGCACCCTGAACTGGTCTTTCCGCCTGAAGGCTGGGCGATGCCCTACGACGAGGGACTCGCCCGCGTGCCGACGGCAGTGAAGGAGAAGCCGCTGACGGACGAGGTGTTCTCGGCCCAGGTGGACGCCTGCCAGCGCGGGATCGCCGAGCTGGCGCGGACGTTCAACGAGGTGAAGCCGGACGTCACGGTCATCATCTCCGACGACCAGGACGAGTGGTTCTTCGAGGACAACATGCCGACCTTCTCGGTGTTCTGGGGCGAGTCGGTACCGATCATCCCGCGCAAGCTGGCAGGTTTCCGCGACCCGGACATCATCCAGGCCATCGCGGACGGCTATGGCGACGTGGCGTTGGACGTGCCGGTGGCGTCCGACCTGGGGCGGCACATGATCGAGCACATGATCGCCAACGACTTTGACGTGTCGCACTTCACCTACCTGCACAACACCTACGGCGGGCAGGTAGCGCGGCGCTATCCCAAGGAGAACGGCGAGCTGGACTCGGTACGAACCACGGAGCCGCGTGAGCAGGGTCTGCCGCACGGGTTCGCGTTCGTGGTGAAGCGGCTCTTCGACAACGAGCCGCGCACGATACTGCCCGTCTTCCAGAACACGTGCTACCCGCCGAACCAGCCGACGACGAAGCGCTCGTTCGAGTTCGGCCGCGCCGTCGCGAATGCGGTCCGCTCCTGGGACAGCGACGCGCGGGTGGCAATCATCGGCTCCGGAGGTCTGAGCCACTTCGTCGTCGACGAGTGGCTGGACCGGACGGTGCTGAAGGCGCTGGAGGAGAAGGACGCTGAGACGCTGATGACGATCCCGCGCAACCACCTCTACTCGGCGGCGTCGGAGACACAGAACTGGATCGTGGTCGGCGGGGCGATGGCGGACACGGACCTGAACTTCGAGACGATCGAGTACGTGCCGGTCTACCGGACGCCCGCGGGCACCGGCGGCGGCTGGGCGTTCGGCCGCTGGACCTAGGCCGCGATACACAGCAGACGAACGAAGCGGCGGGGGGTGTGCCCCGGGGGGGGGGGGGGAATGGGGGGTTTTTTGGGGTGAACCGGGCATAGTAAACACCCCCGGCGCGGCGGGTGAGAGGATCAGGGGG
>JAPPHT010000052.1:19332-40700 GCA_028874795.1 Chloroflexota bacterium
GGGGGGGGGGGGGCGGCCGCTGCACCTCGCCCGCTAACCCCCCCCCCCCAACCCCGCGCGGGTGTAGGCCCCCCGCCGCTTCTGGACTAAGGAGCGATTATGTCGGATCAACCTTCCATAGAAACCAGCCCTGCCGCCGCTGTTCACTGCATCAGTGCGGCTCTCACACATGTACAAATTTCCAGGATCCAAAGCATCAAGCTAGGCGATGGCTCCGCCAGGACCAACTATGAGCGCGCGTACAACCTTCTGCAGGACGCCATGAATGAGATGGTAATGACCCTGACACCAGAGGAAATGACGGCACTGTCCATCGCCCCGGACAGCCTGGGCAGTTATGCAGCAGAGTTCGGCCGGGCGGTGGAAGCTACGATACCTGCACAAGAGCGAATCGTACTGTCAGTTGAGCAAGTTACTGAGCTGCAACAGCAGGGGCGATTGAACCTTGGGTATCCTGGCTAGCGATTCCATGTCCAGGGCCTGATCACGGTATAAGAAGGGTTACCTTGCGGACGTCCGCTGGTGGAACACCCGTCGGTGCTTCTGGTTGAGGCGTGGTTGGACACGCTCATTACGAACGGCTGTCTCGTGCTAAGGACACCCAACCTAGTTCGCTGAAACGGTGCGGAAGCGTGCGACAGCGATGACCAGGAAGCCGGCGGCGAAGAGGGCGAGCGCGAGCATGTTGACGAGGACGTCCTGCCCCTCCGCTCCGAAGAGCATCAGCTTGTTGAACGCGTCGTTCGCCCAACCGTGCGGGGTGAGGCGCCCGAGGGCCTGCATCCAGTCCGGCGTGATGAAGAGCGGCCACCAGCACCCGCCGAGCGGGGCCAGCGTCAGCGAGGCGAGTACCGCGGCCGACGATGCGCTCTTCACCGTGTGCACGAGCGCGGCGAGCATGACGCCGAACGCGGACGACGCCACGGCCATGAACACCGAGACGACGATGACGGCCGCCGGGGACTCGCCGAAGTCGATGGAGAACGCGAAGATGCCGAGCACCCAGAGAAAGGCGAGCTGCAGGAAGCCGCGGTAGAGACTCGCCAGCATCTTGCCTGCGACGATGGAGGAGCGGCGCACACCGTTCGCGAGCAGGCGCTCCAGCGTCTGGGTCTGGCGCTCACGGGCGATGGCCTCCGCTCCGAGAGCGGCGGCGAAGAAGACGAACATCGTGAGGTAGCCGGGAAGGGTGAAGTTGGAGGCGTTGAACGGCTCAACGTCCCCCACCTGCTCGGTCGTGAAGACGATCGACGGCGGCGCCGCGCCGAGTTCGCCGAGCCTGGCGAGGTCCAACGCGGTGAAGCCTTCGAGCTCTATCACGCCGCGAGCGGCGAGGCTGAGCGTGCCGATGCGTCCGGCTATGGAGCGCGCAAGGCCGCCCAGGATAGCCTCGGTCTCGGGGTCTCCATCCGCGGTGACGACGAGTATCCGGGCGCCGCTGTCCTCGCCGGTCAGGCGCACGGTCTGCTCGCCGCCCTCGGAGTCGGTTATCCGGACCACAGTACTCCCACCGCCGAACATGCGCTGCGTGAAGTCCGCGGGAAAGAGGACGTAGCCGGGGAGGCTGCCCTCGCGCACCGCTTGTTCGGCGTCCTGTGGGTCCCATTCGTCCACGCCGGTCGCGTCGGTGGCGGTGAGCGCGTCGATGACCTGGCGTGAGAAGCCGCCCTCCTCCTCGGTGGCTACGGCCATGCGCAGCTGCTCGTCCTCCGGCCCGATGTCCCCAAGCGCGAGCGAGAAGGCGACGATGAACAGGATGGGGAAGAGCAGGGCGAACCCCAAAGCAAACCTGTCCCTGAAGAAGAGGCGTGTGTCCTTGACGGACAGGAGAAGGGCTTGCCGGAGCAGGAGGCGCATCACTTCGCCTCCGATGAGAAGCGGAAGAGCAGGCGAGCGACGATGAGGCACACGAGCGCGACGCCGCTGAGGATGGCGATCTCGAAGGTAGCGTCCCCGAGCGTGGCTGTCTCGGCGAGGATCCCTTCGTAGGCGTCGATGGCGTAGCGGTTGAGGGTGAAGCGGCTGAGGAGTTCGAGCACACCCGAACTCGCGATGGGGAAGAAGGTGCCTCCGAACACGGTCATGAACATGGTGATGAACACCGCGGCCCAGGTCGCCTGGTCGTCGGTGCGCGCGACCGCGGCGATGACGAGCGCTATCGCGCTGGCAGCCGCGGCGACGACGAGCGCCAGCACGGCACTCTGCGCCAGCGCGCTCACGCCGGCGATCCGCAGCACCACGAACGCGAGCACGAGGAGGACGACGGTCTGCAGCATGCCCCGGCCGACGCCCGCCAGGAACTTGCCGGTGAAGAGTTCATCCGCGCTCAGACGGGTCGTGAGGAGGCGCTCCAGCGTGCCGTTGCGCCTCTCCTCGATGAGGGTCTGGGCGCTCAGCGTCACGGAGAAGAGCAGGAACATCACGATGATGCCGGGGAGCATGCGGTCCAGGATGTCCTCTTCCTCTTCCTGCTCGACCAGGGCCCGGTTGACGACGCGGACAGGCGGTTCTCTAAGGGCTTCCGCGAGCAGGATGCCGGTCTGGGCCTCGACGCGCTCCGGCGTCGTCGCTTCACTGACGAGATGGCTGAGCGCACGCCGCAACTCGTACTCCGAAGCGAGGCTATCCGCCACGCCCCGGACGATGGAAACCGTGATCTGGCCTGCGTCGCCCCCGCTCCCGCGGCGCCTGACCTGTACGGAGGCGGGCCTGCCGTCCTCCAGCGCGGCAGTGAACCCCGCCGGGATGACGAGCCCGGTGAGGACCGCGGAGCGGTCGAGTGCGTCGTCCAGCCTCTCCTCCGTGTAGAGCCTGACGTCGATCCCCTCGACCTGTTCGATGCGCTCGATGAGTTCGCTCGCTGCTTGGCCGCGGTCGAGGTCGGTGACGTGCGCGGTGGCGTTGAACGACGTCTCGCCGCCGAAGACGCCGACCATGAGGGCGAACAGGATGATGGGGAGCGCGATGCTGAATGCGAGTGCGCCCCGGTCCGCTATGAAGCGTTTGACCTCCAGGAGCGCGAGCAGGATGGGGCGCGTCATGCTAGTCGCGGAGGCTTCTGCCGGTCAGGCTCAGGAAGACCTCTTCGAGGGTGGTGGCGCCAGGGTCGCCGATCTGGGCCTTGAGCTCCGTTGGGGTGCCCAGCGCGATGATTCGCCCCGCGTCCATGACGCCGATGCGGTCGCAGAGGCGGTCCGCCTCTTCCATGTAGTGGGTGGTGTAGAGGACGCTCATCCCCTCGTCCCGAAGGGCGAGGACGGTGTCGAAGATGTGGTTGCGCGACTGCGGGTCGATACCCACGGTCGGCTCGTCCAGGAAGAGCAGCCGGGGCCTGCTCATGAGAGCGATGGCGATGTTGACGCGGCGCTTCATGCCGCCGGAGTACTTTCGGACGGCATCCTTCGCCCGCTCCGTAAGCCCGACGCGCTCCAGCACGTCTGCGGCGCGCTCCTTCGCTTCTTTTCCAGAGAGACCGGCCATGCGTCCGAAGAACACGAGGTTGTCCGTCGCGGAAAGCTCGGGGTAGAGGGCCAGCTCCTGCGGGCAGACGCCGATGAGCCTGCGTACCGCGTCGCTCTCACGCCCCACCGAGTGTCCGTCCACGGTCACGTCACCCTCGTCCGGGCCGAGGACGGTGGAGAGCATGCGGATGGTGGTGGTCTTCCCAGCGCCGTTCGGGCCGAGCAGTCCGAATATCTCCTTCGCGTGGACGGTGAACGAGACGGACTCCACGACCTGCACCCCGTCGAAGCTTTTGGTCAGGCCCGTGGCAACGAGGAACTCATCCATGCAGCCCATGTTAGCAGAGGGGCTCGCGCTCATTGCAGGGCTGCCTGCCGGGTCGTAGCATGCGTCGCGGAAGCAGCGGACCGACGAGGTTGGAGAAAAGCAGGGAGAAGCCATGGGAACGTTCATCATTCAACCGCACACCCGATTGCAGGAATGGGTCGCCGAGGAGAACGGCTACTTCGCCGACGAAGGCCTGGACTACGTGTTCAGACATTCGAACGACAAGTCGCGCAACCCGTCGGTCAACTCGACCGAGGGGGCGCCGAGCGAGGGGAAGCGCGGAGCGTTCGAATCGATGGAGGCGGGCCGGACCTGCGACGTGAGCTCCGCGTGCCACTGGGCAGTAGGCATGGCCGCGAGCGCCCGGCACGGCCGGATGTGGGGCAACGCCTACTCGGTGACGCCGTCCGGCATATGGGTCCCGCCGGAGTCTCCCATCACCGAACCCGGGCAACTCGCCGGAATGCCGGTGGCGGTCGGCTACCACTCGGGCAGCCACTTCTCCGCGCTCCAGGCGCTCGAAGCGCTCCTGGGCCCCGAGCACGTCGAATTGCAGTTCATGGGCAGCCCGCTGGACAGGATGCAATTGCTGCTGGACCGCCGCGTCCAGGCGGGGAACGTCTTCGGCACGCACTCCTACGTGCTGGAACAGCAGGGGTTCAGGAAGGTGGTTGACACCTCGTTCATGATCGGCTTCCTGGTCCAGGACACGGCTACGGACGAGGACGCCGCGAAGTACTTCCGCGCCCTGCAGCACGCCCAGCGCGACATCGACGTCGAACCGGAGCGGTACAAGCATTACCTGCTGAACGAGCTCCCGGAGAGGTATCACGCCATGCTGGACATCAGACGCTGCGGCATTGGCGAACGCATCGTGTTCGAGCCGTACACCGTCGAGGTCTTCGAGCGGACGCACCGCTGGATGTTGCTGCACGACCTCTTCACGGCCCACCAGGCCGGGAGCCTCAGCTACGAGGCCGCGGTCGTCCGGTAGCGGACCATCCCGTGTCGCAGGCGGAGCCAGGGGTCGAGGCCATCCTCGCGTACCACGAGGCCACGAAGCATTCCGTGGTGAGCGTCCGGAGCAGCGGGCACATGCTCGACTTCACGAATATGCCCCGCCCGTGGAAGCTGTACGACGCCGCGCTGCCGGAGGTACCGCTGCCACTGGAGCTGGCCAGGACCGGCGTGTCCGTCGGCGATGCGCTGCCCGCCGCCGGCGCTCCAGCCGTAAACGCGAGCGAGTTGTCGCTATCGAGACTGGCGAGCGTCCTGCAGCTCTCGGCCGGCATCACGAAGCGGCTGCGGGTGGGCAACGGCTACATGTACTTCCGCGCGGCTGCGTGCACGGGCGCGCTCTACCACATCGAGCTATACGTCGTCAGCGGACCGCTGCCCGGTCTGCCCGCGGGCGTGTACCAGTACGGCGCCCACGACAACACGCTCCGCCTGGTTCGGGAGGGGGACTTCCGGGCGGTGGCGATGCGGGCCGCGGGGCTGGCGGACGCTCCCGCCGCTGTCGTGGTCTACACGTCCACGTTCTGGCGCAATGCCTGGAAGTACCAGAGCCGGACCTACCGGCATGCCTTCTGGGACTGCGGAACGGTGCTCGCGCACAGCCTTGCGGCAGCGAGGGCAAACGGCCTTAACGCGCGCCTCGTCACGAGGTACGCCGACGCGGTCATCAACGATCTGACCGACATCGACGGCGAGACTGAGGCATCCGTCGCGCTGCTTGCCGTGGGCGAAGGCGCCGACGCGCCGCCCATCGACGCGCCGCCGCGCATGGACATACCCGTCGTGCAACTCTCCCGCAGCCCCATCGACTATCCGGCGATACGCGAGGCGCATGCGGCGACCGTGCTCGATGGCCCCGTTCCGGTCCGACCCGCTCCGAGCCCCAACGAGGAGCCCGATCAAGCCGGAGAGAACCTCATCCCGCTGGGGAACGGTGACGCACTCTCGACATCGCTGGAGGACGTGGTCCTGCAACGCGGCTCGTCCCGGAGGTTTGCCCGCGAGCCCATCGCCTTTCCGGCGCTCGCCGCGATGCTCGATGCCGCCGGGCGACCCACCGGGCCGGACGGCGTCGACGCCGGAGAGCCGTTCAATGAGTTATACGTCTTCGCCAACGCGGTGGAGGGGCTGGCGGAAGGCGTCTACCGCTACCTGCCGGCGCGGCGCGCCCTGGAGCAGGTCCGCGCATCCGAGACGCGGGCGCTGACCGCGCACCTGGCGCTGGACCAGCCGCTCGGAGGAGACGCCGCAGCCGACCTGTACTTCGTCGCGGACATGCCGGCTGTGGTCGACAGGTGGGGCGCCCGCGGGTACAGGACGGCGCACCTGGACGCGAGCATCAGGGCAGGGCGCGTTTACCTCGCCGCGTACGCGCTGGGGCTCGGCGCCACCGGGCTCACGTTCTACGACGACGAGGTCGTGCACGCGGCCGGCGCAGGCCCGGGCTCCGCCGTCACCTTCCTGGTTGCCGTGGGCGTTCCGTGGCGGAAGCGCTCGACCGCAGGGTGACAGGGAGGGCGGCCCCGCCGCACCTCTAGATCGGGACGACTTTCAGGTCGGCGTCGTACTCGGGGTGCACGGGCACCTGGTGGGTGAGCTCGACGACCTTGCCCGTCGCCGACGACTCGACCATCCCGAAGATCGCCTCCGCCGTCGCCATGCCCCAGCGGCCCGAGTGGTAGACGGGCTTGCCGTTGACCATCGCGTCATACAGCTCGTGCACCTCTCCGCGGCTGTGAACGTTCGAATCCCCGGTGACTTCGCGTACGCCGTTGTCGTCGTACACCAGGACGCCATGCGCGCCGATGCGCAGGTCGCCGCGGTCGCAGGAGACGAAGATCGTGCCGGGGTCGCCGGTGTCGTTGAGTCCCCTGCGGTCACCCGGTTCACGTTCGATCTGGCGTCCGAAGTTGCCGCGCCCGCCGTCGGTGCGGAGCGCGTCCGCGAACTGCTGCGCCTCGATCTTGCCGCCGATGCGCAGGTCCTGCTTGTCCTGCTCCTCGTTGCGGGTCCCGGTCTGCATCTCCCTCCGGATGCGGACGAGGTTCTCGATAGAGCTGCGCCCTGCGGCGGGCCCGTTGACGTCGCCCAGGGTGAAGTAGCCGTAGCCGTTGTGGGTTGCCGTGGCCACCGCGCCGTCCTCGAACTCGAAGTGCGCGGTGTAGTAGCCGGGCATGGGGCGCTCCGGCATCCACTGGCCGACCTTGCCCCAGACCCGTTTGACCATACCGCCGCCCAGCAGGCGGACGGTATCGATCTGGTGCGGTCCCTGCCGGTACGGGACGCCGCCGCCCTGAGCGAAGTCGAGCTCGTCCGGCGTTCTCGGCCGCAGCATCCAGTCCGTGTAGGCGAAGAGGTGTATGGCCCGGACCGCGCCCAGCTCCCCGGACTCGATGATCTTGCGCATCGTGCGGTAGGGCAGGCCGAAGCTGGCGGTGTGGGCGCAGACCAGGTGCACGCCGGCCCTGTCGCACTCCTCGACCATCTGCTCAGTCTCCTTGAGCGAGATGGCCATGGGCTTCTCGACCATCACGTGCTTGCCGTGCCGTGCTGCCGTGATCGTGTGCTCGGCGTGGAAGCGGTTGGGCGACGCGATGTAGACGGCGTCCACGTCCGGGTCCTTGCAGATGTCCTCCGCGCTCTCGTACACCTTCACGTCGGGGAAGCGCTCCTTGAAGCGTTCACGGGTGACGGGGACGACGTCGCAGCCGGCGGCCAAGTGAACGATGTCCGGCTGCTGCACGACGGAGCGCAGTATCTCGAGCCCTCCGACACCGATGCCGATGACGCCGATGTTGATGCGTTTGGTGGCGGTTTCCTCTGCTGTTGTAACCATGCTACGACCTCCCCTGTACGGTTCTCCTCACGTGGCCGGATTGTGCGCTATTTGTGTTCCGGCGTCGAGTGCGCCGGTCAGGACTCACGTCACGACGCGCCTGCAGGCGACGCCTGCCGAACCACGGGCACGTCCTTGCTGAGCACGAGCGGGGCGAGGGGAATGCTCGGGTCCAGCGGGTTGCGGGCTTTGGCCGCCTCCACATACCTTGCCGCGTCCTCCTCTAACAGAAAACCTGCCGTCACCAGTTCCCGCGCAGCGTCAGCCATGCGGGCCACGTAGGCGTCGTGCGAGCCGTACCGCTCCTCGATGGAGAGGCGCGGGTCGCCGCTCGCCTCGCGCTCGGCGCGCGTCAGGGCGAACGGAACGAAGCTGCCCGTCAGTGACGCGAGGTCGCCCTCGGCGAAGCCCGCCCTGCGCAGGCTCCAACCAGTGTGGGTACCAACCGGCGCCGCGATCTCGGGCGACCGCAGGCCGCCGAGGTCATTGCCGTCCTCGTCCACCTGCGGCATCTGCACGGTGTACTCCTTGCCCGGCACCGGCTGCGGGGGAAGCTCGGTCACCATGCCCTGCTCGAAGGCGGGCCCGTAGTCGTACAGCGGCAGGCGGCTGGGGCTTACGGGCAGGGCGAACCCGGGCACCTTCGGGAAGGCTTCGAGCGCCTCCCCGGGTGTGACCAGCGTGCCGTCGGTCCGCCTCGGCACGATACTGGGCGGAGGCGGCGCGCCTTCGGTCGCCCAGCGGTCCATCAGCGCGAGACAGGCGCGCATGAGCGGCCCGTTGCTCATCACGTTGGGGCGCTGCTGCGACACGTCCTCCGGCGCAAGGTTCGCGCCCATGTGCTGGGCGCTGGCCAGGAAGTAGACGCGCACCGTATCCGGGAACTCGATGTCGTCGCCCGTGCGCGGGTCCGTGTGGCCGAGCGAGGCGTGGCGGTTCCAGTACTCGGTGTTCGTGTGCGTGTGCACGACGAGCGGGTCCGACTCCGGGCGCTTCAGGACACCGTCGACCTTGTCGGAGAAGGCGTCGGGCACGGCGGAGTAGGCGAACGGGTAGCGCTCCGAGGGCCACTGGTGCTCCTCGTGCTGGCGCGGGTAGCGCCCGACCTGGGCGAAACGGGCGTTCGCGAAGAGACGACCTCCGCCGGAGACGTGGGGGTAGACGGCGTCGAAGACCCTGCGCCCCTCCGGGTCCGCGTTGTACCCGTCGTAGATGAACTGCCGGATCACGCGTGAGCTGAGCGACTGGCCGTACATGTACGCGCGCTGGTGGCCCGCGAGCGGGTTCGGCGAACCGGCGGCGTCGGCATCGTCGTGGAGCAGCATGGAAACGAGGTCGCGGATGCCCACCAGACCGAGCCCCATCACCCGGGAGCCGGCCGTCTCGTAGACCAGCTCGTAGATCCAGCCGGGCTTGAAGCCGCCCTGCACGTGGCAAGCGGTGGCGGAAGGGCGAACCTGGAGCGCGCCGTCGACCATCTCCGCTTCTGCGAAAGCCCAGGCGCCGGGCGGAACCGGCACGCGTGGGTCGCGCTCATGCTCGCGGACGGTCATCGTTGCGTGAGACGTGTCGAGGTCGAGCGCGGGGTAGGAGCGGATACTGGGCGCGCCGCTCAGGGGCATCCAGAGCACGCCCTCCTGTTCCGCGATGAACTCCTGCCGCACTCTACCGCGGACCGGTTGCCCGTCTTCGAGCGCCTCGGGCAGGTCGGCAGTGAGGAGCCCGTCGCCCGGCAAGAGATCGCCCTGCCAGGCGGACCAGACGACGGTGTAGCCCTGCCGCATGAGGAAGCCGTTGCCCGCCGAGGTCAACGTGAGCGGGTCGTTGTCGGGCGGGGAGTCGTTGAACGCGCGCAGGGCGGTCTTGTTCCCGCGGTTGTTGACGTCGTACAGCAGGCGGCCGTTGCCCCGAGCGAGGTCGACCGGTTTGAGGATGTCGAGGTCCACCCTGAACTCGACGGCGCCGTCCGCGTTGCGGGGCGCCAGTTGCAGGTCGACCACGTTCGCGTTCGCGGGGTCGCCGGGGTCGAGCTCGAAGAACGCCGACCCTGTCGATCGTTCGTATGGCCCCGTGTCCCCGAACGGGAAACCCTCGGCGAAGCTAACCTGCCGTTCGGTGCTCAATCGGACCCTGGTGTTCATGCGCTTCCTCCATGCGGGACGCGATGGGCCAGAGGTTAGACGAGCGAGGGCGATACGTCGACGCCTCGACGGGTGTGGTAACTGTTCAGACCTCGTGGGGCGAACGCCCCCGGATCGTCATTCCGAGTGCAGCGATCGGCGGCAGCCGATGGTGGAGTCCCGCGCTTCAGCGCGCAGATCCTCTCAGGAGGCGCTCTGCCATATCGAACGTTACCCGAGAGATGTTTCGACTGCGCTTCAGGCTGCGCCTTCAGCTCCGCTCAACATGACAGGGCAAAGGGCCTCCCGATCAACCAAGGGACTCCCGGTTCAGCAAAGGGTTTCCCGGTCAGCAAAGGTCCTCCCAACTCTGAACGGTTGCCGGATGTGGCAGGCGGCCAGGGGAGTACAATCGCCTCCATGCAGCAGAACCACGAGGAGGGCAACAGCCCTCCAGGACGACCGGCCCCCGCCCGGCGGGGGCTCCATCCCCAGCTTCGCCTGATACTCGGGCTGCACGTTCCCGCCATCGCACTGGGCCTGGGCAACGGCCTGTCGCTGCCCGTCCTCCCGGAACTCACCAAGCTCTACGGCGTCAGCATCGTCGAGGCGTCGTGGGTTTTCGTCGCATACCTTCTCGGAACACTGGTCGCCTCGCTGCCCACGGGCCTGCTGATCGACCGCATCGGCCGGCGGAAGATCCTGCTCGCGGGCCCGCTGGTCGTGGCGCTCTCCTCGCTGCTCATCGCCAAGGCCGCGGTCTCCGGCTCGTTCCCTGAGCTGCTCGCCTACCGGTTCATCGCCGGGGTCGGCACGCAGATGTGGATGCAGAGCCGTATCACGGTCATCGCCGACACCGGGGCTGCGCAGCAGCGCGGGAAGCAGGTCACGCAGATGTTCGGCGTGCAGCAGGTCGGCGCGCTCAGCGGCCCACTGATCGGCGGGTTCGCGGCGGTCACGTGGGGACTGTGGTCGCCGTTCCTGATCCACGCCGTCCTCACCCTGCTCTTCATCGTGCCCACCTACTTCGTGGTGAAGGAGTCGGCTCCCGCGGCGAGACGGGCCGCCGAAGCGGCCGTGGAAGGGTCCCGCTGGGGGTTGATGCTGCAGAAACCGCTCCCCACCGTCTTCTCCATCCAGTTCCTCACGAACGTGACGAGAGGGGCCGTCTTCGAGGGGGGCGTGATCCTGCTGTACCCCTCGTACGCCTACGGCCTGGACCCTGCCGAGCTCGGCATACTGCGAAGCGCGATGGCGGTCGGCACCATTCCCATCCTGTTCACCACCGGTGTCGTGATGGACCGGTTCGGGAGGAAGTACACGATCGTGCCGGGGCTGATCCTGACGAGCCTGGCGATGGGCTCGATGTCGGCCACGGCGTTCGCCTCATTGACGCTGCCCTGGTTCGTCGCGAGTTTCGTGTTCGTGCACCTGGCCATCAGCATCATCTCCGGCAACATGCAGACACTGGGCACGGACGTGGCGCCGCCGCAGGCGCGCGGGCTCTTCTTCGGGTTCTCGCGACTCATCGCCCAAGGCGGTTCAACGACCAGCCCCACCAGCTTCGGTCTGCTGTCGGGCGCGTTCGGGTTCGGCGCGGCGTTCGTGCTGCTCGCGTCGACGGCGTTCATCGCCGGGCTCGTGGTCGCGTTCTTCCTGGAGGAGACGCTCAAGCGACCGGAGAAGGCCGGGGCCTCGCGGGGGAGGGGGTAGGTGGTGGCTCGACGTCCGGTTCACTTTCGGCGCTAACCCCCACCCCCCCGGACCCCTCTCTCAGTGGGCGAGGGGAGCCTGAGAGATGTTTCGACTCCGCCGCGCTCCGCTCAACGTGACAGCGCCCCACTCCCGCCAGCCCCACCGCGTGCGCTGCCCGCGCACCTTGGATTCCCGCCGGTGCGGGAATGACGAAGGTTGCGGTCGCTTGTCCGGCTATCTCTGGCCGCTCTGGCGGTAGGGGTTCGGGTCGTCGCCTTTCGCGCGGAACCAGTGGGAGACGCGGTCCCAGTAGAGCTCCGGGTCGACCCTGATGACGTCGCCGTCGTCCGACCTTGCGATCACGAGCCTGCCCCACTCCTGGGGGTCGCGCTGTCCGTCATCGACGGGTTGCCTGCCGTGGCCGTCGAGGCCGGTCATCAGGTTGAGGAAGTCCGACAGCAGCGCCCGGTCGAGCTCCCAGACCTCCAGCGCCGCCTGGCCGTCGTCATCGACGGTGATGAGGGCGTCCTGCCTGTCCCCGTATCGCCACTCGATGCGCATCCCAGCCGTCCTAGAAGAACGTGTTGACCACCTTCGGCAGGAGGACGTTCTGGTCGAGGATGATCTCGCGCTTCGCGACCTTGAACACGGTGTCCGGGTCCCGGCGGAGCGTGTCGTACCGCCTGCCGACGAAGAGGTTCACCTCGTCCTGCAGGCGGTTCTGGTAGCAGAAGAACTTGCTGCTCACCTTCACCTCGTCCCCGTTCACCTCGAGGAGCAGGACGTTGGAGACGATGTGCTCGAAGCGGGAGACCGGCTCCTCGGCCCAATGCACGCCGGTGTTGATCTGCTTGACGCGGCCGGTGAGGATGTCCTTGCCCTCGTCGAAGTAGGAGATCTCCGACTCGGGGTCGCTGTATTCGAGGTCCCAGTCGCCGAACTTGATGTTCCGGCGGATCGGCATCCAGTAGTGGATGTCCTCCGCGAGCAGATCCAGCCACTCGGTGAGCCGGCGCTCGTCGAGCAGCAGTGCCTCCCAGTAGAGGAACTGCTCGATCTCCCGCAACAGGAGGCTTCTGTCCATCGCTTCCGCGCCGGTTGTGGTGCGCTGCGCCATCCAACGACTCCCTTCGGGTTGCTTGCCTGCCGCGACGCGACGGCGCCACCTACCAGATGCGGTGGGACTTCGCCCTGTTCACGGGGTAGAGGTCGTCCCAGCTCGAGGCTTCCATGAAGGCGAGCCACCTGCTGAAGCGGGCGCGGTGCGCCTCCTCCGTGTGCGAGCCGTTGAACACGACGCCGGGGTACTGGTCGCTCTCGATGCCGCGGCCCAGTCCGTTCGCGAAGAAGTAGTTGCGCTTGCGCGCCCGCGCCCCCTGGCTGGCTGCGTAGACGTAGTTCCAGTTCTCCATGTCATCCGACTCGGTCGCGCCGGTCGGTCCGTTGTAGCGCATCACGTAGTGCCGGACGGCGTCCTTCACGTGCTTGGGGGCCTCCCTGTCGACACCGAAGAGGCTCCAGCGTTCGACGACGCCTACGGTGTGCGGGTGCCACCAGCGCCACCGCCAGCTGTCCATGATGAAGTTGGGGAACACGCAGAAGTGCCCGCCTTCGTGGCCGTGGGGCGGGAGTATGCGGCCCGAGTACTTCTCCGCCTTGCGGTCGCGGGCCTCGCGGAAGTACTCGTCGACGCCTGCCTCGTACCACGTGTCGACGTACTCCGGCACGCCGGGCTGCTGGTAGACGGTCCAGTTGCCGCCGTGGCCGAGGTTGTGGTCGCCGACGGCGTACCGGTCGGCGGGGAAGGGGGCGCGCCGCTTGTGGCGTTCGCCGCCGGACATGGTGCCGCGGTCCGGGCCGATGGAGGCTGCGTTCACGGAGCGGTGGGTCATCGCGGCGTGGGTCAGGTCGGTCGAGGACGAGAAGGCGGGCACCTTCCAGTTCGTCGGGAGGCGCCACTTCTGGAACGGCCTGAACACCTCGATGCCGGCATCTTCGCCGTCACTCGCCTCGCAGTCGTACCGGATCCCCTCGGCGAAGGGTCCGACGTAGTCCTCGAACGAGGGCGCCTTCGGGTCCCACGTCGCCCAGAGCGATCCGTAGTAGTTCTTGAACTGCGCCACCGGCGTCAGCCCCCACTGCTCCCGGTCGATACCGCCGTCGTAGGCGTAGGGGGCGTACTGGTAGGCGGCCCCCACCAAGGCGCCGTTGCAGTCGTATGTCCAGGCGTGGAACGGGCAGGTGAACACGAGGGAGTTGCCCTGGTCGTAGCGGCAGACCTTCATGCCGCGGTGGGCGCACGAGTTGAGGAAGGCGCGTATCTGGTTGTCCTTGCGCCCGCGCACCACGAGCACTTCCTCCGTCCCCATGCGGGTGACGATGAAGTCGCCGGGGTTCGGCACCTGGCTCTCGTGGCCCAGGAACAGCCAGCACCGGTCGAATATCTGCTCCTGTTCCTGCTCGAAGATGTCCTCGTTGACGTACAGCTCCCGGCTCACCGTACCGCCGTCGGTGTCGATGAGCGATCGAAGAGACCGGTCCCCGCGTGCCGTGATGAGATTCGCCATGCTCCGTTCCTCTCCCGTTGCGTGTGGTGGAACCGCTTGCCATGGGGCATCGCCGCCCCTTTTCCATGCTAAGGGCAATAAATCACTAAGCCGGAGGGTTGTCAATCGAGTGCGGCGGCGCATGCGGCGCTCCTCGATTGACAGCCGGTCGGAGCGGTGGTTAAGTGCCGGACAGGCGCGCCCAGGCTCCCCGCACGTCCCGCCGAAGGCCTGACCAGCGTCGAACGCAAGGAGGGGAGCGGCCATGACCACCACGATTGCGAGCGCGGGCACCGAAGGGGCCGTGGACGAGCTGCTGATCTCCGCCGACTCCCACGTCATGGAGCCCGGCGACCTCTGGGCGACACGCCTGCCGAAGGGACTTCGCGACCAGGCGCCGACGTTCGAGGGCGTCTCCGACCAGTCCAAGCCCGGCGGCTGGGACCCGAGCGAGCGGCTGAAGGAGATGGCCGTGGACGGCGTCAGCCTCGAGGTGCTCTACGCAACGCGGGGCATGACGCTCTTCCGCATCGAGGACGTGCCCCTGCAGGAGGCGTGCGTGCGGGCCTTCAACGACTGGCTGATCGAGTACTGCGCCGTCAGCCCCGACCGACTGTTCGGCATCGGGCTCATATCGCTGTACGACGTCGACCACGCGGTGGCCGAGTTGGAGCGGTGCCGGAACGCGGGCCTGCGCGGCGCGATGGTCTGGCAGAACCCGCCCGAAGACCTGCCATTCTCGTCGGACCGGTACGACCGCTTCTGGGCCGCCGCTCAGGACCTCCGGATGCCCGTGAGCCTGCACATACTCACCGGGCACGGCTACATGCAGCGCCGCCGCGGCGGCACCGAGCACTACCGGGCGAGCGTCAATCTCAAGATAGGGGAGGTGATGAACAGCCTCTTCGACATCATCTTCTACCAGGCGCTGGACCGCTTCCCCAACCTCAGGATCGTGCTCGTGGAGAACGAGATCGGCTGGATCCCGTTCACGTTGCAACAGTGGGGGTACTACCTGGGCAGGCACCGGCACCACGAGCCGGGCCCCGCCCCGGACAAGATGCCGGAAGAGTACCTGGCCGACCAGATCTACGCGACGTTCTTCAACGACGCCATCGGCACACGTTACCTGTCGAGCTGGGGCGGTGACGCCTGCATGTGGTCGAACGACTACCCGCACGCGAACTCCACGTGGCCGAACTCGCGCAAGGTGATCGCCGAACACCTGGGCCACCTCGACGCGGAAACGCGGACGAAGGTGCTGAGCACCAACGTGTGCCGCCTGTACGACATTCCGGTTCCGGAAGCACTCTGAGGAGGACAAGGATGCCTTACGACCTGTTGCTGAAGAACGGCCGGGTGGTGGACGGCACAGGCGGGCCTTCCTATGAAGGCGACGTGGCTGTCGTCGACGGGCGCATCGCGGAGACCGGTAGGCTCGGCACGTCCGCCAAACGGGTCATCGACGTGCAGGGGCAGGTCATCGCTCCCGGCTTCATAGACAACCACTGCCACTACGACGCACAGGTGCTGTGGGACCCGCTCTGCACGTTCGCCTGCTACCACGGCGCGACGACGGTCATCAACGGCAACTGCTCGCTCGGACTCGCTCCAGCGAGGCCGGAGGAGCGCGCCGACCTCGTCTCGATGCTCTCGCGGGTTGAGGCCATCCCGGTCGAGTCGCTGCAGGCCGGCGTCGAGTGGTCGTGGGAGACCGTGCCGCAGTACCTGGAGACGATCGACCGGCAGCTCGGCGTAAACGTCGGCTCGCTCATCGGCTTCTCAGCGGTGCGACGGCACGTGATGGGCGAGGCGGCCTACTCCGCGGCAGCAACTCCCGAGCAGATCGAGCAGATGAAGGAGATCGTCCGAGAGGGCATCCGCGCGGGAGCGCTGGGGCTGTCGTCGGAGCGGAACCTCCGCCACATGGACCTGGAGAACCGGCTGCTGCCGGCGAACGCCGCGCCGCCCGATGAGTTCGTCGCCGTGGCGGAGGCGCTCGCCGAGGTGGGAGCGGGTTCGGTCCAGTTCGGGGACTCCGAACGTATCGAGCTTTCGGAGGGACTGCTCACGCGAGTGGCGCGCGCGACGGGACGCCCCGTCATCTCCAGCCTCGCGGGGCGCGCGGGATCCACCCGCAACGATGCCCGCATGTACGCGATGGTGTCGCCCTTCATGGAGAACACGGCGCGCTGGACGCTGCTCACCGTGGGGAGCTTCGACGGCTTTCCGCACTGGCTCCCCGTGATGAGCAGCCCGCCGGAGGAGAGGCGCGCGGCATTCCAGGACTCCGCCGTCCGCGCGGGGTTGAGGGCCGACGCCGACGCCCCGGACAAGCGCAACCCCGGCCACCCCTCGGTGCGCTGGGACCTGCTGTACGTGGCGCGGGTGGCGATGGACGAGCACCGCCCTTACGTGGAGCGGAGCGTGGCCGACATCGCGGCAGGGCTCGGCAAGGACCCACTCGACGCGTTCCTCGACCTCGCGCTGAAAGAGGACCTCAAGACGCTCTTCTACTTCCGCTCCGACGTCGGTACGTCGGTGATGGCGGAGGTGATGGCGGACCCGTTCGTGCTGCCGGGACTCTCGGACGGCGGCGCCCACGTCACACGCCGTTGCGACAGCCACTTCTCGACGTTCCTGCTGTCGTTCTGGGTGCGGCAGCAGCAGGCGCTATCCCTGGAAGAGGCCGTGCGGAAACTGACGTTCATGGGGGCGAGCGCGTTCGGCCTGCACGACCGCGGCCTCATCAGGCCGGGGCTGGCCGGAGACCTGACGGTGTTCGACCCCGACACCATCGGCGCGGGCGAGCTGGAAGAGGTCGCAGACTACCCCGGCGACGCAGTGCGGATGCGCCGTCCCAGCGAGGGAGTCGCCTGCACCATCGTCAACGGCGAGGTGCTGATCGAGGCGGGCGAGCACACTGGGGCGCTCCCTGGACAGCTCCTGCGGAGCAGCGCCTACCGCGGCTAGGGCAGGGCGAGGCGGATCACCTCATCCCCGCATCAAGTGCGGGGCAGGCTCTGACCTTCCCCCATCAAGGGCTGATAAGGGCATGTAGAGGCGTATCCCGGGGGTGACATCGAAGGTGCCCCGCCTCCCATACCCCACCGCGTGCGCTGCCCGGGCGCACGTGCGACCTAGCGGTCGCCTAGGATTCCCGCCGGTGCGGGAACGACGAACGCGGTCGACGCTCCACCTTGCCGCTCCTCGCCCACGCCCACTATCCCCCATCGCACACCTCTATCAGCCCATCAGGGAAGAAAGGAACAGGCACCGGATGCGCTGGCAGTGAAGAGCGGCCTCAGTTGCCGCCCTTCGCCGCGATGGCCTGCAGCACGCGTTCGGCGGTCAGCGGGAGTTCCACCATGGGCGCGCCGATGGCGTCGGCGACCGCGTTGGCGATGGCCCCGGCCGTCGGGATGGTGGGTATCTCGCCGATCGACTTCGCGTGGAAGGGCCCCAGCGCCTCGCCGTAGTCCGGCACGTTGACGGTGACGAGCTCCGGGATGTCCCGCACCGTGGGTATCTTGTAGTCAGCGAAGTTGGGAGTCGTCACGCGCCCGTCCTCGACGATGAGCTCCTCCATCAGCGCGTAGCCGATGCCCTGGACGATGGCGCCGTTGATCTGCCCCTGGTGCCCGAGCTCGTTGATGATGGTGCCCACGTCCTGTGCCGTGACGAGGCGCTGCAGCGTCACCTGGCCGGTCTCGCTGTCCACCTCGACCTCCGCCATCTGCACGCAGATGCCGGGGTCGGGCGTGCGGGGCGCCTGGAGTGTCACGCTGGCCGTTGCCAGCGGTTCGTCCTCGCGTATGAGCTCCGCCGCCAGGCTCTCCAGCGATATGAAGCGTCCGTCCGCGGACTCCCAGCCTCCAGGAACAAGCGTTCCGTCCTCGCCCCATCGCGCGGCGCGCCAGCCCGCAGCTTCGCTGCCGAGCGCCCGGGCGGCGAGCGGAGCAAGCTGCTCCTTCACCTGTTCGGTCGCGGTAAGAGCGGCGGTGCCGGAGCTGTTGGTCGTCTTGCTGCCGCCGGCTTCCACGTCAATGGGGAACTCGTCGGTGTCCGAGTGGACGATGCGTACCCGGTCGAGCGGCACCCCGAAGCTCTCAGCGACGATCGCCGCCACGACGGTGAGGCCGCCGGTGCCGTTCTCCGGCAGCGAGGTTGTGGCCGTGATCGAGCCGTCCGGGTTCACCCTGATGGACGACGAGGCCTGTCCCGCGCCGTGGCCGCGGTCGGCCATGCCGACGCCGTGCCCTACGAGCCTGTTGCCTCCTCGCTCGCGTGAACCTGCCCGCGTCCGGTCGCTCCAGCCGAAGGCGCGTCCGGCCTCGTCCAGCACGTGCGGCGCGAGGTGCGGGGCGCCGGTGGGCGCCGTCGCGGGGACGTTGCGCTTCCGCAGTTCGATGGGGTCGATGCCGAGCTCGGCAGCGATGACGTCCATGTGCGCCTCGATGGCGAAGAGCGCCTGCGGCGATCCGGGCGCCCGCATGTAGCCGCACGGGACGCGGTTCGTGTAGACGGCGAACGCCTCGATGCGCATGTTGGGGATGTCGTAGAAGCTGCCGACGCGCTGTGCGCCGCCGAGGAGGCCGTTGCCGGACGTGTTCTGGCCGGTGTACGCGCCGCGGTTCATGATGACCGTTGCGTCATGGGCCACGATCCTGCCGTCGCGCTTGAGGCCCGTGCGAAGCCTGACGATGAACGCGTGCTTGGGAGAGACCGTGGTGAGGTCCTCCACCGCGCTGTTGATGGACTTGACCGGCCTGCCCAGCATGCGGGACAGGTGATAGGCGACCGGAGCGTCTCCGGTCGCGCTCTTGCTGCCGAAGTCCGCGCCGATGACCACCTGGTTGAGCCGGATGTCCTCCTCGGGCCGCTCGATCAACCTGCCGAGCTCCTTCCGCGTCGTGTACGGCACCTTGTTCGACGCCCACACCTCGACACGCTCGGGCTGGTCGTCGCCGGCGGTTGAGGCGTCGACCAACCATGCAGTCGGCTCCAGGTATGCCTGGTGCGACAGCTGGGTCACGTACTCGCGTTCCACCACCACGTCCGCTTCCCCGAACCCTGCCTCGATGTCCCCGTTCTCCCAGAGGGCGTACCCGCAGAGGTTCGGCACGTCCGACGGGACCTCAGGGAACCCGGCGTAGCTCGCCGTGTCCTCGTGGAGCACCGGCGCGCCGGGTTGCATCGCCTCCACCGGGTCGAAGACAGCAGGCAGCTCCTCGTATCGCACGTCGACGATCTGTGCCGCGGCCGCCGCGATCTCGCGGCTCTCAGCCGCGACTGTCGCCACTTTGTCGCCTATGAAGCGCACCCTGTCGTCGCAGAGCAGTGGCACGTCCTTGATGTTCCTGCCCGTCCTGCCGTTGGCGATGTCGGACGCCGTGACCACTGCGAGCACTCCGGGCATCGCGAGCGCGCGTGAAGCGTCGATCGAGACGATGCGCGCGTGGGGGAGGGGGCTGCGCACGTTCTTGGCCCAGACCGTTCCGGGAGGGATGACGTCGCCGGAGTAGGACGCGGCGCCGTTGACCTTGTCGACGCCCTCCACGCGGGGGATGGGCCTTCCGATGACCGTGAACGGAGACGCGGGAGCGGTTGCCATGGCTGCACCTCGGTGAACGGAGTGGTGACGCGCAGAGTCTAGCGGCGCCTGCACCCTCGCGCTACCAGCGGCCAGCCGTCCCTGCAGGTTCAGCGAGGCGATTTCAGGAAGGCGGCAACGATCTCGTCGTGCTGCTCAGGCTGCTCCCACTGGGGCCAGTGCGCGGCATTCTCGATCAGGGCGTACTGTGCGCCGGGGATGACGCTCGCGAGGTACTCGCCGACCTCGGGCCCGGCGCCCCGGTTGCGGTCCGTCCAGAGCACCAGCACCGGTGGCTGAAGCGTGGCCGCGACCTCCTCCTCGTAGTGCATCAGCCGCGGTCTCGGCGCCGAGATGCCGTACACCCGCGCCATGGACTCGCGTATCTCCGGGACGGCGTACTGGCGGTACTGCACGTCGACAAGCTCCTCAGTGAGATGGTCGGGGCTGGCGACGAGGTACTCCATCCGCCTGCGCACCGTCTCCCAGCTGTAGTCCGTCACGGAGGCGCGGCAGAGCGGAACGAGCAGGTTACCCTCCGGCATCTCCGGGAAATCGCGCTTGAAGTTGACGTAGTACGAACCCGAGTTGAACACGAGCTTCCCGCATCGCTCGGGGTGGTGCAGACCGATGTGGAACGCCATACCGGCGCCCATCGACTCACCCTCGATGTGCGCCCACTCGATGCCCAGCGCGTCCATGAAGTCCAGCACGGCCTCCGCCTGCCGCTCGACGCGGTGCTCCGAGTCGTAGGGCTCAAGCGAGGAGTAGCCGTGGTAGAGCGCGTCGATGGCGTAGACGTGGAAGTAGTTGGCCAGGCGCATGACGTTCCGCGCGAACAGCTCCGCGCTGCTGCCCACACCGTGGATGAGGATGAGGGGCTCTCCCGAGCCTGCCTCGATGACACGCGTCCGGTACTGCGCACCCGAAACGACGCGCACCTCGGCCCCCATCAGGCTTACCCAGAGAGAGGGCGCCTCCGACGTCATGTCAGCCGCCTAGTGCTCCCGGCCGTCCGAGAACCACTTGCCCTTCCTGAGCGCTCCGCCGCTGTCCACGCGTTTGCCGGAGATCTGGTACTCGGCCTTGATGCCTTCCCACTCTCCCAGGCGCGCGCCCGTGCCGGAGAGCACCGCCTCCACGTCCGGCTTGCGGGGCGTCGTGCCGCGGTAGGGGCCGCCCATCTCCTCGTAGCCGGGGTACATGTAGTGCTCGCAGGGCAGGACGATGGTGCCCTCGTCCTCGCGGTGCACGTTCATCGGCTCGCCGCCGTCCTCGACGACAGCCGCCTGCTCGTCGAGCATACGGCGGAACATGATGATGCCGACGTCCGTCACGCCGAGGCGCTCGGTCGTGCGGTCGGAGACAGGACCCTGGATGACCCACGCAACCTGGTCCTGCGCAGCGACGTAGTCGCGGATGATGCGCCCGTTCTCGTCGAATAGGGGACGCTCGTCGTAGGGGACCTCCGTCTGCGGCTCTTCACCCGGGTTGTACTGTCGGTAGTTGGTGATGATGTGGTAGGTGTGCGTGTCGTCCACCGGGACGCGTATCTCCAGGCCGTGGCTGACCCGCAGGATGTTGGGGAAGAGGATGGGGTGGCCGATCGCCCAGTGGTCGTCACTCTCCTGCTCATCGCCCACGAGCCTGCGCTTGATGACGCCGTAGTCCGTGACCTCGAAGCCGATCTTCTTGTGGTCGGCCCCGCGCGCGCCAACGGCGGTGTTCCACGCGTCGCGCTCCTCGGGCGACTTGATGCGGTTCATCTGCCA
>JAPPHT010000068.1:0-5313 GCA_028874795.1 Chloroflexota bacterium
GGCCGAGGTAGCTCAGTTGGTAGAGCACAGCACTGAAAATGCTGGTGTCCCCAGTTCAAGTCTGGGCCTCGGCACCAGACTGTAAGGCCCGGTGCCTTCGAGAGCGGAAGTGGCTCAGGGGTAGAGCGTCTCCTTGCCAAGGAGAAGGTCGCGGGTTCAAATCCCGTCTTCCGCTCCAGCTTCATCTCCCACCTAACGGGATTCGGTCCGCTCTCTCAATAGCGGCGATCAGCCATACCACGCAGAGCGCTGCTCTCGCTCCGCTATAATCCGATCTTGGCGCCGAAGTGGCGGAATGGTAGACGCGACGGTCTCAAAAACCGTTGAGGGCAACCTCGTGCCGGTTCGAATCCGGCCTTCGGCACCAATAGCCCCCTATTTTACGAGTACATAGCGGTGTTCTGTGTTCTGTTATCACTTCCTGTATCACTATTTCACTTGGCCGCGAAGGCCAAAGGGGCCCCAGATCCTGTGGAGCAAGCTCATCCCGTCCCAGGCCAGGACCGCCTTCTGACGGCGCTGGCGACAGGTACCTCTCGTGCTTGACTAATGAAGCGAAGGCACCCGCCGCTCCAAGTCAAGTGCCTGTGAGGGGTCATCCCAGCCCGATGCACCGCAGACAATGTTGGTCGCAATCTCGCAACCAGGGAGGTGCGGCATATGGAAAAGAGGTTGATGCGATTACCGGAGGTTCTTGATCGGCTCGGCGTCGCACGGTCGACACTCTATCGGTTGGTAGCCAATGACCCGACGTTCCCCAAGCCCGTCAAGGTGGGACTCAAGGTCATCGCGTGGCGGTCCGATCTGCTGGACGAGTGGATCGTCAGCCAGGAGCAACGACGGGCTGCGTGACGGCGCTGAGGACATCTTCTCTTCGATCAATGGGTTCCTGCCGTCCTCACCGGAACAGACGCAACGGCGCAGCGCGGAACGATTCCGATCTGGGGCACGTACTCTCCAGCGTAGGAGGGATGAACCCGTGACGTTCCCTGTGTCCCGCTTCGTCGTTGTCGCTGCGCTCGCCGTGCTCCTGACCGCGGCGTCCGCGTGCGGCTCGAACGGGTCCGATGGTTCCATCTCCGGCGAGGTGCGCTTCGCCCGCGAGGTGGACCTGCCGGAAGGTGCCGTCGTCACGGTCACGCTGCTCGACACCTCCTTGGCGGATGCCGGGGCCACGGAGCTCGGGCGCGCCGTTATCGAAGGCGTCGACCGCTTGCCCGTCCGCTTCCGCATCGCCTACGACCGCAGCCGGATATCCGACCGCGCCGAGTACTCCCTACACGCCGACGTCCAGCATGGAGGCGACCTGCTCTACATCAACGACACCGACCATCCGGTCCTCACCCGCGGCGCCCCAGGGGACTCGGACGTCGTAGTCGTCTCCACCAACCCCTTCGACACCTGCGTCGAGCCGCTGCCAGGGGAGATTCACTCCAGCTTCGCTGACGAAGCGCTTCCCGCCGACGCCGTGCTCACGGTCCGCCTCGTCGACGTGACGCAGCCGGAGGAGTCCGTCGTCGTTACCGAGGTGAGCCGGGGGAACCTCGAAGGCTTCCCGATCGAATTCGAGCTCCCCCATCATGGCGTGCGGATCAGCCGCCATCACCGGTACGAGTTGGAAGCAGAGATCTCGGCCGGCGGTGAGCTGCTCTACCACATCCCCACCGCGGAATGGCGCCGCATCTGGCTCCCCCACTGCCCGGGCGGAGAACTGCGGCTGGTCAACGACGTCTTCCCCGATGATCGGTTTCCGATGGAGTAGACCGGAGGCAGCCGCCCCTACGGACCAACGGTACTCTAGCGGAACGAGGCCTTCCAGGCTAGTTGGCACCACAGCACGCCAACAACGAACGGGCTGAGCGTGATCATTTGAGACCCGGTGGGCAACCATCATGTGTCTGTGTCGGCGTAGGACAGCATGAGGAATGCATTGATAGCTGTACCGGCACACGGTATAGTCAATTCATGATCCGTTCGTTTCGCCATCGAGGGCTGAGGCGGCTTTATGAGCGAGACGACCCCAGGAGAATAGCCGCCGACCAATTGGACCGAATCGCCCTCGCTCTGGCAGACCTGGATGCTGCCGGTAAGCCGAGCGATCTCGACCTGCCGGGATACAGACTGCATCCACTCAGGGGAGACCGAAGAGGTTTGTGGAGCATTTCGATTACGGGCAATTGGCGGGTCACCTTCAGGTTTGAAGCTGGCGACGTGTACGACGTTGATCTCGTCGATTGCCACTAATGAGGAGAGAGACCATGCCTATGAAGAATCCGCCCCATCCAGGTCGCAGCGTCAGGGAGAACTGCTTGAACCCTCTCGGCCTAAGCGTTACTGAGGCGGCGGAGGTTCTGGGAGTTGCCCGGCATACCCTTTCGCGGGTATTGAACGGGCACGCAGGGATCTCGCCCGACATGGCCATCCGCTTGGAGAAGGCTGGATGGTCCAGCGCAGACTTCTGGTTGAGCCGTCAGACTGCGTACGACCTGGCTGAAGCCCGTAAGGGCGAAGACAGGATACGGGTCGAGCGCTACTAGCCCCTCCCCACTGCGTAGAGAGGATCAATGCGTGAGGCCCGCGGTGACCTCTAAGGCCATGCGAATGCCCAGTAAGCCGAAGGCGCTCGTTGTCTGAGCATTCGTAGAGCCTGATCCCGCAGGGCAGAACCACATAGGAAGGAATATGGACGACATAAGGTACTACACAAATCCCGCCCGAGGGAAACCGCCCCAGCTTCCCCTCAGGAAGAGCCCAGTGCGATTCGCTGTAATCAACAAGGACGGACTAAGCTCAAACTCGTGGAGGGTCTGGGTCGAGAGATACGGCGATGTCTACATAGCATGCAGGGACCATATGAGGAATCAGTTGAAAGTCAGCCTCCACCGCTCCGGTCAGCAACAGATTGCTTTCACGGTCGAATCTTCTCTAGAGGTAACAGAGGGCAACCGATTCTTCAACAGGTGGGCTGAACCTCAGTTGGCCCCGAGTTTTCGCCTGCTCTTTCCGAGTTGGTCACTTGGTCTGAATGAGGAAGTGCGGGAAGCAAACTCAGAGATATGGAGCGGCAACGAGGTGTTCATAGAAGGTGCCGACAGCCCTAACGCCACTGTGGTTTCGTTCATCTTGGCTGACGAGCAAGTTACTCAGGTGCAGGGTAATGCTTCGACCTTGTATGTGGCAACCTTAACCACTCAGCCCGGGAGGAGTCTCCTGGTAATAGCTTATGAGGTGCCAGAGGATCCAATCGCAAAGTTGTCAGCGGCCACGATGGCTGATGTCGATAGCAAATGGGGTGAACGACTGCACGAGACGTACGGCGGCGAAACACTAGGAATTACTGTGAAAGGAATTGCCGCAGACGGGGGAGGATACTTAATGGCCCTTCCACTGAGGGTGCGCTGAGAAGTTATTGGGAGTCCCGCGGACGGGGAAAGGAGCGGGGACGCGCTTGGCTTTGCTGAATATATCGGCTGACCGACCGGATATTGCGTCAAACGAGCGACTTCTGCATCAGGACGTCTGGTCGAGAGGGTCGCCAGGAGTCTCTAGCCCTAGAACTTCTTCGCGTGGAGGCGGCGGAGCCGTCCGAGGTGAAATCGTAACCTGACCATCCTTGCACAAGATATCCATCAGCCGATGTGCGGTCTTTGCAGATTTAGGGTCAGTGCTGATTCTGATATCCATCAGCAAGTACCACACTTCCCAAGGGTCTACTGTGCTCTAAGGTCTCATTGCGCTTGGTCTTCGCGACGGCGGGGCTGACAGGCCCACGGCGACTCCCTGCTCGCTTTGCAGTAGCCTCATGGCTATTATGCGAAGCGCCGCCGCGATGTCCTCTGCGGATGCGTCAAACTTCTCTCGAATCGCCTCTATGGCACTCTTCAGTTCCTCGTACGTCGCGTCGCTATCCGCGCTTGTCATGTGGGTCTCCTTGTCACCATCGATTGCATTTCTCCTGCGAGATATAGGATAAGCCCATTCGTTCGGCAATGGCTAGGGCTGGATGTTTCGTCCAGATGAATGAATCCGGTTAGCGATTCATACCCACAAACATTCCAGCTTGTTGCATGCGGGGGCTCCAACAACCACATCAAACTCAGCACCGGAATGCGCAAGACGAACCTAGACGGCTGACGGGTCGGGTCCAGATGATTGGCCTGCCCTAAGGCCAGCCATCTTGAGATCGTGCTGACTCGATACCCTGGTGGTGGGGTCGCCGGGCCTTGGGGACTGGGCTAGCCCGGCACCCCACCGCCAGGGTGGGGCCGCGCACGGAAGCTTCCCATGATTACCGGCGAAGGGCCAATCATCAGCGTCGTTCTGCTTACCCATAGGGCAGAGGGCCACGCAGGAAACCCTGCTATGGGGAAGAACATAGCCATCGCACATGCTGACAGCACTTCCCCCTGTCGTTCGGCTTGAGGTCTGCGACTCTGAAGGCATCCGGCATACCCTGCGAACTGCCTGCCCATGAGACCGAGGAGTTCTGCGACGAGCAGGTACCCCACCCACCAACCAGCAAGAGCACACACCTACACACATGGGCGAGAGGTGGCAATGATTGCACGGATTCTACTCTTGGCGGCATGCTCGTTCATCCTGCTAGGCTGCCAAGCAGGCCCCGAAGGACCCGTAGGTCCGCAAGGGCCTGAAGGACCCGTAGGCCCGCAAGGCCCTGCTGGAGGAGCGGATGCCGCTGGCGGCTCGTACAGTTCGGAGATGTACGATGACTGTCGCGATGCGTTTGGCCAACTCAGCATCGCAGTGCTGCGGGCACTGATCGCAGATTCCAGGGAATTCGCCACGCTCCCCGATGACGATGTTCGAGCGATGATGCGCGTCATCTGTTTCACTCTAGCGGCTGGCGAACGTAGTCCATTCCAAGACTTCTGGGATGGCCTAGAGGGCGAGACCTTCCCCTTCGGCAATGAGGCATGACACGCGGGCACCACCCGTAGACCCATCCAGTCCAAGCCCTTCCCTTTCGGCAATGGCCAGGGCTGGATGCCTCGTCCAGATGGATGCATCCGGTTAGCACCTCATACCCACAAACATTCCGGCTTGTTGCATGCGGGACTCTAGCAACCACATCAAACTCAGCACCGGAATACGCAAGACGAACCTAGACGGCTGCCGGTTCGGGTTCAGATGATTGGCCTGCCCCTAAGGCCAGCCATCCTGAGATCGTGCTGACTCGATACCCCCGGTGGTGGGGGGGGGCGGGGGGGGGGGGAAATTTGGCCCCCCCCCCCCCCCCCCCCCCGGGGGGCCCGGGGGGGGGGGGCGGAGTTAAACGCCGCGGGGCCGGGAGCA
>JAPPHT010000068.1:5323-25544 GCA_028874795.1 Chloroflexota bacterium
TTTTTTTGGGCCCCCCCCATCCCGCACCTATTTTTTTGGTTGGTTTTCCTTCACCGCGGGGGGGGGGGGGGGGGGGGGTTTTTCTAATTGGGGCCCCCCCCCCCCCCCACCAAGGCGGGGCCGCGCAGGGAGGCTTGCCATGATTACCCGGCGAAGGCCCGTCATCAGCATCGTTCTGCTTACGCTCGTCGCGCTACTCTCGGCTTGCAGTGATGGCTTCGGCACGTCTGGCTCCGGTGCAACAAGGTCGGCGGAACTCAATGGTCGAGGCCCCGGTACGCAGATTTTGGATTTGCCAGAGGGCACGTACTATCTGGAGATTGAGGTATCGGGCAATAGGGCTTGTGTAGACTCTGCCCTGGGACCGTTGTGTGAAGACCAGTCGTTCACACTTAAGGTGGGCTCGCACCAAATAGCGCGCCACCGGGGCGAAACCTGGGCTGATGTCGTTGAGTTGCGAGTTGGCCCCGCAGGGCATGTGTCAACCCGATTTCCGATAGTCATTGTTGCAGGGTCGTCGGCCTCGTGGCACTTGCGCTTTACTCCCAAATCGCGGCCCACGCCTACGCCGCTCGATGTGGGCGGTGCCGCGTGAAGGCGTCGTACTGGCTTCCCATCGTGTTTGCCGGCCTGATGGTCGAGCGGTACTTCGACCTGCTCCTAGATCGTCTGATGGCTGAGTTGATTCGTACTGCGCTCCGAGAGGGTTGGTACGGCTTGCCATTGGACCTGTTGGAGATTGTCGTGTACCTGCTAACCCCCGACAGCTTGCTCTGGACTGCTCTGCTGTTGGCCTCCAGTGTCGCCGGGCTTGGCAGCGCGCTCGCCAGGCGGAGGCGGTATAGGGGATGAGGTCCTTCACGGCGCATCGTGAGGAATCCTGACCTTTTGCATCAGCGCAGCGGTTTGCACCAAGCCAGGAGGCCTGCCATGTGCATGCTGATTGTTCTGTCAGCGTTGGCCCCGTGGGGGAGTGGCCGGGTTCGCCGGGGTATTGGGTGCCATTGCCTTCATCGCGGGCACTAGGAGGAGTTACAGCCGCATGAACCTAAAGGAGGTTTGGACATGAGACTCACCTGGATCCGCCTGACGGCCCGAACGGTTGCGTTGGCCCTGCTTGCGCTCGCCGTACTGGTGACCATGGGCAGTCCGCCTTCCACGCACGCCGACGGTGGGGAAAACGGCCGGTGGGAGGCTATCTCGGACCGGGACGCACACATCATCTACGAAGGGAACACGCGGATGCTGTACACGCGAGACGCAGCGTGTCGGCTCAGGGCCAACAACCCCCACTACTCCCATCATTCCACCTCCCCGCGCATCAACCAGACGAGCACCATCAGGTGCAGCGAATCCGTCTACTTCCTACGGGTGGCGACCGAACTCCAACGCTACAAGTGCTTCCTCTTCTACTGCTGGTGGGGCAGGGACGCCAGGGTCGGCAAGAGCGACCCCAAGTACAACGGGACATTCGTGCGGGCGCATTCCAACCGCACCTGCAAGGACGGCAAGTACCGAGGGCAGGCCACCCAAGTGATGCGCCTTACACCCACATCGAACACCGTCATCGTCAGGGGCTACTCCCGCGAGGTGACGATCCGCTGCCGATAGACGACAGGCTGAACTCTGCCCCTGCCGGATGTGCCCCTGGTGGGATAAAGTGCAATTCAGGAGGACTCCACTATGGAGAAGAACATCGCCACCGCACATGCTGCCAGCACTCCCCCCGTCGTTCGGCTTGAGGTCTGCGACTCAGAAGGCGTCTGGCATACCTGCGAACTGCCTGCCCATGAGGCCGAGGAGTTCTGCGACGAGATACACGCGGCTCTGGATGACCTGAGGCTTAACCAGGTGCCGGGCGACGTGACCTTTCACCTCAGCGAGGCAGACCCTGGGGAACGGGAGGCTTGAGCTGGGATCTTCCCTCCCACCCCAAGGCACCCTCATTGGGATTTCAAGGGAGCCAGTGCCAAGCAGTAGCGTAAGTTGACAATAGAACATCAGTTCTAATAGTGTGCTCTCTCCGACCTCTGTCGAGACAGCAGGCGTTTAGGGGAGAGCGTCTTGCGCGTCGCGTATGTGCTGATCACCCATCTCAGGGCGAAGGTCGAACTGCAACGGCAGCCGCACCTGGGAGACAGGCCGGTCGTCATCGCCGACCACCTCAGTGGCAGGCCGCTGGTCGTCGACCACTCTCCCGCCTGCTCGGGAGTGACACCCGGCACGCCCTTAGAGGAGGCGTTCTCGCACAACGCCGGGACCGTCGTGCTCGAAGCGGATGAGCCGTCGTACCGGCGGGTGTTCCACCGCGTCCTCATCGCCCTGCAAGGAGTCAGCGACCGCGTCGAGAGCGCGGACCTGGGTCTCGCCTGCGTTCGCCTGGACGGCCTGGAGCGGCTGTACGGTGGCGAGAATGGCACGCTCCACGCGCTGCTGAGCGCACTTCCCGTCTACCTCAGGCCCCGCATCGGGGCCGGACACGCGAAGTTCCCCGCGTTCGTGGCGGCGCGGACCAGCGACAGACCGGGAGTGACACACGTTCCACCGGACACAGCCGCCTTCCTCGCGCCTCACTCCATCGATCTGCTCCCGGTCGACGCCGAGGTGCGCAGCCGCATGCACCGGTTCGGCCTGCACGTCATGGGTGACGTCGCAGCCATGAGGTCGGAGTTACTCATCGACCAGTTCGGGGTCGCGGGCAAACGGGCGTGGGAGCTCTCGCGCGGCGTCGACCACGACCCCGTGGTACCCCTCCCCTATGAGGAGGCGGTCGTCGAGCACACCGCTCTCCCGTTCGCCTCGGTCTCCGCGGAATGGCTGCTGACGGCGGTGGACACCCTGCTGAACCGGGCGTTCGCCCACCCCCGGATGCAGGGCCGCTACGCGGGCAGGGTGACGCTGGAGTGCGTCCTGGAGAGGGCTGCCCCCTGGGAGCGGACGGTCAACTTCAAGCAGCCGGTGGGGAACCCGGAGCAGGCTGCCGTACTCGTGCGCCGTCAATTCGAGAGCGAACTACCCACTGCTCCCGTCGAGGAGACCGCCCTGACCCTCTCCCGCATCACCGGCGAGGCGGGGACGCAGGCAGGGCTCTTCCGCGATGTCCAGAGAGACCGCAACCTCCGGCTGCTGGACGCGGAGCGGCAGATACAGGCCCGCATCGGCGGCAGCCACGCCCTCTACCGGGTGGTCGACGTCGCGCCCTGGCATCCCGCACCGGAGATGCGGGCGGCGCAGGTCCCCATCGACCCGTCGGGCAAGGACGGCATGAAGCCCCTCTCCATGCCGGTTCCGGTAACGGTTCAGGAGGGCGTGAACCACGAGCCGGTGGCCGTGCTCCTCGGCGACCGGTGGCACGCGCTGTCCGGCATCGAGGACCGCTGGCTCTTCGATCTGTGGTGGATGCCGCAGCCGGTGAGCCGCGCCTACTACCAGGTGAGCCGCCGGGAAGGGGGCTCGCTCGTCCTGTTCCGGGACCGGGCGGACTCCTCCTGGTACCGGCAGGCGTCCTAGCGAGGGGCACGCCCATGACGACCGGCTACGTCGAGCTGCACGCCAAGAGCTTCTACTCCTTCGGAGCAGGGGCATCCCACACGCATGAGTTGCTGGCGCGGGCGAAGGAGCACGGCCACGACGCCCTCGCCCTGACCGACACCAACCTCTGCGGAGCGCTGGAGTTCGCCCGTCTCGCGGGCAGCCTCGGCGTGCAGCCCATCACCGGCGGGGAGATCACGTTGCTGGACGGCTCCCGCGTCGTGCTGCTGGCGAGGTCGAGGCAGGCCTACGGCAACCTCTCCCGCCTGTTCACCCTCGCGAACGCCGCCGACCGCAGGGAGCCGAGGCTGGACCCCGCGCACCTGCGCGAGCATACCGAGGGCTTGGTGCTCCTCACCGGGGGCAGAGATGGGCCGCTGGCAAAGCTGGTGCTCGACGGACGGCACATGGAAGCCCGCGGACTGCTGGGCGACTACCGCTCGTGGTTCGGGCACGATGCGGTCTACGTGGAGCTGCATCAGAACTTCCTGCAGGGCGACACACAGCGCAACCGCGAGCTGGCGCGACTGGCCGACGAGGTAGGTGCGCCGGTCGTCGCCACGAACGACGTCCACTACCACGCGCCGGAGCGCTGCCGCCTGCAGCACGCGCTGGTGGCCGCCAGGCTCAACACCACCATCGACCGGGCACTGCCCTTCATCCGGCCCAACCACCACCTGCACCTTAAATCATCCGAACGGATGGCGCGGCTCTTCCGCGAGCGCCCCGACGCCGTCGGCAACACCCGCCGCATCGCGGACCTGTGCGCGTTCGATCTCAGCGCCGACCTCGGCTACACCCTGCCGGAGCCGCAACTGCCGGAGGGAGATACCGCGGAGGGCTACCTGCGGCGGCTCTGCATCGAGGCCGCGCTGCGGCGCTATGGGAGCGTATCGACGCAGGTCAGGGAGCGCCTCGACGAGGAGTTCCGGCTGATACGGAAGCACCGGCTCGCGGGCTTCCTGCTCCTCTACCGCGAGATCGTGCTGCTCGCCCAGGCGATCACACAGGAGAAGGGGTTGGCGCCCCCGGAGACGCCGCTGGAGGAGCGCCCGCCGGGCAGGGGACGCGGCTCGTCGGTAGCCCTGCTCGTGGGCTACCTCATCGGCATCAGCCACGTCGACCCGCTCCGCTGGGACCTCACGCTGGAGCGTTTCATCTCCGAGGACATGTCCATGCTCCCGGACATCGACCTCGACTTCCCACGGGCGATACGTGACGAGCTGATCCGGCGGGTGCACGAGCACTTCGGGCAGGAGTTCGCCGTTCTCACGGGAGCCGTCGCCACTTACTCGGTCAAGGGCATCATCCAGGACCTGGGGAAAGCGTTAGGCCTGCCGAAGGAAGACCTGAAGCTCCTGTCGCGGCAGCTGCACTCCCTGGACGGTGACGACCTTCACAGCGAGATGCTCAGCCTGCCCGCCTTCCGCGACCGCGTCGAGGCTCCCGGCTGGCGCGACCTCGTCGCGCTCGCACCCCAGCTGATGCACGCCCCGCGCAGCCTCGGGCAGCATGTCGGCGGCATGGTCCTCAGCGACTCCCCCATCCCGGAGATGGTGCCGGTCCGCGCGGGGGCGATGGACGGGCGCTACATCATGGACTGGAACAAGGACAGCGTCGCCGATGCCAACTTCGCCAAGATCGACCTGCTCTCCCTGCCCGTGCTCGACCAGATCGAGGAGGCGCTCGACCTCATCGAGGAGCGGGAGGGACGCCGGCCCGACCTGAGCAAGCTCGACCCCGAGGACCCCGGCGTGTACGACATGATCAACGAGGGCAGGTCCAAGGGGGTCTTCCTGCTCCAGTCGCCGGCACAGCTCAAGATGGGGCAGCGCCTGCGCTCGCGCAACCTGCTCGACCTCGCCTACCAGGTGGCGCTCATCCGGCCCGGCGTCGGCGTGCAGGGCAGCGCGGTGAGCCAGTTCGTGGAGCGCTACCGGCACGGCGTCCCGTGGGACTATGACCATCCCCTTGAGAAACGCGCGCTGGAGCGGGGATACGGCATCATCGTCTGGCAGGAGCAGGTCATCCAACTGCTCACGGACGTGGCGGGTATGACCGCCGCCGAAGCCGACGAGGTGCGCCGCGCGTTCGCCCGGCCCAACAACGAGCGCCTGATCGCCATGCACTGGGAGCGGTTCCGCGAGGGGGCGGCGCGGAACGGGGTTTCAGAGGAGGCCGCGAGGACGATATTCGCCAAGGTCAACGGCCATTACATGTTCCCTGAATCGCACTCCCACGCCTTCGGCGTCACCGCATACCAGGCGGCGTGGCTGAAGCGCTATCACCCGGTGGAGTTCTTCACGGGGCTGATGAACAACCAGCCGATGGGCTTCTACCCCGTGGAGACACTCAAGGAGGACGCCCGCCGCTTCGGCGTCCCGTTCCTGAACCCCGATGTGAACCGCAGCGAAGGGCGATGCGTACCCGCCGGGGATGCGGTGCTGCTGGGGCTGGGGCTGGTCAAGGACGTGGGGGAGGCGGCCGCTGGTGCTCTGGTGCAGGAGCGGGAGGAGCGCGGCCCCTACGGGAGCGCGGCCGATCTCGTGCGACGGACCGGACTGAAGCCGCAGGCGGTGATCTCACTGGTCATGGCCGGGGCTTTCGACGGGCTGACGCCCAACCGGCGGGAAGCGCTGTGGGACGCCGGGCTCGGCATCCGTCCGGGAAGGAACGGCCAGCGAGCGTTCGCCATCGCCGGCGGAGGCGAGTCACCCGCATTCGATGACTTCACTGACGAGGAGAAGATGATGGGCGAGTACCGGGTGATGGGGCTCTACCCGAAGGGGCACGTCATGGAGTTCGTGCGCCCGCGCCTGGGCCCGGAGGTGCTGCCCGCGGCTGTGGTCGAGACCGCACGCGAGGGTGACATGGTCCAGGTGGCGGGTTGGCCGGTTGCGCGGCAGCATCCGCGAGGCAAGTCGGGCACAGTGTTCGTGACTGTTGAGGACGAGACGGGCGACGTGCAACTCATCCTCTGGCCGCGTGTATTCGCCCGGTTCAGGAGGGAGCTGGACAGCCGGCTGATCGTCGCCCACGGCACGGTCTCCCGCTGGGACGGGACCACCAACGTCATCGTCTCCCGGTTGGAGCGTCTGCAGACGAGAGCCCCGCTGCCGTCCGCGCATGACTGGCGCTAGGCTGCTGCGCGGTCCGTGTCCTGAGCGCACTCCTGAGGGGCGTTCCAGCAACTACAGAGCTGCGCCCAGCGGTGTCAGGCCGGGTCTTCAGGACCGCCTTCGACCTGACCAGGAGTCCCTCGACTCCTTGCATTGCTCGGTGACCTGCGGCGTGCCCGCAGCACCATGACGCATACGCCGTAGACAACGGCCAGCGCGCCCGTAAGTGCAACGAGCCAGGTGTACCCCCGGTCGCCGAAGATGGCTGCTCCCGCGAACAGCACTGCGCCGACGATGACGAATCCCATGGAATCACCCTTACCTCCGTCGCAAGCGATCGGTGGCTCCCGAGTGGCTATACTGCGGAACGCTGGAAGGCAACGCAATGGTTGCTCTATCCACCGAACTACCCGGGCACGGGCAAGCTGAATCAATGAGACGGCGCGACAGAGAGCCAATACCGCGACGCACAAAGAACCAACTCTATAGAAGCCAGGGGGGCAGGTGTGCCTACTGCGGTGGTTCCCACCGTATCGATTACCTCGAAATCGACCACAAGCACCCGGTCAGCCGCGACGGCGGTGACGAAATCGAGAACCTCCAACTCCTCTGCACCCTCTGCAACATGCGCAAGGGGATCCAGACGGACCAGGAATTCCGACGCCGCTACCAGCGATTGCTACCCCAGGATGGCCGCATCCCCTCTCCGCCCATCCCCCAGGCTGATTTCAACGAAGAGACCCAGTACACCCGGGCGCCACGAGAAGTACGCCGCATCTACCACCGTCGCTTCGAGGCTGCACGTCAGCGCCAGCGCAGCAATAGTGGCTGCGGCATTCTCGTGGCCATAGTGGCTCTGATTCCCATCGCGTTGGCGTTACTCGTGGTCACCTAGCAAGCCCTGTCCCATCCGCAACGCTGCAACCAAATGCGACTGCAGTCACTGACTCATGAAGAAACTGGAAAGCCGGCTGCGGCAAATGCCGCACGTCCGGTTCGGAGGGGCCGACGAACTCCCCTCCATCGCCCCCATCAGAGTGCTCCGGGCGGAGTAGCTCTCGGCGGCCTACCCTGGACAGCCAGCGCCCCGGCGGCGACTACAGAAGCCTGCCCTGCTCCACCGGTTCGATCAGGTCGGGCCCGTCGTTGAGGGCGGAGTTCACGAGCGTGGACACCTCGTAGGCCTCCATTTCCTCGGAGGGATAGGGCGTGAGCAGGCTTGCCAGGGCTGTTGCGTCCTGCATCTCCTCCTCCAGCCAGAGCGCCTCCAGCTCCCTGGGCAGGATGACCGGCATGCGGTCGTGGACCGGCCGCAGGATCTCGTTGGCCTCCGTAGTGATGATGGTGCATGAAGCGGTGGTCTCCCCGCGCGGGTCCTGCCACGTCTGCCAGAGTCCCGCGAATGCGAAGGGCTCGCCCGACGCGAGGGTGAACCGCACGGGCCGCCTGACGCCGCCGTCGCGCTTCCACTCGTAGAAGCCGTCTGCGGGAACGAGGCAGCGCCTCCCCGTCAGGGCCGAGCGGAAGAGCCCTCGCTCGGCGACCGTCTCCGCACGGGCGTTGATGAGCGGCGGGCCGGCGGGCGCCCCGCCTGCCCTGGAGGGAACCAGCCCCCACCGCATGTACGACGCCCGCCTCGGTTCGCCGCTCCGCACGGCGAGCACCGGCTGGGTCGGTGCGACGTTGTAGCGTGGAGGCTGCTCGAGGCCGGACGCGTCGAACTCGAACCGCAACGCGAGCTGTCCGACCTCCGCTATGAGGCTGTACCTTCCGCACATGCTGTGGCGTCCCATCCTGCTGAGCCCCAACTATGGAGGTACGCCCCCGATGGGCGTGGCCGGGGCAGTCGGCGGGAGCAATAGTATCCGACGCACCGGTGCTCGGTGAATGAATGGGGCAACCGATGGTGGCTGTCGCCGGAAGATAGGCGCACCGGCGTCCTGCTCGAGGTCAGAACCCGGCACCCATTCAAGCGAACGTGCGAACCGTAGCGCATCTTGACTCCCTGCACCGCAGGGTCGGGCGTCCAGTCAGGCCGCTATCCGCTACTCAAAGTGATCAGGTGCTGCGGCAGCCGCGCTATCGCGGCGGGGTCGCCGAGGTAGTAGGCCCGAAGAACGTCCACAAGGATCTGGGTAGTGTCGGAGGTCCCGGATTGCTGCCCACTGCTGAAGTAGGCGACTACCTCATCGGACCAGCTATAGAGCGAGTCGATACTGGCCCGGTTGGTCGAGACGCTTTCCTCCAGGACAGCGATACGCTCTTGATGTTCACTGGACAGGCCGAACAGGGTGTCGATCTGCGCACTGTTGACTCGAACATCAGCCGGGATGCTCTGCTCGCGAGCCTCGAGGGCAGCGATGCGCATTTCCTGCTCGTCGTACGCGACGAGCAGGACGAAGAGCATAGCGATGGCAAGTGCCAAGCCGATGTAAAGGACTGCCAGGTGTACCTTCTGCATAGCCACTCCACTGTTGATCCACTGCCCTAATCGGCGGCGCCATGTCGGCGAACAGCCTGCGCGACTGCCCGCGCTTGGGCAGGAGCGACCTGCGGTGAGGTCGCTGCACGGCATTCAACCTAGCGCCTTCCCGGCAGCGGGCACTAGGTGCGGAATGCGCGATTCATGTGGGTCTGTCCGGATAACCGTTGCTACCCGTGATTCCGTGGGGAGTGCTGCATGGGAGGTCTCACCCAGGCGATTGCGAACTCAGCATCGAATAGCATGCAAACGAACCTAGGCCGACCAACCGCTTGGGCCGTACTGTGCATCCACGATGACTTCGAGGCTGCAGGCGACGGTGGCCCCATGCCTCTCGTGGAGGGCGCATGGCCAAGGACACGCGCGCAGAGTTATCCCTGCTGGCAGCTGGCGCGGCGCTGTTTTTCCTTGGCGTCCTCCTGCTCCTGCTGGTTGGCGAGTCGGACATCGGAGTGGCGGTTGGAGTCGTGGTCATCGGGCTGTCCTCCATTGTCATAGCGTATTTCTGGTGGGCAATTAACCCGGAACACAACTGGAAGGAACCCGGGCGATTCCTGCACGAGATGGCAAAGCCCGTCGTGGTGCTGCTTGCCCTCGTGGGCGCGGCCCTCGTGCTGCAGGGGTTGGGCATCCTGCTGGGTGTGGATGGGCTGCGCTCTACGGGTGCTCTGTTTGCCGATCTCTTCGGAGGATCCTGATCGGATGCCAGGGTCTACCCTGAGAGGAACGGGGCCGCTCATTGACAAAGGCCCCTTCCCGGACCCTGAGCCCCCTCCCCGAATCAGCACCGATGGCGTTAGTTCGGAGATTCCTCAGTCCGTACGGGATCCGGGTCGAAGGAGCGTTGCGACCCGCGCGCGGAGTTCGTCGATGACGATGTCGAACTGCGGGAGTCCCCGCACCAGCGGGCCCAGCGATTGCTGCCAGGTGCTCTCGACGTGGGCAAGGGCGTCGTCGCGAAGGAAGTCCTCGTGGCCATCGAACGATACTGCCCTCGCCGCGCACTTCTCGCGCAGCAGGGCGTCAAAGTTGGCGAGGTCCATCCGGTCTCCGTATGAGCCGAGCACCCGCCAGAGGTCGTAGTAGTCCCGCGCGCGGGACCTGCTCCAGCCGCGTTCGCTGCGGATGGCGGCCTGCTGGAGGATGGCCCGCAGCTTCTCCGCAACGATCTCTTCGAGCGAATAGGCCAGGACGGCCGCGCCCAGGGGTTCCTCGTAGTCGTGGATGACTCGCCGTTCGACTACCGGCCAGAGGAGCGGCTCGTCCATCGTCACCTCGACCTTGACGCGGGTCTGTGGGTCGCGCTGCCATGGGAAGCGGGCGCGGATGTTGAAGGACTCCTGGCCGCCGGGGTGCGGCTCCCTTTCCACGTAACGCTCGTAGGTGAGCCTGACGGGAGCGTACTCGTCGAGCAGCCGCTCGCCGGCCTCGCACGCCTCGCCGACGAGAGACAGCAGCTCGTCTCCCGTCGGAGCACCCTCCAGCGCGGAGAAGTCGAGGTCCTCCGAGAAGCGGTAGTCCCCGAAGTAGCACTTCTTGAGCGCCGTTCCGCCCTTGAAGACCAGCGTGCTCTGCAGGGCGGGCACGGAGGCGATGCCGGCCAGGACCCAAGACAGAAGGTAGTCCCGCTCAAGGACATACCACGCGACGCCGAGCCTCCGGCGGGCTTCCTCAAGGCGTGTGCGGAGCGGCCTCACGGCCTGGTCATCCCCGGAAGGTTCTCCCGGAGCATCCAGCGGCCGTTGTACGCCCCGCCCTCGCGGCCGGTGGGATCGAGCCTGCGATAGCCCTTGACGGGGAGCCGGACCAAGCTCTCCACCTCGGGGCCGTCGTAGCCGTAATGCTCGAGCGCCCAGCCCAGGCGCTTCGCGGTGGCGGCGCCCAGCCGCGACGCGTAGTCGGCCATGCGTTCGATGTCGAGCCGCTCCAGGTCGGCCCCGAAAGCGTGGAGGACCTCCGGGAAGTCGCCGCAGTGCTGCGGCATGGAGAAGCCGTCGAGCAGGGTGCGTTCGCGGTCGGTGATCGATACGCGGGCATCGCCGACCCAGACCTGCTCCGTGCCGAAGAAGCGGTGGGGCCGCACCTGGACGAACCGGTACGCCGTTTCCCCGACCTTGAAGCCGCCGCCCGGGTCCGGGGGCTCAGCCCGCCGCATGCGGGGGACGGAACCCTCAGTAGTGGTGAGCACGAAGACCAACCCCGGCGCCTGCTCGGTCAGGCCGTGGTAGTGGAGCGCCGACCAGTGCGATATGGCTGCGGGCGCGGCGAGAGCCATGGCAACCTCGAACTCATGCACGGGGGCAACCCCGGGTACGCTGGAGGACAACGCGTACAGCCCGCGGCGCAGTGGAACGATCCATCCGTTCCTCGCAAGGTGATGGAGCGCCTCGCCGAGGTAGGGCGGCTTCACTCCCGCGCCGGGAGCGATCTCCCTCGCACGGTCGGTCGAGAAGATGCGGTCTCCCTGCCGGGCAAGGCGCCTGACCATCTCGATGCCGGCGAGCGACTGCTTGGGCCTTGTGATGGTGTCCATGTTTCCCGTTCCCAAGCCCACGTGCTACTACCTAATGTAGCGCATACATTGGACAGTGTCCAAATTTCGCCATACGTAACATATGAGCGGTCTGCGTCGCACTCCAGGCGTGGCGACCGACATGCGGCGGGTGGAGTCCTCCATGATGGCCCCGGCGAACGCCCGGATGGCCAAGGCCGCCGACATATCGATGATTTACTTTGGCAGACCCCGCCCGTCGTACAGGAAATCGCCGTGCTCCACGGCCGACGGGCCGTCGCCCAGCATGCTCGCGCAGCGCTCCCCGATGGCGAGGAGTCGATGAACGCGGGCCTCGGCGCTGCGCTTGTTCCGCTCGCGCTTCAGGCGCTCCCTGAGCGCCACGGTGATCGCGCCGGTCATCGTCTCGCCGGTGAGCCGCGCCAGCTCGGCGGCGAGGCTGCAGGTCTCCTCGTTCTTGATGTTGATGCCCACCGCAGCCTCCCTGCATGGATAGAATGCCACTCTATTTGTCTGCCGTACACTGTGCCGCCGCCCGCGGCAAGCGTCACGACCGTGCCTGGAATCCGTTCATGACAGGTTGGCGGTGGGCTTCCTCAACCTCCTAAGCGGCGGACCACGCCATCGGCTTGGATGGCCGCCCCCGCGTCGACCTCAGTCCGGAAAACTCCGCCACCGCTATCGGGGCCGACAGCACGACGAAGACCGGGTACACCCGGCTAGATACCGCCTAGAAGGTCGGCGTCCTGATCGCCACCCGTGAACCGCAGGCGTCTCTACTCCGTCATCGGCACATGAACGCAGTGAACTCACGCAGCGCGTCGCGTTCGACGCCGTCCGCCGGGTAGAGGTGGCGCCTGTGGGGCTTGCCCCGGAGGTGATCGGGCAGATCTTCCACCGCCAGGTCGCGCCAGCGACCGGGGGACAGCGAGTCGCAGAAGCGGATGTTCGCGGAGAAGTCCACTCCGCCCCCGGTATTGACGTTCAGGGTGATGAACGCCCTACCGCTCACGGACTCGTTGAGAAAGGCTCCGGGGATGGGCCTTCCGTCAGGCTCTCCGCCGCACCTCAACCTCTTCGCTTTCTTGCTGGGCCACACAGGCGCCCAGACGCCCAGCTCCTTCAGCATCCCGCACATGGTTGCGTAGTCCATCGACAATTCCTCCTGTCGTGTTCGCCGCCATCGGCAGCGTGTATTCCTGCGCGTCAAGTCCGATCGGCGCCCCCCGTGCTGAGGGGCGGCGGGTTCGTTCGGTCCCTGGGATGGGTCTGTCCCCACGGGAGCTCCCGCCAGCCGCTCTCCCCGCGTGGCCGTGACGGGGGCGCATCAGTCCTCCGCATCCAGCAGGCCGTTCCGGACGGCCCACACCACTATCTCCTGCTTGGACTGCAGCCCGAGCTTGTCCTGCACGCGGTAGAGGGCGTTCCTCGCGGTCACGGAGCTGACGCCGAGGGCCTCCGCCATCTGGGCGTACGACCTCCCCATGGCGAACAGGGCGACGACGTCCCGCTGCCGGTCCGTGAGCACCCTCGGACCGGGAGTCGCGCCGGGCCCGCCCCGGATGAGCCCGAAAACGCGCCGCACGGCGTCGTCCGGGACCGCCATCCGTCCGTCGGCGACCCGGCGCACGGCATCCACCATCTCCTCGCTGCCCGAGAACTTATGCACGAAGCCCGCCGCTCCTGCCGCGACCGCCTCGATCACGGCGTTCTCCCGCGTGGAGGCGGTGAGCATCAGCACCTTCGTGTCCGGCAGCAGCTCCATGATGTCGCGGCACGCCTCGACGCCGTCCTTGTCCGGCATCATCACGTCCATGAGGATGACGTCCGGCCGCGACTCCGCCGCCCTCGCGACGGCCTCCTCTCCGCCGGACGCCTCCGCGACGACCTCGAATTCAGCGAGCTCCTCCAGGACCTCGCGCACCCCCCTTCGCATGAGGGGATGGTCGTCGACCAGCATCACCCTGACCCCGTTGTCAGCTGACATGTTCAGTCTCCTCTCCCGTCCGGCCGGCAAGGGACGACGCAGCTCACGGTCGTCCCCTCGCCCGGCGCTGTCGTCTGGACCTCCAGCACCCCCCCGAGCCGCTCGGCGACGGCCTGCATGCCCCTGAAGCCGCGCCCCCGCTCGGCGTA
Source organism: Chloroflexota bacterium (assembly GCA_028874795.1). Taxonomy (GTDB): domain Bacteria; phylum Chloroflexota; class Dehalococcoidia; order Lucifugimonadales; family Australimonadaceae; genus Bin16. Next base: position 19,104 of record JAPPHT010000068.1, read on the forward strand.
GTCGGCGGGCAGGCCGACGCCGTCGTCGGAGACGGACAGGCGGATGCGGCCGTCATCGAAGTCCAGCCGCACCTCGACCCTGTCGGCCTGAGCGTGCAGGAACGCATTGGCGAGGGCGTTGTGGGCGATGGAGAAGAGGCCGCTCTTGGTCTCCTGGGTCAGCGGGGGCTCGTCGCCCGAAAGCACGAACTCAGCGGGGACCGAGGTCACCTGGGCGAACGTCTCGGTGTGCGACCCGAGCACGCGCCTGAGCTCCTTCCCCTCGACGATGTCGCCCATGTCGATGGGTCTCCTGAGCTCCCACAGGGCCGACTTCGACAGCGCGGACGTCGCTGCGAGGCGCTCCGCCAGCTGCGGGTGCGACCTGCCCGCCAGGCTCATGGCGACGTCGATGCCGAGACGGATCATGTAGACAGTCTGCGCGGTCGTGTCGTGGATCTCCTGGGAGATGTCGATGCGCTCCCGCTGGGCCTGCCGCTCGCGCGCGAGGGCGGCCTGCCTCGCGGTCCGTTCGAAGCGGACGACGAGGCTGATGCAGAGCACCATGACGTACATCGCCGCCACGCGGGCCACGAGCGCCTTCTCCTCGCCTGCGTCGAGGTCCAGCCCGGGCCCTGCCAACGTGCTCACGCCGGCGTAGGAGAGGGCCGCCGCCGTCGCCCAAACCAGGCCGAGCCACGTCGAGGTGAAGACAAGGGAGAAGGCGGCGAGCGCCGGGTAGTAGGCAACGAAGACGAGGCTGTCGAAATCGCCGCGCACGGCGACGTTCGCGGTGATCAGCGCGATGTCCAGGATGCCGAGGGCGAGCATCCACCGCCACGTTACCGGCCTGCGCGTGAGGAGGCGGTAGTGGACGAGGCCGTTGAAGACGACCAGCGGCGCCTGCAGGAAGATGTGCGCGACCTGGTCCGGGTACCAGAAGCCCGGACGGTAGGCGAGCAGGAAGACGACGACCAGCAGCACGAGCCAACGCCCCCAGACCGTGACGTTCACGGCTTGGAGGACGACGTCGGCCTCGGCGAGGGCGGCGGGCCCATGGAACACGTTCCGCATGCGTGTGCGTGCCTCAACAGGGATGAAGGCCGCCGGTCCTCCCCCTCGACCTGCGCAGCCGTCTCCGGCGGGGAGGCACGAGCGCCCCTGACGTTCTTCAACCTGCATCCAATCTACCGCCCCCGCTGCGGCAGCGGCTAGAACCGGACGTCCCGCCGGTATGGGTGCATCCGGTTAACACTCGATACCCCCCCCCGCGTGATGCATTCCAGGCGTCCATGCGACCGCGCCGAACTCAGCACCCGAAAGCATGCAGGCGAACCTAGGCCGACCGGCCTGCCGACTCCTACTGTCTGGTTCTTAAGGCATGTGCTCTGCCTGAGGCATGTGCTCTGCCTGCCGATCGCCGGAGGCACGCAGCCGTAGAAGTCAGTCCTGCCGCGTGCCGGGAGTCTGTACGGATTGCCTATACGTCAAGCAGGGAATCGGGCGAGGGAACTGAGACCCCAGCTGAGCCTGCGGGGGCCGGGTGGATGCAGAGGCCGTGGCCAACGGGTTCGGCCTCGTCGTCGTGACGTGGCCCTTCTGCAGGAGATGCAGGTGGGCGGCGTTATCGCCGTGGCCCGGCGCCTCGACCAGCACTGGCTGCGGTGGGTGATTGCGCACGCGATCGGAACACCACCTCCTGCACCCCGGCAACCATCTCAGGATGCGGGAACAGGGGCTCCTGAGCCACGCAGTAGAGAAGAGGCTGAGGAGTTCGCGGGCGCCCTGCTCGTCGACGCGCGGGAGGCGCTTGGGCTGGGGATCAGCGAGCTGCGGTGTGTCGCCAGGCACTTCGGCGTTCCCGAGGTAATGGTCCGCCTCCACGGCCGTCCCACACCCGGCCTTTCCGCAGGGGCCGAGGCGTTGCCGACTCATGAGTCCGGCCCTGGACGGGATGCCCCCGGCCTGAACCCTGCGCCCAGGAGGCAATCATGAAGCGAAACATTGACATCGTCCCCCTTTTGCGCCCTTCCCGCCGACCCACAGTCCGGCCGGCCCTGCGGCTCGCCGTGGCCCTGGCGGTGGTGGTGGCGTTCATGGCGCTGCTCGTGGAGCAACCAGCGTCTGCGCAGACCACCGTCACCCTGGTCAGCAACACAGGGCAGACTGACGGGGGAGCGGGCTCCCTCCATCTCGACCACGCCCAGGCCTTCACGACGGGCAACAACAGCGCCGGCTACAAGCTGACCGGCATCGACCTCAAGCTGGAAGACACCAACGACTCCACGACCACTATCGAGATCACGATTCACGAGAGCAGCAGCGACCTGCCGGGCACCTCCCTCGGCACGCTTACCAAGTCTGGCTCCTTGGCCGACAATGCCGTGAACTCGTGGACCACCTCGACCGGCATCGACCTGGCCGCCAGCACCACCTACTTCATGGTTGTAAACGGCGAGGGAAACACCCACACGAATGACGGCAACGTGCAGAACACGGCCAGCGACAGCCAGGACTCGGGGGGCGCGTCCGGCTGGAGCATCAGCGACACCAGCCTGTTCAAGGCTCTAGCTGCTACTACTTGGAGTAGTTGGCACCAGTCGAAGATGATCGCCGTCAAGGGATATGCCAAAACATCGACCAACACCGCGCCCGGCGCGCCCACCGGGCTGACGGCGTTCGCGACGGGGCAGACGCAGATCAACCTCTCCTGGACCGCCCCGTCGAGCAACGGCGGCGCGGCGATCAGCGGCTACAAGATCGAGGTCTCGACCGACGGCACCACCTGGACCGACCTGTCCGCCGACACCGGCAGCACCACCACCACCTACTCCCACTCGGGGCTGACGGCGGGGAGCACCCGCCACTACCGCGTCTCCGCCATCAACTCGATCGGGACAGGGACCGCCTCCGGCACAGCCATGGAGACGGCGAACGTCCTCGTGGGCAACGCCTTCCAGAGCGGCGGATATTTCAGAAATGCCCATGCCCTGCCACACGCCCAGGCGTTCACGACCGGCGCCGAAGGGGCCTACCTCCTGACCGGCATCGACGTCGTCTCCGTTGATCCGCAGGGCGACGACTTCACGGTCAACATTCACGCCACCTCGGGCGGCCTCCCCACCGGCAGCAGCCTGGCCACCCTGACCGCCCCCAGCGGCACGGGGGCCTTCAGCGCCGGGCGGATCAGGTTCACCGCGCCCGACAACACGCTGCTGGACCCAAACACCACCTACACCGTCGTCGTCGCCCGCGACGGGACCGGGGACGTCCGCATCTCTGCGTCGCTCTCCGACAACGAGGATGCGGGGAAGGCGAGCGGCTTCAGCATCGCCAATACGAGCGCGTTCTACTCAGGCGTGGCGTGGGCACTGGACAATATGAACAGCTTGGCCCTGCAGATCGCGGTGCGCGGCGAGGCAACCTCGTACACGCCCACCAACGTGAAGATTGCGCCGGGCAACGGTCAGCGTATGACGATGTACTGGGATGCCGGGGACCCGTCCAATCTGCCGGACAGGTTCCTGGTGATGTATGGCTCGGGCGGCTTCAACTGGTGCTACACCGGCCAATCGAACTGCCCGACCCAAACCCACGGCACGCTCAACTACAACGATGGTGCGGGTGAGTCGAGTTCCGGCAGGGCGGGATACAAGTCCTTTTCGCCCGCCGATGCGGAATCCGGCAGTGCATTTGGCTATGAAGCGGAGTTTCCGTTCACCAGCGGCACAACGATCGACGCGAACAGGGGGCTTGCCTACAACCGGGTCTGCGGCGTCAAGGGGGACGGCACCAGCGCGTCGCACTACCATTGTTCAAGTTTCCTGCCTAACGTGACCAGCCGGCAGAATTATGACCTCAGCTGGTCGTCGCTCGTCCGAAATACGGGCACGGGAACGATTGCCGCTTCCTGGACCGGCACCGGTCGGCACAACAGGATCGTCTTGCTGTTCAAGTCCGGCACGCAGAGCTATCCGGAGATTGCCGACGATTTCAGTGCGACCGCCGACGTCATGGTTGGCGGCAAACCGGTCGCCGGATACCGGGTGCTGTCAGGCTCGGCGACGAGTTACACCTTCGGTCCGAGCGACGCCCTGGACGCCAGTATCGACTACACGTTCACGTTGCGCCCCTATGCCAGTGCATCCCACCTCGTGATGAACGACTCTGCCGAGCGTTCAGCCACAGATGTTACCCCGCCGGGCGCGCCGACCGGGCTGGCGGCGCAGGCCACGGGGCAGACGCGCATCCACCTGTCCTGGACCGCTCCGACCCAGGCGGGCAGCACGGCGATCAGCGGCTACAGGATCGAGGTCTCGACCGACGGCAGCGCCTGGACCGACCTGGTCGCCGACACCGGCAGCACCGACACCACCTACGCGGACACGGGGCTGACGGCGGGGAGCACCCGCCACTACCGCGTATCCGCCATCAACTCCGCCGGCACCGGGACGGTGTCCGGGACAGCGACGGAGACGGCGGACGTCCTCGTGGGCAACGTCTTCCAGGGCAGCGACGGCAGCGCAACCCTGGCGAATCAGAGCATCTCCACGGCCTTCACGACCGGCAGCCACACCCAGGGCTACACCGTGACCGCCATCGAGGTCATCTCCGAAGACGCGGACGGCGACGACTTCCTAGCATCCATCTACAACACCAACGACAGTGGCCAGCCCACTAACTCGCGCGGAAGTTTGATTGTTTCGGGGGCTGACTTCAACGCCGCGAGGATCAGACTCGGAGTGAGAGAGCGGCACCAGACGCTCGCGGCCAACACCACCTATGCCGTCGTGCTGCTCAGGAATGGCACGGAGAACGTCACGCTGGACACGACCGCCAGCGACGACGAGGACGCCGGGAAGGCGAGCGGCTTCAGCATCGCAGACGTCTCCATCTCGGGAATGGTCGGCGGCAGCTGGTCCAACCTGGCCAACAGCGAGGCCGTCCGCATCGCGGTGCGCGGCGAGGCCAGGACCGGCAACCCCCCCGGCAAGCCGACCGCGCTGGCCGCGGTCGCCCCCGGGGTCACGCAGATCAACCTGTCCTGGACCGCGCCGACCGACGCAGGCACGACGGCCATCACCGGCTACAGGATCGAGGTCTCGACCGACGGCAGCACCTGGACCGACCTGGTGGCGGACACCGGCAGCACCGCCATCACCTACGCGCACACGGAACTGACGGCGGGGAGCACTCGCCACTACCGCGTCTCCGCCATCAACGATTTCGGGGCCGGGGCGGCCTCCGACACCGCCACGGAGACGTCGAACGTCCTCGTCGGCAACGCTCTCCAGTCTGCCACTACCGGCATAACCGTCACCACTCTCAGCTACTCCCAGGGGTTCACGACCGGCGGCAACTCCGGCGGCTACACCCTGAACGCCATCGAGGTCGTCTCTGCAGATACGGAGGGCGACGACTTCACGGCCGACCTATACGCCACCTCGAGCGGTCTGCCCACCGGCAGCAGCCTGGCCAGCCTGACCGCCCCCACCGGCGCGGGCGCCTTCAGCGCCGGGCGGGTCAGGTTCACCGCGCCCGCGAACACGACGCTGACGGCCAACACCACCTACGCCGTCGTCGTCGCCCGCGACGGGAGCGGGAACGTCGACCTCGCCACCCTGGCCTCCGACGACGAGGATGCGGGAAAGGCGAGCGGCTTCAGCATCGCCAATCAGTACGGGAGCCTCGTTGGCAATTGGGCTTTTTTCGACGTCGACCCTTCGCTGCATATCGCGGTGCGCGGCGAAGCCAAGACCGGCAACAACGCCCCGGTGTTCAGCGATACCACGGTCACCCGCTCGTTCGACGAGAACACGGCGGCGGGCGAGGACGTGGGCGCAGCGGTCGAGGCCACCGACGCCGACACGGGTGACACGGTGACCTACACCCTCGGGGGCACCGACGCCGCCTCGTTCGACATCGTCTCCTCCACCGGCCAGATCCAGACCAAGACGGGCGTCACCTACGACTTCGAGGCGAAGTCCTCCTACTCGGTGACGGTCACCGCCTCCGACGGCACCGCGACCGCGACCGCCACGGTGACGATCAACGTCAACGACGTGGAGGAGCCGCCGTCAGCGCCAGCCGCACCGACGGTCTCCGCCGTCTCCGGCAGCACGACCAGCCTCTCGGTCTCCTGGACGGCCCCCACCAACACGGGCAAGCCGGACATCGCGAGCTACGACCTGCAGTACCGCCAGAGCGGGGTAACCGCCTGGACGGACGGACCGCAGGACCAGACCGGCACGTCGGCGACGATCAGCAGCCTGGCGGCAAGTACGACGTACGAAGTCCAGGTGCGCGCCACCAACGATGAGGGCGACTCGCCCTGGTCGAGCTCAGGTTCGGGCGCGACCAACGCTCCCACCAACAACGCCCCGGTGTTCAGCGATACCACGGTCACCCGCTCGTTCGACGAGAACACGGCGGCGGGCGAGGACGTGGGCGCAGCGGTCGAGG
>JAPPHT010000068.1:25644-39883 GCA_028874795.1 Chloroflexota bacterium
CGGCCTGGACGGACGGACCGCAGGACCAGACCGGCACGTCGGCGACGATCAGCAGTTTGACGGCCAGTACGACGTACGAAGTGCAGGTGCGCGCCACCAACGATGAGGGCGACTCGCCCTGGTCGAGCTCAGGCTCGGGCACGACCGGCAACACCACGCCGACGCTGGTCCCGAGCGCGCCCCGGGATCTGCGCACGGTGGCGGCGTTCTCGCAGATCAGTCTGTCCTGGGATACGCCCGCGCACCTCGGTCAGTCCGTGACGGGCTACCGCATCGAGGCTGCACAGGAGGGCGGTGCCTGGACGGCGCTGGTCGCCAGCCAGACGGCCCGCACGTACCTGCACGCGAACCTCACGCCCGGCAGCAGCTGGCGCTACCGGGTCACGGCGCTCAACCAGGTCGGCGCCGGGCCGGTGTCGGCGGTGGTGACGGACACGGCGAACGTGCTGGTCAGCAATTCCGAGTGGCGCAACCGCGACCCGGGCGGCACGACCGGGTTCCGGGACCCGTCCAAGGCGATCCAGCTGTTCACGACGGGCGGCGAGGCGCACGGCTACACCCTCGCGAGCGTCGAAGTCACCAGGTGGGGCGGCTGGGGCCGCTTCAGCATGGAGATCTGGGGCGCCCGGAGCTCGAGCTCATGCAGCGCCAACTGCCGCCAGTGGCCCGACGACGACGACGTCATCGCCAGGCTGGACGGGCCCACGGACGCGAGCGCGACCACGCCCGGGCGGGTCGTGTTCACGGCGCCGGCGAACACGCACCTCGAGCCCAACACCACCTACGCGGTGGCCATGATCCCGGCCGCCGGCGATTTCCTGACCCTCGCCAGGCGACAGGGCACCGCGGACGACCCGGACGCGGCCGGCGGCTGGAGCGTCGGCGACCGCGCCTACGCCCTCAGACCGGTCCACTTCGCGCCCGGGTACGAGCGCTACGAGTGGTACAACAACTCGGCCTGGCCGGTCCGCATCCGCGGCGCCGTGAATCCCGGCGCCGGGGAATCCCCCGCCAACGCCGAGGCCACGGGCGCGCCGGGGATTACGGGCGCGGCCCGCGTCGGCGAGGAACTGAGCGCCGGCACCTCCGGCATCAGCGACTCCGACGGTATGGAGCGAGCCACGTTCAGCTACCAGTGGCTGTCGGACGGCTCGGAGATCGCGGGCGCCACCGCCCAGACCTACACCGTGGCGCCGGGAGACGCGGGAGCCGTCCTCTCCGTCCGGGTGAGCTTCACCGACGACGCGGGGAACGAGGAGTCGCTGACCAGCGAGCCCACGGCGGCGGTGGTCGACGACGGCCTCACGCTCGCGTCGGCGACGGTCGACGGGGCGAGCCTGACGCTCACCTTCACCGAGCTGCTCAACGAGTTGGTGGACCCGCCCGAGACGGCCTTCACCGTGACGGTGAACGGGACGGCGGTGACGGTCAGCGAGGCGTCGGTGTCGGGCTCGGCGGTGACGCTCACGCTGGCGACGGCGGTGGCGGCCGGGGACACGGTCACGGTCGGCTACGAGCAGCCGGAAGGCGACGGCGCGGTCGGCGACCTGCAGGGCCGCGTGGCCGAGAGCTTCAGCGGCCGGGAGGTGGCCAACAACACTTCGCCGCCGCCGCTGACGGCCAGTTCCAGCCAGGTTCCCGCGTCCCACGACGGCAGCGCCGAGTTCACCTTTGAGCTGCATTTCAGCGAGGAGCCCGAGCTGAGCTACGTGACCCTGCGCGACCACGCCTTCGCGGTGACGGGCGGCAGCGTCCTGAACGCTCGCCGCCTCAATCCGCCCAGCGACCTGGGCTGGGAGATCACGGTCCGTCCGTCCGGTGACGGGTCGGTCACCCTGACCCTGCCGGCGACCACGGACTGCGCGGCCGCGGGCGCCATCTGCACCGGCGACGGGAAGATGCTGTCGGCGCAGCTCCAGGTGTCGGTCCCGGGCCCCGACAGCCCGCAGGAATCGCAGCAGAACAGTCCCGCCACCGGCGCTCCCACCATCTCCGGCACGGCGCAGGTGGGTCAGACCCTCACCGTCTCCACCACCGGCATCGCCGACGCCGACGGCCTCACCAACGTCAGCTACACCTACCAGTGGCTGGCGGACGACGCGGAAATCAGCGGGGCAACAGGCTCCACCTACACCCTCGTCGCCGCCGACCAGGGCAAGGAGATCAAGGCGCGGGTGTCCTTCACCGACGACGCGGGCAACGCCGAGTCGCTCACCAGCGCCGCCACGCCGGCCGTGGCTGCGGCCAACAGCCCGGCCACCGGCGCCCCGGCCATCAGCGGCACGGCTCAGGTGGGTGAGACGCTGACCGTCTCCACCACAGGCATCGCCGACGCCGACGGCCTCACCAACGTCGGCTACAACTACCAGTGGCTGGCCGACGACGCGGAGATCAGCGGGGCAACAGGCTCCACCTACACCCTGGCATCCGGTGACCGGGGCAAGGCGATCACGGCGCGGGTTTCCTTCACCGACGACGCGGGTAACGCCGAGTCGCTCACCAGCGCAGCCACGGCGGCTGTGGCTCCTCCCCCGCTCACGGCCAGCGTTCGCGCGGCGCCCGCGTCCCACGACGGCAGCGCCGCCTTCACATTCGAGCTGCACTTCAGCGAGGAGTTCGAGCTCAGCTACGTGACCCTGCGCGACCACGCCTTCACGGTGACAGGAGGAAGCATAGTGAACGCCCGCCGCCTCAACCCGCCCAGCAACCTGGGCTGGGAGATCACGGTGGAGCCGTCCGGCAACGGAACGGTGGTGATCGTGCTGCCCCCCACCACGGACTGCGCGGCAACGGGTGCCATCTGCACTGACGACGGCAGGAAGCTGTCGAACAGGCTGGAGGTCTCCGTGCCTGGGCCGGACGAGTAGGCCGAGGTCGGAAACGCAAAAGGGGCCGCACACCCAAGCCGGATGCGAATCACTAGTAAGGAGGCCGCACCGCATCGAGCACGCGGAGCCGGTCGGATGGCGGTGCCCTCCGCTAGAGCTCCGTAGGAGGAACGGCTCCATGCCGAGACAGCGCATCTACTACAGCAGAAGGGTCTACGACTTCCCCGGGGACTTCCCGGAGCGCCTGGAGCGCTTCCGCGTGGAGTCCGGCCTGTCGTGGGCCGAGTTGAACCGCCGTCTCGGAGTGCACGACCAGACCGTGAGGCGATGGAGGAAGGGTTCGGCCCGCCCCAGCACGCGGCACATGATGGCCCTCCTGGACCTGGCGGGCGGCATGGGCCTCCGTCGGCTTTTCGACGGCGAACCGGACACGTCGGAACGCTGACGCCCAAGACATGCTGCCCGGGCCGGTGACGGGAGCGGCATTCCATCCCCTGCGCCGGGCGAGGGACGACTCGAAAGCGGGGGACCACTGAACGCAATGCAAGTGGCATCGCATACGCGAGCCGTGCAGGAGGAGAACGCATGGACATGAAAAAGAGACCGGCAACGCAATCGCCGTCCGCCGACGCGGAGGGCCACGAGGCTGCACGCCTGGCTGCGCGCCTGTTCGGCGAGAAGCCCGCAGGCAACACGGAAACGCCGTCCTCCTACGCGGCGCGCCTGTTCGGCGAGGAGGCCGCGGGCAACTACGGCGTAATGGGCCGGTTGATGCAGATCAACCGTCTCCCGGTCGGCGATCTGGGTCTGCTCACGGTCGGTTTCCGCATCACGGACCGGCCCGGCGAGAAGTGGACCCGGCGATTCAACCGGTTCAAGCGCGGCGAACCTTCCGCCGCCAGGGCGGCCACCCGCACGTTCTGCGCGGCGTTCGAGGACTTCCTCCCCCCGGGGAACCCGCGCATCGTCGTCGTCTCCTCCGTCTCTTCAGGGCAAAATATTGCGCAACACGACACGCCGGCGTCGACACTGGCGTCCGCGCTCGCACGGTCCCGCGGCTGGGAGTGGCTTCCGCATCACATCACCAAGGACCGGCATCCCAGGATCAGCGGCCTCGCCTCCGCGGCCGAGCGGGACGCCACCGTGGACGGGGTGTACCTGGCTGCCGCCATCGGAGGCGATCCCGGCCTGGTGCTGGTCGTCGACGACTTCTGCACGCGGGGAGCGACGCTCGCGGATATCGCCCGCGCGATCCGGGAGTCCAACCCCGGATGGAAGGTCCAGGGGGCCAGTCTCGCCAAGGCCGAGCGCGCCGCCTTCTGGAAGGGCAAGCTGACCAACGCGCACATCCCCGACGTGCTGGACGCCGTCTGGCGCGGGGCCCGGTAGGTCGCGTCGCCCTCCTATTGAGACGCAACAATGGCTGCATACATGGCCGGGACGCCCCCGGCCGCACACTCCGCAAACGCAAGAGGCGCCCACGTATGGACGGAGCAGGACATGACAACCCATGGAGATGCGCGGTGAACGAGCAGCACCTGTTCGACGAGAACGCAGACAGCGAGAGGGCCTTCTGCGGGGCCGACAGCTCAGCCGAAGAGCGGGTGCGCGTGGGCTACTACATCGACCAACGGAAGAACGGCCTGGATGTCGGGACCGTCTGCGAGGCGTGCAAGGGGTTCGCGCCGCCATTCGCCATGCGCCTCAGCCGCGACCTGGAGGGCGAGGGTATGTTGGACGAAGCGGAGGAGTACCGGCGCCTCGCCGGGATGCTCCAGACGGAGACCGGCCAGGACCGGAGCGGCGACCAGGGAAGCAAGGCCTGACACCTCTCTTCTTGTGTTTCCCGACTGTGCCCGGAAATGACGAGAGACCCTACACATGGACGCGCAACCGGCCTGAGACGCAGAAAGGCCGACACATACGGCCGGCAAGGGAAGGACACCGCCGTGCGGCATCCCTCCCCCGTGTGCTGCGCTGCTGCGGTCCGGCTAGGACAGACGTAGCGTCTGCTGCTGGGTCTGCTCCGTCTCCGCCTCGGCGGTCGCCTCCGTGCCCTGACCCTGCGCCCCGCCCTGGCGCCGTCTCGCGGCCCTGAAACGTAGGTGCGTCCCGCGCTCCACGCGGCGGCCGGGGCTGGAACGTGCACCGGTTAACCGTTCACACCCGCCACCTGAGCACGCTCGATGCATCCGGCCATCCGGGCAACCACGCCGGACTCAGCACCCGGAAGCACGCATTCGAACCTAGGCCGGGCGCCGATGCGGCCCGTAGCGTTCCCTCCCGTCGGCGCGCTCGGACGCGGGCGCTGTCCACCCGGACAACTCTGATCGCGCGAGATCGTTCTGCGCCGGTGAGAATCCCCGGAGGAACTGGAGGTACAAACATGAGACGGACCCTGATTGCCCTGGCGGTGGTTGCGCTTGCGGCCGCCTGCACGTCCGAAGTCCCCGAGGACTCGTGGGTCATCGCCGAACCCGCAGCCGGAGACCAGTACGCGATCACCGAGATATGCGGTCTCCTCGAAGCGGAGGGCTACGACATCAGCGGGACGATCGGCTATACCGTCGGGGCGGACGAGGTCGGCTTCATCCTCGACGAGCTCCCGGCGCTGGTGCGCGGCGCAGCCGAGGTCGCCATAGGGGACGGCATCCGGCTGGACCTCCAAGTCAACGGGCTGTGCCGGTACACGTCATGAGCCGTGAGGGCATGGACATCAAGGTCGTATTGGGGCTTCTCGCCGCGGGCGCCGTGATCGCGCTCGCCGGCGCGGCGGTCGGCTTCATCGCAGGCCTGCTGGTCTGAAGCCCCACCGATCGGGACCGGGCCTGTTGCAGGACGATGCGACTCACGTCCGGCGACGAAAAGAGTCGTGGATGCGGCGGGCGGAGCCCCGGGAGATATCGAACGGCGAATCGGTCGCCACCGTTCAGGCGGATCGAACCACCACGTCAGGACCGATAGCGCAGGAGGACTTTCAAGATGGCCGACGATCAAGCAGAGTGGCAGGAGTTCCTGGAGGAGCAGGTGAGGGCACTGGGCGCCTACATGGAGAACCTCGTGGCGGAGCTGAAGGAAGAGACCCGGCTTGCCCGGCAGGAGATGCGGGAGATCAGGGACAGGTTGCCGAAGGCGGGCTACACGCACGAGGACCTGGTGCGATGGCCTACCTGGAAGGCCGTCGAGGCCCTGCTGGCCGAAGACGGCACCCGGACCACGGAGGATCTGATAGGCCTGCTCCCCGGTATCCACTTCCCCACCGGCACCACCAACGTGAGAGGCATCGTGGCCCAGTACAGGCGCCACGCACGCCGGAGGCTCGGGCTTCTGCCCTGACGAGAGGGCGTGCCCCGTCAGGGCACGGCGCCGGTACGGCTGGTCCGGGCAGGCTCTTCTCCTCTCCGTCCCGCGCGGGCGGGGATATCGCGACCATTGAACGCAAGGACGTCCCGCTCCCGCTGGGGCGGCGGCCAAGGCCGGATACCCCCACCCGGGTGGGTGCATCCGGTTAACACCGAATACCCCCCCCCCCGCATGATGCATTCCAGGCATCCGCGCAACCGCCCCAGACTCAGCACCCGAAAGCATGCAGGCGAACCTAGGCCAACCAGGCCGCAGGCTCGTAGCGTCGACCCTTGGTGACATGCGCTCATTCGCAGCCACCTGTGGCGCACGCGGCCGTAGAAGCCAGTCCTTCCGCGTGCCGGAGTTTGCATGGATTGCCTATACGTCAAGCAAGGGACCGGGCGAGAGAACTGAGACGGAAACTGGGCCTGCAAGGCCGGGTTGACGCAGAGGCCGTGGCCAGCGGGTTCGGCCTCGTCGTCGTGACGTGGCCCTTCCGCGTGCTGCAGGAGATGCAGGCCGGCGGCGTCATCGCCGTGGCCCGGCGTCTCGACCCGCCGTGGCGGCGGTGGGTGATTGCGCACGCGATCGGGCACCACCTCCTCCATCCAGGCAACCATCTCCGGATGCGGCGACAGGGACTCCTGGACGACGCGGTCGAGCGCGAGGCGGAGGAGTTCGCGGGCGCCCTGCTCGTCGACGGGCGGGAGGCGATCGGAGCGGGGATCACCGGCCCGCGGGACGTCGCCAGGCATTTCGGTGTCCCCGAGGAGATGGTCCGCCTGCACGTCCTCCCGGCGCCCTGCGCTTCCGGCGGCACTGAAGCGCAGTCCCCAGTGCCTACGGGGAGATTCTGACCCAACCCATGTACGCTCCTCCTACTTTCACCACACCGACAACGGCGATCCGGCTGCCCTCGAGAGCGATAGTGTTCGCGGTCACCACGCTCGCTCTCGTAGCCCTTCTGCCAGGGCAGACGGCCTCGGCCGCCGCCCCTGTGTTCGATCCCGCTACCCCCACCCGCACACTCCCCGAAAACACCCCCGCAGGCCAGGACGTGGGCGATCCCGTCACCGCTACCGACGCCGACAACGACACTCTCACCTACACGCTCGGCGGAACCGACGCCTCCTCCTTTGAGATCGACTCGACCAGCGGCCAGATCAAGACCAAGTCCGGGGTCTCCTACAACTACGAGGTCAAGTCGTCCTACTCGGTCATGGTGACGGCCACCGATGACTCAGCAGCCATGGAGGACGCGGACGCCGCTGTCACGATCACCGTCACCGACGAGGAAGAGCCGCCGGCGGCCCCTGCCGCGCCCGCCGTCACACCCGTCTCCGGCAGCACTACAAGCCTGTCCGTCTCATGGACGGCTCCGACCAACACCGGCCCGGACATCACCGGATACGACATCCAGTATCGCGAGGGGGCCAGCGGCAGTTTCACCGACGGGCCGCAAGACCAAACAGGTGCGTCGGCGACCGTCAGCAACCTCACCGTGGGCACCGCCTACGAGTTCCAGGTGCGCGCCACCAACGACGAGGGCGACGGCCCGTGGTCGGACTCCGGCCCCGGCTCCACCAGCCCCTCCGCCACCAGCCCGACGGTCTCCGAGGTCGCCATCACCTCCGACCCCGGCACCGACGGCGAGTACACGACACTGGACGTCATCACCATAGGCGTGACCCTCACCGAGGGCGTGACCGTCACAGGTGAACCGCAACTCGCCCTGGATGTCGGGGGGACGGAGCGCTTGGCCGCGTACGCGGGAATGGGCGCAGCCACGGGCCAACTGCTCTTCAGCTACGCGGTGCAACCCGTAGACCAGGACGATGACGGCGTGAGTGTGAAGGCGAGCGCCCTCGCGCTGAACGGGGGCACGATTCGGGCCTCGGATGATTCGGCCGTCATCAACCCCACCCATGCGGCTATGACCTTCTCCGGCCACAAGGTCGACACAGAACTCGTGCTGGTCGGCAACATGGGCCAGACAGAGGGCACCGCCCTGCGCATCGACGCAGGGCAGACGTACAAGCTCTCGTTCACCTACTGGGACAGCATCGTGATCTACGACCTGAACCAGATCGTCCTCGACGTGAAGACCGCCTCGGATACGCTCACCCTCGCCGTTACCACCAGGATTAGCTACGTCTCGGATGGCATTACGTACGAGACGTTGACCACTTTCTCGGGCTCCGTCGCCGCAACCGGTAGTCAGCCGTTCGGGTCGGACGACTTCACGACGAGGATTGGGCGACGCGAGTTTCTCAGTGAGGAGGTCGAAGTATTCCTTGCGGCATCGGGCACCGGGCACGTCGAGATCAGGACGACGACCAGCACCGACGAGGACGAGGCGAAAGCCTACCGATGGAGCATCGGCGACAGCTTCTCCAAGTCCACCGACGGGACCACCTTCACGGAGCAGACGGGGCACCTGCCCCGCTTCGACGTCGTAGGGCACACGACTGAGGTGCTGCGGGTCCTCGCGGCCGAGGTCGTCTCCGAGCCCGCCGACCGCGTGGCCTACGCAGCTGGCGAGCAAATCGAGGTGCTTATCGTCACCAACGCTCCCGCGGCAGCCACCCGCGACGAACTGACGTTGCCGCTACTGCTCGGCGATGGCCGCCGGGAGGCGGAACTGGTCACCATCGAAGGGTCATTCAATAGGGCCAAACTGAGTCGCCTTACTCCTCCCTACGAGAGGCAGTACGTGCTTCATTTCGCGTACACCGTACAGGCTAGCGACACGGCCACAGGCGTCGGGATCGCTGTGGATCCGCTGGGCAGCGCCGGGGTCGACCACGCGATGGACAGCCGGATCGCGAGAGACCTGTCGTTCCCCGCGCAGGCGCCCGCCGCCGGACACCGCGTGGACGGGACGCGATCCGAGGCGTGCGATGCCGTGCACTGCGCGCACCTGATCGACCACTCCTCCCATATCCGATTCAAACACAACCGGTACGCGGTGGCGCCCGGCGGAACGGCCACCCTGACGGTCTTGCTGGAGCCGGCCTACCCGGAGACCGTCGTCATCCCACTATCGTCTTTCGCACAGGCTTCTTCACTCAGCAACGCGGTAACCGCGTCCGACTACGCGATGCCCGGCGAAATCACGTTCAACGCCGGGGAGACAGAGAAGTCTTTCACCTTCCAAATGACGAACACCTCCGCCGGACTCGATGGGAATGTCGTGAACGTATCACTCAATAAGCCGCCTTTCTTGAGAGGCGGGGGCAGGGCCAAGGTGCGGATCACGAACACCCCCGAGAGCGTCGAGTCTCTCGTGGTCACCAGTCTCTTTGCAGGCTACCTCAGTCCGGAGAACGTCCATGAACTGCCCTGGAGCTCCATATCGGACCGCCTCTTCCACTACGACCAGCGCTACGTCATCAAATCCATCAACGTTTTCAGTGACGGGCCCGGTGAGGACGACTACTCCGATATTCAGGTTCTTGCGGTCCCGCCCTTCTCAGAGCAGGCGCTCCCGCGCCTCGGTATCGCGACGAGCGGCAGGACGATGCGCTTCAGCGAAGGAGACGCCGAAGCCTTGGACGCGCCGACGCTGCCAGAGCTGGGAAACGAGCATCTCGGACTATACCAGCTGTATCTGACTGGGCTGCGCTGGGAGAAGAACACGCGCTACACGTTCGAGATCGTCGAGGTGCCGGTCACCGCCACGTTCGACGCGGCGGCGTATCCGGTGGCCGAGGGAGACGACGTCGACGTGACGGTGACGCTCGGAGGCGCCTTCCGGGGCCAGACCGTGACGCTGCCCATCACCGTCGCGCACAACGGCGGCGCGTCCGACGACGACTACTCCGGCGTCCCAGCGAGCCTCGTCTTCGCGCCGATGGAGACCGAGAAGACCTTCACCGTGACCATCGCCCAAGACAGCAGGGACGACGAGGGCGAGAGCATCACGCTCGGCTTCGGGGACTCCGAGCACGTCGAGCCCGGCGGGACCAACGAGACCGCAACGATCAACATCGCGGACGACGACGTCCCGGAGGTCGGCTTCGGCAACAGCGCTTACGCGGTCGCCGAGGGTGGCACGGTCAGCGTGACGGTCGGGCTGACCTCGGCGGTCGCCGGCGGCGTCACCATTCCCCTCACCGCCGCCGGGCAGGGAGGCGCGACCGCCGCCGACTACTCCGGCGTGCCGGGCAGCGTCACCTTCACCGCGGGCGAGACGAGCCAGTCCTTCACGTTCACGGCGGCGCAGGACGACGACGCCGAGAGCGGCGAGAGCGTCCTGCTCGGGTTCGGGACGCTGCCCTCCGGGGTGCAGGCAGGGGCGGTCAGCAGCGCCACGGTCCGCATCGACGACGCCCAGGCCAGCTTCGACCGGGGCTCATACACGGCGGACGAGGGCGGCACGGTCAGCGTGATGGTGAACCTGAGCGCGGCGCTGCCCCGCAGCGTGACCATCCCCATCACGGCCGCCGAACTGGGGGGCGCCACCACCGACGACTACTCCTTCATGTCGCAGAGCGTCGCCTTCGCCGCAGGCCAGACGCGCAAGTCCTTCACGTTCACGGCCACCCAGGACAAGAGCGACGACGACGGCGAGTCCGTGCGGCTCAGTCTCGGGCTGCCGTCCGGCATCGCGGCGGGCCGGCACGCGACGACGACGGTCCTGATACGCGACGACGACACGGCGAGGGTCGAGGTCTCGACCGAATCGCTCACGATCCCGGAGGGCGGGTCCATGGAGTACACGGTGCGGCTTGCGACCATCCCGGACGACACGGTCGTCGTGACGCCCGCCTCGAGCAGCCCGTCCGTGACGTTCGTGCCGCCGACGCTCACATACGAACCCGCTGCCTGGGCGATCCCGCAGACCGTCAGGGCTTACGCTGCGAGCGGCATCAGGGTGAGGAGCGCGACGCTCACGCACGCCGTGACCGGCTATGGGGCCGTCACCGAAGCGCCTCCGGTCGCCGTGCGGATCCAGTTGCGCCCCACACCCACGCCGACGCCGAGGTTGTCCACGCCGCCCACGCCGACGCCGGTCCCGGCGCCTGTCGTGCTGCCGCCCTGGGTCGTGCCTACACCGGAACCGACCGCGACCCCGACCCCGGCGCCGACTCCCACGCCCACGGCGACGCCCACCGCGAGCCCCACGCCGACGCCGACCGCGACCGCAGCGCCGTCCCCGGCGCCGGCGCCACTGACCCCCACCGCGACTGCGACACCGACACCGACCGCCACATCCACCCCTACGCCAACGGCCGTTCCGACCGCGGTGCCGCCCGTGACACTCCCCGACGACGGGGGCAGTTTCCCGTGGTGGCTGCTCCTCCTGCTCTTGCTCCTGCTCGCCTGGTTGGGCTACCGGCGGTGGCGCAGGCGAAGGCGGAGGCAGGGCGAACGCCGCTGGTACGGATAGCGCGGGACCACGCCGCTGAGCCGGGTTCCCGGCGGTGGCGCCTCAGTCCAGCCTGTCGAGGCCGGGCAGCTCGGGTTGCGCCGGCTCCCCCGTGGGAAGGAGATGGCTCACCCCGAGGTCGCGCGCCACGGCCATCAGCGCGAAGAGGTGCTGCGCGTTGGGGCGGATGCCGGCCCGCCAGCGGCGGAGCGTGAGGGGACTCGTGCCCAGGCGGCGGGCCAGCTCGCCCCAGGACAGGCCGGACGTCTCCCTGATCCGCTCGAGGCTCTCGGCGAAGTCCTCGGGGAAGGCGTGCACGGCGCGCCGGTGGGTAAGACGCTGCCGCGGCATCTCAGTTCTCCCTCAGCGAAGCGAGGAATCCCCTGCCCATGATGATGTCGAGCCCGCCAGGCACCCGGCCCGCCAAACCGACGAGCGAGCGCATCGCTCCGCCGCAGGGCTCGGTCCCCTGCCGCCAGCGCAGCACCTGCTTCGGGTCGACGCCGATCGCCTCCGCGAAGCCGTTCCAGGTGAGGCCGGTGGCCTCCTTCAGCCGTTGGAGCCGCTCGATGAAGTCCTCCGGCAGGACGCCGCTCCCGTAGGGCACGCGGCGCCCCGCGACGACGAGGCCGTTGGAACGGGCCGTGAGACGTGGCGATGAAGTCCTTCGACAGTCCATGGCATATCCTCCTTCCGAGCGGACAGCTCGTTGCATTCCCCGGCGGGGCCCCTCCCTGCATGCGGCGGAGGACGCTGCCCCGGGGGCGAGGGCACGGCTGCTGTTGTCGAGCACGGAGGGGTGGCCGGGACTGATGCCGCCTTCGCGGCGGGCCACTTCTGCGAGAGCCTCGGTGGGAGAGCCGGTCCCGGAGGACTGCGGGGCGAGCGGGACGACGGTGCGTCCGCTACAGTGCGTTGAGGCTCTCTTGCGCCGAGGACAGCATAACCAATACTTATGACATCCATGTAACCAATATGTAAGGAAAGTGTAAAGAATGGATGCGCGGGGATGAAAACGGGTGCGTCAGGGTGAAAGAATGGATGCACCAGGATGACGTCCCGGGACGCCTGAGCCCGGAGAGGAGCGCTCACCGCATGGCGGAGCGGCAGGACCGGAGGTGGAAGGGCATCGGCTCCCGGATCAGGGAGGCGCGTGCGAAAGCCGGGCTCACGCAGGCGGAGATCGCCAGGGGCCTGGGGGTGAGCGCGCACGCCGTCTGGCTGTGGGAGAACGGGAGGGTGAAGCCCAGCCACGACCACCTCGTGGCGCTTGCCACGCGCTACGGGGTGAGCACCGACCGGCTGCTCGGGCGGGACGTGGTTGAGGCAGACGTGCTCGAAGAGGCGGAGGTCTCCTTCAGGGAGGCGGTCGCCGGCCTGCCGGCGGAGGACCTGGATACCATCTGGGAGTTCATCCGCTTCGTGCGCGAGCGGCGCATGCGGGGATAGGCCGCGGAGCGGTCCGGGGGAGCGCCGTGCGTCAGGAGAAGGCATAGTCCCCCTCCCACAGGCCCGGCGCCGTCCAGGCGCGCCCCAGCGGCCCCGCCTCGTCCAGCGTCTCCCGGTCCGAGACCCACAGCGGCACGCGCACCCCGACGGCCGACATCTCCCGGCGCGCGACGCGCAGGAAGTGGGCCGCCCCGAGCGGGTCGTCGAACACGACCAGCACGAGGGGCAACGTCCCGTGGTCGTCGGCGGGCCTGCGGGTCGCGTAGTAGCGCAGGTACGGGGCGAGGCGCGCGGCCATCGTCGCGGGCCTGGGGGCGCGCCGCTCCCACTCCAGGAAGAACGGGGCCTCCTGCCCGTCGCCGCGCACGATGCCGAAGGCGTCCGGGCGCACCGAGTGGAGCGACCCGCCGTACCGGAAGAAGCGCGACGCCCGGTGCGGCGGGTCGAGCTGCGTAGCCTCCCACCCCAGGGAACGGGCCTGCGCGGCGGTCGCGCCGATGAAACGGTGGACGGCGTCGGTGTGCTCGATGTTCCTGAGCAGCTGGCGGCTCCGCGACCCGGGAACTTCTCTCCAGTCGAGCCGGTCGCCGGACGGTACGTGCCTCACGTTCCACCGCCTGCGCGCCGCGCCCACCGACGCGCGGTCACGGCGGGCGAGCAACGCCTGCCCCCTGCCGGTGAGCGCCCAGCGGGCGACGCCGTCCACGGGGATACGCTCGGCGAGCCGCAGCCGCTCCGCGGCGGCGAGGATACGCCGCATCCGCGAACGGGAGACGCCCATCAGCCGCCGGAGGTTCCCCTCCCCGATCCAGGGCCAGTCGGCCACGAGATCGAGGGCACGCTTCTCGGCTGGCCGCAGCAACGCGGGCAGCAGCCAGGCGGGACGGTCCCGCCGCAGGGGGTCGAGAACCACATCGGCGGGGAGCTCCCTGCGCGCCGGGGGCCGCTCGGCGGGCAGGTTCCCGCCGCTGCGCAGGCGAGTCACAGCCCGGCGCATACTGAGCATCTCGCCCGAGGACGCGCGCCAGACGCGGGAGTCCGCGTCGGCGAGTGCGGCGTCGCGCTCGACCGCCAGGAGGGCCGTCACCGGCAACGCCTCCAGCAGGCCGCGGGTGTGCCGCAGCCGCACCTCGTCCGGCGCGAGCACCAGGACGCAGCCCGGCGCCGGTCCCCGCGCGAGCCGCCACAGCCGCCTGGCGAAGGCCGTCCGCTCGGCGGTGCGGCCCAGCCGCACGATCCCCAGGGT
>JAPPHT010000037.1 GCA_028874795.1 Chloroflexota bacterium
GAGGTGCTACGAGAGCAGGTGTTGCACTTCGAATGTGAATTCACCTTCCCGCCTGTGCGGGAACGACGGGGCTCCTCACGCTGCGTAGCGCTATTTTCATGGGAACGACGAGGCTGCAATGGCCCGGTACAATCATCCCCTTGCCAGGAGGATGACCAAGGTGCAGCAGCCGCGTGACGTGCTCGTCCGGTTCCATGAGATCGGGCTGAAGGGCAAGAACCAGCCGATGTTCGTGCGACGCCTCGTCGAGAACCTCGAGCGGGCGACCGTCGGGCTCGGCGTCGAGCGCGTGTGGGCAACGCGCATGCTGGTGCGGATGCGGCTGGCGCCTGAGGCGGACTGGGACGCCGTCCGCGCCCGCACCGCCACTGTCTTCGGCGCGGTCAAGTTCAGCCTCGCGGCCCGCACCGAGCCCGACTACGACCACATCTCCGCCCTGCTCGGCGAGACCGCGAGCGCACGCATCTTCTCGACCTTCCGCATCTCCGCGAACCGCACGGACAAGACGTTCACTCTCACCTCCCACGACCTCAACGTCCGGCTCGGCGACGAAATACGCGAGGCCACGGGCGCGCGCGTCGACCTCTCGCACCCGGAGGCCGACTTCCGTGTGGTGGTCGGGCGCGACGACGCCTTCGTGTACGCGGACGACAACCGGGGCGCGGGCGGCCTGCCCGTCGGCACCGGCGGGAAAGTCGCGGTGATGATGTCGGGAGGGATCGACTCGCCGGTCGCGGCGTGGCGGATGATGCGGCGGGGCTGCAAGGCGGTGCTCGTGCACTTCCACGCCTTCCCGCTCGTCGAGGGACGCTCGCGCGACAAGGCGAAGGAGCTGGCGGAGTTACTGAACGCGTGGCAGTACGACACGCGCCTGCACCTCGTGCCGTTCGCCGACGTGCAGCGGCGCGTGATCCTGGAGGTGCCCGGTCCGCTGCGCGTCATCGCGTACCGACGCTTCATGGTGCGCATCGCGGAGGCGATCGCCGCGCGGGAGGGCGCGCAGGCGCTCGTCACCGGCGAGAGCCTAGGGCAGGTGGGCTCGCAGACGCTCCGCAACATCGCGACCGTGGACGAGGCTGCGTCGATGCCCATTTTCCGCCCGCTGGTGGGCCTCGACAAGAGCGAGATCATCGACCAGGCGCAGGCCATCGGCACGTACGAGACGTCTATCCTGCCGGACGAGGACTGCTGCACGCTGTTCGTCCCGCGCTCCCCTGCTACCGCCGTCAAGCCGGACCAGATCGCTGAGTGCGAGGCGCGGCTGGACGTGAGCGCACTCGTGGCGGAGGCCGCGGCAGCGGCCGAAGTGTTCGAGTACCACGCGCCGAGGGCTTAGCGCAACGAGCTATGCGCCGTCCAGTTCCTCTTTGGAGATACCCAGGTTGCCGATGATCCTGAGAAGCGTTCCCTGTCTCAGATCTCGATTGCCGTGGCGCGGTATAGGCGACGTGGCACCCGTTCTGTCGTTCGCCCATATCTCATGGCTGCCACGCGCCTGACGAACAAAGACGCAGCCCAGTCTTCGCAATTTGCGAGTGAGTTCCCCATAGGTCAAACGGATACCTCAAGCACCTGGGGCATGGAGGACAGGGCGGCATCCGTCTCCAATGGCGCTATACCCGGAGGCAAGGCATACCCACGCTCCTCGTAGGTGCGGATGGTCTCCACCACAACGCTTTCAAGGGTGGCGAGGGTCTCGTCCGGGGTGCCGCCCCAGGCGACGCAGTTGGGGAAGGCGGGTACCTCCGCCATGTACATGTCCGGTTCCGTCGACTCCGCCGGAGAATACAGGGCGCAGAGCAACCGGTAACGTTTCACTTCGGTAGTCATCACTAGGCCTCGCATAGAAGTATCCCCAGTACGCCTGGAACAGTCAACGCGCGTGGCTCGCTGCGCCGTGCTTGTGGGCCCTCCCTTTCGCGAGAGTGACGGGGACGCAGGGCTACGAGATTGCGCGCTAAAGCGCGGGCCTTCGCAGCAACGACGGCGCAGGAGGACACACGCAGGCGTGGACACCCACAAGGGACGCCCCTACACCGAACACGACGCACCACTCACCGAGAGCCCTCGCCGCGCGCTGAAGTGCATTACCCTCTCCCGTAGGAGGGGAGATCATGCACCCGAGAGATGCTTCGACTCCGCCTCCGGCTCCGATCAGCATGACAATCCTTCCCCCGCACCCAACGTTTGACGCGTCATGCAGCCGGTGATAACAAGCGGGGAGTCTCAATAACCCACGGAGGAACCCCCATGTCACGCGAACTCGACGAAGTCAAACGGGAAGTCGCCATCGCAAACCGCATCCTGGCGGAGATGGGGCTCGCCACGCACATCCTCGCCTCACTCGGACACGCCAGCCTGCGCGTGCCCAACCAGCCCGACCTCTTCGTGGTGAAGGGACGCGGCTATGAGACCGACGCCCTGCACGTCGTCCACCCCGAGGAGATGATCGTCGTCGACATGGACGGCAACTTCGTGGACGGCCCCAAGGGCACCTCGCAGTGCTACGAGGTCAAGATGCACTCGTGCATCTACCGGGAGCGCCCGGACGTCCTCTCCATCGTCCACACGCACCCCCGCTTCACCAACGTGCTCGGCCTGAACGACGTGAAGCTCAAGCCCCTCTCCAACGAGGGCCACCAGCTGGTACGAGACGACATCCCCGTCTTCCCGCACTCGAAGCTCATCATCACTGAGGAGGACGGCATGCAGGTTGTCGACGCCATCGGGAAGAGCGCCGTCCTCCTGCTCCGCGGACACGGCGCCGTGACGACAGGCCGCAGCCTCGAGCAGTCGGTGATGAACATGCTGCACCTGGAGGAGCAGTCGCGTCTCAACTGGATCGCGCTCGCCGCGTTCGGACCGGACTACAAGGGCACTCCCCCGGAGGACATGGACGAGTTCGCCGCAGGCCAGGCCGCGATGCGGGAGGCGCCGCACCTTGCGCGGCCGCTCGCGAACATGCCGCCCATCCTGGTCGGTGGCGTCTGGAAGTACTACACGGAGCTTGTCAGCAAGGACCTGTAGCGCGCGGCAGCGGCGGCGTCCTCGCGGACGCTCAGGCGTGATTGAGCGTCCGCCTGTAAGGATGTAAGATCTCCTTGTATCCTTACTACAAGGAGTCGCCATGCTCGCCAAGCTGACCTCCAAGAACCAGATAACCCTGCCAAAGGCGATCATCTCCGCTTTCAAGGGCACGGAGTACTTTGACGTCACCCAGGAGGAAGGGCGCATCGTGCTCGCGCCGATGCGGGTGACCCCAGCCAAGACCTGGTCGCTCGCCGACGCCGAGGCTTACGTGGAGAAGATGAGGCGGTTGCGGATGCCGCTGGACACCACCGATCCGGAGGTCTGGCTGGAGCGCATGAACACCGACCGGTCCGAGGCCATCTGGGAGAAAATGGACCGGCTTGGCATCACCGAGCAGGACATCGCTGACGCGATCGAGTGGGCGCGGCGAGGTTGATGGCCCCGCTATACTTGCGCTCCATGAGCGACCTTCGCATAACTCTCATCGCACCCCACACTCCGCCGATTCACCCTCTCCCTAACCCTCTCCCCTCCAGAGAGAGGGGATCAGGCGCCCGACTCCCCCACCTCCGCAGGGCCCTCACCCTAACCCTCTCCCTCAGGAGAGGGGACCAAACCACCTCACCCCACCGGTTCAGCCCCATCCCCGCATCACGTGCGGGGCAGGCTCTAACCTTACGCGTGCCCACGCCGTGTGCGTTGTCCGGCGCACGTGCAACCTATCGGTTGCTTGGGATTCCCGCCGGTGCGGGAATGACGAGGACTGCGTCCCCGTTTGCAAGGGGCGAGGTTCCTGCCTCCGCAGGAACGACGGGGGCTGCGCCATGAGCGAGAAGGTACTCGTCGGGGTGGAGGATGGGGTCGGGACGATCACGCTGAACCGGCCCGGCCAGCACAACGCCATCGACTTTGAGATGTGGGGGCTGCTGCGGGACGCGGCGTTGCGGCTCGGGGCGGACGACGGAGTGCGCGTCGTCATCCTGACCGGCGCGGGGGAGAAGGCGTTCTCGGCGGGCGCGGACATCAAGGACTTTCCGGCGCACCGCAGCAACAGCGGCCTCGCCCGTGCGTACGCGGAGGCGTTCGAGGGCGCGCTCGACGCCATCGAGCAGATGCCGAAGCCGGTCATCTGCATGATCCGCGGGATCTGTGTCGGCGGGGGCTGCGAGCTGTCGATGGCCGCCGACCTGCGCATCGCGGCGACGGGAAGCACGTTCGGCGTGCCGGTCGCGAAGATCGGAGTGTTGGTGGGCTACAACGAGATGCGGCGGCTCTTACACCTCGTAGGACCCGGACACGCCGCCAACCTCCTGCTGACGGCCCGTCGCATCGATGAGCAGGAGGCGCTGCGCATCGGCCTGCTCACCGAAGTCGTCCCAGCCGACCGTCTGGTCGAGCACACCTATGGCCTGGCAAGGGAGATGACGACCTACGCCCCGCTTTCACAGTCCGCCCACAAGCGCATCGTTCGCACTGTTCTCGCGAATCCCAGTCTCACAGCCCTCACCGACGAGGAGCGTGAATTGCCGCTCTCGATCTTCGACACGGAGGACGGTCAGGAGGGGTACCGCGCCTTCATGGAGAAGCGCCCGCCGCGCTTCCAAGGGAGGTAGGGTGATGCCTCCGATGCCGCTGGAGGGCGTGACTGTCCTCGACTGCACGCAGGTCATGGCCGGGCCCTTCTGCACGATGCTCCTCGCCGACATGGGCGCGGACGTCATCAAGGTCGAGAAGCCCGGCGGCGACGACTCGCGGCGCATGGGGCCGCCGTTCATCAACGGCGAGTCCGCGGCGTTCATGGGCATCAACCGCAACAAGCGGAGCATCGTCCTCGACCTCCGCAACGAGGTCGACCGCAGCGTCTTCCGGCGCATCGCCGCGCAGGCGGACGTCGTCGCCGAGAACTTCAGACCCGGCACGATGGAGCGGCTCGGGCTCGGCCCGGACGTCCTGCGAGCGGAGCACCCGGAGCTGATCTGGGTGTCCATCTCCGGCTTCGGGCAGACCGGCCCCTACGCCAGCCGCCCCGGTTACGACCTGCTCGCTCAGGGCATGTCCGGCATGATGAGCGTGACCGGCTACCCGGACTCGCCGCCGGTGAAGGTGAGTATCCCGCTCGCGGACCTGAGCGCCGGGCTGTTCGCCGCCAACGGCGTTCTCGCGGCGTACGTCCACCGGCTCAAGACCGGCGAGGGGCAGGTCATCGACACGTCACTGCTGGAGGCCGCGATCGCCCTCACCGTCTGGGAGGCCGCCGAGTACTGGGGTTCCGGCGTGGTGCCCGGCCCCAAGGGGTCGGCGCACCGGCTCGTGGCCCCGTACCAGGCGATGCAGAGCGCCGACGGCTACTTCAACATCGGCGTGGCGAACCAGGCGAACTACGAGCGCCTGTGCGCCGCGCTCGAGCGCCCCGACCTCATGACCGACTCCCGCTTCGCCACGAACCCGGACCGCGTCCGCAACTACGAGGCGCTGGCCGAGGAGATCCAGCGCACGACACGAACCCGCACGTCCGCGGAGTGGCTGTCCGCGTTCGAGCAGGCAGGCGTTCCCGCGGGGCCGATCTACGGCATGGACGAGGTCTTCGCGAACGAGCACGTCATGGCGCGCGGGATGGTCGTCCCGCTTGAGCACCCGGTGGCGGGTGTCGTCAACAACCTCGGCATCCCGGTCAAGATGTCGGCGACGCCCGGCCAGGTGCGGCTGCCCGCCCCTACGCTCGGCCAGCACACCGAGGAGATCCTGCGGGAGTTCGGAGTGCCGGACGACGAGGCGGGGGTAGTCCTGGGGCGTTCATAGGTTCCGCCCTCACCGGCCGCCCTTCGGGCGGCGACCTCTCCTCTCAGGAGGGATGCGAGGTTCCTGCCTCCGCAGGAGTGACGGGGTGCCGGGCGGGAATGACGGGCGCCGGGCGAAGTTCCCGTCTGCGCAAAAGTGGCGAATTGATACCTCATTTGAGACTCTGCCGGGAAACCGGCATCGGTTAACATTGCACGGTTCACACGGGAGGTGTGCAGTTGCCATCGCAAACCAGCCGCAAGAAGCCGATGACGGACCCGACAAGACCGACGTACCGACGGATGACGGATATCGTGAGCAAGCCGTTGCTGCTCCTGGCCCTGGCCCGCCCTGGCGGCATTGGCGCTCGCCTGCAGCGCTGAACCCACCGCGACGCCGGTACCGACCGCCACCCCTGTGCCGGCGCCTACGGCCACCCCGACACCGGAGCCCGCTCAGTCTGACGAAGACCTGACCCGTGCCTTCGTAACAAAGGCCATTGACTACTACGGAACGAACGGGCTGGACGCCACTGTCGAGTTCTACAGGTCCGCGGCGAGCATCGAAGACGGCAGAATGCTGATCCTCATAGACGAGGCCGAAAGCCTGCTGCTGGTCTACCAGCCAATACCAGCTTTGGTGGGCCAATATGTCGGCCCGGGTTCGCGATTCGCGTTCGGCGGGTTGATCGACCTTGCCACCGAAAGTGGTGGAGGTGGTGGCTGGGTCACGACCCGGGGCATCAACCCGGCTACCAAGCAGGAAGAGCCGCGGCGGGTCCTCGCCGTCCTGCACGACGGTCTCGTGTTCTCCGCCAGCCATTCGGCCCTCGTGGAAGACATCGCGGACTCAACCCAGGAGTACGTGACCAAAGCCATAGACAGGTACAACAGCGAGGGCCTCGATGCGGTCATCGCTCACTACAACAGCCAGGACAGCCTGGACGGGCAGTTCTACCTGTTCCTCATCGGAGCGGACGACCTCTACCTGGCCCACCCCATCTTCCCTCACCTCATCGGCACCGACATCAAGGACGTGGTCGGCTCCGACGGTCAGGAGTTGGGTGAAGAGATAGCCCAAGCCACCGGGGAAGGCGCGTGGGTCGAGTACCTGTGGCCTCATCCGGTCTCCCGAAGGGAACAGCAGAAGGTCACCTGGGCTATCCGGCACGACGGGCTGATATTCGCCTCCGGCTACTACGCAGGCGAGCCCGAAACAGCCGACCCGGCCTGGCGTGACGCCGACCCCATGGAGTACACGGTCGAGTTCGTGGAGCGGGCCATAGAGCGCTACGAGCGCGACGGTCTGGACGCGATGCTCAACTACTACAACAGCGTTGCCAGCTTCGAGGGCGAGTGGTACCTGTTCGCCACCGACGACTCCGACATCTACCACGTGCACCCGCTGCTGCCGCATCTCATAGGGACGGACATCAAGGACGTGGTCGGCTCCGACGGCTACGAGCTGGGCAAGGAGCTGGCCCGGGCCACCGAGGAGGGAGTCTGGGTGGAGTACCTGTGGCCCCACCCGGTAACGCTCAAGGAGGTCCCCAAGGTGGGGTACGCGGTGAGGCGGGACGGGATGCTCTTCGCGTCCGGCTACTACGTGCGCGCCCAAGACCCCGCGGGCCGGACCGTCGACTACGTGCAGGAGGCCATCGACTACTACGAGGCCAACGGGCAGGACGCTACGGTCAGCCACTACAGCAGCGAGGGCAGCTTCGACGGCCAGTGGAACCTGACCCTGACCGATGAGAACGACATCCTCCTGACCTCTCCCCTCGCCCAACACCTCGTAGGCACCGACCTGAAGGACGTCGGCGCGGGCAGGATCCGGAATATCGGCGAAGAGATGGCAGCGGCCACGGAGGACGGCACCTGGATCAGCTTCGTCTTCCCCAACACGAGGTCTTCGGAGACCCTGTACGCTCACACGTGGGCCGTGCGCCACGACGGGCTGCTCTTCACGTCGCGCTACTACGACGACCAGCCCGGCGATCCCGCGACGCCCTAGGCGTCCAGCGCAGGAGCGCGGTTGGAAGCGCGCGCCGTGACAGGCGCGCGCTTACCGCGACCGCCCCGCTCCTGTTCACCCCCATCCCAGCCTTCCCCATCGAGGGCTGACAGGGGTATGTAGAGAAGTAGCCCGAGGGCGACATGGAAGGCGCCCCGCCTCCCATGCCCCACCTCGTGCGCTGCCCGCGCACCCTGGATTCCCGCCGGTGCGGGAATGACGAACGCGGTCGACACCCGGACTCAGACCCTCCTCACTCACGCCTGTTTCCGCCCGTTACATGCCCCTGTCAGCCCATCGAGGGGGAAGGGGCCAGGCACGCCGCGCCACATCTACCCCACCGGTTATCGCAGGGGTCTCTCAAGGAGTGGCGCCGGAGCCCGGGGTTACTTGTCCACCCGACAACTGA
Organism: Chloroflexota bacterium; assembly: GCA_028874795.1. GTDB lineage: Bacteria > Chloroflexota > Dehalococcoidia > Lucifugimonadales > Australimonadaceae > Bin16. Next base: position 8,231 of record JAPPHT010000037.1, read on the forward strand.
TGACGTCTATGCCGTAGTACTTGCGGTGGTGCACCGATGAGGCGTAGTGGCGGAGGATGCGGATGGAGAGCTCCTGCTCGTCTTCCAGCGCCTGGCCCTCGTCCACGTAGGCCATGCGGTTCTCGATGTTCCCCTGGATGACGTCGTCCGAAGCGACCACGATCTCCAGCTCGGCGGCGGCGCCTTCGGGGCGGATCGTCGCGACCAGCTTGCGCCTCCGACCGTCCAGGGCGTCGTTCTCTCCCTCCAGAAGGCTCAGCATCACCTCTTCCCCCACAAGGCGGAGGCGGTCCTTCCCCTCCTCCGTCCAGGAGTGCCTGTCGGCGAACCCGCCGAGGAAATCGTCAACGGCAGGGAGGGAAGACTGCGCCAGGTCGATCCGCAGTTTCCCTGGACGGGGACTCGAAAGCTCAGTGAACACGGTCATAACCACGGCAGTCATCCCGCCGAAGAAGAGCGTGTTCCCCACCAATTGACTCGTTATCCCTTCGACGAACCCGCTGAAAGCCCCGGCGGAGAGGCCCAATATTATGGAAACGCCGGCGATGGTGGCCTTCTTCTGGTCAACCCGGCCTGTGAAGACCGTCTTTGCGCCTTCGACGAAGAGCATGCCGAAGATGATGACGTACACCGCGCTGACCACAGGAGTGGGAATGGCGACCAGTACGGCAAGCAGCTTGGAAAAGGGGGCCACCAACATGGTCAACAGCCCGAGGTATATCCCAACAGTCTTGGCGGCGACGCCGGTAAAGCCGATGTAGACCACGGTGGCCGCCCACGGCGCGGCGACGGGCAAGGTCCCCACGAAACCCGATAGCAGGGTGCCCAGACCGTACACGCCCAGACCTCCCTGCACCGAGCGGAAGTCGATGGCCGAATGGTCCCGGTAGGAGGCACGGTAGATCACTGACAGGTCCCCCACGGCTTTCATGAATGCGGTCAGGTTCACGAACACGAAGGCCGGAAGCAGGGCCCAGAAGTCCGCGTCGAAGGTCAGGTCCAACCCGGGCCACCCGAAGTCGGGCAGGCTCACCCATGGAGCGTCAGTGATGATGCCTGCGTCGTAGTAGCCCAGGGGCACGGCCACTACCAGCCCGGCTGCCACGGTGGCCGGCAGGATCCACATGCGCCATGCCGGGGTCCCTTGCAGGGATATGAAGACCCCGGCGACCAGGGCAGCCACCCCCGGCGCCATGAAGAGCATCGTCGATGCGCCTTCCGGCGGAACGACGGCGACGCTTATGACGAAGGGCATGGCCGAAGCCGCCACGAGCATGATCACCACCCCGCTCACCGTCTGTGTAAAGACCCGGCGGAGGGAGGCAAGCCGCAAGGTCAGCACGAGCTGCAGGAGCGTGGAAGCCACCAGCAGGCTCGCCAGCAGACGAGGCCCGCCGGCGTGGAGGGCCAGGGCGCAGACCGTCAGGAACGGAACGTTGAAATTCGTGACGATCAGGCGGCCGGAACCCAGATACCGAAACCGGAAGGCGTGCAGGACCATGCCGGCCCCGGAGACCACGAGGGCGGCGAATATCGCCCACCCCAGATAGGCTTCGGAATCGTCGGTTGCGCGTATCACCAGCACCGCCAGCATGACGAGGGCGATGGTGTTGGGTACGAAGATCTGCGCAGCCGACGTCAGCGCCACCGACGGCGGACACTTCTCATCCGGTTCGTAGCGAATCTCGACTCACCTCAGTGTTCGGAAGGAGTTCCAGGTCAGCGAGGGCGATGCCCTGCGTCCTGCCCTGCCGGGGTGCTGGTCGTCTCTCTCCATGCGCCCTCAGATCTCGTAGATCATCAGGCGGTTGCCGCACGTGTCTTCGAATATGGCCTGCGCGCCGCCAGCGGCATCGATCGGCTTGATCGAGAACACGACGCCCAGCGCCTCTAAGCGTTCGTACTCAGCCTGGATGTCGTCAACGGCGAACGCCGCTTGCGGGATGCCCTGCTCGAAGAGCGTCTTCTGGTACACCTGCGCGGCATGGTTGTCGTTCGGCTCCAGGAGGAGTTGGGCGCCGTCCGGCGCCTCCGGCGAGACGACCGTCAGCCACTTGAACTGCCCCACCGGGAATTCCTCCTTCTTCACGAAGCCCAGCACGCCGGTGTAGAACGCCAGGGCTTTGTCCTGGTCGTCGACGTGGATGCTGGTCAACTCGATCCTCATTCATGGCTCCTTCGTACGCGGGAGTGCGGTGGGGAGTGTACTACGGCAGGCGCCGGGCGCGTCCCCGCTCCGAGGAAGGGCGCCCACAAGGGACGCTCCTACACCAGGCGCCGCCCGGCCACGCACGCCTCGTGCGCTGCCCGCGCACTCTGGATTCCCGCCTGTGCGGGAATGACGGGCAAGGGGGGCGCGGGGTTTGCTATGCTACGCGCCGCTATACATCACTACGGCAGGAGTAGAGAGCATATGACCACCGCACCACGCGTCGTCGGCGCGCCCGTACCCCGCATCGACGGACGGGACAAGGTGACCGGCGCGGCCAACTACGGCGCGGACGTCGACGTCCCGGGGACGCTTTGGGCGAAGACGCTGCGCAGCCCCTTCCCGCATGCCCGCATCCGCGGCATCGACACGTCCGCCGCGACGGCGCTGCCGGGCGTCCACGCCGTGCTCACGGGCGACGACATCCCCGACAACATGCGCTGGGGCCGCCGCATCGTCGACGTGCCCGTGCTCGCGCAGGGCGAGGTGCGCTTCGTCGGCGAGCAGGTCGCGGCGGTCGTTGCGGACGACGAGGAGATCGCACAGCGCGCGCTCGAGCTTATCGAGGTCGACTACGAGGAGCTGCCCGCCGTCACCGACCCGGAGGAGGCGATGAAGGACGAGCTTCTCGTCAACCCGGACATGCACGGGTTCAAGGGCCTGCTCTACGAGATGAGCGAGCCCACGAACACCGTCGTTCACTTCGAGTGGAGCAGAGGCGACGTGGAAGCCGGCATGAAGGAGGCGGACCTGGTCGTCGAGAACTCTTACACAACACCGTCCCAGCACCAGGTCTACATGGAGGCGCACAACGCGACGGTGCGGGTCAACCCGGACGGGACGGCTGAGGTGTGGACGCCGGGCAAGGCGCCGTACGCGGTGCGCTCCCAGATATCCGGGCCGCTCGGCGTGGAGCCGGAGAGCATCGTCTTCCACCCGGTCACGATCGGCGGCGACTTCGGGGGCAAGGGATCGCCGATGAACGTCGCGCTCGGGTACGTGCTGTCGAAGGCGGTCGGCGGCAGGCCGGTCCGGATGGTGTTCGACTACGCGGAGGAGTTCATGGCCGCGAACCCGCGCCACCACTCCCGGATACGGATGCGCACCGGCGTCAAGCGGGACGGCACGATCACGGCGCACGACGTGGCGATAGTGTTCGACAGCGGCGCGTACGCGGGGTTCAAGCCCGCGGGGCACCTCGGCGGCGCAAAGGGCGCGGGCGGACCTTACCGAACGGAAAACGCGCGCGTGGTTGAGGACATGGTGTACACGCACAACACGCCGTGCGGTCACATGCGCGGGCCTGGCGAGCCGCAGGCCGTCTTCGCCCTCGAATCGCACATCGATGAGGTCGCCGGGGCGCTCGGCATGGACCCCGTGCAGTTCCGCCTGATGAACCTCGTCGAAGACGGCGAGCCCACGGCGCTCGGCGACGTGTTCGTTGAGAACCGCGCAACCGAGACGCTCGAAGCCGCTGTGGAGGCCTCCGGCTACAACGAGCCGAAGGCGCCCGGCGTCGGCCGGGGCGTGTCCGTGGGCGAGCGGACGCCCGGCGGTGGACGCATCAACTCGCAGGTCTCGATGGAGGCGGACGGCTCTGTCCTCATCACGACTCCCCTCTTCGAGCAGGGAGCGGGTGCGTACACGGTGCTGCAGCAGGTGGTGGCCGAGGACCTCGGGCTCCCCGCCGACGCCGTGCGGATGGTGGTGGCCGACACGGGGCTGTTCGACAACGACCAGGGCGTGGGAGGCAGCCGCGTCACGAACCTCGGCACGGTCGCCACGCACGACGCGGTGGAGCAGGCGCAGGGCGAGCTGTTCAAGCTCGCGGCGGAGCTGCAGAACTGGCCGGAGGAGAAGCTGGAGGTTCGCGGGCAGATGCTCGTGCGCACGGACACCGGGGAGTCGCAGCCGTGGAGCAACCTGATCGCCCGCGTGGGCGTGCCGGTTGTCGGACGCGGCGTCGCTTCCGGAGGCTACGAGACCCCGGTCACCGGCTACTGCGCGCAGATCGCCGAGGTGGAGGTCGACCAGGAGACGGGGCAGATCCGGCTGACGAAGCTGACGACGGTCCACGACACGGGCACCATCATCAACCCGATCGGGCACCAGGGGCAGATCAACGGGGGCACGATGATGGGCATCGGCTTCGGGCTGCAGGAGGAGCTGGTGCGGGAGAACGGCTTCGTCTCCACGCTCTCGTTCGCGGACTACAAGATCCCGAACATCGCCGACATCCCCGAGCTCACGACCGTCGTGCTCGATACGCCGGGCAAGGGCGTCGGCCCCTACAGCATCAAGGCGATCGGCGAGAGCCCCAACGCGCCAACCGCCGCGGCCATCGCGAACGCCATCGCCGACGCCTGCGGCGTGCGCGTGCGGGACCTGCCGGCGACGGCGGAGAAGGTCTACGAGGCGTTGAGGGATGCGTAGGCGCAGGCAGACCGCCCTCACCCGCCCCGCTGCCGCGCGGCGACCTCTCCCTCAGGAGAGGTGGGGGTGCGACCGAGAGATTGCTCGGCTCCGCCGGGTTCTGCTCGGAATGACAAGCTTCCCTACCCCACACCAGTTCACCCCCATCCTAACCTTCCCCCATCGAGGGGGAAGGGACCAGACACCCTGCCCCAACCACCCTCGCGCGGCTCGCAGCGAGCCGCCATGTGCGCCGACGCGCACTCTGGATTCCCGCTTTCGCGGGAATGACGGGTGGGGCGGGAATGACGGGGGGATGCGAGGTTCCTGCCTTCGCAGGAATGACGGGACGCCCTGCACCGAACCGGAGGGCCCTCACCCCAACCCTCTCCCTCAGGAGAGGGATCGAACACCCCTCACCTCCAACCACCACACGCGCGGCTCGCTGGCCGCGCACTGGATTCCCGCTTTCGCGGGAATGACGGAAGGGACAGATGGATGAGCTACGGCCCATAGGAGAGGTGGCGCGGGGGCTGGGCATCGCCCCGAAGCATCTCATCCCCTTCGGCGACTCCAAGGCGAAGGTGTTGCTGGACGCGATGCGCCCGGAGCAGAAGGGCAAACTCATCGTCGTCACAGGAGTGAACCCAACGCCCGCCGGCGAGGGCAAGACGACCACGAGCGTCGGGCTCACGCAGGGGCTGGGGAAGATCGGCAAGAGCGTGGTGACCACGCTCCGCGAGCCGTCGCTCGGGCCGATATTCGGCATCAAGGGCGGCGGCACGGGGGGCGGCAAGGCGCGCGTCATCCCGGAGGACGAGATCAACGTCCACTTCACCGGCGACGCGCACGCGGTCTCCTCGGCGCACAACCTGCTCGGCGCGCTCACGGAGAACGTCATCTACCGCGGGCTCATCCCCGGCGCGAAGCCGTCCGATATCACGTGGCGGCGCGTCGTGGACATCGAGGACCGCGCGCTGCGCAGCATCGTCTCCGGCCTCGGCGGCTCGGCGAACGCCCCGCTGCGCGAGACCGGCTTCGACATCGTCACCGCGTCCGAGATCATGGCCGTGCTCGCGCTCGCGTCCGGCCTGGACGACCTGCGGGCCCGCCTCGGCAGGATCACGGTCGCCACCGGCAGCGGCGGGAGCCGGGTCACGGCGGAGGAGGTGGGAGCGGTCGGCTCGCTGATGGCGCTGCTGCGGCACGCGATCCTCCCCAACATGGTGCAGACGACGGAGGGGCAGCCCGCGTTCGTCCACACCGGGCCCTTCGGCAACATCGCGCACGGGTGCAGCTCCGTCGTGGGCGACCGGCTCGCGCTCGGCTACGCGGACTACGTCGTGACGGAGGCGGGGTTCGGCGCGGACCTGGGTTTCGAGAAGTTCATGCACATCAAGTGCCGCACGAGCGGCCTGCGCCCGAGCGCCGCGGTGCTGGTCGGCACTGTGCGCGCCCTGAAGCACCACGGCGGCGTCCCCCTGAAGGACCTGGAACACCCGGACCCGCTCTCCGTACGCATCGGCTCGGCCAACCTCCAGCACCTCGTGGGCGTCGTGCGCAAGTTCGGTCTGCCGGTCGTCGTTGCCATCAACCACTTCCCGTCCGACACGCCGGAGGAGACGGTGGTGATGCAGGACGCGGCGATCGAGGCGGGAGCGGCCGCGGCGGTGGTGTGCAGCGGGTTCGTGGACGGCGGCGAGGGCGCGGTCGAGCTCGCGGAGGCTGTCGTTCGCACGTCGGAGGCGGGGCCGCCGCGCGCCAGGTGGCTCTACCAGCTCGACGCGCCGCTGCGGGAGAAAGTGCGGGTCCTCGCAGAGACGGTGTACGGCGCGTCGGACGTGCGGTGGAGCCCCGAGGCATCGCGGCGGCTGGACCGCTTCGAGGAGCAGGGGCTCGGCGGTATGCCGATCTGCATGGCGAAGACGCCGCTCTCGCTCTCCCACGACCCGGCGCTGAAGAACAGGCCGACGAACTACACGTTCGAGATATCGGACGTGCGCGCGTCGACCGGCGCGGGGTTCGTCTACCCCATCGCGGGCAACATCGTGACGATGCCGGGCCTGCCCCGCACGCCGCGGGCGCTCGACGTGGACAGCAAGGGGAACATCACGGGGCTGTGAGGCAGACTGCCCGCCGCGCATCCAGTGGCGAGAGGCTCCTTCAGGGACGTCGCGCAACCCCCACCGGGTGCGGAAGCGACCATTGCGGAGGACACAGGGCACAGGTGCGAACGGTACGCTCCTCCATGAACGGTAGTACCTCACCGCATCGATACTGCGGGAAAACGAGACTGTTGTATCAAAAACGCGTTCTTCAGCCTCCCCAAGGTGGACCACGCCTGAGAAGCTGGCTCATTTCTGCCGCCGCGTCGATGCAGACAGCGCGTGATACGTTGCGCGTGTCCCGTGGTAATGTTATGTTATAGACCAGTTCGACCTTTTGAGGGTACGGTTCGCTGAAATCAGGCCGCGCGGAATCTCGACGGCCAACAGACGTTCTAGGATTGCCGTGACTGCAGAAGCTCTTCTCACAGCACTGAATAACGCATCTTGCGGGGCGTACGCCGTGTCCGTGGACCAGAGGATCGTGTTCTGGAACGGGGCGGCGGAGCGCATCCTCGGCTACAAGTCCGACGAGGTGATGGGCCGGCGTTGCTACGAGGTCGTTGCCGGACTCGCTCCGGGCGGCCTTGCCCCCGAGTGCCTGGGCGGGTGCCCATCGATGCGCTATCTGCGGGCCGGTCTCGTACCCGCGCCGGTGCAGCTGCGATTGCTGTGCTCTTCCGGAGAGCGGAAGTGGATCACCATCACCCCGATGGTGGTGGCGGGCGCCGTGAGAGACGCCCCTCTCCTGATCCATCTCTTCGACGAGGCCGCCGGAGATGACGCCGAGTCAGCGGGCGACCCGCGGCGAGAGGTGTTGCCGAGCCGCGCCGTCATCGTGCCGGACCAGCCCATACCCTCCGGCCCCGCAGCGGAAACGCAGATCCTCAGCCGACGAGAGCTCGAGGTGCTGCGCCTGATGGCCCAGGGCTGGGACACGCAGCGCATCGCCAATGAACTGGGCATCAGCCGCCACACGGTGCGGAACCACATACGCAATCTGCGGCAGAGACTCAACGCTTCCACCAAGCTGGACGCCGTGGTCAAGGGCCTGCGCCTGGGCATCCTGCACATGAACTGACGGCAGGACGCCGTCCTGCCTCACTTCGCGACGACGCCAGAGGCCCGTTACGGCACCGGCGCCAGAAGCGCTTCGTCCGCCCGGCGGGAGATCACGTCCACCGTCTCGACCACGCTCGCACCCGACGTGTCCAGCCAGAGGCCCAGCCCCAGCATCTGCTCCCGCAGCTCCCTGTCCAGATAGGCGAACCTGCCGGCGACGTGCTTCTCCACGCGCCCCCGGTCCCGGTCGACCGCAACGCCAACCGGCGGCGCGAGCACGACCAACCGCACAAGCCGGTGGGCGAGCACTTCCCTGTACCGCGCCAATCGCGGCCGCAGAACGACGTCGTCGACGATCGGAGTGAAACCGGCGTCCATGAACGAGCCCGCAAGAAGCGCGGCATTATGCGCGCCCAGGTCCAACTGCGCATCGGACACGGCCAGGGGCTCCTGACCCGGCGCCAAGTACCCGGAGACCACCATCTCCCGCACCAGGTCAACCTCGATGTGGGCCGACGCGCCGAGCCTTGCCGCAAGCTCCCTCGAAACCGTCGTCTTCCCGACGCCGGGGATGCCGGTGATGAGCCAAATGCTGTCGGCGAGAGCGAGCATGTTCCCTCCCCTCCGATGATCACGAGTCCGCGGTCCATCATCGCACAGGCGGTAAGCGTGTCAGGAAGGGCAACCTCACCCCCCTCCGCAGGGCCCTCACCCCGCCGGTTCACCCTCTCCCCAGCCCTCTACCCCTCAAGAGACCTGCGTAGCTCCATACGTGGGTTGCAGCGGGGCGCTTCCAGTACCCTCTCCCTAGCCCTCTCCCCTTGTAGGGCGAGGGGATGAGACACCCACACCACCACCGCCCCGGCGGAGGCTGCGCGGACGTCCCGCATCGCCGCGGCTCACTTGCGCATCCGCCCGCTCAGGCGCATGATGGCGGCGCCAGGACTGACGCCGGGCGCGCTCGTCCGGCATCTTTACAGACGGCGAAGCAAGACGTACCGAACCGGGAGGGCATCGATGGCGAAGAACGGATTCAGCATCCTGGACAGCGACATGCACATCATGGAGCCGCCGGACCTGTGGGAGCGATACATCGACCCCGAGTTCAAGTCGGCGGCGCCCCGCGGGAGGACATCCGAGAACGTACGAGACCTCGGGGTGTACTACCCGAACAACGAGTCCGGACAGCGGACGACCGGCACGCCGCACCGCGGGCACAACTACGCGCGTAACCAGGTGCTGTACCGGGACCACTCGGCGCGCGGATGGTCGCCGGAGGTCCAGTTGGAGGCGATGGACGTGGAAGGGTTGGACGTGGCCGTGCTGTTCCCCAGCAGGGGGCTCAGCGTGCTGACCGTGCCCGACCTGGACCCCCGGTTCGCCGCCGCCATCGCGCGGGCCTACAACGACTGGCTGTACGACTTCTGCCAGGGGGACAACGTACGGCTGCTGGGCGCGGGGATGATCTCGGTCTACGACGTCAACGACGCCGTCCAGGAGGCGTACCGCGTCGTCGAGGACCTGAAGTTCAAGTCGGTGTTCGTACGCTCCAACATCGTAAACGGCAAGAACTGGCACGACCCGTACTACGAGCCGCTGTGGAACGCGCTGGAGGAGCTGGGGATACCGCTGGGGTTCCACGAGGCGTCGGGGTCCCGGTCACACCAGAGCGCCGAGAACTACGACCCGAACTTCGGTCTGCGGCGCATCTACGCGCAGCCGTTCGAGCAGATGCTGGCCATCGGCAGCTTCGTGGCCGGGGGCGTGCTGGAGCATCACCCGCGGCTGAACGTGGCATTCCTGGAGGCGAACTGCGCATGGCTGCCGTGGATGCTCTGGCGCATGGACGAGGGGTACGAGCGCGAGGCGGACATCTTCATGGAAGACCTCACGATGGCGCCGAGCGAGTACTTCAGGCGCCAGTGCGTCGTGTCGGTCGAGCCGGACGAACTGCCGGCGAAGTACACGATCGACGCGTTCGGCAACGACAACATCGTCTTCTCGACGGACTACCCGCACGGGGACTCGAAGTACCCGGCGGCGGTGGACAGCTTCTTCGAGCTGCCGCTCACCGACGAGGACCGTCGCAAGATCCTGTGGGACAACTGCGCGCGCTTCTACTCGGTCGCGGGCGTGCCGAGCCCGGCGTAAGGCCGGGCGCGGCGGCCTATTCGCTCGGGTCTATCGCGAGCACGCCGTCAACCACGACGACCTGGTGGCCGGAGAGCTCCATCGGGGCCTCGGCGGCGAGGACGTAGCGGTCCCCGACCGATTCGATGGGGGCCATGCCGGATCGGTACTGCTCCTCGATGTCCTCGGTCCAGATCCCACGGTAGCGACCGCCGCCGCTTCCCGGGCCCATGCTGACGATGCAGATGTTGTGCTCAGCCTCCTCGGCCGCCACGTGATTGGTGAAGGAGCGCACCGCCACCTTGCTCATGGAGTACATCGCGCTGCCGATGTTGTCCGTGCGCGTCGAGGCCTTCAGCGCGCCCTGCCCGATGTTGATGATGTGGCCGGAGCCCTGCGCCTCCATGTAGGGGATGACGTACTTCGTACAGAGGATGACGCCGATCAGGTTGGTCCTGACGACGTTGTCGATGAACTCTTCCTCCATGTCACGGATGCGCGGCCACGGCGTCTTCCCTCCGCCCGGGAAGTGCGTCACGATGGCGGCGTTGTTCAGCAGGACGTCGATCCGTCCGTAGCGCTCGTGGACCTCCTCCATGAGCGACTCCACGTCGTCTTCGATGCGCACGTCGGTCGGCACGGTGAGGACCTCCGCTCCGGCGGACGCCACCTCCTCCGCAACCGCGTCCATCGGCGCCACGTCGGCTATGGCAAGCCGGGCGCCCGCCGCGGCGAAGGTGCCGGCCACGAAGCGTCCGATGCCCGACGCTCCGCCCGTGATGATGACGACTTTGCCTTCTACGGACACGTCACACCTCCTGGGATCCTTGCGTAACCTTCCACTTCACCGAGGGGCCTCAGCCTCCTGCCCGACACCGGTCCACCCCCATACTAACCTTCTGCCATCAAGGGGGAGGGATGCGCGCCCACTCCCAAGCCCCACCGGTTCACCCCCATCCTAACCTTCCCCCGTCAAGGGGGAAGGGACACGCACCCACTCCCAACCCCACCGGCTCACCCTCTCCCCGTGTAAAGACCCTTGCGTGACCCCTCCACACCACCGAGGGCCCTCACCCCCGCATCAAGTGCGGGGCAGGCTCTAACCCTCTCCCCCAGGAGAGGGAACCAAACATCCTGACCCTTCCAATCGCACTTCCACTCACTTACGCAAAGGTCTCCTCAAGGGAGAGGGGGACCAGACAACGCTACTCCGGACGCGAGTCCATCAGGCGGCAGACGCGAGCTCGTCAGGCCCGGGGCCGGGTCAGGCGTTCCGCAGGCTCTCCGCCTGTCTCTCGATCCGCTCCTCCACGGTCATGTTGAAGAGGCGCTCGCCCTCCTGGCGGTCGACGACGGCGACGACGCCCGGCAGCGGGACCATCTCCTCCGCCTCAGGTCCCCTGACGATACCGATGGGGTCGATGCCGTCCTGCATCCTGGCCAGCTGTTCCTTCCACAGCCGGTGCATGAGCAGCACTCCCCTGTCGGATGAGCCGAAGGTCATCTTCTCGAAGTCAGGGAAGCCGCCGCGCTCCTCGCGGCCCTGACTGCTCATGGTCACTTCGTCCTCCCAGATGGGGCCCTGGCGCAGCGGATGGCCGAAGTTCCACCAGTAGCCGACGTCCTCCACCCAGCCCTCGTAGAACGGACCGCCCGAGTCGAGCGGACGGTCGGCCTGGAACCGTCGCAGTGCGGCCTCGCTGACCTGGCCGCTCTCGTCGAAGGGCTCGAAGTGCACGCCGAACCAGCGAGTCGAGAAGTCGTCGATCGGCACGGCCCAGTTCATGGTGTCGGTCCGGGCGCGCTGGCACGGGAGCACCGCATGCGTTTCGTGGTACTCGTAAAGTCCCTTCGTCCGGGTGTTCTGGAGCGTCACGTAGCAGGCGCCCCATGGGGTTTCCTCGAACTTGATGGGGGTTGGCGGGTCGCCGTCACGGCCATGGTGGAAGCCGTGGACGGGCTCGACGCCCTTGAACCACCCGTGCGCGATCTCGCGGTGCCAGACATCGAGGACGTTGTCGAGGGTCTGCAGCAGCGCATTCGACCTCTGTATGCGGTTGCCCTTGCCCGCGACGCGGAGGCCGTCCTTACGGAACAGGATGGGGTAGCGGGGGAACGGCGGCTGCAACTCCGGGGGGCCCATGTAGGCGAAGATCAGCCCGCCGACCTCGACGCACGGGTACGAGGGGTGTTTCACGGACGCCCTAAAGCGGTCGTTCGTCTCCGCCGGCATCTCCAGGCAACTGCCGTCGCGGTCGTACAGCCAGCCGTGGTAGAGACACCGCAGGCCGTTGTCCTCGACGCGTCCGTAAGAGAGTGACACGCCCCGATGAGAGCAGTGGTCGGCCAGGAGGCCCGGCCTGCCGCTGGCGTCGCGGAAAAGCACGAGGGTCTCGCCGAGCACCTTGAGCTTCACAGGGTTCTTCGCGCTCGGGACGACGTGTCCGCGCCCGCCGTCCAGGTTCGCCGAGGTCTCGACGGGCAGCCAGTAGCGCCGGAAGAGATCTCCCGACGGTGTTCCGGGCCCCATCCTGAAGATCTGGTCGCCTTCCTCGTTGCTGAATGCCATGGACCCACCCTCCTGTCGCAGGGAGCGATGCCGCCGGGCGGCCTCCGAAACGGCCGGTGAGCAGCCTGACGAAGACACCGATGCGCCGCGCCGCCTTCGTCGCTCACGGCGCTCCCGGCGGGCGTAGTATAGCGCCGTGTTGAGACGGTGAACCTGCCGGATGCAAGGAGAGGCGCATGACATCGGTCCAGACCGGCCCCTACGCATGGCGAGCGCGAGCAGGCATGATCACGCCGTCCGGCGTTCACGAGATGAACTCGTTCGAGTTCTACCTGATGGCGCCTCCCGGCGTCAGCGTGGCGATGACGTCGCTGCACACCAGGGGCTGGGGTCCGGACATCGACTCCTTCGTGCGTCTCGAAGAGGCCACGCAGGAGATCGCGGAGCGGGGCGTCGGCTCGCTGGTGCAGGCCGGGACCCCGCACGTCGTTCACCGTGAGTGGCCCTACCACCGGGTCATCGTGGAGCGGATCAACGCCGTCACGAACATCCCGGCGAGCACGGACATCGGCGCGTGCATGGACGCGATGCAGCGTCTCGGCATGTCCAGGGTCGTGCTGCTGAGCCCGTTCAGGGACCCGGACAACGAGGCGCTCACGGCCTACGTGTCCCACGCGGGGATCGAGGTCGTCGCGTGGGACTCGATCCTGGACCACGTGGTGGGCGCCACGGGGAACTTCATGTACGACATCGCGACGCTGCCGCTGTCGACGGTCTACGCGGCGGCCCGGAGACTCTACGCCGCGAACGCAGACCGAGCCGACGGGATATGGATCACGGGCGCCGCGATGCCCAGCGTCGGCATCGTCGAAGCGCTCGAGGGGGACGCCGGGGCGCCAGTCGTCAGCAGCATGCAGGCGATGGCGTGGACGGGCATGCGGCTCGCCGGGCTGAGCCAACGCATCGAAGGCTTCGGGCGGCTCGTGCGGGAGTTCTAGACAAGGGGAGAGGCATCGTGGGAGTAGCACACACGCCAGGCAGGCCGTACGGCTGGCGAGCGCGCATAGGCCTCCTCCAGCCGGGCATCATTTCCGACACCAACCCGTTCGAGTTCTACATGATGGCCCCTGAGGGCGTGCAGATGGTGCTCACGTCGCTCGGCCTTGGCGGCATGTCCGTGGCCAACTACGAACGCGCGCTGGCCGGCCTGGAAGGCCCGGTGGAGCGCCTGCTCCCCCGCAAACCGAACGCGATCATCCAGACAGGCATCCCTCCGCTGGTGCACGCCGGATGGGGCGTGGAGGCGGAGCTCCGGGAGCGCGTAGCGAGGCTGACGCCCGTGCCTTACATCACAGACGCAGCGGGCAGCATCGCGGCGATGAAGGCGGTAGGGATACGCCGAGTAGTCGTCGTGAGCGCCTTTGAGGACCCCCTGCCCGACCTCATCAAGAGCTACCTTGCCCATGCGAAGGTGGAGATGGTTGGGCACGTCAACGCGGCGGCAGGTTCCGACCTCGAGAGCGGAGAGTTACCGCTCCTGACGGTGTATGAGGCTGCCCGCTCTGTTTTCGAGGAGCACGCAGCAGAGGCCGACGGCATCTGGATCACGCAGGCGTCGATGCCCAGCGCCGGGGTCATCGCGGAACTGGAGCGAGACCTCGGTGTCCCGGCCGTATCGAGCGCCCAGGCGCTGATGTGGGCGGGGCTGCGACTCGCGGGGATCAGCGACCGCATCGACGGTTTCGGCCGGTTGTTCGACGTTCCGGAGTTCGGCGCTTAGGGAGGCCCGTACCCTACAGCCCCACCTACTCAACCCCTTCCTGGCTGGCCCTCTCCCTCTCCTTCAGCCGCGCAGTCAGAAATCGCGCTTCACAGCGGCGGGTCCTTGCGTAGCTGCGCCAACTGCGGCGTCGTTCTTCCCACCCACCCACCCGTACGCTTGTGGGGGACACCCCCACACCCCCGACAGAGGGGGTCCCCTCTGCACTCCCCGATCAGGCACTCCCATCCCCACCGGTTCACCCTTACCGGCCACCCTCCTGGCGGCGACCTTTCCCCATCAAGAGACCCTTGCGTAACCCGTGTGTCGACGCCACGCCCCACCGAGGGCCCTCACCCGCGCGCTGAAGCGCGCCGCCCTCTCCCCCAGGAGAGGGGACCAGACCCCTGAGAGATGCTTCGGCTTCGCTCAGCATGACATTCGTGCAAGGGCCCGATCAAAGGGGAAGGGACCAGGCGCCTTCTCCATGCGGACGCGTTGCAGGGGCCACGGCCGACGCATACCATGACGCAAGCATCGTCGGCCGCCGTGTCGGACGGCCGTATCAGAGCCAGCAAGCCAACGCGTATCGCAGGCGAGGAGGTATGCCATGAGCACGATCATGTACGCAGGGACAGCCGAGGGCGTGTTCACGATCGAGGGAGACAACGGCGCCTGGGAAGTGCGATCAAGGGGCCTCGGCCAGTGGCAGGTGAATGACATCGCACTGGTCCCCGGCTCGCCCAACAAGATCCTGGCGGGCACGCGCGGCGACGGAGTCCTCGTGAGCGAGGACGGCGGCCAGAAGTGGACGAAGCCGAACCGCGGCCGTACGGGCCCGGCCAAGGTCAGATGCGTGACGGTCTCGCCGCACGACCCCGCGACGTGGTACGCGGGCACGGAGCCGATCGGCGTCTGGGTCACCCGGGACTCCGGCGAGAGTTGGGAGCAGTTCGACTCGCTGTGGGACATCCCCTCCATCGCAGGGATCGACTACCCGGTGCAGTCGGTCGAGCCGCACGTCCGCGACATCGTCGTCGACCCGTCCAACCCCGACACGATCTACGCATCGCTCCAGGTCGGGTACATGGCGAAGACCGTGGACGGAGGCAGGACGTGGGCGATGGTCAACGACAACGTGGACGCCGACATCCACAACGTAGTCGCCCGCCCCGACGACCCGAAGCACGTCTACGTATCCACGGGCGGCCATGACAACCGGCTCGGCACCTCGCCGGGGAGAGCGCTGTACGAGACGCTCGACGGAGGAGAGTCCTGGCGGCCGATGGCGATGGAGTTCGAGCAGGAGTACTCGGTGCCGCTGGCCCTGCACCCGCTCGACCCCGACGTGCTGTACTCCGCGCTGGCCTACGGACCACCTCCGCTGTGGAACCGCGAAGGCGGCGCCAGGAGCACCCTGGTCCGTTCCAACGACGGAGGAGCGTCGTGGCAGGCGGCCTACACCGGTTTCGAGGAGGTCGAGCACGACTACGTCGAGGCGATCGCCTTCGACGAGTCCGCGCCCGATCACATCTACATCGGCACGCGGGGCGGCGGGGTGTTCACCAGCCGCGACGCAGGCGAGTCCTGGTCGAGGGTCGAGGTTGACCTGCCGGAGATCATCGAGCTCCGCGTGGTCTCGACGGACGAAGCGGGCGGCTGATCGTGACCGGCAGCGTGTGGGCCCAACTGCCGCTCTCGGAGGACGACTACGCCCTGTTCGCGCGAGAGTTCCCCGGCCTGACCTTCCACTCAGGGCAGGAGATCGCGCCCTCGGAGCAGGAGGGTACAGAGATCCTGCTCACGAGCCAGCCGTTCGAGGACGAGCTCGTGCAGGCGATGCCCTCGCTGCGGTGGGTGCAGGTGACGCGCGGAGGCGGAGCGGGGTTCATCACGCCGACCATGCGGGAGCGATCCATCCGGGTGACGACCTGCACGGGCATCCACGGACCGCCGTTCTCCGAGTTCACGTTCGCCTCCATCCTGACGTTCGCCAAGCAACTGCCGCAGATCGCGGAAGCCCAGCGGGAGCACCGCTGGGCCCCGGAGATGGGGCTTGCGAAGCTGGAGGGCAGCACGCTCGGTGTCGTGGGGCTCGGCATGATCGGCTCGGCGGTCGCGGAGAAGGCGAAGGCGTTCGGGATGCGGGTGATAGCGACGCGCATGCACCCGGAACGCAAGCCGGAGTACGTGGACTGGATCGCCGGGCCGGACGGCACACCCGATCTGATGGCGGCGTCCGACTACGTGGTCGTAGCCCGGCCTCCGGGTCGTGGCGGCGGCCCCTGGATCACGGCGAAGGAGCTGGGGCTGATGCGCCGGAACGCGGTCCTGGTGGTGCTCGTCGGGGGCGACCACGTCGTCGACCTCGACGCGCTGGGGGACGCGCTCCGCGGAGGCTCCATCGCCGGAGCGGCGATCAACTTCTCGCCGTTCGAGCCGCTGCCGGAGGACTCGCCCGCGTGGGACTTTCCCAACATGATCCTCAGCCCGGGACTGGCCGCGAGCGACCCAGACAAGTGGACCCTGCAACGCGGGGTCTTCATCGAGAACCTGCACCGGTACCTGGACGGCGGAGAACTCCGCAACGAGGTCGGGGTCAACACCGCCTACTAGGAGCGGTGTGAACAGCCTCTCTCACGACCCCGCGTTTCACCCGCATCCCAGCCTTCCCCCGCCAAGGGCTGACAAGGGTATGCAGGGGAGTACCCAGGAGTGACACGGAAGGCGCCCCGCCTCCCATACCCCACCGCGTGCGCTGCCCGCGCACCCTGGATTCCCGCCTGTGCGGGAATGACGAACGCGGTCGATACCTACCCCTACCGCTCCTCGCCCACGCCTATCGCCTCCCAACTACATACCGCTGTCAGCCCGTCAAGGGGGGAGGAAGCGGGCGACCTTCTCCCGTCAAGGGAGAGGAACCTGGCGACCGGGATCAGGCGCGGCTCTCGACCGGGCTGCTCTGCAGGCGCTCGAGCTCGTCGAGCGGTATGTGGCAGTGGACCTCGTGCGTAGGGGAGCCGGGGGAGGTCTGCACGGGCGGCGGGGTGTTGTCGCAGATGTCGCCGATCTTGCGGGGGCAGCGGGACGCGAAGAAGCATCCCTTGAACTGCTCGTGCTGCTTCGGCACCGACCCGCCCAGGCGGATGGGCGTCGGGATGGCGTCCGGATCGGGTATGGGCGCCGCAGACAGGAGCGCTTCCGTATAGGGGTGGGACGGCGCAGAGAGCACGTCCTCCGCCGGGCCGCACTCGGCGACGTGGCCCGCGTACAGCACCAGGATCTCGTCCGACACGTAGCGGACGACGCCGAGGTCGTGCGAGATGAAGACGTACGACGTCCCCTTCTCGCGCTGGTGGTCCTCCAGCAGGTTGAGCACCTGGGCCTGGACCGAAACGTCCAGGGCGGAGACGGGCTCGTCGGCGACGATGAGCTCAGGGTCGCCGGCGAAGGCGGCCGCGAGGGCCACCCGCTGCTGCTGCCCGCCGCTGAGCTGCAACGGCTGGCGGTCCATGTAGGAGGCGTCGAGACCGACGGACTCGAGCAGTTCGCATGCCCGCTCTTCCCGCTCCTTCGCGCTCATGTCGGTGAACTTCTGCAACGGACGCAGGATGTTGTGGCGCACCGGCAGTTTCGGGTTGAGCGACGACGTCGGGTTCTGGAAGACCATCCGGATCGACCCCTTCTGGTCGGCGTTCCGCTCGTCGGCCTCCGCCGACAGCTCTTCCCCGCGCAGCTCGACGTCGCCGCTGTCGCGCGGCACGAGGCCCACGATGCTGCGTGCGACGGTGCTCTTGCCGGAGCCGCTCTCCCCGACGATGCCGACGGTGCGTCCGGCGCCGACGTTGAAGTCGACGTTCTCCACCGCGCGGACGGGGGGCTTCACCTTCGGGCCGAAGAAGAGGTACTTCCGCTGCCACTTGCCGTAGACGCGATGCAGTCCCTTGACGGTCAGCGTTGGCTCCTTGCCGTTCTCGTGCGGGGCCTCCCGCTCGACGGACTCGTTCCAGAGGTCGGGGCTGACGTCGTGCGGGTAGAAGCACCGCGACCCGTGGGCCGCGCTTACGGAGACCGGCTCCGGCGCCTCCGCGGTGCAGCGGTCCGTTGCCATGGGGCAGCGGTCCGAGAACAGGCACATGCCGGGGTCGGCCTGCGTGCTGGGGAACACGGAGCCCTGGATGCTCTGGAGCCGCGTGACGGCTCCCTCGTCGGCCACCGGCTTGGGGACGCAGCTGAGCAGTCCGACGGTGTACGGGTGGCGCGGGTCTTTGAACAGGTCGCGCACCGGCGCTTCCTCGACGGTCTGGCCGGCATACATGACCACGACACGGTCCGCGATGCGGGCAACGACGCCCAGGTTGTGGCTCACGTAGAGGATGCCGGCGTTCACCCTGCCCTTGAGGTCCGCGACGAGGTCGAGGATGGTGGCCTCGGTCGTAACGTCCAGTCCGGTCGTCGGCTCGTCCATCAGGAGCAGGTCGGGGTCGCAGGCAAGGGCCATGGCGATGACGATGCGCTGCTGCTGGCCTCCGCTGAGCTGATGCGGGTAGCTCTCAGCGATCCGCTCGGGGTCGGGCAGACCGACGCTCTCTATCAGCTCCGCCATGCGCTGAGCAGCCTGCGCGGCGTCGAGGTCCAGGTGCTCGCTGATGGCCTCCAGTATCTGGTGGCCGACCTTCATGGTGGGGTTCAGCGCGAGCGCCGGGTCCTGGTAGACCATGGCGATACGGTTCCCACGCAGCTTGCGGAGCTCGGCAGGTCCAAACTCGGCCATGTCCTGGCCGTCGAGATAGACGGCTCCGCCGACTTCCGGTTCACCGGGCAGGTAGCCCATAATGGCATAGGCCATGGTGGACTTGCCGCAGCCCGATTCGCCCACGAGGCCGACGACCTCGCCGCGCTTGATCTCGAACGAGGCGTCGCGCACGGCGTGTACCGCTCCGGTGGGGGTGAAGAAGGTGACGGAAAGCCCGTCCACCTTCAGCAGAGGCTGGGCCGCTGACGCGGACCGAGTGGTTGTCTCGAGCGTAGCAGTGGTTGTGGTGGCCATTACGCCTCCCTCTTTGGCAACTCCCGCGCCTGCTTGATGCCATCCGCAAGCAGGTTTACGCCGATCACCAGCGACGCGACAGCCATTCCGGGCGCAAGCGCAACCCAGGGCGCGACGACGATGTAGATGCGACTCTCGCTGATCATGAGGCCCCAGTCCGAGGACGGCGGCTGCACGCCGAGTCCGAGGAAGCCGAGCGACGCCACCAGCAGGATCGAGTAGCTGAAGCGCACCGACGCCTCGACGGCGAGAACCGGCAGCGTGTTGGGCAGGATCTCCCGGAAGATGATGTAGATGTTCGGCTCGCCGCGCAGCCGCGCCGCATCGACGAACTCCAGGCTCTTGATCGCCAGCGTGGAGGAGCGCATCACCCGGGCAACGGGGGCGATGAACACGATGCCGATGGTGCCGGCAATGTTGATGGGGTTCGGGCCGAGGCTCGTGAGCACGAGGAGCGCTATCAGCAGCGAGGGGAACGACATCATGGCGTCCATGACGCGCATCACCACCTCGTCCGTGCGCCCTCCCTTGTACCCGCTGCTCATCCCGACGACGGTGCCGAGGACGATGCCGAGCAACGCGCCCGCCCCAGCCACCGAGATCAGCGACGTGGCGCCCGACATGACCCGACTCAGCACGTCCCGGCCGAACTGGTCCGTGCCGAGCAGGAACTGAAGCGACGGACCTTCCAACTGGTGGTCCTCGATGTGGAACTCCGTTGGCGGGTACGGGGCCAGAGCCTGACCGAACAGCGCGAGGATTACGTGCAGGACCACCAGCGGCAGGCCGATCCTGCCGGCCGGCGTGCGGAGCGCAAGCCGCACCAGCGAAGCAAGCGCCCGCAGCAAGGCAGCCGCGATGGACGTTGCCGCATCGAGCGGGCCCAACTGCATCCGGGGGGAAGTCGTCGGGGCAGCCATCACGTCAGCCTTATCCGCGGGTCCAGAGCGCCGTAGCTGAGGTCCGCCACGAGATTACTGAGCGCGTACGTCCCGGCGATGATGAGCGCGAGCGTCTGCAACAGAGGAACGTCACGCGTGTTGATGGAAGTCAGCAGCAGTTGTCCCAGTCCGGGGTATGCAAAGACGTTCTCCACGATGATGAGCCCGCCGAGCATCCACCCCATGTTCACGGCGATCACGCTGATCGTCGGGAGCATGGCATTCGGCACGACGTGCCGGAGCAGAACGCGCCGCATCGGGAGTCCCTTCAGCACCGCCGTGCGGACGTATTGCGTGTTCAGCACCTCTATGACGTTGGCCCGCGTCATCCGCATGATGTAGGCGAACAGCACGCCGGTCAGCGTCAGGGTGGGGAGCACGAGGATCAACGGTCTCGTGAGCGGACTCGTTCCCGGTAGGATGGCGCTCGAAGAGGGGAACCAGCCGAGGAACGAGGAGAATACGACGATCAGGAGGACTCCCGTCACGAACTCGGGAAGCGAGATGGCCACCAGACTCCCAACCGACACGGCGTGGTCGGTCTTCGATCCGTGCCGCACGCCCATCCACACTCCTATGGCGACAGCGGAAGGCACCGCGACGAGGAAGGCGAACGCCGCGAGGATCAGCGAGTTCGCCAACCTGGGTTCGATCACCTCCGTCACCGGTATCTTCTGGACGAAGGAGTCACCCATGTCGCCCCGGACCACCCCGCCAATCCACTCCAGGTAGCGGACAGGAGCGGGGCGGTCCAGGCCAAGCGTCTCCCGGATGTGCTTCAGGTTCTGTTCGGTCGCGCCCTGCCCCATGACCATCTGGGCGACGTCGCCAGGCAGGATCTCCGTGATGGCGAAGATTGCTGCCGAGACCACGAAGAGGGTCACGACGATCAGGCTGATGCGCCTTACCAGGAACCGCGTCATTTGCCGTTACCTGCCTTTCCCTACCTGTCCAGCCATGCCTCATTCAGGATGAGCCAGCCCAGCGGATGCGGGTTCACGTTGCGGACGTCGTCCCGCTCGCCGTAGAGCACGGGCTGGAAGGCGGTTACGAGGCGCGGCACGTCTTCAACCAGGATGCACTGGACCTGCTTGTAGGTCTCCGCGCGCTCGGCGTCGTCCACCTGCCCGCGAGCCTTGACGATGAGCGCGTCGAGCTCGTCGTTGTAGTAGCGCGGGGCGTTCCAGGTCGAGTCGCTCATGTACTGGATGCTGAGCGCCTGGTCGGGCGTCCGGCCGAACCAGTACACGACGGTGAAGTTCTCGATCAGCCAGGTGTTCGCCCAGAACTGGTCCTCCGGCCTCTGGACGAGGTTAACGGTGATGCCGGCCGGCGCCGCGCTCTCCTTCAGGGCGACCGATTGCTCCAGCATGCCCGGACCGACGTTGCCGGTGTAGAGGGTGACCTCCAGCCCGTCCGGGTAGCCGGCCTCGGCCAGCAGCTCCTTCGCAAGCTCCGGGTCGTATTCCGGAGGCTTGCATTCGTCCGAGAACATCGGGTCGTTGGGGGCTATGGGGTGATCGTAGGCGATGCTGCCCCGGCCGAAGAGGGCCGCCTGGCGGATGGCTTCACGGTCGGTCGCGGCCTGGAGGGCCTGCCGGACCAGCTTGTTGTCGAACGGGGGTTCCCAGAGTCCGAGATCCAGCCCGATGTGGGAAGAACTGGCGGTTTCCAGCACGACGGTGCCGGGGTTGGCTTCGATTCCTGGGGCGGTTGGCGGCTCCAGCTGGTAGATCACGTCCACGTCGCCGCTCTTGAGCGCTTCCGCCCGGGTCGACGGGTCCGGGATCAACTGGAACACGACCTCATCCAGGTAGGGCTTGCCCTCGTCCCAGTAGTCGGGGTTCTTCGAGAGCACCGTCCGCTGACCGGGCAGGTACTCCTCCAGGATGAAGGGGCCCGTCCCGACGCCCCCGAGCGTCAGGGAGTCGAGGTCCACGTTGGATGGGAGGATCCTGGCCTGGTAGATGGAGAGCACCTCGGGGAAGAACGCACTGGCGCTGACCAGGTCGAAACGGATGGTGTAGTCGTCGATGACCTCCATGTGATCGATGACCTCGAACGTGGGCCGGGCGGGGGAGTCGATCACCGGGTCCAGCAGGCGGTTGAACGAGAACACGACGTCCTCAGCCTTGAACTCCTTGCCGTTGTGGAACGTTACGCCCTCCCGCAACTCGAAGGTCCAGGACGACAGGTCGTCGCTCGGTTCCCACGACGTGGCAAGCTCCGGCTTCATCGTGAGGTCCGGCTGGATCATCAGCAGGTTGTCGTACATCTGCTGGGTGATGAGGGTATCCGCCGTGCCGAGCGTCACCGGCGGGTCAAGGGTGTTGTTCTCCGACACCAGCGTGACCGTCAGCGACCCGCCGGTCTTAATCTCATCGGAGCCGGAGCCCCCGCCGCCATCCCCGTCGTCGCCGCAGGCGCCAATCATCAGGAGCAATGCAAGTGTCAGGCCAATGAGCGCCGCGAGTCGCGTCCATCGGGCCCCGGCAGTCTTATAGTCGGTCCTCTCTCTCATCGTTCACCTCTTTCATACCCAATGCGGAGCCTGGGCTCCTCGGGGAATCTGTGCTTGGAAGGTCCCCTTGCCGCTCCGGCGAAAGCGCACAAGTCACCCGCATCACGCCTGCTGAGGGGTTCTCCCTGGATGGAGGTCAGGGGCGTAGCGGAGGGGATCTCTGGTTCGGTATCTACCGAATGGGGGGTGACTCGCCTGGTGTCGGCCTTGCGCCGGGCTGCAGGGACCGGTCTCTTTTTTGCCTCGGGTTAGCTTGCAGCCAGCCGAGCGGCGGCGGTCAAGTCCAACCATAGGCAGGGTCGTTGGAGGGTGTCAACCTGCCGATTCCGTCAACGAACGTGCCCGATAACGTCATAAATCGACACGACTGCGCGTCGGCGGCTACGAGGGGCGTGGCTAAGGCCGTGGCCACGCTTATGCAGGATCAGACCGGACGGAGCGACCCAGCCGGTGATAGCCTGGCTCACCTACCCCGCCCCCTACTCGATCACTCGCCACGGCAGCCTGTCGAGCGCCGACCGGGGCGAGCGTTCCGCCTTCATATCATGGAAGCGCCGCATTTCGCCTTGAGCGCTACGGTTCAGGGGCCATATCCGCCACAATTGAGACCGTCGGCCAATTTTGCAGGGAATATCAGGGCTCCGCCGAGCGGCGTCAGCGGGAGCGCGGGAGGAGCCGAACAGGAGTTCCCGTCTTCTACACCGTGAACCGCATCAGGTCCTCGCCGAAGGTCAACGTGTTCCCGTAGCCGGCGCAGATGACCTCGCGCGACCACGGCTCGTCGAGGTCGCTCATGTGCGTTGCGACGAGATGAGGCACGCCGGACCTGGCGGCAACCTCGGCGAGGCCGTGGGGACAGGTGTGCGAGTTCGCGATGCGCCGCGCGAACTCCGTGAGGTGCTCACGGTCGACCTCGTGATAGTCGCGACCGTCAGGCGCGGGCCCTCCGCGGTGCGGCTGCGTCTGCATCAGTTCGTGCACGAGCATGTTCGCGCCGGAGGCGGCCTCGACGACGGCGTCGCTCACCGCCGTGTCGCCCGATATGACCAGCCTGCTGCTGCCCTCCTCGAACACGAAGCCCAGCGCGGGCTTCACGTAGCCGTGCTCGACCTCGATCGCGGTAGCGCGCCAGCCGTCGCCTTCGAAGCGGTCGCCGTGGCCTACCTCGACGACGCGCACATCCATGACGTCTTCGCCCACGCGGTCATGCAGGCGCCGGATGCGGATGTCCTCCTCGAAGGCGTGGACGAGCCGCTGTACGAAGTCTTTGGTGCGAGCGGGGCCGATGACGGTGAACGGTCGCTTGCGGTAGCGGATCCAACCGGTGATGAGCACGTGAGCCAGGTCGATAGTGTGGTCCGAGTGCATGTGGGTGAGGAAGATGTAGTCAAGGTCCGTGGTGTCCTCCCCCGCCTCCACCATCCGTCGCACGCAGCCGTTGCCCGTATCCACCAGCACGGAGTCGCCGCCGATGCGCAGGTGGTTGCTGGGTCCCGCGCGTTGCGGGCTGGGCTGGGGCGTGCCCGTGCCGAGCAGGGTGAGTTCCATGGACGGTCCTCTCCTTCCACGCAGGTCCATACGGGACCGGTGGTCTTCTGCTTACTTGAACAGGTGCTTCTGGAACCAGCCCAGCGTACGGGCGAGGTACTCCTCCCGCATCTTCGGGTGCCCAAGCCGGGTGAAGGAGTGGGCCGAGCCGGGGAACCGGACGAACTCCACCTCCTTGTCCAGCCGCTTCAGCAGCGTGTAATACTCCTCGCTCTGGGATATAGGGCAGCGGTAGTCCGACTCCCCGTGCAGCAGCAGCACCGGCGCGGTGACGTTGGCCGCGTAGGTGATAGGTGAGCGGAATAACAGCTCCTGGCAGGCGTCCGCCACCGTCCCGCCCCATTGGACCTCGCCGAAGCTGGTGCCGATGTCGGACGTACCGTACAAGCTGTACAAATTGGTGCAGGGCGCGCCCACCACCCCGGCCGCGAACCGGTCACTGTGGCCCAGGATCCAACTGGTCATGTACCCGCCATAGCTGTAGCCATGGACGCCCAGCCGAGCCGGGTCCACGTAGGGACGCTCCGCCACGAGGTCAACCGCCGCCATCAGGTCCAGGTAGTCCTCACCTCCCCAGTCCTCCAGCACCGCGTTCATAAACTCGTCGCCGTAGGTAGAGGAGCCCCGAGGATTCACTGCCAGCACCAGGCAGCCCGCGGTGGCCAGCACCTGCTGCACCGTGGCGAAGGCGTCGTAGAACGCCCCGTTCGGGCCGCCGTGTATGTCGACCACCAGTGGGTACTGCCACGACGGGTCGAAGTCGGGCGGGAACCACAACCGCGACTCGATGACGAACCCGCCCCGCTCAAAGGTGAACTTCTCCATCGTGGCCGGTGGGCACTCAGCCAGGTACTCGGCGTTGGCGCTGGTAAGCTGGTTGATCGCCCCCGTGTGCAGGTCCAGCAGCAACAGGTCTCCGGGAGAGGCTGGCGACGCCGACATCTCCACGGCGCGGCGGGCGTCCCGGTCCAGGGCCAGTCCTGAGGTCTGGCGTGACCCGCCGTGAAGTTCGTGGGCTCCGACTTCTCCGACATGGGCCTCGAAGAGGTACGATTCTCCCCGCCGTTCTCCCAGGAACAGGATGCGGCCGTCGCTCTGCCAGCGCATCGACGGGCCGGGATTCATGGGAGGGAAGTTGACGAAGGGCCTAATGGAATCGTCAGTAATGCGCTCCGGGTTGTGGCCGGGCTGGATGACGTACAGCCAAGACTGCCATGACACCAAGCCCGTGGGGACATCGGTGGCCGCGGCCAAGAGCCTGTCCCCTTCGGGCGACCAAGCCAACGCTCCGACTGCGTACAAGCCCTCGGACCATAGCTCCGCGTCGCCGCCACCAGCAGGAACCACATAGGCCTCGGTCAGAGCACGGATGTCCCGGTCATCCCGCCGTCCTGAGATGAAAGCCACTCGCGAGCCGTCGGGAGACCACACCCCGGCGTAGTCGTCCCAGTCGCCATCGGTAAGCTGGCTGGTCTCTCCATCCGCCACATTCACGGTGAACAGGTGGAAGTGGGCATCGCCGCGCCATCCCAGGGTGTCGAATCGGTACCGGATGCGGTGGATCTCGGTGACCCGAGGGGTCGACTCGGGGAGGCCATCTCTCTCTGGAGGCTCCTCGGGAACATCGGAGCAGACCAGCAACCGCGTGCCGTCTGGAGACCATGCCAGGTCTGACGCGCCGCCGGCAAGCGACGTAAGGCGCCTCGCCTCGCCGCCCCGCGTGCTCATGAGCCACACTTGCCGCTTGTCCTTCTCGTCAGGCCGCAGGAACCCCAAGGTCTGGCAGTCCGGTGAGAACCTGGGCGCGCCGTCCCTCTGCCCCTGAGTGAACTCGACGGTCTGCCCGGACTCCAGGTCCATGAGCATGATCCGGGACCGGCCTTCCAACTTCTGCGCGTCCACCCACGACAGGGTGTATGCCAACCGCGACCCGTCAGGAGACAATGCCGGGTCTCCCACACTCTTCAGCTTGTAAACCACGTCGGGCGCAATGGGGCTTGGCATGGCATCTTTCCCACGCGAGGAGGGACTATCGCTGGTTCTGGCGGGGATAGTGTACCTACGAGGGCCGCTGAGCACTATGAAGAAGCTGCCACCGTCCGTGCAAGTTGGACCCATCCTCGAGCTTGTCCAACGTCGCGGCGGGGCCAGACAGCTGTGATGGTGGTCCAGTCTGGTGGGCCGGGCAGGACTTGAACCCGCGACCAGACGATTATGAGTCGTCCGCTCTGACCAACTGAGCTACCGGCCCCCGCCCATCAGTATATGCGCGCGGTCATGTGCGCGCGTCATCGCGGGAAGGGACCCTCCGACGGGATAGCGGGACGGAACGTCGAGAGAGACTAGTCGCCTTCCGGAGGCATGTGCCGAATGACGGATGCGACACGGTCGGATGTAATGCCGGAACTGTCCAGCAGTTGACCAGCCACGTCCTCCGGCTGCTCCACGAGCGCGAGCAGGAGGTGTCCCGTGCCAACAGTGCGGAGGCCGCTGTTGCGGGCTATGCGCACGGCGCGCTCGATAACGCGCTGGCAGCGCTGGGTCATGCTCGCCGCGCCACCGAACAACGGACCGCGCCTGCTGACGATGTTCTCGATCTCGCGCCTGATGGATGCAGGGTCGGCGCCGAGCTCCATCACGACACGCGACGCCTGCGAGCGGGAGTCGCTCAGGACGCCGAGCAGCAGGTGCTCCGTGCCCATGTTGGACTGTTCGAAGCGCTTCGCTTCCTCCTGCATGAAGGAGAGTGCGCGCCAGGCCTGGCCCGTGAACCGGCCGGGCGCCGCGTCGCGCGCTGCGCCGCCGCCGGTTGAGCGCTGCGCCAGAGCCCGGGCCGCGCCCTCGTCGGGCGGCGCCTTCAGCAGCACCCTCAGGCCAAGCGTCCCGAGCAGCAGGGCGCCGAGCGAGGTGGCGATGACCATTCGGCCGGGGATGCCCACCAGGAAAGAAGGAAGGCCGAGGAAGGTGCCGACGTTGAAACGCTCCAGCGGGATGAACAGGAGCAGGACCAGCGGCGCAACGACGAAGACGTAGATGAGCCATGAGTAGCGTTCGCCGTACTGGGCGCTGCCCCGCACCCCGACGATCATCGCGCCGCCCACGACTATCCCGATGACCCCGACGAGCAGGGTGCGCAGGTACGCGGCCAGGCCGTTGAGCGCGCTCGGAAGGGGCCCGTGACCCAATGCGGTATCGGTCCCTTCCACGAACCATGCCGCAAGGAGCACCAGTCCCCACAGGACGAGGGAGGCGATGATGACAGACGTTGCTTGTCGCGCAGGAGATTTCTCGGTCATATCCACACTGAAGCGGCTGTTGCCGCGAGGTTTTCTCAGGCACCTTACTTTAGCGTGCCCAACCACCCGCGGGAACGAGTTGGCCTTTCCTGTTTGGGGCTATTGGCGTAAGACACCCCCCGCAGCTCTCCCTCTCGAGGGACCTTTGCACAATCCATCCCCCCACCGAGGGCCCCCACCCCCGCATCAGGTGCGGGGCAGGCTCTAACCCTGTCCCCAGGAGGGAACCAAACGTCCTGACCCTTCCAATCGCACTTCCACTCACTTTACGCAAAGGTCTCCTCAAGGGAGCGGGGATCAGACCCCTGAGAGATGTTTCGACTCCGCTGCGCTCCGCTCAACATGACAATGCCACCCTCACCACCGGCGTGGTGAGGCGAGGCGTCCATCTGGCAGCGGCGGGGCGGCGGCGATAAGATGATGCACCGTCAGAACCAGGAGGGGGTCCCTGCCTGCGCAGGAAGGACGGGTCGCACGCCGTCGAGGACGCCCGCCAAACCGAAGGAGCCAACCGCAGAGATGACCGACACGAGAGCGACACGGATCGAGAAGGACACCATGGGGGAGATGGAGGTGCCCGCGGACGCCTACTGGGGCGCGTCCACGCAGCGCGCCGTGCTCAACTTCCCCATCAGCAACCTGCGCTACCCTCCCGCTTTCATCCACATGCTCGGCCGCATCAAGCGGGCCGCCGCGCGGACCAATCTCGCACTCGGGCTGCTCGACCAGGCCGTCGCCGACAGCATCGAGGCCGCGGCGACCGAGGTGGTCGACGGGAAGTGGGACGAGCACTTCGTGGTGGACCTCTTCCAGACCGGCTCCGGCACGTCAACCAACACGAATGCGAACGAGGTCATCGCCCGTCGCGCCCGCGAACTGACGCCGGGCGTGAACGTCCACCCCAACGACCACGTCAACATGGCGCAGTCCTCGAACGACGTCATCCCGACGGCGAGTCACCTCGCCGCCGCCGAGGCG
Organism: Chloroflexota bacterium; assembly: GCA_028874795.1. Taxonomy (GTDB): domain Bacteria; phylum Chloroflexota; class Dehalococcoidia; order Lucifugimonadales; family Australimonadaceae; genus Bin16. The sequence continues at coordinate 36,751 of JAPPHT010000037.1, forward strand.
CTCAACGGCGAGCTCATCCCCGCCCTGGAGCAGGCGCGCTCGGCGCTCGCGGCCAAGTCCGGGGAGTTCTGGGAGATCATCAAGACGGGGAGGACCCACCTGCAGGACGCCACGCCCATCCGGCTCGGACAGGAGTTCGCCGGGTACGCCAGCCAGTTGGAGTTGAGTATCGCGCGCCTGCGCCCGCACGTGACGGCGTTGGGAGAGGTCGCGCTCGGGGGCACAGCGGTGGGCACCGGCATCAACGCGCACGAGGAGTTCGCGGCGCGGACCTGCGCAACGCTGTCCGAAGAACTCGGGCTGCCCGTAACCGAGACCACCCACCACTTCCAGGCACAAGGCACGCAGGACACGATGCTCGCGGCGAGCGGGGCGGTGCGAAGCGCCGCGGTCTCGCTGCAGAAGATCGCGAACGACCTGCGCTGGCTGTCATCGGGGCCGCGGGCCGGCCTGGCCGAGCTGGAGCTTCCCACCGTGCAGCCGGGCTCCTCCATCATGCCGGGCAAGGTGAACCCGGTCATCCCGGAGTCCGTCGTGCAGGTGGTCTGCCAGGTCATCGGGAACGACGCGGCGGTCGCCGCGGCGGCGCAGGGCGGCTACCTGGAGCTGAACACCTACTGGCCGGTCGCCGCGTACAACCTGCACCAGGCCATCACCCTGCTGGCGTCCGCAACCGCGAACTTCGAAGAGCAGTGCCTGCGCGGCATCAAGGCCACGAGCAAGGGGCCCGACATGGTCGAGCAGGGACTGATGATGGCAACCGGCCTGACGCCCGCGATCGGCTACGACAAGGCAACGGCCATCGCCAAGAGCGCCGCCGCCAAGGGGACCACGATACGGGAACTGGCCAAGGCGGAGGCAGGGCTCACGGACGAGCAGCTGCAGGAACTGCTGGACCCCGCGCGCATGACTGCGCCCGGCATCGTGGAGGGCGCGTCGGGCGGGGGCGGCTGATCAGGAGGTCGACGTGGACTTCGGCATCCAGGTACGAGAAATACGACCGCAGAAGGTGGCGGCGATACGGGCGAAGACCACCATCAACAAGGTGACGCCCAAGGTCGTCCAGCTCCTCCAGGAGACCGCTGAGTACCTGGCGTCGGTGGGCGTGGAGCCTACCGGCCCCGGCTTCGGCGTCTACTACGAAGTGGGCGCATTCCTGGTGGACGTCGAGGTGGGCTACCCCGTGGACGTGGAGGTTGAGGGCAACGGTCGCGTGCAGCCGAACGCGCTCCCCGGCGGGAAGTGCGCGGTCGCTCACTACACGGGCCCGCACGAGCAGATCGCTGAGGCGCACCGCGCCGTGCACTCGTGGATGCACGCCAACGACGTGCAGGCCTCCGGCGACCCCGCCCGCGAGATCTACCTGACGGACCTGCGCGGTATCGGCGAGGGAGAGGAGTGCGAGGCGGAGTCGGTCTGGCCCATCATCCACGAGACGCGCGCCGAGCGGCGGCGGCAACAGCGGGCGAAGGCGTGAGGACGGAGAGATTGTCATTCCGAGCGGAGCGCAGCGGAGTCGAGGAATCTCTCAGGCAGACGCCTGGCGCAGACCAGCGTTCCCCCGAGAGATGTTTCGGCTGCGCTTCATGCTGCGCCTTCAGCTCCGCTCAGCATGACATGAGGTGAGTACGGAAGGAGCAATATGACAGAGGCGATAAGGGAGCACGTAGACAGCCACCTGGACGAGACCATCGAGGGGTTGAAGCGGCTCACGCGCCAGCCGAGCATCAGCGCGCAGCGGCTCGGCGTCCTGGAATGCGGCGAGATGGTGGTGGAGATGCTGCGCGACGCCGGCTTTGAGGCGGGCCTTGTGCCCACCGCCGACCCCGGCTATCCGGGCATCATCGCGGAGCTCAAGGGCGCGTCCGACAGGTCGCTCCTCTTCTACAACCACTACGACGTGCAACCGCCGGACCCCCTGGACGAGTGGGAGACGCCGCCGTTCGAGCCGACCGAGCGCGACGGCTACCTGTACGGTCGCGGCATCTCCGACGACAAGGGCCCCATCGCGGCCCGGCTCGCCGCCATCAAGGCGGTGCGCGACACGATGGGAGAGCTGCCCATCACGATCCGCTGGTGCCTGGAAGGCGCCGAGGAGATAGGGAGCCCGGGTTTCCACGATTTCGTCGAGCAGAACGCAGACCGCATCAAGTCGGACGTCTGCATCTGGGAGGGAGGTGGCGTGAACTGGGACGGCCGCCCCATGGTCATGCTCGGCGTAAAGGGCCTGCTGTACGTCGAACTGGAGTGCCGCTCAGCCAAGACGGACTCCCACTCCTCCTACGCTCCGGTGGTGCCGAACCCGGCATGGCGACTGGTCTGGGCGCTCAACACGCTGAAGGACGAGAGCGAGCGCATCGCCATCCCCGGTTTCTACGAGCGCATACGACCCGCGTTGGAGAACGAGACGAAGGCCATCGCCGCCCTGCCCGACACGTCACGCGAGTTCCTGCACGACCTCGGCGTCGAGATGGCTGTCGGCGAAGCGTCCGGCTACGAGTTCCGCCGCCGGCTCATCATGGAGCCCACGGCCAACATCGCCGGGTTCGGCGCGGGCTACACGGGCCAGGGAGCGAAGACCATCCTGCCCGCCGTCGCCAGGGCCAAACTCGACTTCCGCCTCGTCCCGAACCAGGACCCGCAGGAGATCCTGCAGAACCTCCGCGAGCACCTGGACCGGCACGGGTTCAGCGACGTGACCATCTCCAGCCTCACGTCGGAGCACCCGGCGCGGACATCCATCGAGGACCCGTTCGTCAAGCAGGTAGCGGACTCGGCGCGCCGCGTCTACGAGAGCGAGCCGTACATCGTGCCCAGCATGACCGGCACGGGGCCGCAGCACCCGGTACAGCACATCCTCGGCGTCCCGGTGGCCTCGTGCGGCATCGACTACCCCGGCAACCGCATCCACGCGCCGAACGAGAACATCCG
>JAPPHT010000079.1 GCA_028874795.1 Chloroflexota bacterium
CATGCTATGCTTCCGCAAGCCCCTGTGGGGACTTGTTCAGAGCATCCCTAGCTCATCCTCGATGGTCTCCAGCCGCTGGCGCTGTTCGGCGGCCACTCCGTCCATCCGTTCGTCTACGACCTTGACCAAGGCTCGGATGTTGCCGTCGGTCAGGATGTTGGAGCGGATGTTGGCGATGACCATCTCCTCGAAGCGCCTGGCGTTGATCCTCGGGGAATCGCACGCCCCGGCGCCATTCTTCATGATCGACTGGCAGACGTAGTAGGAGAACCGGCCGCTCTTGGCGTCGTGTCCGCTGAACGCCCGGTTGCAGGCCTTGCATTTGACGAGGCCGCTGAGCATGTAGGTGCTTCCCACGCGGCGGGGGTGCGTCTCCTTCGGTGCGCGGGAGTGCATGAGCCTGCTGACGCGGCGGAACTGGGCCCTGGAGATGATGCCGGGGAATGCGTTCTCCACGCGGACCGGCTCGGCCTTGCCCTTGCCGCTGACGCCCCAGAGGAGCGTCCCCGTGTAGGCCTCGTTGCTGAGCATGTTGTGGATCACGGTCTTCGACCAGCGCCTTCCTGCGGGGCTGGCGAATCCCTCTTCGTTTAGGGTCTTGGCGATGTCGAGCATCCCCTTGCGGGCCTCGGCCATGTCGAAGATACGCCTGACGACGGAAGCCGTGTCCTCGTCGGGGTCCAGCCTGGGCCGCTTCTTGGCCCCATCCTGCACCATCAGCCTGCGGTAACCGTAGGGCACCCTGCTGGTGACCCAGAAGCCCCTGGATGCCGCCTCGCGCATGCCCCGGGTGACCTCCTGAGCGAGGTTCTCGGAGTAGAACTCGTCCACGCTCTCGATGATGCCCTCAAGCAGCTTTCCGGTGGGCGAGTCGTCGGCCTGCTCGGTGATGGAGACGACCCTGACGCCCTTCTTGCGGAGCATGGACTTGAAGGCGACGGCGTGCTCGCGCTTGCGGGTGAAGCGGGAGAACTTCCAGACGAGGATTTCCTGGAATGGGGCGTCGGGCCTCGTGGCCGCGTCGATCATCTTGCGGAACTCAGGGCGGTCGGCGACGCGCCCGCTCTCGGCCTCGTCCACGTACTCTCGGGCAACCAGGTAGCCGTTCTTCTCGGCGTAGTCCCGAAGCGCCCGCAGCTGGGCCGCCACGGACAGGTCCACGTCTTGACGGTCGCTGGAGACCCTCGCGTAGAGGGCTACGGGTGTGTAGTCGGTCCTTTCGTTCATGGTGATGTCCTCCATAGTTATCGCTGCTCTTCTTGGCGGGCCTCTGCCCGCTGGCGGCGTTCACGCCGCAGCCACTCCCGCTCCTCCATGTACAGACGGATGGCCTCGCGAAGGAACTCGCTCATGGAGCGACCCTCCTCTGTGAGGACCTGCTGCACCTGCTCGGCCATGTCAGGCGGCATCGAGAAGGTGATGGTCTTCGACTTCCTGGAAGTGGGCATGCTCTCCTTTTGCCTCCAAGTGTAAGACATTGTCTTACTCTTATCATGAACGAACCGGCGCTCCGTTGTCAAGGTAGGAGGCAGCTGTGGTGCCGTTGGTCCAGGCGGGCTGGCGAAGCGGGTCGAATGGAGATGCAACCCGGGGCTGGTCTCACCCCGCGGGCGTACACCGCGCACGCGGATTGCGGTCGCAGAGATGGGTTGGGTGACAGGGTATCGACGCGGCGTATCTGGTCGCGGAGGGACCGGTCTCGGCATCCGCTGCCCAGGGGGCTATTACTCGTCGTCGGTGGATCTCGGCCTCAGCGTACGGGCTGGTGCGTTGCTCCGTCCCCTCATCTCGTTTGCGGTTGCGACCGGGAGTGCGGTGCGTATTCCAGTCCTCCCGGCAGCGTGTCCACGGTAGGGTGAGCGATTCCACTATCGTTTCCGGTACTCCTCTTCGATTTGGTCACCACGGCCCTGTCCGGCGTGCGTGCGTACACCTGCCGCTATAGGCCAACTATGAAGCTAGCCAGAAGCCCAGGGGCCAAACAAGGGCCGCCCGTCACATCGTCGACAGGTCTTTTGGAGGGGGCGTTTTGCAGGGACTCGCAGGGCGATTCGACAGGGGTATCCTATTGGGTGCTGAAGTCCCCTCTTGGGGTTGTCACAGGAGGGCTCAGGTCCACTGTCAGGGCTGAAGCGAGGCTCTCCGTTCGCTCGTCGGGAACCTCCCGCAGGATGAACTCCATGAGGTCGTCCTGGCGCGGCTGGCCAAATACCATGCGATAGACCGCCAGCGACCTCCGAAGCAGGTCCACTCGCTCCTGGTCCCGCGACATTGGCAGGACCGGAGAGTGGCGCTGGATGCGGGCACTACCCTCCGTGAACACCCAGTGCGGAACGAGTCCCCCGTCTCTCTCGTACTCTTCGTCCGCAAGGCGGTAGGCCAGCTCCCACGGGCTGAGGCGGTCACCTCGCGCAAGCGCTCCTCGGGCCTCCTCGATCGCACGTGCCCCGACCTTCTGCGCGACGTTCTTTCTGATGGCGTGCCCGTGATAGCGGTGCACGCGCCCTTCGCGCTGTTCGAGGTCGACCGGATTGGCTGGAAGATTCCAGTGGACGACGGCGTGGCAGTACCAGTGGAAGTCCAGTCCCTCCTGCCCTATGGAGGTCGTGCCCAGCACGAATGGCCAGAAGGGCGAGTTGAACGAGGCGCGGATGTCGTCGAGGTGCAGCCCCGCCTGCTGATCGGCCGCATTACCCCCGTCGCTAACGTAACGCCGCGCGAAATGCTGGCGCATCGAGAATGGCCGCCGCACCACACCGTCGGCCGTAGTCTCCCACTCCGAGACTGCCAGGGGACGGGCGGCGAGTTGGATGGCGTTACAAAGCTCGTCCACCAGGGCTGCCGCGCCGTCACCTCCGCCTATAGACTCTCGTATGACGTGGAAGAACTCGTCCAGAACGGCGGCAAGGCCACCCTCCAGCACATAAGCGAGGACCCGCCGCCAGTACTGCCTCTCCGCACCGGGAACGCTGGGGACATAGACGTTTCGCAACAGTCCCTCGGCTGCCGGAGTGCGAAAGAGCGATCTGAAGGCGTGAGCCGCCCTCATCGACTGTTCCTTCAACCCGTCGTGGGAGGGAGAAGTCGACGTGATACGCGACAGGGCCCTCAGGGCCGCATTGGCCGGCGACCCCGTAGCAAGGGCCGCCATGACGTCAAGAAGGTCCCCGGGAGGACGTCCCATACTGGAACGGTCGGACAGACCCGACATCACGCGAGCCGCGAGTGTCTGCCAGAGCATCGATTCTCCGGCTTCATCGTCGCCGCCCGTCGCGGGAGGGCCATGAAGCCAGTGGAGTGAGTCTGTCGACTCTCCAGACAGCAGGAGCGGCGCGACGGCATACCAGATCTCCTGCGGCGGCCCCTCGACGGAAGCGTCCCTGGTCAACTTCTCGACTTCGGGTCGCAGCCGTTCCCGCACTTCGTTCAGGAGGCCAGGAACGTCAGTCGGCGCGTAGTGAAGCGGATCTCCCGCGTCGGCAAGTGCAGCTGAAGGAGTCAGAAGCGAGAAGAGCGAGTACGAGTTGGGCGCGATACCCAGCAGCTGGGCCTCGTACCGCCGCGCCCGCTCGGCGTCCGGCACGTACCGGCGCTCGGCGGCGTAGCTCGACATGGCCGCGATGGCGCGCGGCACCATGGTCCACGATGAGAATACGAGGCGTTTGGTTGACGAGCGAGCCCTCTCGAAGTCGCTCCCCAGGGTGTACAGGGGAAGCGACGGTGGCAGCCAGAGGAGTTCAAACAGATGCCCGTCCTCGATACCCGCAAGCAGCCCTCGCATCCGGCCATTGCCGCCACCAATGTCTCTCCGCTCCTCCATTGCCCGCCGGTCCACCTGCAGTCCGGTTCCGCGAGTGACCAGTTGGGCCGCCGCACCGTTGGATTCGACCTCAACCGTCGCTCTGAGTCTGTCCGAGAGCCGGTAGTTATCCATGAACGACAGCAAGTAGGGCGTGGACTTCCAGTATTCCATCACTCCCGGGGCGTTGATCGCGGCCGCCACTTCGCGGGCGCCAAGGTACGCTTCGACGTCATCGACACTGAGGTCGACCACAGCTTCGGCGATCTCCAACATCGGGTCTCCGCCGGACGCCCTGCCGCGACGCTCGGTCCTTGTCATGACTCGCAGCAGTTCGCTCTGAACCCTGTCGCGGTTTCGAGAGAGCCGGGCAAGCGCCGCGGCGCTGGTCTCGTCTTCGGAGACGGCGCGGGGCAGCGCCGAGCGAAACTCCCGCAGCGACTCCTCAAGCGGGGCCACTGAACCCTCCGGCCCCTGGAGAAACTCAACTGTCCGAAGGAAATCCCTGTGGTGGTCGTCGTCATTCTCGTGGCTCAAGGTGTACATCTTGTATGGGGTAGCCGAAAGAAGCAGAGTTCGCACCTTGGTGTGTTCGTCCTCGTATTCGAACAGGCGCTGCGCCAGCTCACCACTGGTCGTCCTGTGGTTCAGCAACTCCCTGAATCGCTGGAACTCGTCCAGCACCACCAGGTCAGGTTCCAGTGCGTCAAGGCAGGAGTACGCAAGGAGCCTTCTGAGCTTGGATACGAACCGGCTTCTGACTCGCCACGCCCCGGGGTCTGTACCACTCGCCAGAAGATCGCGCACGTCCACGAACTCTCCATACAGCTCGGAATCGCGACCTCCGACCCGCTGTTCGAACTGCTTCGCTATGGTGTCGTCAATGGGACGGTCCGGGTGCCAGGACTCGTACTCCCTGAAACGGGCGACCGAGGCGAGCCCTCCCTGGAATACCCGGCGGGCGTTTGGCCCCAAATCACCCCAAGCCCGCGTGAGCATGCGAAACAGAATGATCCGCTCCTCGGCGACTCCCTCAGCGCTCGCAGACCCGAAAGAGGTACCCGGCGTGAGCGCGATCAGGTTCACGGACTGGTCGAGGGTGCCCAGCCGGTACGGCAGCAGCGTGATCCGCTGAGCGAGCGGCCTGGTATCGATGGAGAGGCGGTTCTTGATCCTTTCCACATTCTGGCGCGCAATCGCCTGGTTGGAGCAGATGTAGATGACGTCGATTCTTGGTACACCCTCGGCCCGCAGGTGGTCGATGGTCTGGGCTACGACGCCCGCGGCGACAAGCGTCTTTCCCAGCCCAACCTCGTCGGCGATCAGGAAACGACGTGTGCCGTTCTCAGAGACGTATAGTCTGCCGAAGGCGTACTCAGCCGTCCGGCGCTGGAATTCCTTCAGCCCGCTGAGGACCTTCTCCGTGTACGCCTCCGGCCCCTTCGCAGTCATTTCAGACGTTTCCTAGCGGTCCAGAGTGCGTCCCATACGGCTTTGAACTCCTGTCCCAGCAGCTCGGCTCCCGCCTCGGTGCTGCGCAGTTCCTCAATCAGCGAATTCACATCATCCAGCCTGCGTGGATCGCTGCCCAACGTCTCCAACATGCGCTCCATCAGACCCGGAAGTGCGACTCCCCACGACGAATCGGATTTGCCAGTCGAGAGTGAGCCGGCCAGGTCTGCCAGTGACAACTCCTGGTCCGGCGACAGCAGTAGCCAGAGCAGTTGCATGAATCTACGCTTGTCGCGCAATATGGCGGCAATCAGTCTGGGCAGACGGTCTTCGGGGAGCCCGGACAGCCGGATCACGCGGGCGAACCGACTGGACTCCGTCTTTCCTTCCAGCGATGCCCGAACCTCAATCGCCAGGAACGCCGACAGCTCCGACAATGACAGACCTTCGAACTCGGTACCGTCCTCAAGCGGCTCTCCGCGGTCGGCTTGCAGCGTTGCAGGCCAGCACCTGACCTCCGCAATCGCCGGACCCAGATCGGGCACCCTGGGCAACTCCAGCCGTATGCAGTACCGGCCATTTTCCGAAGCAGCCACGGAACCGCCGACATCCACGCGTGCCAAACTCTGCACGGCGTTGTCCAGCAACCGGTCGAGACGCATCTGGGACTCATCCTCGGCCGCAGTCCCCGCTTCGCATGTGTCGAACTCTTCGATCAGGCTGCCGAACGTGCCCGACTCTCCATCCCGGCTCCCCTTCAACAATGCGTCGATGCCGAAGCGGCTTTTCCTGCCCTCTAGTTCGACCATGAACTCGACGTTGCGGGGTTGGGTGCCAAGCGCCGCCGCCGTCGAGTTTGCCGATCCTACGGCAACTCGAGCGTTCCATCCGTCATCAGTCACGATGACCTTTGCGTGCAGGCCGGCCAGCAGAGGAAGGGACTCGTCGGCGTCCTCCGGCTCGGCCTCCAGGGCGGACCTAAAGGCGAAGACCTTCTCGAATGAGCTCAGCGAGTCCTGCGATACCGTCAGCAGCGCCTCCCTCCGGCTAACCAGCACTGAGCCTCTCCTTCTCCGGGTGACCGATCGCAGAAACTCCCCGTCCAGGAAGGGCGAGATAACCAATAGCCGACGGCGCTCAAGATCGGGAAAAGGGGGATTGGCCCGGCGCAGCCCGAACGGCATGAATCGGCTGAGCTTGAGCCCCTCCGGTGGGCTCCACCGCACCCGAAGCAGTTCCTCGGACAGCAGATCGACGCTATCCTGGTGGAACCCGGTTACAGGTCCTGGCGCCAGCGAGGGCAGGCGCTTGACGAAATCGGCGAGCGGGCGATTGATCGAGTAGGCGTTGACACGACTCTCGTCCAACACGCCACCCAGCACGAGGGATACGTCCCACGACGAGTCGAATGTCAGGTTACGCGACTGGGTGATCAGCCTGTATCTCACGGGTTGGTCTTCCGTACCCTCGCGCGCCTCGTAACGCAGCACCCACACCTTGGGATGGAATATGGCTCCACGCTCCATCGGGTCTGGCGGAAAGACGGCGACCACGGAATCCTCTATGAAGGCCAGCGCAGACTGGACGGCTCGCGGCACGCCGGTGTAGCCGCCCTGGCTGAACACAATGATGCGTCCGGCGTACCTCCGCGCGCTCTCAAGCATGGAGAGCGGCTCGGTGGCCAGACGACCTTCTCCGTCCTGGGCGTCCCTGAAGGTGAACGCAAGCGGCACCGAGAGGAGCGCCATCAGGTCCAGGGTGAACGTCGTGCCGACGGCGCGGCTGAGAACGTAGCCGTCGGGGGGTCGGAGGGTATCCAGAAACAGCCGTCGCCGACCGGGCTCCAGCATCAGCTCCCCTCCAGTGCGCTCAGTATGTCGCCGCCGATGCTCTTCACCTGCGTCCACCTATACTCAAGAAGACCGGAGAAGGGATAGCCGCGCTTCCGATCGCGTGCCTCGGCGTAGGAAAGACGTGCCCTGACACCCTTCAGCGCACGCTCACGCTCACGCACGAGCCGTCGTGCATCCTGACTATCCTGGATGGGACCGCTTCCCGGCGCCGACACCAGCTCAAACCACCGGTCGGCGAACTCCCTGGTCCTTGGGCGCAGCCTCGGATTGGCATGATGCAGCCGGCGCCACATCGAGTCGCGGTCCCAGCGACTCAGTTCGGTGCCAAGTGCGTCAACGTCTCTAGACCAATTCGCGAGCCGGTCTGAGTAGTCGCGCTCGCTGGACTCGTCGCCCAACAACTCGGCGAGCATGAGATTGAACAGGAGGACACCACCCTGGTGGACGAGACTGAATAGCTGGGCGTCTCTCAGCCATGCACGCGCCGTAGCCGACGCACTCTCCGCCACGGGATGGTCCCAGGGCAGCCTTCCGGCTCTCAACTGCTCAACCCGGCTGTGCCTGAGAATGTGGGCAAGGAAACTCTGGCTATGGGTGAGCTCGACTCGTTCACGAAGGTACTCACCTTCCTCCAGCGAAAGCGTGAATGTAGCGATCGCCGGAAAGTCACGCGGCCGGGCGGGCACGTTGGCCCAGTTCCCGGCGACTCCTTCGGATGCCTCGTCCCGGCGCCCCTCCACTGGTTCCTCCAGCGCGCGACCGAAACGGACCCGAAAAGAGGGATGCCTTAGAGACTCGAAGTATGCAGGAATCGATCCCGGATACCTACGGATCCCCCAACTGGCCGTGCCCAGCCAGTAGATGTCGTGCGGCCATCGCTGCAGGTTGGCCCCGGCCTCCCGCCCAATCACTCCCGGTTCTCCAACATGACTCTCGACGAGGGCGTTTCGGAGTTGCAACTGCAGCCAGCGGGCATGGTTGGCGTGATTTGGCGTCGAGCTAGCCTCGACCATCTGCATAATCCAAGGGACGAAGAGGAAGTAGCGTGCCCTTGTCTGAATCGTGCTAGTGCCTGGGAAAAGCGCGTCTGAGAACGTGTCGCGGATGCTGCCGATTCCCAGTTCGTCGAGAGTGCCTGGCTCGTTCAGCGCGGAAACGAGCTGAAGAACCGTCCGTCGTTCGTGCTCGCTGCTATCCAACCAGCTGAGCGTGGAGTTAGAGACCTCATTCATTGTCGTCAGCGTTTGATGGTTCGTCCGCGTTGTCCCGGGTGAGCACTGGACGGTCTAGACGCAGGGCAGGGACTGGAACGGCGATGAGAATATGTGCCTCCTACAGATACTGTGTCAAATCTGCGGACATTCCCTGACGATGTCAGGTCGTCCTCGACAATCGCGTCCAGCGTCGCCCTGGCTTCTTCCGGCACGCTGAAGTTGATCCTGTCGACCCGGAGTCAAGATGTATCTCACAACGTCACCTAGCTGGAACTCTCGTCGGGTCGAGCAGCTTGCCAGTATCTAATCGCGCCAAACACAAAGAGCTTGATACCCATTAGGACGAAGATGAAGAAACCCACGAAAACTACGGATTCTATTAGCCACGACATCGTGGGTACCTTGTCGGCCAGCAGGCTGATGCCAGCCAACATGCCAAATACAAACGCGAAGAAAACACTGAGGAGGCGAAGATACTGCCCGGCCGAGGAAGTCCTAGCTCCTTTCGTCCACGATCGAATTCTGCAAGGCAGCAAAGGCTCAACAAGAACCAGGACCGAAAGGGTCAGGCAGAACAAAGTCATTGCGAGAGTCACTTGCGGACCGGTGGCCTGCGGCACTATCCCATCCGTTTTGAAACCCAGTCCTGCTGCAGTCAGGCCCTGCGCGTAAACGAAGAGCAGGAGGAACCACGTTGCGCTCTCCTCTATTTCCAGACTTGGCCGGCTCTTGAGCCAGCTCTTCAAGGCGTGAACGAGACGTGTCGCTATCTTCAACGGTAGGCCTCCTGCAAGAGGTTGTTTTCACATCTCCCTTGATCACATTGGCGTTCGTTAGGACCCTCACCAACCGTCCGGCTTTCGAATGGTCCCGATCTCGTCGCGTAGCGTATCGGGAAGGAGGCTTCGTCTCAGGTGGCTCTTCCAGAGGCGCTTCACGTAGGATGCTGCGTCGGCAAGCTCCCTCGGGCTGCTGTTCCTAGAGTTGGGGTTGACCAGCGTGACCCGCAAACCCAGGTTGTCCCGCACGTACCGCATCGCTCCTGCGAAGTCGGCGTTGTTGGACACCACCACGGCGTGCTCGTACTCCCGATTGAACCCGTCCACCAGGAGACGGGTGGCGAGGTTCACGTCCGATCCCTTCTCCTCGGAGTCCCTGACCAGGACGTAATCGGGCAAGCCCGGCGCCGGCTCCGCCAGCGGCCGGCGCTTGATGCCGGACCGGAAGACGCCGTAGTAGGCGTCGAAGCCCGGCAGCGTCGCCAGGGCTCTCAGGTAGATGAGCTGGCGACGGGGCTGATTGGGATTGCCGGGGCGGACATCAAGACGGGCCGTGAAGTAACAGACCCGGTTGATCGAGTCCTGGGGAAAGAGGGTCTCGGCGAGCTTCCTCAGGTCGAGCCAGCGGAAGAGCGAATCCTTCAGGGCGCGGTAGTAGCGATTGAAGCCGTCTATATGGACGTTGGTAATCACTCTCTACTCCCATATAACGACAGAGACCGCCCTTCTGGGCGGTCTCGACCCTACCGGCGAAGCGATAGGGGTGGTAACGGAACGATGGTAGGAACGGTGACGGCTGTCAACGCTCGACGCCGGTGACAGCGCGTGGACGAGGTCGTTGCAAACACCCTTGCATGCGGTTCGCATGTGCCTGTCAGACTCCACAGTGTCCCTCGCACTCGTTCCCGAACGCATCCCCAGTCCTCCCATTCCCGAGGCCAGATACGCCTAGTGCCGTTCACCGCGCGGCGCTGGTTCCGCCGGGGCGCTGGTGGCTGGGCCGCTATCTAACCACCATCACGCGGCAGGCAGGTCAGGCCGGTCTTGGTGGGGCAGGAGGCGTTGGTGTTCCTCAGGTCCAGGTATTCAAGTCTGGGCGCGTTGCTGATGTTCACTGCATGGAAGGGGAGTTGAAAATTGAGGGGGACCCTGGCCCCCTTTCCGTTGTTGTCCAGGTAGAGCGCCTCCAGCCTGGGCATCTGGTTGCTGTTGAACTGCAGGGTCCTGAGCCTGTTGCCGGAGAGCCAGAGGATCTTGAGCTGGGGCCTGCTGGACGAGGACGAGGCGGGAGAGTGACCCTGCCCTGCCCTGGAGAAGGTGAACACGATAGGGAGGAGTTAGCCCGAGCGGGCGAAGCACATGCCCATACCTGAATCGACATCCGTTCTGCACCTGGGACCTAGAGCAAGATGGCCCTCGCCTCGTTGTTCGGCACCTGGGGAGCCCGGAACCTCACCCCCCTCGTCACCTGCCGTCAAGGCCTCGTGCATCGTTATCCCTTCGGAGCAGGTAGACAATCCCTGACATCACCAGCACCAGAAGGAATACGACGAGTGGAGGCAGCCATAGCCCAACTGCCCAGTCCGCCTCAAGCAGCGCCGCGTAAAGGGCTGCAACGGCCAGCAGACCGACTGCCACACCGGAGAGAAATGCCAGCAGTGTTCGGGACTTGCGCCTGGCGGGTCTCGGGCTCGGCGTCGGCACATCGTCTTGGGGGGGTTCTTCTGCTATGACACGAAGCAGCCGAATGACCTCCCGGTTGTGTCCGGTTGAATTGATGAGGAGCATCAAGGCCAGGTAGGAGATGAAAAGCGAGCCAAGGGCTGCCGCCGCTAGCGTCACATAGGTGAGGTCCCCTTCGCTCTGTAGGAAGAGTCCGCCGAGCACTGCGACGAACACTATCCCGAACAGGGCGAAGCGTCCCGCTTCCAGAGCCGCCTCTACAAGTCGCTTGCGCATCGGGTACGAACCTTATCTTATCCAAAGGAGTGGTGTTGGACCCTTGATGCCGGCGTCCATAGCGCGTCGCAGGTTACGGCGGACGCGAGCGCGGCGGGGACGCCCGGTTGGCCGCTGGACTGGAAGACGGCTGTCGATGTGGCGGACAGCAGACGCTTGCCTGTGAATGAGTCGTACCCCACGGGGACGACGGCTACCATTCCGCATCGGTTAGGCGATTGACATCAGCATAGCCGCAGTACGAATAGACCGACGGATCCCGGTGTTGAATCCTGCTGAAGGGGGCTGACGTGGAAATCAAAGACGGAATGATCGACATAACCTGGTTGGGGCCGGAATCGTGGTTGGGAGTGAGGCTGGGAACTTGGATTCTGATCGTATTCTTGCTGAGTCTCCCGTTCCTCATGGAGTACGTCTTTGCAAAGCAGGACTGGTATAAGCGCTTCAATGACAACGCGCTCCTCCAACGACGCCTTTTCTACACCATGGCGCCGCTTCTCCTGCTGGTCATGGGGTACGGGATCTACCTTCTCGTGTTGGAGGTGACAAGCGGTGTCAGGGAGTTCGGGTTCGTCTGGATTCCCCAAGGAGTGCTAGTGTTCGCCGCCGCGGGACTGTTCTTGGCAAAGGGCTCGTTGCTACTCTGGAAGCCGCTGGAGGGTCCAAACTACACCCGCAACTGGAGGCAAGGCTATGTTGGCGTGTTTCGGGACGGACTTGAATTCAGTATCGTCGGTCTGCTGCTAGGCTTGGCCACCGGTGATCGGGCAGCAGTGGATGATGCAGCGTTCGCGTTCGGGATTCTCGGCATCATCCTGTCCATCATAGGCGAGACCATCAAGTGTTTCCGACACCTTAGACGCACAGCAGGCGACGCGCGGACTATACCCTGAGCGACCCACTGCGCTTACACTCGCATACTTCGCCTGGCGCACGCGTCGGTGCTCGTTCCCGCGACGACCACGGACCCCGATGCATACATCGAGGAGGTGGTGCCGAAGGCGGCCCAGGCAGAGCGGTCGCCGTTAGCGCTCGAAGTAAAGGCACTCACATCAGCCACGCCGTCGACGGTGAGCCTTGCTGTTGACGCTCCGCACGGCTCACCGGACAATTTAGAACAGCGGTGGGGCACACCCCACCTGAATAGGAGGCACAGACCACATGGCTTGCAGAATAGGGATCACCACAGACCTAGAGGAACGGAAACAGCACTGGCAGTCTAGTTGCCGAGGTTTCCGCAACTGGACTGTCATCCAGTGCGGCCTAACCAAGTCGGCAGCAGACGCGATGGAAAAGCGGCTTGCCGATGAGCAAGGCTGCGAGGCACACCCAGGCGGGGCAGACAACGGCCAGAGCAACTGGTGCGTGTACAGGTTCGAGCACGACGGCTGCTCCTGATACCCTGAGGAACAGATTGCCCCCGCGTTGGCCCCGAGCATAGGCTCAGGGCAGCGGGGGCAACTCGGGGGAGGCAAGGGCGCGTTGCGGAGACGATAGGCCGTTTCGCTGGGTGAAGGGACACACCGGCGATGTTGAGGACGAACGTTGCGATCAACTGGCAGTGGAGGCCGCCCATGCTGAGAGCCTTCCGGCAGACGACGGCTACGAGTCGCCAACGGTACATCTCGGTCAGCATCAGGCTAGTTGGGGGCCTTGGGATTGAGGGGCGACAAGGGCAGCTTGGTGACCGGGCGTCCTGCCCCAATTTGCCGTATCCGCGACAGGGTACGTGAGCACCTACTGGAACTGGGCAATGGCCCAGACCTCTTCGTCGCCTATCTTCATTGCCTCGAAGTGGACTTCGCCGTGACCGATGGGTCCTCTCGAGCTCGTCTCCCAGGTGTCGAGCGCCTCGGTGCCCTCATGGGGCTCTCCCCACTCATCTCGGAAGCAATGCGTCACAGTGCTGGACTCCGGGACCCGCATGTTCGGGTGGAACCGTATTCCCAGGTCTTCTGCCGAAGGGCTGTATGAGCCATGCCGCACCCGCAGCTTGTCCTCGGGGGGGTCCTCAGGGAAGAAAGACATCTGTGGGTTGCGCAGTTCTCGCACTTCGGAGACCTTCAGGCCCATGTGGCACTGCAAGAACCAGACCGGGGAGGGAACGTACCGCAGGCAGGCGTTTGCGGTGGCTTCGCGGCTGGCGTCAGGTGCGATTCGTTCGCGGACCCTGTCGATCACGTCAAACGTAAAGCGGCCCTCCCGCGCATACTCCTCCCGGACAACGGGCTCGAACATATCTGGGAAGAAGGCCAGAGTAGCAGCCACGCGGTCTACCAGAACCTCCCCAGGTTCGGGCCGGTGTTGCCTTGTCCGGCGAAAGGCGAAGGCCAACTGCTGGCCATCGAGAAGGCAGTGAACGATTTCGTGCCACTTGCTCCAGTATCGTCGGTACCCATGCCATCCCAGACAGTTGATGATTGCCCAGTACTTCCGGTGCCAGGGCTTCGGGTCCAGGCGACGAACGGTAATGGCGTCCGTGTCTCCGTCGAATTCGGTCTTCAGGTCGCCGATGGCAGCCTGCTGGACCGGCGCCTCCTTTCCGAGCACTGCATCGATTTCCTCTTCGGTATGCACCTCGGTGAAGCTCATATCCAGCGATGCCGCGAATTCAGCCGCCAGATCGCTCAGGGTCTGAGGGGTGCCGTGTGCCGCCGCCCAGGCGCGGAGCCGGGCAAGGCAGTGTTGGACGATCATGTCCTCGTAGTTGCCGGCTGAGCCGAGCTGCAACTCCCCAGCGACGCGCTTGAGCTCGAGGTCGTAGGTGCCGTTTCGGCTGTTGCTCACTTCGCCTCCTCCAGGAAGCGCTTCACGGCCAGATAGAGGTCGCGCCAGTCTTCCTTGCCCTTCCCCGTCCGCGGGCCGCCGCCGCGTCGGGCGACAATCGACTGGTCAATTTCGAGAAGGGTCATCGTCTGTCGATAGGTCAGACCCACTTCCTCTGCGAGTTCACCGAGGCTTCTTGGGACCTCGATCGATGGCGGCTCATATTCTTGGGGCGCTGGCCCTCCTCTGAGCAGGTATTCCACCGACGCGTTGAGGGCGTCAGCCACCTGGAGCAAGCGTCGGCCGCTGATGCCTGAGCGGTCTTGTTCGACCTCCCAGATGAAGCTCTTGGACAGACCAGAACGGTCCGCCAAGGCTTCGAGGGTAAGGCCCAGCTCATTCCGAATGAAGTTGATCCTCTGGCCCACAGTATCCAGCTGCGGCATGGTTCCCCCGCTTTCAGGCTTGACATACCGGAATCCAGGAAATATACTGGTATTATGGAAGCACTTGGTCTGACACTCCGGCTCCTATCCTACTTCTCAAACTGCGAAAACGCAAGTCGGGCATAGCTGAGGGACGAGAGAAGGGCATCAGGCCAGCGTGTCTGCACCACGCGGCTCCTATAGGGAGCTCTGCGTATGGCAGACCGAAATCTACATACGGCATGATGGCCGTAGGCGAAGGAGTAGAGGAATGATTGCAGGTGGGAAGCTCACGTTGAAGGTGGCGACGCCTCCAGGCGTCTACGAGAACATGCCCCGCGACCCGGGTTTGCCTTGCAATCCTGGTTGCGGGCAGGCACATCCCGGTCAGGAAACAGACTACGCGAACTCCCGCATACGGATAGGAGGACGGACCGATGGCTAAGTTGACCTTCTTCCCCCTCGGCAACGCCGACTGCTGCCGCATAGACCTGGACAACGGCAACAAGCTGTTGTTCGACTATGCGGCAACCCGCGACCCCTCGGACAAGAACGACCTCCGGATCGACCTGCCCAAGGAGCTACGGAGCGACCTACAGGCAGCTAAACGCAACCACTACGAGGTTGTCGCGTTCACGCATCTGGACAAGGACCACTACGGTGGCGCCTCGGAGTTCTTCTACTTTGAGCATGCGCAGAAGTACCAAGGCGGCGACCGTGTACGCATAGAGACGCTCTGGGTGCCCGCAGCGGTTATTGTCGAGAAGGCACCGGACGAGGATGAAGCCCGGCTCATCCAGAGTGAAGCCCGCTACCGCCTCCAGAAGGGCGCGGGAATCCGCGTCTTCTCGCGGCCCGATGCGCTCAAGGACTGGTTGAAGGAACATGGCCTGACCGTTCAGGAACGGGCTTTCCTCATCACGGATGCAGGGCAGGTGGTGCCAGAGTTCAACACGAAGGCACACGGCGCCGAGTTCTTCGTCCACTCGCCGTTCGCAAGCCGCAAGGAGGACGGCACCCTCGTTGATCGTAACCGCGACTCCATCGCCATGCAGGCGACGTTCGTGTGCGGCGGAACCGCAACACGAGTAATCCTGGGCGCCGACCTCGACCACGAGACTTTGTCAGACATCGTGCGCGTCACGAAGGCTAAGGGAAATCAATCCCGGCTTGCATGGGATGTGTTTAAGCTTCCCCATCACTGCAGCTACCTTTCGCTGGGACCGGAGAAGGGCAAACACAAGACCGAGCCTGTACCGGAAGTGAAGTGGCTCTACGGGAAGCAGGGTCAGACACGCGGAATCATGGTATCCACCAGCAAACCCATACCGGCTGGCGACGAGATTCAGCCACCCCACAAGCAAGCCGCTGAGTACTACCGTGAGGTGGCCAGCGCCATCAGGGGTCAGTTCGTTGTGACCATGGAGCATCCCAGTCGATCCAAACCGGACAAGCTGGAAATCACGGCCTGTGACGGCGGTGCTACGGTCCTGAAGCGAGTCCCCTCAGCTGCCGTTGTGGCCACCAGGACACCGTCCCCCAGGGCGGGGCGAGCGTAGGG
The DNA here is from genome assembly GCA_028874795.1 of Chloroflexota bacterium. Lineage (GTDB taxonomy): Bacteria > Chloroflexota > Dehalococcoidia > Lucifugimonadales > Australimonadaceae > Bin16. The sequence goes on from JAPPHT010000079.1 coordinate 15,809, forward strand.
CGGCGTGGAGCGATTCTCCTTCCTTACTCAGGGAGCCGCGGTGGCGCCCGAACGCCTCACCGTTGGCAGGGCACGGGGGCTGGCGTGTTTCCTCGCGGCGAGACTGAACGCGTTCGCCGAGCTGAAGGAATGTCGCATCGGAGGACAAGATGGCACACATCACGACATCGTGTTCGTGGATGTGGACGTGGAAGTACCCCAACACCCGACCCACGACATTCGTCACTCCGAACCTCTGGCGATTGTGTTCACTCCGGAAGATGACCACCCACCGGCTGTCTTTGCCTTGCGGCCGGACTTTCCCCGTGTGCCCCATCTCAATCTGCTCCCTGCGGGATTTCCCCCCAGCCTGTGTTTGTATGACCGGCCGTTCAATGAAGTCCTCATCGACTGGACTGCTCCCAAGTTCGTTGAGCGCATCAGGCAGTGGCTGTCCCAGACCGCCAACGGAACGCTGCACGCAGGTGACCAGCCCCTGGAACCGCTGCTATACCTGTCTGACCCGATAGCGGACCTCATAGTCCATGATGAGACGTTCTCCGTAGATTTCCCCGATGAGCCGTTATGGCTATCCGTACAGATGGTCCCGAGGGGCCCTCTCTTGTTCACGGCTATCTGCCAGCCATTGAATGTGAGGGAGATTCCCAACGAACTCAATTGCATCGCGTTGGTCATCTCATGCCCACCCCGGGTGCATGGAGTCATCAGTCATAGGCCCGATACGCTTCAAGAACTTCACGACCTCACCGCGGACTCGGGACTCGACCTCATTCAGTTGCTTCGTGAGGAGTTGAGGAAGTGGCTTGAAGATTCTGACGTGGAGACGGAGCACTTGCTCGGCGTCAGTCTTGCGCTCATGATTCGACTCCCCAAAATGAGAGTGCCAGGGGGCCCCACCGAGGTCGTTGAGGTTCGTGCCTTCATGGCGATGGCAGCGGTCGGCGAGGTCGGAGCGGACATCGGGGTGTGGGCGGTGAATGACGGCAAGCCAGGTCTACTGATCTCTCCCGACGAAACCAGGGTTGGTCAGGGTGTACTACTTGTCCCCCTGAATGCACATGCTGCGTTCTCTCGTTCGCAAGCGGCGGCTGCTAATGGATTCGGGCAGCCACCTCGCACGCAAATCGCGGCCATTGGCGTGGGCGCGCTCGGCTCCCAGGTAGTGTCCAATCTCGTGCGGTCCGGGTTCGGGCAGTGGGCGCTGATCGACGGGGACGTGCTCCTGCCTCACAACCTCGCTCGACACGCACTGGACGGGCTGCATCTTGGATTGCCCAAGGCGCTCGCTCTCGCAGGGGTGTCGAACGGCATAGTCGGTGGCGGACAGATCGCTGGCGGCATCGTGGCAGACGTCTTGAGACCAAGGGAGAACAGCTCACTCGTCCACGCCGCGCTCTCGGAAGCTGAAGTCATCCTCGACATGTCGGCCTCTATTCCTGTCGCCAGGCACCTGTGCAGAGACGTGGAGGCACGGGGTCGGCGGATCTCCTTGTTCCTCAACCCCTCAGGAACTGCGTTGACTCTGCTCGCCGAGGATAGAGCCCGGAAAGTCCCCTTGGACATGCTGGAGATGCAGATGTACAGGGAGATTGCCGACAACCCGGAGTTGAGCGGGCTCCTGGAAACCACCGGCAGGCTGAGGACGGGGCAGTCATGCAGGGATCTATCGACCCAGATTCCACAGGACCTCGTAGCCCTCCATGCTGCCATTGGCAGCCATGCGGTCCGGAGAGCATTGGAGTCGGAAGGCGCCCAGATATCAACATGGCGTGTGGAACCGATTACACATGCCGTGGGCGCCATCCAGAGCAAGCCCGCACAGCCAAGCAAGAGGAAGTTGGGGAGATGGACCGTGCATATAGATTCTCAACTCCGGGAGGAGTTGGCCGGCCTGCGCCGCGAGCGGCTGCCCAATGAGACCGGCGGTGTCTTGATTGGCGCGTCGGACATGCAGCGCGGGCTGATCTATGTTGTCGGTGCCATTGCCTCCCCGGAAGACAGCGAGGAGTCACCGACGTCCTATGTGCGGGGTTCGAAAGAGCTGGAGCAGCGCGTGTCAGAAATCTCGGATGCTACGGCTGGCATGCTCGGTTACATCGGGGAGTGGCACTCGCATCCTGAAGGAGTCAACGTCCGGCCGAGCGCCAAAGACCGGGCTCTTCTGGCATGGATCAAGAGCAACATGCAGATGGATGGGACTCCAGGGGTGATGGCTATCATCGGCGACGATGGGAGGATCGGTCTTCGTCTGGCCGATCCCGGTCCTGGGAGCGCACGGTAGGGAGTCTCATGGCCTCAACCTTAGACTTTCTGAAACTAACAGACCGCTACGAGCTCAAGGCTCGCTTGCTGCCGGCCCTTCTTGCAGTACTGGTGGGGGCTCCCGGTGCCGCGGCAGTGCTCAGCTCAGCCCAACTGGGCTGGCTTACCAATCTGTTGACCGGAGGAGGGCTTGCCACCGTATGCCCTGTCGCGCTTGCGTACTTCGCCTCAGCCGCTGGTCGTCGTTACGAACGGAAGATCTGGCCTCGGTGGCCATACGATTCGCCAACCAACCGCTGGCTCAACCCGAATGACGCAACCTGCTCTCAGCAGCAGAAGGAGCTGTGGTACGCCGCGATCCGGGAGACCACCGGGATCGACATCCCCCGCGTCGCCGCCAAGGGAGACCAGGAAGAGCTCGGCCGGGTCATCAACGATGCGGTTCGTGCTTTGCGGACCTTCTTTCGAGGCAAGGAGGGCCATGGTCTACTGGCTACTCACAACGAGGACTATGGCTTCGCGCGGAACCTTGCCGGAATGTGGTTGGTTTGGCTTCCACTATCTATAAGCAGCGTCGTTGCAGCCTGGCTCAGCTATGTTGTAGAGGGAACCGGGTTGTCCTGGGGCGTGATGGCAACCGCAATACTATTGGTGTGCCTGATCCTACTACGGGCGCTGCCAGGATACGTTCGGCAACGCGCAGACCGATATGCAGAGAGTTTCTTCGGAATGCTGCCCCGTGTGATGTCTCATCCGTGAGCGGAAGACTCGGCCTCGGGTCGAATCAAGACAACGGACTCAGGCTCTGCGGCAAGCAGGGGAGCACACGAGCAGCCTCAGGAACATCTTCACCGAACCCCCTGTCGGCTACTGGATTGGCGAAGGGCGAGGAAAGCCAACAATGAAACTTGCCATCGTTCGTGAGACTTACAAGACAGTCCGTCCTCGGCTCCCCGGAGCCTTTCTGGTCAGCGTGATTCACTGCGTGCCAATTTACGTCTTCACTTGGTGCTTCAGCGTGATCGATGACCTGTCCGCCCGTGTCTCGATAAGCCTGCTCGTCGCCATGTTGCCAGTGGAAGAGCTCTTGTCCGAACCGAGACCCTGGAAGAAGCGAGGGGAACAATACGGGATCTCGGCATTCTTCGTGCTCGCATTGCTGCTTGCAGCCGCCGACGAATTCGATTGGCATGGGCTGGCGATCAACGTGGTCGTTGCGATGCTCATACTCCCCTACGGATGGCTGGTCTGGAAGCTGATGCGCGGGAGCGGGTTGCTGCTAATGGCGCTAGTGCTTGCGATCGCCTTGACCATGGTCTACTGGACTGCTGCACTGGCCGGTGATGAAAGTTGGTTCGAACTTCTGTTGCTGCCGGTGCCGGTAGTGATATTCGGCGGAATCATCTGGGCACCTCTGGCACGGAAGATATTGGACGTTGCCGGACGACGGAAAGACTGTCCATTGAGCGGCCCAGGCATGCAGGCGCTTACAATGGCCACACTGTTTCTGCCGGTCATTATTGTCGCCGTCGCCGTTCCAGGGATGCTTGACCTCAGCCCGGCCTGGTCGGCAGTATCGCTGACCATCGTCGGTGTCTTGCTCAGCTCCCTGGTTGCTTCGCCATTGAGGGTATTCCTGCTGAGATGGGGAAAACTGGAGCCAGCGTCGTTCACTCACTCCGAAAAGGGACTCGAAGACGACCGTCCCAAGAATGGAGGATAAGCTTCATGCCGTCGGAACAGCACGAACAGTGGAAGCGGGACCTCTTCGACCACCTGGATAGGAAGCTGAGCGGATGTGTCTCGTGCGAGTTCGGCGAGAGCCGGGATGGTCACGCCCCCACGCATCGCGGGAGGCACCGCGAGCCTTCCCAGCAGATCCTGTGGACGTGCGAACGAATGCACCCTCACAGCTACGATCTTCTGCGGGGTGCAGGGTCCGTAGTGATGGAGCAGCAACAGTCGGCTCCAATCAGCGGCCGGTGCCGTCCGGACCTCACCATCCTGGACACCCACCGTAAGCCCCTGGCATTCATTGAGGTCGTGCGGTCCAACCGTCCCAGCAACTCCCTTCGAGTGGCAAAAGAGTTGGGAATCCCGCTGTTCACGATTCTTGCCCCTCACAGACGGTCACTCCGCCCGGGTCTTCAGTTGTCACGTCCCTGGTGGGACTTCGATCCCACTCTGCCGGAGGAAGACAGACGCCACATGTACTTCATGGAGCAGGTTGCGGACGAGTTGACGAGACGGAATGGCGATGGCGACTCAACGTGGGCCAATTTGGACATGATGCTGGATGACGACAGGGAATTGGTCTTTGCGAGTTTCCGAGGCTCTCCGCCCGACCTGGCGAGCCCCACGTTTCCGAGAACGGGAGACCTGATCGTCGCGGAGCTGTGCTCATGGGGCTGCGACAAGGCAATGGAGGTGCTGAAACAAGAACGCATGATGGACGAACAGGATGCCATGGCCTCCATGCGTGAGACTCTAGAGCAAGACCTGGGGAGGATCATCCTCAGCGCCATAGGGGGCGCGAAAGACCAGGCCGCAAGGTTCGTAGTTCCCGTGGGCACGCAGGAAGTGCATGTTGAGATGAGCCTGCAGCCGCTCAATCCCCACGTCGGAGCCAACGATCCCATCGTCCTGAGCCTGCTGGATCAGCTGTCGCAAGCGGCCGAGACGGTACGGAACAGGTACAGACGAGACACGTCGGGCAACAGCATCGAGAACCCAAGCCCAAGCGGAATGGTCCCTGACGGCGATGTGGGCAGCCTTTCGGCGCAGCGACCTGAGCAGTAGGGAGAGCGGATTTGCCCATCCCGGATTCGACACTGGGACAATGGAGCCATCACCACGCGGCGACGGCATCGGTGCAGGCACACACGGCAATCCGTGACGCCTTGGTCCGTCAGGGTCTGCCGGTGCATGAGATGTTCCTTCAAGGCTCTTACAAGAGCGACACGAACCTGCGAAGGGACAGTGATGTGGACCTGGTCGTACAACTTGATGAGCGTCTGAGGCCCAGGGTGGCGGCGCTCACTGGGCCGCAACTCCAGGACAACGAGTCTCACAAGCTTGCATATGGAAGATGGCAGTCGTTCCGCCGGCTTGTGTTGGCCGCACTCAGAGCCAGATTCGGTCAAGCGGTGACTCCAGGCCGCAAGTCCCTGAAGATCGCCAGGGGTCCGATTCCGGCGGCGGCCGACGTTGTCGTGACGCTCAAGTGTGGCAACGGCATTGCACTCTACATCCCCGACGAGCATCGTTGGGCCGTGAGCTATCCCCAGCAGCATCACTCCAAGGGAGCGAGGAAGGAACGGGGCACTGGCGGCAGGTACAAGCGGGCAACCCGCATGTTCAAGGCGGCGCGCAATCACCTGATTGACAGCAACGCGCTCGCCAAGGGCACGGCACCTTCGTACTTTGTGGAGTGCCTCCTGTACAACGTCCCCAATGGCCTGTTCAGAAGCAGCCTCGGCGAAACGTACGTCGAAGTCGTCAACTGGCTCTGGGCGGCGGAACTGGCCGATTTCACGTGCCAGAACCAGCTGGTCGACCTCTTCGGTTCATCCAAGGATCAGTGGTCCGTGGACAAGGCCCGAGCCTTCATCCAAGCGCTCGCCCGCCTATGGAACGAATCGTAGGCGCATGCGTCTTGAGCCTGTTCTTTTACAGGGCGGCGTTTTACCGTCACTTCCGCTGTTGCGGAGTCGATACGAGTGACCAATTGGGCACAACGGCGCTAGAGATGCTTGGAATCAAGTGGCCAACCCCCACCCTTGACTGCTCAGTGGTGCAGAATCTATACTGTTTCACATGCTGCGCAACAGCTACATATCAGAAACAAGGCTCCTCGACACAGCCGCTAAGGAGATAGGCGCACGGCTGCCCCGGCGGTGGCGCTTACTCGACCGCGAGGGCGATGAGGCTGTGCGATCCCCGCAGGACTCCTCCCGCAGAATCGACGCCATCTGGGAAATCCGAGACCCCGATGGGCTCTCGACTGACATCATCGTGGAGGTCAAGGCGACCCCGGTGGAACCCAGGCTCGTCGGCAGCGTGGAGTCCCAGCTGAAGGCACTGTCAGACTTGAGGTGCAGACAAGCAAGCGTCAATCCTGTCTTCATGCTGGTTTCGACCTACCTGAGCCCCCTAACGAGGGAGCGGCTGGCGAAAGCCGGCATTAGCTATGCCGACTCGACCGGCAACATCAGATTCACCATTGAACGTCCCGCGGTGTATATCGAGACCCAGGGGGCGGACAGGAACCCCTTCAGGGATGAGCGTCCCCTTCGCTCGCTGAAGGGAGGCCGTGCTGGCCGCGTCGTGAGAGGCCTCCTCGACTATCAGACGCCCTTCGGAACCCGGGAGCTAGCTGCTGAGACGGCAAGCTCCCCTGCCATGATATCGAGGGTGTGCAGCCTGCTGGAGGCGGACGAGATTGTCACCAAGGAGAGCCCAAGGGGACGCATCGTCTCGGTAGACTGGGAGACTCTGGCCCGTAGATGGGCAATGGACTACGACTTCACGGCCTCCAACACCCTCACATCGTGGCTTGAACCTAGGGGAACAGGGGCCCTGTTCGCCCGACTTCGCGAAACGGGACTCCAATACAGCGTGACTGGGTCCTTTGCGGCGTATCGTCTGGCTCCGTTTGCGGAGCCGCGCCTAGCCTCACTCTACGTTGACGATCCGGAGACTGCAGCACAGTCATTGGGACTGCGCCCGGCAGATGCCGGAGGCAATGTTCTCCTCGTGCGGCCATTCGACCCCGTGGCGTTCGAGCGCGCTGAACGCGACGACGGCATCACCTACGCCCGCGTAACCCAGGTCCTACTCGACCTCATGAAGGGGCCTGGGCGAGGTCCGATCGAGGCGGAAGCCCTCTCGGGATGGATGCGGGACAATGAGGACAGATGGAAACTATCGATGACCAGCACTACATAGATGCTCGCGAGACGCTGCTCGACTCCGTCGAGGCGCTGGGACCCCACAGCGATGCGGTCATTCTGGTAGGCGCCCAAGCGATTTACGTGCAGGTAGAGGGCGAGGATGACAGCATCGCCGTCGCCCAGTTTACCTATGACGCAGACCTCGCGCTCGATCCCGACCTGCTGGGGGATAGTCCTACGTTAGTCGACGCCATGGGCCGTGCGGGATTCCTGCTGTATGACCAACCGGGCCTGTACAGGAGAGAAAGTGGGGCGCAGGTCGACCTGCTGGTGCCGCAGGCGGTGGGCGGGCCTGGCCGAAGGGCTGCCCGGCTTGGCGTCCATGGCAACAGGGCGGCCATGAAGGTTCATGGACTCGAAGGCGCTCTTGTCAGCCATAAGCTGACGAAGGTCAGCTCACTAGTTCCGGGTGCAGACCGCTCATGCTTGCTGAAAGTGGCTGGGCCGGCCGCGCTGCTGGTGGCGAAAGTACACAAGATCGGGGAACGTCTCCAGGACCCCGATCTACGTCGTCGGGACCAACTCCCCAAGGACGCCTTCGATATCTACAGGCTCCTTCGTGCCATTGACACTGCCGAGATGGTAGAGGAGTTCAGGATCCTGCAGGCGCACGAGATATCAAGCCCGGTGACCTCCGAGGCATTGTCAATGTTCCAACGCCTGTTCAGCACCCCGTCCGGCATGGGCACGGAGCTGGTAGTCAGGGCTGTCCCCTCCACCGAGGACCTGGATTTCATCGCCGCGTCGAGCGTCGCTCTCAGCCAGGACTTGCTGGAGGCGACCACGTAGCTGGCGCAACGCTGTTCGGCACTAGGAGGCCTTAGCACAATGTGGGTTGATGACCTTCCAACAAACAGTTCCTGGACTCGTCTTTGGTCCGGGTACATTCGGTGCGGCAATTGTTCAGGCATTCGCACATTCGATGATCCTTGTCCGGCCTGTGGTGCTGATCTACCGAAGGAGGGGCACACCCTTATAGTCGCTGACGGACAAGAAATCTCGGTTCCGCCCGTATACATGGGGGCGGAGACACGATATGAGGACTATGTCTATTTGCAGCTAATGGAGCGTGAATGGCAACGCATGGCACGCGACTCAGCATCACAGGACCATTTGCCGCACACGACGCAGGTCTCCACGGGCGCAGCACTGGTGCTGCTGTTCTGGACATACTTTGAAACCCGGCTCGAATACCTCCTTCGCAGTGGCCTTCCGAACGTTCCCCCTGTGTTCCTAGAGGACGCACTGAGTCGGTACTCTTCTGTCGGAGCGCGACTGGACAGATTCTACAAGATTGCGTTCGACTCGACTTATCACTCGGACCTAGTGAGTTTGGGATACTCCGATGTAAGTGCCCACCTAGCCAGAGTTCAAGAGCGACGAAACGCGTTTGCTCATGGCTCGCCGCAGAGCATTGACGACAACCTCGCCACATCAGTCGTAGAAATGCTCAAGCGTGAACATGAGGCATGGATCGCAGTCTACAACCATCGTGTCTCTAGACCTCCGACAAAGTAGGAGTGCGCAATGCGGCTGCAGCCGGAGAGGCGGATAAGGGGAAAGGCTTGAAGCACACGAAGGTCGGAAGACCTGACGCCGGAAAACCAATCCAGGCGGTTGGCAGCGTCCGGAATGCCGCCCACTCCAAAGCGACAGGACTTTCCGGTCTGGGAGGTTCACACACGATTAGCACACTAGGTGAGTTGGAGTCAGTGGACCATGAGACTCGTACATGAGGCCATCGATGGAGCATGAGACCACACGGCAGGTTGAATCCTGCTTGCCGCAGCCACTTACACGCCGCAACGCGGATGGTCAGGTCTACCAGCGCCTGGCGGTTGTGGACAGGCAGATCGAAGAGGCCCTTGGGCTGAACGACGAAGAGCTTCGAAGCCGACTGGCAGTTCGTGACGAAGAGTCGCCCATTTATCTAAAGGAGGAGTCGCTGGCTTATCTGATACGGCACCACCACGCAGCGGGAAATCGAAAATGCGTCAATGACCTGACTGAGTGCCTGCTGAAGCGTTGTGCGACCTGGATAAACGGCAAGTTGAGGGGCTTGAGAACGGACCTGAGGGAAGATGGGTATGCAGCAGTCGTCGCGGAGATATTCGCCCGGATGCTGGACATGGCTAGCGACCGCGGGGACTTTCTTCAAGTCCGCTTCTGGAAGGGCATCGAGAGAATCACGGTGGATGTCTTTCGGAAGCAAATCAGGCAGTTCGATACTGAGTCCAGCGGTGACTACGACCAAGTGACCATCGACGAACTAACTCAGCAGGGCGCCGTGGTGGTGCCGGCTGCTTCCGGTGATCGCAACGTCGCATCGGAGGCGATCGATAACGTCTTGATTGAAGCGGCGCTGAATCAGCTGGAGGAGCCCATCCGGTCCGCATACCTGCTCCGCCACCTCGAGGACTGGCCAATCGAAGACAAAGACCCAGCTGTACAGACGATCAGCAGACACTTTGGCAAGACGCCTCGAACGATCAGAAACTGGCTGTCCAAAGCTGATGAGATTCTGGAGGCATGGCGAGGAGAACAGAGATGAACAGACCAATGGACAGAGGAATGCTGGAGGACGTACTTGACGCCTTCGTGGCGTCCGGCGTCGGCCCAAATAGCCCGCTTGAAGAATGGACTCGGCGGTACCCGCAGTTCGAGCGAGAGATCATCGAGTTCGCAGCCAGTTGGAGCCTGATGAAGTGGTTGCCTCCCGCAGCCAACGCGGAGGAAGTCACCGAAGAAACGCTTGTGCTTCGAGGCATGAGTGTTGTCCAGAACATACTTCACGGGCAATCGACGGAGTCTGCCTCAGATCCCGCGGTGCCTTTCGAGAGTCTGATAGCAGAAGGGCAAGCAATGGGTCTGGAGCCGAGCCGGCTGGCGCATGCTGTTGGATTGGGGGACAGCCTACTCAGAAAGCTTGACCGCCGCTTGATCGCCTGGGCCACCATCCCGGAAGAGCTGATTGATCGCCTTGCCCAAGCAGTTGAACGCGAGGCAACGAACATCAGGGCCTACTTACAGCTGGACCCGATACTGGCGGCTAGGACCGAGCATCGCTCCGAGCAAGCGCCGAAGCTCATGGCGCAGGAGGACTTCTTCGACGCGGTTCGCGTTGACCCGACAATCGACCTCGAACACGCTGAACACTGGTATGCGCTTGAACGGTCCACGGGGGAACCGTGAGCCACTGGGACGAAATAAGGAGGCTGGCACGGACACAGCGCACTGCGGCGCTTCGAGAAGCAGGGGGAGAGCCCTCAGCTGAATCAATGCTCGCTGCGGCAGAGCGGCTGACTGGCTTCGAAAGAATCGGCCTGGCCGCCAGTGACTCGTTGCTGGACGGCGCCGATGCGGCGCTCGACCACGTCATGAAGAGGGTGTGGTTCAACCGCGAAGTCGAACCCAGGCTGGCTCGCTTCTATCATGCTCACGAGTATGCCCACTTGTGGTTGCACCCTGAACGGGAGAGCCAGCCAGAGTTCAACCTGGATCCCGAGGCCATTGAGGAACCCTTGCCGGTTGGCGTGAATCGGGTTGAGGGTTATGGGCCGGAGGAACTGAGGGAGCGTGAGGCGAATGTCTTTGCACGGGAGTTCTTGCTCCCAACTGACTTCCTGCGTGCGTTGTACGATGCCGATAAGGCTAGCGCGAGCGACGTCGCAGGGAGGCTGGGACTCCCCGAATCGCTTGTTCTACAACAGATGGCACGGGCGCTGCTCACGCCGGAAATCCGTCCTGCTGACGTATCAACTGGCGGAACGGACGAACGTCCCATGGACCCCAGCCAGCAGGACGCTGCTCACGCACCGCGAGGGCCATTGCTCCTGGAAGCCGGTCCGGGGACTGGGAAGACCCGCACCCTGGTGGGCCGGATCGTGTTTCTCCTTGAACAAGGGGTGCCTCCAACAGCCATCCTTGCGCTGACGTTCTCGAACCGCGCGGCCGAGGAGCTGCGGTCACGCGTGGCAGAGGCCAGACCGGAGGATGCGCCCCGCATCTGGATCGGGACCTTTCATGCCTTTGGTCTGGAGTTGCTGCGCAGGTACAGCTCTCACGTAGGACTCCCAGCCCGGGTAAGCGTGCTGGATCCGTCCGATTCTATCGCCTTGATGGAGGGGATGGTCTCAGACTTGGAGCTGGACCACTATCAGAATTTGTATGACCCCGCGCTCTACCTGCGTGACATCATGTCGGCAATATCCCGGGCGAAGGACGAGCTCGTAGGGCCACAAGAGTATGCCGAGCTCGGCGAGAACATGCTTGCTCAGGCCACTACGCCTGACGAGACAGAGGCGGCCGAGAAAGCTGTCGAGGTTGCGCGCGTCTACAAGACGTATCAGGATGCCCTTGACCGAGAGCATCTACTCGACTTCGGGGACCTCATCTACAAGTCAGTGACGCTGCTCAGGACGCACGTCGAAGTACGGGACACGCTGCGGAGCACGTATCGCCACGTTCTGGTCGATGAGTACCAGGACGTGAACCGTGCGAGTGGGCTCTTCCTTAAAGAGTTGGCCGGTGCGGGCGCAGGTCTGTGGGTGGTAGGGGATACACGTCAGGCAATATACCGGTTCCGCGGCGCCGCCCCGGCCAATATGCGGCGATTCGGCGAGGACTTCCCCGGGGCAAAGCTAAAGTCTCTCAGATACAACTACAGGTCCCAACCAGCTATTGTGGATGTCTTCGCAGGGCTGGCACCCAGTATGCGTGCAAGCCAGGGCGGCCCAGGGTTCGTCCGTTGGGAGCCGAAGCGTCCTGATTCTGGTGGTCAGGTCTTGATGGAGGTTGCCGACGACCTTGCCGCTGAGGCGGCCGGAGTGGCTACGGAGATTGAGCGTCAGCGGGCCTCGGGCATCCCTTACACTCAGCAAGCGATTCTTTGTCGTTCCCATACCAACCTTGGAAGAGTCGCAGCCGAACTCGAAGGGTTGGGCGTGCCGGTTCTCTACCTGGGTGACCTCTTCGAGCGTCCGGAAATCCGAGACATGCTGTCCCTCTTGTCCTTCGCCTGCGAACCTGATGGGCGCGGTCTAGTTCGATTGGCGCGGTTTCCCGAGTACGACGTCCCACTCGATGATGTTCTCGCGCTGCTCGAACTGGCAAAGGAACGGAACGTCCCCTTCCCGGACGCCTTGGTTCTGGCTGCGACGGCAGCGACGATCTCGCCAGAGGGTAGAGAAGGCCTTGCTCTGCTGGGACGCCATGTGGATGGGATGAGGCATGTCGGACCCTGGACGCTGCTCACGTACTACCTGTTCGAGAGAAGCCGCTATCTGGACACCCTCTTGGGCGATCCGTCCGTGGCGGGGCAACACCGCTTGCTGGCACTGTATCAATTCCTCCAGTTCGTCCACGAACAGCGACCGGCTGCTCCTGGGGAGGCGACTGACGCCAAGCTCCGTCTCTTGCGGTACGTGCGCCGACTTGAGATATACGGAGACGAGAAGCAACTCCGGCATCTGCCGACCTGGGCGGACGACATCGATGCAGTGCGACTCCTGACCGTGCATGCGAGCAAGGGACTGGAATTTCAGGCCGTCTACTTGCCGTTTCTGGGCAGAGGTCTGTTCCCGGCCCGACGTCAAGCACAGCCTTGTCCTCCTCCCGAGGGTATGATCGTATCTGCCAGTGATGACCACGACGAAGAAGAGGAGTGCCTCTTCTTCGTCGGGCTATCCCGTGCGAGAGATTTCCTGTGCCTTTCGCGAGCTCGCAGGTACGGAGCGCAGAACAGCCATGCGTCAGATCTGCTCGACAACATGGCAGGCCTGTTGCCTAGGGCTCCGTCCGGCGCTGTCACTTGGGTATCCACGCCCACTGCTCCGGTTTTCGTAGCAGACCCCACGCCGGCAAGCGAGCCCTTCGCCGCTGAAGATCTGGATGTCTACATTCGTTGCCCACGTCAGTACTACTACGAGAGCGTCCTCGGGTTGAATCGGAGACGCGAGGATTCCGGGTACGTCGAGTTTCACCGCTGCGTCTATCGTGTGTTGCGCTGGATGGCGGAGGAACGCGCCTCTGGCAATCCCGTGGATGAAACGGCCGCGCTCGCTTACCTGGCAGAAGTCTGGCAGGAGCAAGGGCCAGAAGAGCACCCGTACAAGGAGTTGTATCGCGCGTCGGCCGTTGATTTGGTGGAGATGGCTGCGAGGCGCCCATACACGTCTCAAGGGTCCGCAACAAGGCCAACGTGGGAAGTGTCAGTGCCACATGGCCTGATTCGATTCACTCCCGATCACGTCGAGGTCCTCAGCGATGGCTCCGAGGTCGTTGAACGTCTCCGCACGGGTCGTCCGACGAAGAGCGAGGTAGGAAAGGACATTTATGCTCTGTACGTGACGGCGGCCCGGTCGGCTGAGCCACGCGTTCGACGGCGCGTACAGGTGCGCTACCTGTCGGCCGATCAGGTAGACCCGGTCGACCCACGACCCGGACCCATCAAGACTCGCCTGGACCGTTACAACGAAGCCATCAAAGGCATCCTGCGCGAGGATTTCTCACCCCAGCCTAGCGACCGCATCTGTCCCCGCTGTCCTCACTACTTCGTCTGCCCGGTGGGCCAGGACGCGTAAAGGTCACTGCCGCCGGCCCGGCCATTTCCGGTCTGTCCCTTCTTCTCCGATTGTCCTAGTAAGGGCATCAAACGACGCCCACTCCAGAGAGTCCCACTGCTGTGGGAGAAAGGACAGTCGAATGACTCAGCTCAATGCGCCCGACCAGATTGAGATCTTCATCCAGGGAGAGGGAATCCCGAAGATCACCCTTGTGAAACTCGGCCCGAAGGACACGGTGGCGGATATCGTCAAGATAGCCCGCGAACATGGCCTGAGCGCGCCTGAGGACACAGAGGTGTGCGTCTTCATCGAGAACACCGACGTCACCCTGGAACTGGACGTGAAGATCGATGAGGCCGGCCTCACTCCCCGCAGCCGGGTGCACATACACCGCTGCAAGAGCGTCGAGGTCACGGTCAACTACAACCAGGACCAGAAGAAGGGGTTCTTCGCCCCATCGGCAACGGTTGACCGGGTGAAGGAATGGGCGACCGGGAAGGACCAGTACAACCTGTCGCCCGTTGACGCCGCAGAGCATGTGCTCAAGGTGTGCAACTCAGGCGACCAGCCTGACGAAGAGGTGCATATCGGCACGCTCGTGAAGTTCCCCGACGGGACCCTCTGCTTTGACCTGGTTGCCAAGCAGCGGGTCGAGGGTTAGGGCTTGTCCGCGCAGACAATGGGAGTGGACGAGCAGGTGTTTCGGGCCCACCTCGAAGCCGGACCGTTCCAGAGTGGCTTCGACCGCGGCCGGTGGCGCCTGCTCTCCATAAACTGGCCCCACGCCGTAATCGCTGTCCAGGCGGCTGACAGGGAGGGCGGTCCAACTGAGTATGCGCTGCGCTTCGAGTGCACGAACTACCCTCAGTCGCCCCCAACAGCTCAGCCATGGGATGCTGATGGAGATGCCCCGCTGCCACCAGAGCGCTGGCCAAGTGGAACGAAACGGGTATCCAAGGCCTTCAATCCTGGATGGAACAACGGTCAGTGCCTCTATCTGCCTTGTGACCGCCTCTCGATCGACGGCCACGACGGGTGGCGGACCCAGTTCCCCTGGATGATCTGGTCACCAGAAAGCGATATCACACACTACCTGAGGATTGTCCATGACCTTCTCAATTCCAGCGACTATTCGGGCCCTCGCGGCGCCTAAGCACCGACTGAGGTGCCCCAGGGGAGTTTGGCGGCAGGGACTTACAGAGGTCGCCAGACGCGGAGGAGGACGCCACGAAAGTGGCGCGTTCCTGCTCGGCTACAGAGATGGCCTGCGTGGTCATGTGGTGAGATTCGCGTACTACGACGATTTCGACCCAGCCTGCCTTGACTCCGGCATTGTGGTCTTTGATGGAGCGGCTTTCGGACCGTTGTGGCAGCTCTGCCGGGAGACCGGTCTAAGGGTGCTCGCCGATTTGCACACGCACGGCGGCTCCGGACCGGCGCGGCAGAGCCCGCTTGACAGGGACAACCCGATGATCGCGCAGGCCGGTCACGTGGCGCTGATCGTGCCGAACTTCGCGATTGGCTTCAGGATGCGGGACGTGGGCGTCTACGAGTATCTCGGCGGTCACAGGTGGCGCAATCACAGCACGGTCGGCTTGGGACGATTCTTCTATACAGGAGTATGGGCATGACAAAGAACGCAGTCATAGGACCAGATGAGTTGCACAGACACCTCAAGCTCGTCCTAGATACGGGAGAGGCGGGAAGCCTCGAAGAGGCACGGCGCCTCTTCGACAGCTATCGACTCGGCATCGTGGTGGGGGGCAGCGTCGCCCACTCACCAACGATGCAGGCAGCGGTGCTGACAGCGGTAAACACAGGCCGTCGCAGCTTTCTGGGCGGAGTGAGTGTCGAGGGTACGCTTGATGTGCCCCTGTTGGTCCCCTGGGGACGTTGCCGCATCCTGCGGGAAGCTATTGTAGATCTAGGAGGGGTCATTGCTGACTGCGCTCCTGGCATTCCGCGCATCGTGATGGGGGGTAAGTCCCCGCCGCCTACGGATGCTGATTTCGCTGTGCGCGCGACGTTTGATGGCTGGCGTGCGGGCGTTGCACCTCTGCATCAAGGTCTTCAACTCCCGGAGCGGCAAGAGTGCATTCCGGCAGGAGTTCTCGCGGGAGCACTCGGGGTTTCAGAGGCATTCCAGTTCGTGCGCGGCGATAACGCCGTGGCTGGGCGACGAGATGTTGGACTGTCGCTGTGGCAGCCGGATAAGGCCATCAACTGGCTAGACGCTGGTGAGTTGGGACCCAAACTAGAACGACTGCCGGCAAATGCCTGGATTATCGGGCTCGGCCACCTGGGCCAAGCGTTTCTTTGGACACTCGGTCTCCTGCCCTATGAGTCCCCTGAGGAGGTCAACCTCGTACTCCAGGATTTTGATGAGCTCGTCGAGGCCAATGACAGCACCTCGCTCCTCACAACGCGGGCGATCCTGGGGGCGAAGAAGACGCGAGCGATGGCGGCTTGGTGTGAACTACGCGGGTTCTGCACTTCCATAGTGGAGCGGAAATTCGCGGGCGACTTTGTGGTTGCAGGGGATGAGCCACGTGTTGCCCTGTGTGGCGTAGACAATGCTCTTGCCCGAGCGGACCTCGAAGATGTTGGGTTTGACCGCGTCATTGAAGCTGGCCTGGGTGCCGGCACCCAGGAATACCTCGCATTTCAGACCCACACGTTCCCGGCCAGCCGAACAGCAAGGCATCGCTGGGGGACGGAAGGACACCGGCCCGATGCGGATGCCGTGGCCGAGAATCCCGCCTACCGTTCACTAGCTCAAGACGGGGTCGACGATTGTGGAATCATCACGTTGGCTGGCCGCACCGTTGGTGCGTCATTTGTGGGTGCAGTCACGGCGGCAGTGGTCATCGCCGAGCTCATAAGGCTGGGATTGGGCGGACCTCGATACGAGCTTGTAGATGGGAGCCTACGCTCGCTTGAGCTGCGCCAGGCGGTGGTGTGTAGTGATGGTCCGCCATTCAACCCAGGTACGACAGCCGCTACGCTGGAGCCTGGCCCATCAACGGCCTACATGAGTAGATGAATGGAAGATGATAAGACGTCGGAGTGGCAGTCGTACTCCGCAACTCAACAAAAGACAATCCGGCAGGGACTGAGCATCCTGGCGAAGGTCGCTCTCCGCGCTCACCTGAGAGAGCAGGCGCCTAAGCCCAGGGTTGCACAGCCGCCGAGACCGAATGAAGAAGACTCGGAAGGGGATGCGAGTGACAATTCAGGGTGTTAGGAAGGAGTCGAGCTGAAGAGGCGCCGGTATCGTCGGGGAGGGCCGACGCGGAGCGCAGAGGAGGCCGGGTGGAGTCGCAAACGGGAAAGGGCGCTGGCCCTAGTACAAGATCAGGGTCTTGGGGGCCAGCTGCTGTTCGATGTGGTCCACCTCCAGGGCCACACAATCAAGGCTGTATGTCCCCGGCAGGACCGGGGAATCGTCCTCTCCGAATACCACCTGGGTGATCTCGCTCTTGCCGTCTATCGAAACCCAGGCCTGGCCATAGTCCAGATCGATCCCCCGCCCACCGGCTTATGGGACCTGCGTTTGCCCCTCGGCTCTATTCCCAGGCTGCGCAACAGGCCAACGGGCAACGTGGTGTAGAAGGCACCGGTGCCCACGACCACCTCGATGTCCTGTCTCTGGCGACCGTCCATGCCGGAAATCCGCAGCGGCCGCTTGAATGTCCCTATCGCGGAAGCCTCTTCTCGGCAATTTCCACCACCACATTTGTCGCATCCCAAGAGCCTGTTAGGCGGAATGGCTGCACGGGAACCGTTCCATGGGCTGCCGTGACCGAACAGCACGAACAGTGGAAGGAACCCAAGATGAGTAAAAGACCCGAACCCACACCGGTGGCCCTCTACGCCAGGGTCTCCAGCGATCGCCAGGACGTGGACCTGTCGGTCGCAGCCCAGTTGCGGGCGCTGAGGGACCACGCCGAGAAGAATGGCCAGGTGGTCGTCCGTGAGTACGTCGACGAGGCCGAGAGCGGCTGGGTCGACGACCGGCCCCAGTTCAACAAGATGATTGAGGAAGCCAGATCTCCCGATGCCGCATTCCGGGAGATACTGGTCTGGAAGTTCTCACGGTTCACCAGGAAGCGCGAGCACGCCGTCGCCTATAAGTCCATGCTCCGCAGGCGCGGCGTCAGGGTCGTCTCCATAACTGAGAACGCCGACGACACTCCAGCTGGCAAACTCCTTGAAGGAATCATCGAGAGCGTCGACGAATTCTATTCGGAGAATCTGGCGCAAGAGGTCCGGCGTGGGATGCGGGAGGCCGCTTCCCGGGGTTTCTGGGTCGCCAGCAGGACACCCTACGGCTACAACAGGATCATGGTGCAGGACGGTGCCAAGAAGCGGCCCAAGCTGGAACCCGATGAGGAAACGGCCTATGTCGTCAAACGGATCTTCGAGCTGGCCGACACCGGAAAAGGGATGCTGGACATTGCCCGCACACTCAACAACGAGGGCATCTCCAGCGCCACCGGAAAGCTCTGGACCGGTAACGCGGTCCGCTTCATCCTCGCCAACGAGGTGTACACCGGGACCCTGGTCTGGGGCAACGCCGCCAGGGACGAGGCCGAGCCTGTTCGAGTCGATAGGGCGTTCTCGCCCCTAATCTCCAAGGCTCTGTTCCGCCGGGTGAACGCCAGGATGCGCTCCCGCGCGCCCAAGACCATCCATCCCCGTAGGGTGGGAAGTTCCTACATGTTCAGCGGGCTCGTCAAGTGCTACAGATGCAACACATTGCTTTCGGGCCAGGACGCCAAGAGCGGCAGGTTTCACTACTACGTCTGTCAAACCCTGATCAAGCGTGGGAGCGGTGGCTGCGACACCCCCCGGCTCAACGCCCGCCGCTTCGAGGAGCTGATCGTCAGGAGGATTCGCTCTAGCATCCTAACCGAGGGCATCATTGGCGATCTGCCAAAGGCCGTTGCCAAAGAGCTGGATGGCCTGGTCCGCGAACAACGTGGGAGACTGGAGACCATCGAGTCTGAACTGGCTGACGTGCGGCGCCGGCTAGGCCGGCTCTGGGACGTTGTGGAGACCACCGACGACGTCCCGGCTGACATGGATATCCGGATCAAGGCCAACACTGAGAGGCGGAGCCTTCTTGAGGCATCGTTGGAGGAGGCTCAGTCCATCCTTTCCCAGCGCAGGTCGGTCAAGTCCGACCTGGAGGCCATCGTTGCACGGGCGCAGGACATGGGCGAGTTTCTAGGGGAGAGCGAGTTGTCCGAGCGCAAGGCCTTTGCCGAAACCTTCATTAAGGAGCTCGTAGTATTGCCAGGCAGAGCCGTCGTCTACTACACCGTGCCAATGGCTAACAACATTCATAATTCCAGATCTGACTCCGAGGAATTGCTGCTGGGCGGCTGACTCATGCCGACTGGTGTGGTACCCAGGGTTTGGCCTACTGTGACGCAGTTCAAGTCCGTGCGATGGGCTATCTGGGCCGGACTGAAATTGATTCAATTGGTGCCAGCTATCCTACTCGCTAGCACTTGGCATGTCTTCAGACCGAGCGTCCGATTCTGACTCAGGATCCTCGGGTTCAATGCCTAGGATCGCTCCGATTCTCTTCAGATCGGCCAGTGTCGGTTCATCCTCTTCAGTATCATCGATGCGTTGTCGGATACGGTCCTTGAAATCGCCAGCAGCAGCCGGGTCAATATTGCTGGTAAACAGCGAAGCATCTGCCTCCGCGAGGCCAGCCATCCATGCGATGCCACTTTCATTGTCTGCCTCCAGGATGGGCCTGCACACTTGGTCGATGAATCTCTGGTCGCTGGCCAGAATGCTTGCGCCAGATAGTATGTCACCAAATAGGGCAAAGAACTCTTCGCTTGCTTCGCCGCCCGAGTTCTTTAGTATTTCGTATGCTCGTCTGTGAAAGAGCTCTCGGTGGTCAGCGTCCAGCAATGTGAAGAGGTCTGACCAAGATTCGTTCGTGATCGCACTCACCGAGCCATCTGAGACCTGCTCCGCATAATCGAGGAGAGCATCGTAGTAGGTGGTGCCGAGTACCATATTGACTCCACGCCCCTTCAATTCCATGACAAGGTCCAAGAGATCTCCTTGCGATGTGAGTGCCTCCGACCAGGCATCCCTACTGACCGACGATAGTCCATCTACACACCAGGCCACGAAATCCGTACTTGTCGAGCTTCTCAGGAGAGCGAGATAGAGAGCACTATCCTGGACATCGAAGGTCTCGCCGAGTATGCCAGCAACGAGGTTATCTATTCCTGGCAAGTCTTTCAGGAAAGCTTCGAAACTCTCCGAGCTTTCCTCGCCTTCCCCTAGTACTTCTCGTATCACGGCCCAGTTCTCACTCACAAGATCGGGAGGCTTTGGAACATCATTGGAGGTAAGTAGCGTATGCAGAACTTTTACCACGAACGGAGGAATTGTCCCATCCTCGGAAGTCATCTTGAATACCGCTGGGAGACTCTGGGTTCCCTTCGCAAGGGATGCAAAGCGTTCCGCGGAGCCGGGCACACGGTCCGGATCTTGCAGGAGTTCGTTGAGGTACTGGTATCCCGCACCGGAATTCCCGATGTGACTGGGCTCTCGTCCATCGGGAATAGCTTGCAAGAAGCCGAACATGCACTCTGACACAGCTTCCATATGGTTTTCTGAGACCGCTTGGTACAAGTGATGAAGGTAGTGACCCCTCTCTGCAAAACCCGCAAAGTCATCCTGGCTAATCAAGCCCGCCTGGCGAGCAACACGAAGTGTCTTCACCAGGGGCACGAACTGATCGCCGGGGAACGATTCACCAGATTGGAGGCGGGAGGACACTTGGCCGGCTACGGAGTTCATGGCGTTCCCGGATCTGGTCGCCATCGCCGCATAGACCGGGTTGAAGGTGTTCTCGTCCAGTTGATTGTTGGCGATCTGCTGAGTCAGCTGCTCGTCAATTTCTTGAACGGCCCGAAGTTCAAAGTACTGCAGCAGACGACCGCTAGGGTCCTTCTCCATTACCTCATGTGACACCTCGACCCACTGTTCCGCACTAAGTGGAACCTCAAGGCCCTGCTCCAGATGTTCACCTGAGCCAAGCTGCACAAGGCCTTCAACTAGGGTGAAGGCAGAAGACATCCAAACCTCAGGCGACACGCCCCCTTCCTGCCGTTCTCCCGTTGAAGGCCCGACACGTGCATTTGAGGCTCCCGCGAGAAGAGCCGGGAACACCTCCTCCGGGTTACCCACGAGATGTCCCACCCTAGCCATCCCTTGGGCAGTCTCCGCATCAAATGGAGCCCAAGCTTCGACTGCTACTGCCGCCGCCCGAATAGTCGCCCGAAGTGCTTCCGATTCAGGCTGACTGTGGGAACGATCAAAGAGTTGGCTGTCTGCAAGAGCAGCGGCTGACTTCGCTAGGTCAGCTGGAGCAAGGCTGTCCCAATCACTCGCCCCCGCAGGCACAGTGTCTTCTAGGACGGACCAGAAGCCCGCACCGTGAATCGACTCGAGCTCCGACAGGGCTTTCCCATCACCTTCCGCAAGAGCAGTCTGGATCGGGATTCTCAAGAGTAGTTGTCGTGCCACCTCCACGGGCTTTCCAAAGTGAAGCGCCGCAATGATGCCTCTCCAATCGTGTCCAATGATCCTACTGAGCAGATCAATGTCTTCATTAGAAAGAAGGGCCTTACGCACATCCTCGCAATCCCTCTGAAAGAGTACATAGCAAGCAAGATGGGAGAGCGGGAACTCGTCTTGCCATTCCCTGTGGAGAGCCCCTACTTGGTTGACAAGAGTCTTGAGGTCGCGAGGAGTGGGTGCTGACGTATCGGGCCCGCCCTTGGTAGCAAAGGCACGGAACACGCCATGATAGTCCTCTTCTGGGTGATCCGGAAATGCTTGCTGAAGAGCCTCTTTGAGGAACTCGCGCCAGTTCGAAAGCAGGAGTGGAGGAACTCTGAATCTTAACTGGAAGGTCTTGTCCAGAAAGGATGTGGCCAGCTTTGAGTTGGCACTAGGGCCAGACCCGTCCCACAGACGCAGTATGGCCTTGTCGTCGTAAGGAATCAGAATCCACAGTCGATCAATCCAGTCAGGCCGTTGATACTCCTTGTGCCCAAGGAAAGTCTGTAGTGTCGACCATATCGACAGAGCATCCGACGGTTCAACGCGATCCAGGTTGTCCACGACGATGAGCAGCTTGCGGTCTTCCGCCTCCAAGGCGTCGTCCAGTAGATCACGGAATACGGACTCGAACTCAACCGACGTGGGATCTGGGGACTGGGACACCACCGTACGAGACTCGGTTGACGCTTGCCCGGTGACTAAGGCGGGAAGCTCGCTCAACCAGCCCCCCTCCTCGCTTGTTCTGCCCTTGCGCCTTCTCACCCAGGATCCGACCACCCCTAGGTATCCGTAGCAAATGGCTGGGGCGAGTGCCAAAGCTAAACCAAGGCCAATTAGCACGGCTCTCACCGGCCCGGAGACTTCCTTGGAGCCCCAGAGCGAAAGACCAGCACCAAGCAGGGCTGCGCCAATAGGAACGGCGAGAAGGGACAAGGCGAACTTGGCTCCCTCAGGAGTCAATCTTGGAACAACTCTGGTTGTTTCCTCGCGACGGCGCTTGGCAAGTTCGTCAATGCGCCGGTCCCACTGCTCTCTGTCAACCCATCCGAACTCCTGAACTTGCTTGATGAGATTCTCCAGAAAGGTGCGTCGAAGCGGGTCGCCTTGGTGGGACCACATGTCGAAGACTGCAACCTTGTGTGCGCGTTCCTTCGCCTGCGAGAGCTTAAGGATGCTCTGAATAACCCGTCAACGTTGAGTTGAGCGGATGGACGGGGTT
>JAPPHT010000086.1 GCA_028874795.1 Chloroflexota bacterium
AGCAGGTGTTGCACTTCGAATGTGAATTCACCTTCCCGCCTGCGCGGGAATGACGGAAGAAGGCAGGAACGACGGAGGCCCGCTACGGGGCGACCATGTCGCCGGAGACCTTCTTCTTGTAGGAGTTCCAGACGCCGTCGCGCGGCGGGTTGCCGCCGATGCGGCGCATGAGTTCCTTGAAGTGAGGGTACTCGTGCTGCGGGGGACGGTCCGACATCTCCCTGACGAGAGCGTCCGGGATGTAGGGGTGGTCGGAGCCCTTGGCGACGAGGCCCCAGTAGTTCATGCGCGCCTGCTCCTCCAGCTGGAGCATGCTGACGACGGAGTCCTGAGGGTCCTTGCCGGTCATCGACGCGCCGTGGCCCTGCATCAGGACGAACTTGTTGTCGCCGAGGCATTCCGCGAGTTCCAGGCCCTCCTCGTGGCTCCAGACGGTCTTGGTGTGGGGGTAGAGCGCGTGGGGCTGGGAGAGCACCATCTGCGCGCCTTCCTGCGCCATGGGCTTGATCGGCTCGCCGAGGACGGTCATGAGGACGACGTTGCGCGGGTGGACGTGGACGACCGAGTTCACGTCAGGGCGCGCCTTCATGATGGAGGAGTGGATCTTGACCTCCGAGCACTGGGTGGAGTAGGCGGGGCCGTCCACCTTGTAGCCGTCCAGGTCGCAGACGATCATGTCGTAGTACTGCATCTCCTCGAGGGCATCGATGGCGTAGCCCCGGCCCTTGACGACGAACAGCTCCGGCTGGTTGGGGACGCGCATGCTGACGTGCCCGAGGGCCGCGGTCACGCCGGTGGCGAGGCCCATGTGCGAGAGGATGCGGGTTGCCATCGCGACTTCGTACTTGATCTCGTCTATCTCTCGGGACATGGGGCCTCCTTTGGGTTGGCGGGTGCGCGGGCGATGTTACCACCTATTGAGACTGGGGCAAACGCGCAGGGACGCTTCCCGGGCGTGCAGGACGACGGTCGACCTGAGTGACCGCACCGCTGCCCTCTATGACCCCGGATGATCGACTAGAACAAGCCCAGGTCGGAAGGCTGGGCGGCGGCTTCCTGCGGCACCCACGTGCGGAGCACTTCCTCAATCATGGGGATGATCGGGCTCGTGCCGCCCTCGCCGGGGCGGTAACGCCCGTCCGGCATGATGCCGTGCTTGACGCTCTCCATCGGCAGGGCGATGTGGTTCGCCTTCGCGGGGTCGCGGAAGACGTTCATGGGCTCGCCGCCATCCTCGACGACCTTCATCTGCTGGCGGAGCATCTTGCGGAAGAGGATGAGGCCGACGTCGGACTCGCCGAGTTTCTCCTTGTCGCGCTTGGCGACGGGGCCCTGGCTGATCCAGCACATGTAGTCCTGGTTGAACGTGACGCCGGTGTAGAAGCGCCCGTCCGGCTCGTACAGCGGCACGTAGCGGTAGGCGGCGACGTCCTGCTGCGGCACGGGGGTGCCGGGCTTCGCGCGGTAGACGTAGTAGGAGACGTGGTAGGTGTTCTCGTCGTCGATGGGCACGCGCCACTGCGTTGTCGTCCGGACCTGGTCGCCGACGAAGAGGATGTTGGGGAACATGATGGGATGGCCCTTGGCCCAGTCCTCGCCGTCCTCGGGGAAGCCAAGCTGGAGCCTGCGCTTGATGATGCCGTACTCGAAGGAGTCGAACGCGATCTTGATGGTCTTGGGCTGGCTTTCCGGCGCGACGGCGACGCCGTTGCGGACGTAGTTGCCGAAGTAGAAGTGCAACCACTCCGTGTGGACGGGGTCCACGGAGTTCTCCTGGCACTGGAGCCAGTTGCACGGCAGGTGGGAGATGGCGATGTCGCGCACCGCGTCGTCGTAGGTGAGCTGCTCCCAGCGGGGGAGCAGCGGCGCGGGCTGCGGGCCCATGTAGGCGAAGATGAGCCCGCCAAGCTCCTGTACGGGGTAACCGGCGACCTTCACCTTCTCCTTGAAGCGACCGTCCGGGTGGACGGTCTCCTCGAAGGGCTGCTCGATGCACTGGCCGGTCTCGTCCATCATCCAGCCGTGGTACATGCAGCGGAGCCCGTGCTCCTCAGGTATGCCGTAGGAGAGGTCGACGCGGCGGTGCGGGCAGAAGCGCTCGATGAGGCCGAGCGTGCCGGACCTGTCCTTGTAGAGGACCAGGTCCTCGCCGAGGATGCGCACCGCCTTCGTGGGGCGCTCCATCAACTCGCCGGCGGCGGCGACGGGATGCCAGTAGCGGCGCATCAGTTCGCCCATGGGTGTGCCGGGGCTGACCTGGGTGAGTTCCTCGTTGACGCTGCTGGGGATCATGTTCTGCTACACCTCGCTATTCGTCGTCGTCCGGCGTATCGCTTACGCCTCGCCGAGGCGGTAGAAGCGGCGGGCGTTCTTGTGGAGGATGGCCTCTTTGTCCTCGTCGGTGAGCTGGTCGTTGTCCAGGAGCTCCTGCAACTCGTGACGGCAGGTCTCGGTCGTGACCTCGTGGGGGAAGTCGGTAGAGAAGAAGAAGGGCTTGTTGCCGACCTGACTGACGGCGAATGCGATCGCGGGCTCCTCGCCCTCGCAGCCGATGAAGAGGCGGTCGTTGTCGATCTGACGCTGGATGTACTCGTGGACGCTGTCGCCGATGCCTGGGCCGAGCATGTCGTCGTCGCGGAGCTGGTACTCCATGTGGGTGCTGTGGGAGCGGTCGAAGCGCTCCAGGCACATCACGAACCAGCCGATGCCGCCTTCCAGGAAGCCGAAGCGGGCATTGGGGAACCGCTCGAACACGCCGTTGAACACCATTCCGGCGAGTGCGATGGCCTGTCCGGCGGGGTGGCCGAGCGCGTGGATGGGCGCGTAGACGTTCATGTGGTCCAGCCCGATGCCGCTGTGCGCGCCGCCGTGGACGGCGATGGCGCAATGGAGACGGTCGGCCTCCTCGTAGACAGGCCAGTAGATCTTGGAGCCGAGGTGGTCCGGCAGGCCGAACGAGGGGAGCATCGCGCCGACGAAGCCGAGGTCCTCGACGCAGCGGCGGAGCTCCTTCACGGCCTCTGCGGGTTCCTGCATGGGGATGAGGCCGACGCCGTGGAAGCGCGCGTCGCGCTTGACGTAGGTGTCGTAGAGCCAGTCGTTGTACGCCTGGGCGGTGGCGATGGCCCAGTCGCGGCTGACGATCTTGCCGTAGGAGAGGCCCGTCGTGGGGTAGAGGACGGTGGCGTCGATGCCGACCTCGGTGAGGAAGACCTCCCAGCCGTCCGGCCCGACGAACGCGCCCTTGCGGTCGCGGCGTCCGGGAGTCTCGACGAAGTGCCCGGCGTGAAGGTGGTCCAGGGGCGGGAAGAGCGAGGAGTTGAGCTTCCGGGCGGGATGGTCGCGGAACTTGGGCGGGAGGAACTCGGCCATGGCCGGGATGTCCTCCATGATGTGGCCGTCGCCGTCGACGATGATCTCCAGGTTGGTGGTGGTCATCTGCTTCCCTCCGATGCCTCGTTCTTCGGAATGCTGTTCAGGTGTTCGCGGATTCTAGCAGGTCGTATGCAGGGAGTGCCCCATGCCGCGGTCACGGTCAGGCGGGTTCACTCAGCGGCGCTTCCCGCCCGGCGAGGAGGGAGTCTATGTCCGGATCGTCGCGCTCGTGGAGCAGGGCGATGGGGACTGCCGGCAGGGTCGTGATGCTCACGCCGATGTGGACGCCGAGGCGGACAGAGTAGCGGGCCGCGGCCTCGTTGTCCGGGGCCTGGATGATGCTGACGAAGTCGTAGGGGCCGAGCACCGCGTAGAGGCCGAGGCCGTTCACCTCCGGCACGTGTACCTCGGCTGCGGCCTCGGCGATGGAGTCCGGGTTCTCCAGGATGGCATGCTGTCCCTCAGGTGTGAGTTTCATCAGGAGGATGTAGTTCGCCATGAGCGTTCTCCCTGCGGGCCGGTTGGCCCGATTCTATCAGCGGCGGCGCTCCGATGTGGGGAGGGGCGCTCCGGTTCGGAGCGCAGTTGGCGGCGTAGGGTGGCATACTGCACTACAGTCCGCGGAGAGCGCGGGCCGAACCGATACTGGAACGGAGGGACCGGGATGGACTTCGCCTCGCTGCGTGACTCGATAGCCTGCATGGAGTCGATGACCTACATGAACGCGGGATGGGCCGGGCCGAGCCCGGCGCAGGTGGTGGAGCGCATGCGCGACGCCGGAGAGCGCGAGAGCGCGGGAGGACCCGCGGGGCCGGAGGGACGCGCGTTCGCGTCGTCGGTGGAGGAGGAGGCGCGCACGTCGGCGGCGGGCCTGTTCAACGTCGACCCCGCTGACGTGCTGATCACGCACGGCACGTCTGAGGGCGTTGCCATCACCCTGTTCGGGCTCGACTGGCAACCGGGCGACGTGCTGCTCACGACGGACCTGGAGCACCCCGGCATCAACTCGCCCGTAGCGGTGCTGGAGGAGCGGGGCGTGGAGATCAGGCGTGTGTCGGTAGCGCCGGACGCCTCGGCGGACGCGTGCGTGGAGGCGTTGCGGTCCGGGCTGGACTCCCGCGTGAAGGTGGCGGCGCTCAGCCACGTGATGTTCACCACCGGTCTCCGGGTGCCCGCGGACGAGATCGTGGCCGCGGCGCACGAGGTTGGCGCCCTGGTGCTGCTGGACGGGGCGCAGACGGCAGGGCACATCGCGATGGACTTCGCCGCGATGGGCATCGACTTCTACGCCTCGTCGGGGCAGAAGTGGCTGATGGGTCCGACGGGCAGCGGCGCATTCTACGTCCGCCCGGACCGCAGGGAACTGCTGAAGCCATTGGTGCGGCAGACCGGAACGGGCTTCCGGTCAGGGCTGGGGCAGTACTCACTGGCGTCGCAGGGCGTCGCGGAGCGGGCCGGGTACGCGGAGGCGGTGCGCATCAACCGGGAGTTGGGACCGGAGCGCGTGGAGGAGCACACCTCGAGACTGGCGGCGTCGCTGCGGTCGGAGCTCTCCGGCATCGCCGGGGTGCGGATCAACGGGCCGGTCGACGGTCCGACCGCGTGTGCCATCACCGTCATCAGCGTGGACGGGTGGGAGCCCCCGGCATTCGTCGATGCGCTGTGGGAGACGCACCGGATCGTGGCGCGCTACGTGGGGCAGCCTCCGGGCGTGCGCTTCTGCACGGCTGCATTCAACAACGAGAGCGACGTGGAACGCGCAGTCGCGGCGATCGCGGAGCTGGCCGGGCGCTAGGGGGCGATTTGTCTGTCATTCCGAGCGAAGCATAGCGGAGCCGAAGAATCTCTCAGGAGACACTCTGTGAGGCATCAAGCCCATCCCCGAGAGATGTTTCGACTTCGCCTCCAGCTCCGCTCAACATGACATCCCTCCCTACCTATCAGAAGTCTCCGCTGACCGCGGCGGGCAGGGGTACTTCCACGCTGTACTCGCCGTTCGAGGCTGCTACGTTGTACCGGGAACAGGCGCTGCTGTCGCGGGCGTCGAAGTTCCAGTGCATGTCGTAGGCAGAGATGTGGTGCGTCTCACTGTCGAGCGTGATGTCGACACGGAGGATGACGCCGCGCGCCCACGCCTGTGGAGGGACGTAACGCAGGGTTGCGTCGAGCGCGACGGTCCCTTCCGAGGCCTGCGTGACGTTGATGCTGCCAGGGTCTGCATGGGTGATGACGTTGAGGAGCATCTCCACGGGGTCGGTGAATGCGAGGCGCCATGGGGTCGCCTCATAGACCTGCTCGAGGGTGCTCTTCTTCCATCCACCGGCGACCTGCCGCCAGCCTGTCCAGCCGGCAGCTTCGGAGTGGACGAGGACGATGACCTCGCGGTCCCCATCGAAGCGAACGACGCCCGGGTAGCCGAGTGCGAACCTGCCCAGGGCGTAGCTGCCTCCGAACGATTGCTCACAGCCCCGGTCAGGCCAGCTTCCACGGACATCGAAGCGGGCCGAGCCTGCCTGCAGCAACGCGGCGTAGGCCCGCTCGACGATGCGCATGGCGGCTTCCCGCGACGTCGCATCGGCGGGAGGATCGAGCAGTTCGTCGGCGAAGACGATGAGCTGCCGGACCTGGGACATCGTCATGCCGGGGCGGACGAGCGGGTGCGCGTGGAGGCGTAGCAGGGCCTCGTCCGAGTCGCTCAGGGCAGGCAACCGCAGCGCGGCGTTGACCGACATGACGCTGCCGGCCGCGGGCCGGTGGTGCATCGCGGCGAGTGCATGGAGCGCCTCGTGCAGGGTCACGTGCGCTATCTCGTTTTCAGTGAGAGGAGCGCCCGGTGGCCCCGCCGACCAGACGCTCATCGACGCTCGCGCGATCGCGCCTTCGTCGTAGGCGTCCGGCGCTGCGCACCCCGTCGCGTCCTGGCAGAAGGCATCGAGGCCCAGGCTCTCGGCCCTCGTGGATGGGACGCCGACGTATGCCTGCAGCGTGGCCTCCGCCTCCGTTCCCACCCATTCGAAATCGAGGCCGAGCAGCGGGCCGAGTCCGTCGAGGGTCTCCTCCAGCACCCGCACGTAGCGCGCGTCGCCTGACGGGTCTGCCCAGACCCGGACCGGTTCTTCCTGGTCCCACTTGAGCACGGTTGCCGAGGTCCATCCGCCGCAACCTGCGAGGAAGTCGTTCTCGTAGGTGGCCTCGCGGCGGGGCCTGTCGCTGAAGCACTCCCATATGTGCCGTTCGACGCCGAGGATGCGCTCAGGTACGACGACGGCATTCGAAGCCGTGCCGTCTTCCAGCACGGCCCGCAGTTCGGTTCCCATCGGCGTCCGGAGGCGCGTGACCGCCTCCTCCCGACCCACTCCGTCCGGCAGGACGAGCCCCTCCAGGGGACCGCCGCAGCCAGCCAGCGACTCGCTGTGGAGGGTGCATTCCACCGTCACGATGGGAGAACGCTGCGCGGGGGTGTCGCTGTCGTTGCGCAGCTCGACGGACAGCTCGATCTCCGCCGTGCCGTCCTGCCGGTAGCCGAGCACGCTCAACAGGGCGTCCAGGACGAACGCGGAGGCAGGCTCATCGCGCGCTGGCACGAGCGTGGGCGCCGCCGCTGGCATGGGGGACGTCGTTGGGTCCGGGGCAGGCGTGGGCGTCGGCGCGGGGCTGCAGCTGGCCAGTAACAGCAAGGAGACGGCGCACGCGATGGTGCGGCTGCCGAGCGCACCAGGGGGGCGGGGTCCGCGATGTATCTGTCCTGCGCCCTCCGGCGAGACCCTCTTCGTCAGAGCAAGCATGACGGCGTCAGCGATCAGGCTGGAACGAGTAGAGGACCGTATCGATCTCCTGTTCTACGTCCAGGAAGCCATCGTACGGGGCCAGGCCCTGAAGCAGGAACCAGCTTGAACCGTTCCTGATCACAAGATTGCGTTCGTAGTAGGCGTAGCCTTCGTCGTCGACGGCTTCGTAGTCGAACTCCCATGCCTGCGAGCCACCTCTATGGCAGACCGGACGCTCGTCAGTCGTTGCGGTGTAGGTCCAGCCCTCCCAGCCGACAAGGTCCGCGAATAACTCGTAGATGCTTGCATACGGGTAGGCCAACTCCTCGACATAGACCTCCATCCATGGATACGGCGCATCCCTGGCGACGACGTGGTATCCGGGATCCTCCGGAGCGAACGATCGGTCGTACTCAACGCCGCCAGGCAAGCGGGTGGACCAACCATTGGGATGAGAGAACGTCGTTCCTTGCAGGAGGGAAAGAGTGGGCTGGCATACGCGCTCACCACTGGCCAGCCGGTCTACCAACGCGTCGCTCAGCGGACTCGCGAATCCGACGCCCGACGAATAGAAGTCCTTCGAGACCAGGACGCCTGCGAGCTCTCCGCTGGCAGTGATGAGAGGCGCGCCTGAGTCTCCCGGGTTGATGTCGGCCGTCAGCTGGATGCGGCTGCCGTTGATGCGGTAGGGCTCAACGAGCGCCGATACGATACCCGTGGAGACCTCCAGATAACCCGATGGGTATCCCAGTTTGCTCACGGGCTCGCCGATCCTGATGCTGGCGCCGCTCGCGAGCCTGATCGGAGTCAGGCCGGACCGCGGGATCTTGAGTATGGCGACGTCCCGTCCCAGGTCCTCCCCCAGCAACCTCGCTTGCACCTCTGACCCATCGCTGAAGCCGACGACGATAGACGTTGCTCCTCCTACCACGTGGAACGCCGTCGCTATCAGTCCGTCCTCTCTCATCACGACGCCAGACCCCCAACCGACGTCAGTGGCGATGCTGACCACGCTCGGCGTGACCTGGGCGATGATGTCGGCCATACTGGGCGTGGGCGTCGGCTGCGGTGTAGGTGTTGGGGCCGGTGTAGGCGTAGGCGTAGCCGTCGGCGTTGGTGTCGGTTCAGGAGTCGGCGTCTGCGTAGGAGTAGGGGTGGGAGCAGGGCCCGCGCACGCAGCCAGGAGAAGCGCCAACAGGGCTGCCAGCAGGAGTGGCGAGTCGCGCATGCGCGTGATGCCATTCGACGGGAGACCCGGACGTGAAGGATCCGCCGCTGCTGCAGCCCCTGGAGTGCGCTTGTGAGAGGCGAAGGGACGCGGACGGTTCACGCGAGGCCCAGCTCCTTCTCCGTTGCCGTGAGCGAGCGCTCGAATATGTCCACCATGTCGTCGACCTCGTCCTCGGTGACGCAGAGCGGAGGCGCGAAGAAGACCTGGCGCGTGGCACGGGTGTAGAGCCCGCCGTCTATCAGACGCTCGTTGAGCGACTCGACCGCACCCGGCGTCTCGGACAGGAGCGTCCTGGCCTGCTTGTCGGAGACAAGTTCGACGGCGCACATGAGCCCGAGGCCCCGCACGTCGCCGACGGTGGGGTGCTCGCGCATCGCTTCGAGCCGGGCAAGGAGACGGTCGCCCATCCGCTCGGAGTTCCCGATGAGGTCCTCCCGCTCCATGATCCCGACGTTGGCGAGGCCCGCCGCCCCGCCCGCCGGGTGTCCGCCGTAGGTGATGCCGTGGCGGTAGGTCGTCTCAGGCCCTCCCTGGAACTCTTCGAAGACCGTGTCCCGCACGACGCAGGCGCCGACGGGGAAGTAGCCGCTGGTGATGCCCTTGGCCATCGTCATCATGTCCGGCACGACGTTCCAGTGCTCGATGCCGAACCACCTGCCGGTACGTCCCCAGCCGGTGATGACCTCGTCCGCGATGAGGAGCACGCCGTGCCGGTCGCAGATGTCGCGCAGCATCGGCCAGTACTCGGGCGCTGGTATGGCGACGCCGGCGGAGAAGGAGACGGGCTCAGCGATGACGGCGGCGACGGTCTCCGGCCCTTCCTCCAGGATGATGTCCTCGACGGCCTGTGCGCACTGGATGCTGAACTCGGATGGAGAGAGCGATTCGTCCTCGCGGCGGTAGTAGGCAGGCTGCGGCGCGACGCGGAAGTTGTCCGGCAGGATCTCGTCGTAGGAGGGGCGGTCGAGGTAACCGGACGTGGAGACGCTGAGCGCTCCGCGCGTGGTGCCGTGGTAGGAGCCTTCGCGGCCGATGAACTTGCGCCTGCCGGGCTCGCCCCGGTTGTAGTGGTAGCGGTAGGCGACCTTCAGGGCGGTCTCGACGGCCTCGGACCCGCCGCTGGTGAAGTAGACGCGGTTGAGGTCGCCCGGCGTGTGCGAGGCGACCTTCGCGGCGAAGCGCGCGACCGGCTCCGAACCGTACTTGAACGTGTTGGCGTAGTGCAGCCTGCCCAGCTGCCCCGCGACGGCGTCCACGATCTCCTGCCGTCCGTGCCCGACGTTCACGAGCATCAGACCGGCCACGCCGTCGTAGCCCCACTTGCCGTCGGATGTCCTGATGCGGACGCCGTCAGCCTCGTCCATGAACGTGACGCCGTTCTCCGCGAGGTCGGCCCAGTCCTGGGTCGGCATCCAGAGGTGGTTGAGGGCGGCGTCCTGCAGTTCGTCGTGCGGGCTTGTGGTCATTGCGTACTCCTATGGTCCCTGTTCCTCGGGAGGCCTTCCAAGCTGGGGCCAGGCGGCGGGCGCCGCCGCGACCTCCAGGCGCTGTTCGATGGGCAGGTTCTCGTCCCACTTCGAGGCGATGATGCGTCGTCCGTTGATGCCGTCAGCCTCGTCCGATGCGAGCCAGGCGATGGGCGCGCGCATGACGACCGGCTGGATGAGGGCGTCGCGGTCGCGCACGTCGACGTTCGAGATGAAGTTGGTGTTGGTTGCCCCGCCGGGGATGAGGACGTTCGCCGTGACGCCTGAACCTTCGAGCTGCTTGGCGATGATGGCGACGAACGACTCGTGCGCTGACTTGGACGGGCCATAGGGGAGGTTGCGGATCATCGTGTCGAGGCTCGTGGTCACGCCGACGATGCGTCCCCATCCCTGCTCGCGAAGGTGCCCGATGGCGGCGCGCGCCATGATGAACGGCCCGCTTGCGTTGACGCTGATCGTCTGGACCCACTCTTCCGGCGGCAGCTCCCAGAACCCGGCGA
The DNA here is from genome assembly GCA_028874795.1 of Chloroflexota bacterium. Classification (GTDB taxonomy): domain Bacteria; phylum Chloroflexota; class Dehalococcoidia; order Lucifugimonadales; family Australimonadaceae; genus Bin16. The sequence continues at coordinate 10,361 of JAPPHT010000086.1, forward strand.
GGCGGCGGCTGGGTATGCCGGCGTTGTTGACGAGGACGTGCAGTCCGCCGAGGCCGGAGATCGTCTCGCTCACAGCGCGCTGCGCATCGTCCCAGCTGTGGACGCTGCCCACGATGGGGAGCGCGCTGCCGTCGCCGCCGACCTCGCGGGCGTCGTTCACGTTGCGCTCCAGTTGCTCGGCGTTGATGTCCATGAGGGCAACGCGCGCTCCGGCTTCCGCTAGCGCGAGCGCCATCTCTCGCCCCATACCCATGGAGCTTCCCGCGCCGGTTATCAGCGCGACCTTGCCGTCCAGCGGCTTATCCGCCATGCACCTTCTCCTGCCTCACCGGGGATATCAGGCGTAAGCCTATCACGAGAGCAGGGCAGTGGGGGGCTGTGACTGCGGGACCACGACGAAGCCTGGATGCGGCGGCCTACTCGAACACGCCCTCGTCCAACAGCATGCGGTACTCGTCCTCGGGCATGCCGAGCAGTTCGCGCATGGCGTACTCGGTGTGCTCGCCGAGGAGCGGAGCGCGGCGGTATTCCGGCGTCGTCTCAGAGAGCTGGAAGCAGTTGGCGTCCGAGGCGTAGCGTCCCATCTCCGGGTGGTCCATGAAGACGAAGTGGCCGCGGTGCGTGTGCTGCGGGTCGTCGAAGAGGTCGCGGCAGTCGCGGACGGCGCCAGCGGGGACGCCGGCGGTCTGGCAGGCCTGCATCACCTCGTCCGGCGAGCGGGTGATCGTCCACGCCTCGATGGCGGCGTCGAGCTCGCCCTCGCGCTGCTTGCGTCCGTCGAGGGTCGCGAGGCCGGGGTCGTCCGCGAGGTCCGCGCGGCCTATCGCCAGTGCGAGGGCGCGCCACTCGGTGTCGGTGGGGCAGGCGACGGCGCACCATCGGTCGTTGCCTTCGCAGCGGTAGACGGCGTGTGGGGCCATTTCGGGGTCGTGATTGCCGTTGCGCGTCTGGATGCGTCCGTTAGCGAGGTAGTCCATCACCGGCGGGCCGGCGAAGTAGAGCGCGGCTTCCAGCTGCGAGAGGTCCAGGTACTGGCCGTGGCCGGTGCGCCGCTTGTGGTCCAGCGCGGCGCAGACGGCGGCGAACGCGATGTGAGGGATGAGGAAGTCCGTGTACGCGCCGTAGGGGCTGACAGGGACGCGGTCCGGCCAGCCGGTGAAGTTGGTGTGTCCGGAGAGCGCGGTGAGGACGGGGCCGAAGCCGGGCTGAGAGTCGTAAGGGCCGCCGCGCCCGAGCATCGATGCGCTGAACATGACGAGGCCGGGGTTGTGCTCGCGCAGCGCGTCGTAGCCGAGCCCCCACCGCTCCATCGTGCCCGGTGTGAAGTTCTCGGTGACGACGTCTGCCCACTCGGTCGCGAGCCGGAACGCAAGGTGACGGGCGCGCTCGTCGCCCATGTTGAGGCCGAGGCCGAGCTTGCCGCTGTTGTAGTTGGCCCAGTAGCCGCTCCGGTTCGTCCCCGGCTTGCCCTCCGCGAACGGCAGGCCGTGGCGGATCACGTCGGGGCGCAACGAAGACTCGACGCGCAGCACCTCCGCCCCGAAGTCGCTGAAGTAGCGCGTCGTCATGGGGCCGATGACGACCCAGCAGAAGTCGAGGACGCGCAGCCCCTCGAACGGTTGGGCGAACGGCCGGGTCATAGCGCCGCTCCCGACGCGCGCAGGTCCGCTACCTCGTCCGGCGAGAAGCCGACGCCGGTCAGTACTTCTTCCGTGTGCTCACCGAGCCTCGGCGCCCGGCGGAGCTGCAACGGGCGCTCGCTGGACTTCACCCAGGGACCGAGAGTCGTCATCGTGCCGCCGTCGGGCGCCTCGGTCTCGCGGAAGAAGCCGCGCGCTGCGAGCTGGGGGTAAGAGCAGACGTCGGCGGGGTCGTTCACCGGGAAGAGGAGGACGCGCCGCCTGATCGCCTCCTCGGAGAGGTAGCGTTTCGTACGGGAGCGGAAGAACGCCTCCAGCGTCTCGCTCATCGCGTCGAGCACGTCGTCGGGCAGTTGGCCGAAACCGTATGCCCCGAAGTCGGTGTTGGTGAGGAGCGGGTGGCCTTCGCCGTGCTCGTCCATCCACTCGCAGAGAGCGGTCATGCCGCGCCCTCCGGTCGCGCCGCCGGGCTGGATGTAGTTGACGTAGCCGTCGGCGCACTCGAAGTTCACGCGGAGGTTGCGCCCGTCGCCGATGGGGCGGAAGGGGCCTGAACGTTTGAGGATGATCTCGTTCATCTCCCAGAACTGCGGCGCGTGGGAGAGCGTGCGGGTGAGTGCCTGCTGGCACGAGACGTCGACGCGCTGGCCGCGCCCGGTGTTGAGCCGGTGCGCGTGCGCCGTCATCGCGCCCGCAGCGCCCGCGGCTCCCCCCAGCGTCCAGAACTGCGGCACGCTTACCCGCAGCGGCGGACGGTCCGGGTCGCCGGTGAGGTAGGCGAAGCCGCTGAGAGCGGAGCCGGTGAGGTCGGTCGCCGCGAAGTCGCGGTAGGGGCCGTCCTGTCCGAAGGGGGTGATCGAGACATAGATGAGCGCCGGGTTCAGCGCATGGATGTCGTCGTAGCCCAGACCGAGCCCGTCGAGATAGCCGGGGCGGAACGATTCGACGAGGAAGTCTGCCGAGGCGATCAGCCTGCGAAGGGCCTCGCGAGCGGCGTCCGACTCGACGTCGAGCGCGGCGCTCTTCTTGTTGGCGGCGTAGAGCTGCCAGAAGAGGCTGCCTTCGATCCCGGGGCGGTCGTGGTGGAAGGGGCCGATGCGTCGGGCTGGATCGCCGGTAGGAGGCTCGATCTTGATCACCTCGGCGCCGAGGTCGGCGAGGACGCGTCCGCAGAAGATGCCGCGGTCGTCCGCGAGGTCTATGACACGGTACGGGGAGAGCATCGTCAGGACAGGCCCGGCTGGAGGCCGAGCGCATCGGCGACCCTGCGGCGGTGGTAGCGGGGGCTGCCGAGGTGGTGGTAGAGAGTGCGGGACATGCGCGTGTGGAGTGTGAGGCCGTATTCGCGGACGATGCCGACGCCCGCGTGTACGTCGTGCGCGGCGTTGCAGGCGAGGTAGTACCCCTCGCTTGCGAGTGCGGCGGCCATATGCACGCCACTCTCGGCGGGACGCCCGGTATCGAGCTTCCAGAGCACCTCGTAGGTCGTCCATCGCGCGGCGTCCAGGTGGTTGACGATGTCGATGATGTGGTCCTGCACGCGCTGGAAGCGTCCGATGGGCTGCTGGAACTGTCGCCGCGTGCGGCTGTACTCCAGGCACATCTGGAAGACGCTCTCCAGTCCGCCGACCTGGTACGCGGAGAGGACGGCGGTAGCCTGCAGCATCGCGCGCTCGAACGCGTCCCAGGCGTCCGGACCGCCGCCGAGCAGCGCCTCGTCGCCCACCGTGACGCCGTCCAGCCGCACCTCGCCAAGGCCGGTCGACAGCCCGCGCAGCGTCCTGCACGCGACGCCGGGCGCATCCGCGGAGACGATGAACAGACCGACGTTCTCGCCGGCGGTACGCGCCGCGACGAGCAGGTGCGTCGCGTGCACGGCGTCGGGCACGTGGAGCTTCACGCCGCTGAGTGTGTAGCCGCCGGACGTTCGCTCTGCTACGAGTTGCACGTCGCCGCGCTCCCAGCCGTACTCGGGCTCGGTCACGGCGACGGCGAAGACTTCGTCGCCGGTCACGATCCTGGGCAGGTGCGCGGCCTGCTGTTCGTCGTTGCCGCACTCCCGGAGGGCGAGCGTCGCGAAGACGCCGGAGGAGAAGTGTGGGCCGGGCACCGGACCCCTGCCGAGCTCCTCGAACACAACCCCTGCGTCGGAGAACGAGCCGCCAGCGCCGCCGTGCTCCTCCGGCACGAGGCTGCCGAGGAGGCCGGTCGACGCGAGCGCGGGCCACCCGTGGGATCCGTCCACGTCCCCCGCGTCGATGGCGACGAGCGTCTCTTTCGTGAAGTCGCGGCGCAGCAGGTCCTGGATGGTGGACTGCAGCATGCGCTGCTGTTCGTTCAGGAGCAGGTCCATGATTAGCGCAGTCTCCCCGGCTCCTCCCGCACCTCGCGCCCGATGCCGAGCCGCCGCGCGATGATGACGCGCTGGATCTCGGCAGTGCCGCCGGGGTGCTGGTCGACGATGGCGCCGCGCTGGTGCACCTCCACGTGGCCGCCGGCGACCGCCCACTCGTCGGGCGCCTCGACGAGCGCCTGCGGGCCCATGACGTCCAGCACGGCGCGCGCCTTGGAGAGCTGGCCGCGCTTCTGGTAGAGGTAGGCTTGGGCGCCCTCGTAGGTGAGCTGCCTTCCCTGGCCGCGCCAGGCGTAGTTGCGGAAGTGCAGCAGCCGCGTCACCTCGGCGTCGATGTAGAAGTCGACGAGCCGGTCGCGCACGTCCTGGTCCTCCAGGAGCGGCCTGCCGCCGCGCTTCGCGCTTCGCGCGTAGTCGAACACGCGCTCGGTGAGCGGGTCGTCGCGGACGGCGCTCCGGAGCAGACCGTGCTCGATCTCCAGGTGCGTTCCCGCGACCTTCCAGCCGTTGCCCTCGCCGCCGACGAGGTTGAACGCGGGCACGCGCACGTTGTCGAAGTAGACCGTGTTCTTGATGCCACTCGCGGCGCCGCGCTCGCCGCCTACGAAGAGGAGGTCCATCTGCTCGACCGTAATGCCGGGCAGGTCCATCGGCATCATCAGCCAGCCGAGGTTCTCATGGCGCGGGGCGTCCGGGTCGGTCACGGCGATCATCCAGGAGTACTCGGCGCCGTGGCTGCTGCCGACGAATATCTTGGTGCCGTTGACGACGTACTCGTCGCCGTCGCGGATGGCGGTGGTGCGGACGCTCGCGAGGTCGGAGCCGGACTCGGGCTCGGTGAGCAGCTGCCAGGTGCGTATCTCGCCGCGCAGGATCATGGGGAGGAAGTGCGCCTTCTGCTCCTCAGTGCCCCAGACGAGGATGGCGACCCCGCCGAGCTTGCCGCCGGTGTCATAGTAGGGCGGAAGCGGCATGTTGTAGCGGTCGAGCTCCTCCTCCAGCGCCATGGCGAGCTCCATGGAGAGCCCCCCGCCGCCGTACTCGGCAGGCATCGTGGGGTAGAGCCAGCCCTTCACTCCCAGCCTGCGCCCGAACTCGCGCTGGAGCTCATACTCCTCCCGGGTGAGGTCCGCGGGGTCGGGGTGGTCGGGGATGTCGGGAACGTTCTGCTCGATCCAGGCGCGCACCTCCTTGCGGAACGCGTCCTGCTCGGGCGTCCATTCGAGCTCGAAGTCCATGGCAGGCGGATGTTAGCAGATGGCAGGTAGGAGAACGGGTGGGCTAGGCGGCGAGCGGTTCGATGGTTACAGGGCCGCCGTCGACCACGTCCATCGTAACGCGGCTGCCCGTGAGCAACCGCATCCCGATGAGCGGTTTGTCGCCCATCCCCAATATGGGAATCGTTTGCCGCTCCCCATGCCATACCACCGCAGTGCGGTAGATATCGTGTGTCTGCACGCTTCCATCAGCCAGGGTAATGCGTCCTTCACCCTCGCTGGTCAATCCGAACTGGCGAATCATCGGGTGCGGCAGCGCAAGGTATCCCGTGAACCCTGTGTCCAGCACAACAGTTACAGGCTGCTCGGTACGCGCCTTGTCCACGATGAGCATGCGGATCAGGGCTTCTCTCCCGCGCACCGTTCCACTATTCATCGTCATCGGGGATGGCGCCTCCACCAGTGCTGTAGAGAGCTCTATAGCCAACGCGCTCAGCCCAGGTGCGCGCGCCGGGCCGTCGAGTCATGAGGGTCTCGAAAGCACGTGCGTCGTCATCGTCTATCTCGTAATCGCCGCTGTCCACATCAATGACGACGATCTTGCCCTTCATGGCGGGATAGACGAGCGGGCGTATCTTCTTTCGGTAGATGGCCTGCCCGCGAGCAGCCACGCTTCTGTGCGGAAGCGGCAGCCTGATGTTCATGCGCTCCTCCGACGGATGACCGTCACCAGGAGTGTAGAGTGCCTTCGAACCCAGCGGCAACGGCCGCGTGTCACAAGCAGTACCGGATCCGGTGCAGTCCGGCAGGGCATCGGATTGCCCGCTCTGGAGTCCGCCCTACAGCGTGACCTTCTTGTAGAGCTGCGGCAGGCGGCGCGGGAGTTCCATGATGTCTGGCAGCACCTCGTAGTTGAGGTCGCCGGTCATGGTGCGCAGGTAGTCGTGGCCGTTGCGGTCCACGGTCAAGCAGAAGGGCGTGATGTCCAGGTTGCGCGCCTCCATCAGGGCCATGCGCGTGTCCTGCACCGCGTACTCCTTCTCGACTCCCTCGCGTGAGTAGCCGCGGTCCTGCGGGCGGCCGTCGCTGATGACGAACATGAACTTGGTCTTGGCGTCCACGTTGGCGAGCTTGGTGGTGGCGTGGCGGATGGCCGGGCCCATGCGCGTGGCGTGGAGCGGCGCAACCTTGTCCATGCGGCGCTTCACTCGGTCGGAGAAGAGCTCCTCGACCTCCTTGATGACGTAGAACTCGACGTTCTCGCGTCCGAAGCCGGAGAAGCCGTAGACGCCGTAGCGGTCGCCGATGGTCTCCAGCGCGTTCATCAGCAGCACCATCGACTCCTTCTCGACGTCGATGATGCGCTTGTACGGACGGCGCGCGGTCTCGCCCCTGCGGGCGCGGAGCCACGCCGTGTACGCAACCGGGTCTCCGGGTGCGTTCCAGTCGGAATCGCGTGAACTCTCTTCCACAGCCTCCGCCGTGGACGCGCTCATGTCCAGCAGGAAGACAACGGCGACGTCGCGCTCGTCCTTGTTGCGCCGCCAGTAGATGCGCTCGTCCGGCGTCATGTTGTTGCGCAGATCGATGAGCGCCTCGATGCCGGCGTCAAGGTCCACGTCCTCGCCTTCGGGCAGGCGCTTCACCTTGCGGTACATCTCCGGGCGGACGGACTCGAACTGCCGCTTGATCTGCTCGATGAGTCCGGCGTAGGCGTGCATCGTCTCGTTGTAGAAGGCGGTCTCGCCGGAGACGGCGATGCGTTCCTGCACGATGCACCAACGCGGACGGTAGTCGTTGGCGCGGAAGTCCCATTCGTCGTAGGCATAGGAGCGCGGTTCGAGTGCTTCGAGCGGGCCGCCTTCCTCGTCCACGTGAGGGATCTGGTTGTAGCCGGAGCCTGCGGGGTTCTGCGGGGCGTCCGCGCCCATCTCCTTCATCATGTTGGCGGCGACGGTCGTCACCTCGGCGTCGTCCGCAAAGTCGATCTCCGTGGAGTCGCGCAACGCCTGCTCGAGTTCTGCCTGCGATATGCCCTGAGCGCTCTCGGAGCCGTCATCGTCGCCGGGCTCTGCCTGTCCTCGCATCTGGGCCAGAAGCTGCACCATCTCCGGCTTGAAATCGCCGCGGTAGTCGACGTCGTCAGGCGACTCGTACTCGTCGCCCGGCGTCTCCTCCTCTGATTCCTCGGCCTCAGCGCGCAGCCGCGCCACGATCTCTTCCAGCGTGGGATCTTCGAACTCGGCGTTCGTGAGGTCCAGGACCTCCCAATCGTCCAGCGGAATGAACTCGTTGGGGACCTGGGAGAGGGTGTAGTACATGCGAAGGGCAGCCTCGGCGGAGTCCTCGGACGTCGCCTCGTGGTTGCGCACGCTGCGAAGGAGACCGGCGAGCTGCATCGCCTGCTCTGTGTAGCGCGACGGGACGTGAACATCGGTCGTCTGCCCGAGACTGAGACGGACGAGGGTCTCCATGAGCGCCTGCTGGGCCGGCAGCATCTCGACGGGGCCGCGCGCGGCGAGCGCGTCGCTCTGCACCCGCCGGTAGCTGGGCGCGAGCCCGCGGTACTGGGAGGTGATGCGGTGGTCGATCCGCGCGCTCTCCGTGGTGGAGAAGAGGTCGGCCGCCATCGCGCGCACCGGGAAGAGGTCGAAGAACGACGCGACCTCCGTCGTGCCCGGCGTGGCGCCGAGACCCTCGGCGACGCCCTCGCGGTAATCGTTGAACCCCGCCGAAGGGGCGTGGAAGTCGAAGTCGAAGCTCTTGAACTCCAGGTGCCCGACCTGATGCGTGGTGACGACCTTGAGCCAGGCGAAGTTCTCACTCTTCGACTCGTGCAGGTCAACGTTGGGGGGCAGGAAGACGCTCTTGCCGTCGGTCGTTGCGAACTCGACGGAGACCCAGCCGATGTTGCGGTGGGTGATGTCGTTCGCCTCCTGCAGTTCGACTTCCGAGCCTGCGAGGGCGTTCGCATACATGCGGAGCAGTCCGTGCACCTTCTCGAGTTCGATGCTGGACGAGAGCTGGTCCAACAGCGCCTCGGCACGCGCGGACTCGAGCCGGAAGTAGGCGATGCCGGCGTCGGGGTTGTCGTGCAGGAACTCGAGGCCGCGTCCGAACCACGTGTCCAGTTGCGCGGGGCTGATGCGGTCCAGCACGCTTGGAGCGGTGCGCAGGAAGGCGCTGACGGCCTCGGCGGAGGAGTCCGCGAGGTCTTCCGCGCGCTCCAGCACCATCGTCTGCAACTCCTGCGGGAGCTGTCCGAGCGAGTGCGCACTCTCCACCATGAACGCGGAGACGTTGCCCAGCCCCTGGCGGGCGAGCCGCTCGCTGAGGGCGAAGTAGCGCGGACGCAGGCGGCGGTCGACGCTGTTGCCGACCCGCGTCGCCGCCTCGAAGGAGCCGCGGACCTCGCGCCAACTCGTCTCGGCCAGCACCTTCGCGAGCGATATGAGCTCCTCACGCTCGCTGACCGCGGGCAGGACGCGCTGGCCGAGCACCAGCGCCTCTGCGGCGAGGTCGTAGGAGCGGCTTGCGAGTGTTTGCACGAGCGAAACGAAGAGCTGCAGCTCGTGGAAGTTCACCTGCTGCACGAGGTCGTCGCTCACGTCGAAGAACCGCGCCGCGAGACTGGACGACTTCCATGTGCCCCGCGACAGGCCGCGCCCGAGCGAAGCCCATCCGCTGATGTGCCGGGGAGCGAGGGTAGGGAGGACGCGCGGGCTGGCGCGGAAGAACGAGGCGGCGATGACGGGCGCTTCCGCAGTGAGCTCCATGCCGCTCTCCGCCCACCGCTCGAACTGGGTGAACCCGATGGTCTGCACGACCTGGGGCGATGCCTTGAAGTACTCCGTGGCGGCCTCCCACGCGCGGGGGCCCTGGGCGGCGATGCGGACGCCCTGCTGCGCCCATCGCAGCGCGGGGACCGGGCCGAGCGCTTCGGTCACCTCGTCGCGGACCGCCTCGTAGGCGGCGATCACCGCGGAGGGGTGCTTCTTCAGCTCCTCGATGACGCTGTCGTGTTCAGTCGTCACGCGGTCTCCTTGTCCCGCCCCTCGTTGCCGGGGCGCAGGCTTCGCAGCAGGTCCAGCAACTGGGCGAGTATCCACGCCGTCGCGCCGAACACGAGATACGGACCGTGAGCGTACGCCTTGCGTTGCAGCAGGCTGCCGTCGGCCTGCAATCTCGCCTCGTGTCGTTCCGCAGCCTCATTCAGCAGGTGGTCGAGCGGTATCTCGACGATCTCCGCCACCTCGTTCTCGTCGACCTCGAACCGGTACGGATGCGGGATGGTCCCCACCATCGGCCAGACGAGGTAGTCCGTTCGAGTAAGGACAGGTTCCAGCGCGCCGAGCACATCCACGTCCCCGGGAGCGATGCCCATCTCTTCGTGCGCCTCGCGCAGAGCGCAGGCCAGCATGTCCGGGTCGGTCGGCTCGTACTTTCCGCCCGGGAAGGCGATCTCGCCCTGGTGCAGGCCAACGAACTGCGAGCGCACGTTGAGGATGACGTGCCATGCACCGTCGTGGTAGTGCAGCGGTATGAGGACGGCGGCAGGCCGCGCCGCTTCCGCTTTGGGCGGAGCGGACGGCTTGCGCGAGGCGAGCACCGCGCGCAGCGCCTCGATGCGGGAGGCTGCTTCCGCCGGTATCGGCGTTGTCTGCAAGGTGGCCGCCATTTACGGGAAGATGGAGGTCACGATCTCCATCACACTCGCCTGTGTCTCGTGGTCGTCGGTGAGCCCCCAGACGATCGCGACCTCGCACGCCCGGCGGGGCGCGATGCCGTGCTCGATGAGCTTGCCCGCGTAGATGAGCAGGCGTGTACTGACGCCCTCCTGGAGGCCTTGGCCGATGAGGTTGCGTACCTTCTCACCGAGCAGGGCGAGCTGCTGGGCCTTCGTGATGTCGACGCCGCTCTCGTGTTGGATGATCGGCCCCTCCAGGTCCCGCGGAGGGAAGTCGAACTCGATGGCGATGAAGCGCTGGCGCGTCGAGTGCTTCAGGTCCTTCAGCGCGCTCTGGTAGCCCGGGTTGTAGGAGATGACCAGCAGGAAGTTGGGGTGCGACTCCAGCACTTCGCCGATCTTCTCGATGTGCAGCAGGCGGCGGTGGTCGGAGAGTGGGTGGATCAGGACGGTGGTGTCCTTCCGCGCCTCGACGACTTCGTCGAGGTAGCAGATGCCGCCGTGCTTGACCGCTCGGGTGAGCGGACCGTCTATCCAGCGGGTCCCCTCCGGTTCGAGGAGGTAGCGTCCCACGAGGTCGCTCGCGGTGAGGTCCTCGTGGCAGGCGACCGTGACGAGGGGCGACATCTGGTCGGCCCTCCCGTCGCGCTTGCGCGCCTGGTTGAGGCGCCACGACATGTACTCGACGAAGCGCGTCTTGCCGGAACCGGTGGGGCCCTTGAGGAGCACCGGCACGCGCTGGTGGTAGGCCGCTTCGAATATGTCGATCTCGTCGGCGACTTCGAGGTAGAACGGCTCCTTCTCGATGAAGTACTCCTCGATGTTGTGCTGCTGATAGAGCTGGGTGGTCTGGTTCGCCATGTGTCGTACTACCTTACGGACAGGATTCTCTCTTCCCACAGTTCATGAACGCGCGACCGGAGGTCTTCCGTCGTGCCGTCGTTCTCGATGATGGCGTCCGCCCTGCTGAGGGCTGCCTCGGCCCCGCCCTGCGCCTCCGCGCGCCGCCGAACGTCCTCCTGGCGGAGACCGCGGCTCTGCAGGCGTTCCAGCACCGCGGCGGGGGGCGCGGATACGACCCACACCTCGTCCGCGAGGTCGTCCCACTTCGCCTGGTAGAGGAGCGCGGCGTCTATGACGACGGCGTGCTCGCCGTTCTGCCGGTGCTGCTCTATCGCCTGCGCCACCTGCTGGCGGATCAACGGGTGGATAGCTGCGTTCAGCCAGGCGAGCGCCTGCGGGTTGGCGAAAACGAGTTCGCCGAGCCGGGCGCGGTCTATCTCCTGGTCGTCGTTCAGGATGCCGCTGCTGAAGATCTCTACGAGACGCCTCCAGCCGATGGACCCCCTGGCGTAGGCGCGGTGCCCTTCGGCGTCGGCGTCTATCACCACTGCGCCGAGTTCCGCGAGGACTCTCGCGGCCTCGCTCTTGCCGGTGCCGATGCCGCCCGTCAGCCCGATGACCCTCACGTTGCCCTGGGTCCTCCGTTTCCGCGCCGCACGCTCATGCGCGACGGCGCAATGGTTGAGTTTAGCACGCGCGCCAGCGGGCGTACACGTTAACCTCCCGCCCCCTGTAGAATCCGGGGAACGATGACGAACCTGCCGGACGTGCGGCCCGCTTCAGCGACGGGGCCCGAACTGCGCGAGCGGACGCTGGAACTGCTGGAGTTCCCCCGCATCCGCGAGGCACTGGCGAGCCATACCCGCACGCCGATGTCCCGCGAACGCGCGCTGGCGTTGACACCCGTCTACGACTCAGCGGCGGTCGCCGAACTGCAGCAGGAGACCGCCGAAGCCGGACTACTGCTCGACGAGTCGCTCTCGCTCTCGCTCTCCCACGACCCGCGTCCGCTCATCCAGCGCGCCGCGATGGGCGGCATGCTCATGGGGGGCGAGCTCGTCGCCGTCGCCGACGGCCTCGATGCCGCCCGTACAGCGAAGGCGCTCGGCGGCACGGTCCGGTCGCGGACGCCGCTGCTGCGCAGCCTCACGCGCAACATCGCCGACCTGCGCCCGCTGGAGCGAGAACTGCGCGCGAAGCTGACGCCCGCCGGCGAGCTGAAGGATGACGCCAGCCCGCTGTTGCTACAGCTCCGCGGGGAGAGCCGCGATGCCTACCACCAGGCTGCAGGCGGGCTGCAGGCCTACGTGGACTCCGACCTCGGCGCTGAGGTGCTGCAGGACCGGCTCTACACCGTGCGCGGCGGCAGGCTCGTGCTGCCGGTGAAGGCCGACTTCAAGGGCAGGATGCCCGGCATCGTCCACGGCTCCTCCGACTCCGGCGCGACGCTGTTCATCGAGCCGTTCTCCAACGTGCAGCGCACCAACCGCTGGCGCGAGGCCGGCGACGCCGAGCAGGAGGAGGTGCGCCGTATCCTGCAGCGCCTCACCCTGAGCGTGGCGCGTCGGGCGGCGGAGGCGATGCATGCGCTGGAGATGGTCGCGCGCCTGGACGCGGCGCTCGCCAAGGCGCGCTACGCCCGTACCTACCGGGGTGTGGCCGTGGGAGAGGGCGGTTCTGTGCTGCTCGTCGAGGCCCGCCATCCCCTGCTCGAGACGGCGGTGCCGGTGTCGCTCGCGCTCGAGCAGCCGGTCTCGGTGCTCGTCGTGACCGGCCCGAACACGGGCGGCAAGACGGTCGCGCTCAAGACGCTCGGTCTGATGGCGCTCATGCGCCAGAGCGGCCTGCTGCTCCCGTGCGCGCCGCAGACCTCGCTGCCGCTCTTCGACGGCGTCTACGCCGACATCGGCGATCAGCAGAGCATCGAGCTCGCCGTGTCCACGTTCAGCTCCCACGTCACGGCCATCGCCGGGGTCCTGGCGCACGCGACGCCGCGCTCGCTCGTGCTCTTCGACGAGCTCGGCACGTCGACGGACCCGGAGGAGGGCGCGGCGCTGGGCTGCGCGGTCGCTGCGCACCTCGCGGAGCGGGGCGTGCCGTGCCTCGTCACGACCCACCACCGGCCGCTGGCGGCGCTTGCCGAGGAGAACGAGGCGATGGAGAACGCCAGCGTCGAACTCGACCCGCAGACCCTCCGCCCGACGTACAAGCTCACGATGGGCCTGCCCGGCAGGAGCTACGCGCTGGACATCGCGGCCCGCACCGGCCTGGACGCTCGCATCGTCGAGGCCGCGCAACAGCGGCTCGGCCCCATGCACCGGGAGACGGAGGGACTGCTCGCAGCGATACGCTGGGAGCGCGCGCTGACGCGGGAGAAGCTGGACGAGGCGGAAGCGGAGCGTGCGCGGGCCGCGCGGCTGTCGGCCCAACTCGCGGAGCAGGTGGAGGACCTGGAGTCTGCGCAGGAGTCCGCGGTGGAGGAGGTGCGGGCGGAACTCCGGCAGGAGGCGAAGCGCGTCCGCGCGAAGCTCCGCCAGGCTGAGTCTGCAGCGGAGTGGCAGACGTTCCGCGGCGAGCCGCCGCCCCCGCGCGTGCTGGAGTCGGCGGCGGCCGACGTGGCGGACGTGCAGCGCGCGCTCCGCTCCCGGGTCTGGGGGAAGCGTCCGGCGACCGCGTCCACAGAGCGCAGGGCCAGGCTCGTCGTCGGAGAGACAGTGGAAGTGGGAGCGCTCGGCATCAAGGGCGCGGTGCTGACCGAGCCCGACAGCGCCGGACGGGTCGAGGTGCTCGTGGGGTCGGCACGGCTGCAGATGGACGTGTCGCGCCTGCGCCGCGCTGGCGAGCCCGTCGAAGAGGAACGCGGGCAGCGTCCCGCTCGTTCGAGCGTCGCCATCCCGCTCTCGACCCCCGCGCCCGGTATCGAGCTTGACGTGCGCGGCGAGCGCGCCAACGAGGCGGTCGAGCGGCTCGACGCCTACCTCGACAGCGCGGTCGCGTACGGCTTGACGCGCGTCCGCATCGTGCACGGCAAGGGGACGGGCGCGCTGCGCAACGCCGTCTGGCGGCGGCTCGCCGACAGCAGCGTGGTCGCCTCCTACACATTCGCGCCCCGGGAGCGGGGCGGCGACGGCGCGACCGAGGTCGAGCTGCGATAGGGCTGAGAGGGTTGTCATGTGAGCGGAGCGTAGCGGAGTCGAAGCATCTCTCGGGGAACGTCCGCATCAGTCCGCCGACGCGACGGAGTTCGAACTGCGATAGGGTGCGCGCGGCCTCGCCGTATACTCGCCATATAATGGTCTCGGCGGTACTCCTGCCGGGGTGAACGAGATGCAGACCGTGGGACTGGGTCTGTTGCTGCTGGGACTGGTCGGACTGCTCGGCGTGGGAGTCTACTACGCGCTGGCCGAGCTGTTCGCCGACGACGAGGTCCCGTTCGCGGTGAGACTGTCCGTCGCCGCCGTCATCATCGGGTTCGTAGTGCTGATGGCCTCGGTCATCCGCGACCGGATACGCGAGAGCAGGGCCGAGCGATTCGAGGAGGTTGATCGATGATCCTTGCCACGTCCGACTCAGTGCCGGGGAAGCGCATCACAGAGGTGAAGGGCCTCGTACAAGGAAACACGATCCGCGCGCGCAACATCGGACGCGACATCGTCGCCGGTCTGCGCAACATCGTGGGCGGGGAGGTGACCGAGTACACGCGGCTCATGTCGGAGTCGCGTGAGCAGGCCATCGTGCGGATGGTGGAGCAGGCGGAGAGCATGGGCGCGAACGCCGTCGTCGGCATGCGGTTCGTCACGTCCATGGTCATGCAGGGGGCCTCGGAGTTGCTCGCCTACGGCACCGCGGTCGTCGTCGAGGACGAAGCCTGAGGGCTAGACCTTCGCCAGTTCAGCCTGTATCTGGGCGATTGCCTCGTCAGCCGCCATTGCTTTGCGGCGCGCCCTGTTGAAGAGTTCTTCCAGGGAGGCGTAGTAGCTGTCCCCGGGAATCATGGACGTGAAGGACTCGATCTCTTCCCCCAGTGAGTTCTGTATGGTCAGAGCATAGTTCGGCAGGATGCCCGAACCGATGCGGCGGACGGTAACGGAATGCACGGGGAACGTTACGTTGTAGGCACTGGTCAGAGGAGTCGAGGACCACTCGAGGCGTCCGTTACGTGTCTTGTCCACTAGAGTATCGATCAGCGCGCCGAGGTTCTTATCCGGGTCCATCCGGGCCTCCTCTAACCTGGTACTCATGTGCCAGGTCGATCCGGGCTTGGTCCAATCTTACTTGAATCTGGTTGAGCGTCCCGTTCAATCGCGGGGCGCTGGGGGGCTCTCCCCGGGCAGCGGCAGTGCCGACCTCGTTCTCCATCTGTAGGGCCCAGGACACAGCTTCTTCGAAGTCTCGTTGGACTCTGTCCGAAGGGGAAGGATGGTTGCGGCGTGCTGATTGAAGCGCCTGGCGGAGCGGTGTGTAGTGGTCGAGCGCCCGTTGCCACTGCTGGCTCACGTGGAGCTCTTTCAGATGATCGATACGGCCGCTTGCCAGCGTCATGTCGGCGATGGCCGAGTTCTGTCCCAACTGGCCTCGGGCCCATTCTGCCGCCCGCTGTGCCCGCTGTGCGGCTGTCTTTGCCTGGGAGGCTTGTCTATGGGCGTAGTAGATGCTGTAGGCCGCCAGCATCACGCCGATTGCGCCGAACGCCATCTCCATGCCAGGGTTGTAGCATACACGTATGATACCGCGCAACAGGGCGGAGTCCAGCTACGAGCTGTGAGACTTCCGATAGTCGGCGATGGCGTCCTGGAGCGTCGTCCAGCCGAGCAGCGCGCACTTGATGCGGATCGGGAACTCGCGCACGCCCTGCAGCGCTACGATGTCTCCCAGGGCGTCTTCCTCTTCCTCCGTAAGCTCGTTGCCCTGCATGACGCCCTTGAACGTCTGCACGAGCGCCTCCGCCTCCTCGATCGTCTGACCGCCGAGGTGCGTCGTCAGCATCGAGGCCGACGCCTGGCTGATCGAGCAACCCTCGCCCTCGAAGCCGGTCTCCCTGATGCGCCCGTGGTCGTCGAGGCTGATGGTCAGCACCACCTGGTCGCCGCAGAACGGGTTGAACCCCGTCGACTGCAGGTCCGGAGCCGGGAGCAGGCCCTGGTTCCGAGGGCGGCGGTAGTGGTCCAGGATGATGTCCTTGTAGAGGTCATCGAGCCTGTCGGGCATCTGCATCGCCGAAGTACTCCATCGTGTGCCTGAGCGCGGAGATGAGCACGTCCACCTCCTGCTCCGTATTGTAGAGGTAGAAGCTCGCCCGCGCGGTCGCGGGGACGTGCAGTTTGCTGCGCACGAGCGGCATCGCGCAGTGGTGGCCCGCGCGTATCGCGACGCCGAAGCTGTCCAGCACCTGGCTGATGTCGTGCGGGTGGATGCCGCTCATGTAGAACGAGACGACGCCGCCCCGCACCGACAGGTCGGTCGGGCCGTACGTCTCCACGTCCTCCAGCTCGCGGAACCGTTCGAGCGCGTAGCCGGTGAGCGCTATCTCGTGCTCGCGGACCTGCTCCATGCCGAGGCCGCTCAGGTAGTCGACCGCCGCGCCGAGCGCGATGGCGTCCGCGATGTTCGGCGTGCCGGCCTCGAACTTCATCGGCGGGCGGCTCCACGTTGCGCTCTCGTACGTGACCTCCAGCACCATCTCGCCGCCGCGCAGGAACGGCTCCACCTCGTCGATGACGTCTGGAGAGATGTAGAGCCCTCCGATGCCCGTGGGACCCGCCATCTTGTGGCCCGAGAACGCCATGAAGTCGCAGCCCATCTCCTGCACGTCCACGGGCATGTGCGGGACGCTCTGTGCAGCGTCGACCAGCACACGGGCGCCCACGCGGTGCGCCGCCTCCGTTATCTCCTTCACCGGCGTGATGGTCCCGAGCACGTTGGACATGTGCGTCAGCGCCACGAGCCTCGTGTTGGGGGTCAGCAGTTCGTCCAGGTCGGAGAGGTCGAGCGTGTAGTCAGCGCCCACGGCCATCAGGCGCAGCTCCGCGTCGTTCACGCTCGCGACGTGCTGCCACGGCACCAGGTTGGAGTGGTGCTCCATCTCCGTGGTGACGATGCGCTCGCCCGCGCCGACGCGCTCAGCCGCCCATGTGTGCGCCACGAGGTTGATCGCCTCGGTCGTGTTGCGCACGAAGACGATGTTCTCCGGCGACGGTGCGTTGATGAACGCGGCTACCTTCTCGCGCGCCTCCTCGTAGGCCATGGTCGCTTCCATCGCCAGCGTGTGCGCGCCGCGGTGGACGTTCGCGTTGTACCGCTCGTAGTAGTCCACGAGCGCGGCGATGACGGACGCGGGCTTCTGCGACGTGGCCGCATTGTCCAGGTAGACCAACGGCACGTTGTTCACCATCCGGTCGAGGATGGGGAAGTCCTTCCGCACCTGCGCGATGTCGTACATCATCCGCTCCCGCCTAGGCATCCGGACACGGCTTCTTCGACGTGTTGCCGCACCGCGCCGTCCTCGATCGCGTCGAGCACCTCGCTCACGAAACCGTGCATGAGCAGGTTGCGCGCCACATCCTCGCCGATGCCGCGGCTCTTCAGGTAGAAGAGTGCGTCGGCGTCCAGCTGCCCGACCGCCGCGCCGTGCGTGCAGGTGACGTCGTCGGCGTAGATCTCCAGCTTCGGTTGCGTGTCCACCTCCGCGTCGGAGGAGAGCAGCAGGTTCTTGTTCACCTGGTGCGCGTCGGTGTGCTGCGAGTCCGGCCTCACGAGCACGCCGCCCGAAAAGACCCCGTGCGACGAGCCGTCCAGTATGCCCTTGTAGATTTCGTTGGACGACGCTCCCGGCGCGGCGTGGTCTACGAATGTCTGGTTGTCCACGTGACGCTCGCCCGCGCCGTGGTACAGCCCGCACAGGTTGACGCTTGCGCCGGACGCGCCGAGCAGCGTTGCGGTCTCGCGGCGCACCAGCCGTCCCCCGAGGTCGACGACCACGGATGCGATGCGGCTGTCGCGCGCCTGCTCCATCCGGGTCGTCGCGATGTGAAAGGCGTCGTTGCTCTCGCGCTGCAGCGTGCAGAGGCGGAGCGACGCGCCGGGGCCGGTGACGACCTCCGTCAGCGCGTTCGTGAGGTACGTGCCGCCGTCCAGGCTGTGGAAGCTCTGCAGCACCGTCGCGCTGCTGTCCGCGCCCGCGGCGATGAGCACGCGCGGGTGCGTGACGACGGTCCGCGCGCCCGTGGAGATGAACAGCAGGTAGATCGGCTCGGGGACGAACGTGCCCTCCGGTATCTGGACGAACGCCCCGTCCCGCAGGAACGCGGTGTTGAGTGCCGTAAAGCCGTTGCCCGACGCCGGCGCCAGCCGTCCCAGGTGCTCGCGCACCAGCGGCACGCGGTACTCGATGGCATCGGCGAGACGCCCCACGACCGGGCCGTCGCCGCGCCTTGCGAGCACGTCGCTGTGCAGCCCTGCCTCGCTCACCGGTTCGGTGGAGAGTCCCGGCTCGTAGTGGCCGTCCACGAACACGAGTTGGTGAACGCGCGGGCAGGGGAGTTCGTAGGCGTGCAGGTCGACGCCTGCGCTAGCGGCCTGTGCGTACTCCGCGAGCGCGAACGAGGACTCGGCTATAGGGCGGACGTTGGTGTACTTCCACGGTTCATTGCCCTTTCGGGCGGTTGGGAAGCCGAGGCGCTCGAAATCGCTGAACGCGCTCCTGCGGACGTCGCGCAGCCACGCGGGGCCGGTCTCCGCGCCGTTCCGCTCGAAGCGATGGAACTGCTCGGACCAGGACTCGATTGCGGTCGCGTGCTGGGTCATCGGAGCGTCAGGCGCCCGCCCCGGCCTCGACCCAGTCGTAGCCGCGCTCCTCGATCTCCTTCGCGAGGGCCCGTCCGCCGGAGCGGGCGATGCGGCCGTCGATGAGCACGTGGACGTAGTCCGGTTCGAGGTAGGAGAGGATGCGGTCGTAATGGGTTACGAGGATGGTGGACGTGCCGGGGGCGCTGAGGTCCGTGATGCCGCGTGCGACCTCTCGCAGCGCGTCGACGTCCAGCCCGGAGTCAATCTCGTCCAGGATGCGCAGGCGCGGCTCCAGCACCGCCATCTGCAGCACCTCGTTCCGCTTCTTCTCGCCGCCGGAGAAACCTTCGTTGACCGCGCGTTTGGTCATCGCCGGTTCCATCTCGACGACCTTGGCCTTGCTGCGGATCAGCCGGTCGAACTTCAGCGGGTCCAACTGCTCCTCGCCCGCGCTCTTGCGCAGCTCGTTGTAGCCCGCGCGCAGGAAGTGGTCCATCCGCACGCCCGGGATCTCCACCGGGTGCTGGAACGAGAGGAACAGGCCCCTGCGGGCGCGCTCCTCGGCGGGCAGCGCGAACAGGTCCTCGCCGTCGAACGTTACGCTGCCGGCGGTCACCTCGTAGCCGGGACGCCCCGCCAGCACGTAAGCGAGCGTGCTCTTGCCGGAGCCGTTCGGCCCCATGATGGCGTGCGTCTCGTCCGCGCCGACGCTCAGGTCGACGCCCTTCAGTATCTCGACGCCGTTCACCTCGGCGTACAACCCGCGTACTTCGAGCATCAGCCGACCGTCCCCTCCAGGTTGACTTCGAGCAGCCGATCCGCCTCCACTGCGAACTCCAGCGGCAGCCGCTTCACCACGTCACGAACGAAGCCGTTGACGATGACGGACTGCGCGTCCTCGCGCGCGAGCCCGCGCTGCTGGCAGTAGAAGAGCTGTTCCTCGCTCACCTTGGTCGTCGACGCCTCGTGCTCGACACTCGCTGACCTGTTCTGCACCTCGATGTACGGAACGGTGTGCGCGCCGCACTGGTCGCCGATGAGCAGCGAGTCGCACTGCGTGAAATTGACCGCGCCCTCCGCCTTCGGCAGCACCTTCACGAGGCCCCGGTACGTGTTGTTGCCGTGCCCCGCCGAGATGCCCTTGGAGATGATGCGGCTGGATGTGTTCCTGCCGATGTGCGTCATCTTCGTGCCGGTGTCTGCCTGCTGCCGTCCCTTGGCGAGCGCGACGGAGTAGAACTCGCCGGTCGAGTGGTCGCCCTGGAGCAGCACGCTCGGGTACTTCCACGTGATGGCGGAGCCCGTCTCCACCTGCGTCCAGGAGATGCGCGAGCGGTCGCCAGCGCACTTCCCGCGCTTCGTGACGAAGTTGTAGATGCCGCCCTTGCCGTTGTCGTCGCCCGGGTACCAGTTCTGGATGGTCGAGTACTTGATCTCGGCGTCGTCCAGCGCGACGAGCTCCACGACCGCCGCGTGCAGCTGGTTCTCGTCCCGCATCGGCGCTGAGCAGCCCTCCAGGTAGCTCACGTACGAACCCTTGTCCGCGATGATGAGCGTGCGCTCGAACTGGCCGGACCCCTCGGCGTTGATCCGGAAGTACGTGGAGAGCTCCAGCGGACAGCGGACGCCCGGCGGGATGTAGACGAACGAGCCGTCCGAGAACACCGCCGAGTTCAGCGCCGCGTAGAAGTTGTCCGAGTGGGGAACGACGGAGCCCAGGTACTTCTTCACGAGTTCCGGATGCTCCTTCACCGCCTCTGACACGGACGAGAAGATGACCCCGTACTTCGCCAGCGTCTCCTTCGCCGTGGTCATGACGCTCACGCTGTCGAAGATGGCGTCCACCGCCACGCCCGCGAGCCGCTTCTGCTCCTCCAGCGGGATGCCCAGCCTCTCGTACGTCTTCAGGATCTCGGCGTCCACCTCGTCGAGGCTCTCGAGCTCCAGCTTCGGCTTGGGCGCGGCGTAGTAGCGTATCGACTGGAAGTCGATGGGGGGGTGGCTCACGTTCGCCCAGGCGGGGAGTTGCGCGTCGCCCAGCAGGCGCATGAAGTGCCGGTACGCCTTCAGCCGCCACTCCAGCAGCCACTCAGGCTCGCCCTTCCGCTCGGATATCCACCGCACGATCTCCTCGCTGAGACCGGGCGGCGCGGACTCTTCCTCGACCTCGGTCGTCCAGCCGTACTTATAGGACTGCTCGGCGAGTTCTTGAACGGTGCGGTTCGTCATTGCTGCGAAATCCCGTCATTCCCGCGAAGGCGGGGATCCAGAGCGGTCGTGAGGCCGCGCGGTGGGGTGTAGGGGTGGGGTGTCATGCTGAGCGGAGCCGAAGCATCTCTCGGGGGACGGTGGCGTATTGTCGACCTCAGCGGTCAACAATAGCCTATGGCCGTGACCCTCTTCTGTCAAGGACGGCACGCTCACGCGGCCCGGCTGAGATACGCCGCCAGCGCCTCACGCGACGTGTGCCGGAACGCGTAACCGGTCTCCGCAGCGAGCTTCTCCGTGCTCACCGTCCAGGGCCACCTGATGAAGTCCAGCCCAGCCGATGGCGAGTCGCTCTGCAGGCGAGCGCGCCAAGCGAGGTCCGTCAGCCCGTAGGCGAGCGGGGCAGGGAGCCGGACCAGCCGCTTCCCCGCAAGCGACACCGCCTCGCTCCAGCGCACGCTCCCGCTGCCCGCCACGTTGTACACGCCCGGGTGCGGCTCCGTCACGAACCGCAGGAGCACTTCGGCAAGGTCGTCCTCGTGGACGAACTGCATCTCCGGATCGTCGCCCCGAACGCCGATCAGCAGCGGCTTGTCCAGCGCGGCGGTGATGAAGTTCGACGCGTTCGGCCCCATCACGACGCACCCCCGCAGGATGGAGACGCACGTCTCCGGGTGCTGCTCCGCGAACGCTTGGAAGAGCGCCTCGCACGCCGCCTTGTCCTCCGCGTAAGCGAATCCAGGAGGTGGACGCAGTGGCGCTTCCTCCGTCAACGCGGGCGGATTGTCTGCGCGCGGACCGTAGACCGTCGCGCTCGACATCAGCACGACGCGGCCCACGCCCGCGCTCGCGCAGGCGCGCAGGCCGCTCTCCGCGCCCCCGACGTTGATCCGCCTCCCCTCCACGCGGTCTCGGAGCTGCCGGAGCACGAACGCCAGGTGAACAACCGCCTCAGCCCCGGCGAACGCATCGTCGAGCGGAGCGGTCATGTCCTGCAGGACGTGGGTGTAGCGCTCGTGCCGGATGGTCGAGTGGCGCACGTCCACGCCCGTGACACGCTCAACGTCCCGCTTTTCGAGCAGGCGCCGTATGAGGCGGGTGCCGATGTACCCCGACGCTCCGGTGACCGCGATAGAGCGCGGCGCGCTCAACCTGCTCCGCGCTCCGTCGCGGCTGCCTCGTCCGTGAAGTCGAAGCCGAGCTCGCCGAGCCCCGCGACCTCGAACCCGAGTCCGACCTTGTGCGGACCCGGCGCCACGGCTCCGCCCCGGTACGCGATGGTCGTCGTCTTGTTCATCGCCAGCGTGAAGGGCACGCTCTCAGACACCGCGTCGAACGTCGTCTCCTCGCCGTCGATCTCGAACGAGGACGCCGCCAGGTCCAGCGGCTCGCCGTCCAGCGTCAGCGGCAGCATGCGCTTGGCGTAGCCGGAGCCGAGCTTGTTCTCCAGCCGGAACATGAAGCCGTCCGCCGTCGCGGTGAGACTGCCCTTCACGTACAGCCTGCGGAGCAGGAACGGGGGGACCTTCATGCGCTCTCCACTCTCTTGCCTATAGAGCACGGTGTGTCATGTTGAGCGGAGCCGGAGGGCGGAGTCGAAACATCTCTCGGGGGAGTGACTTTCGGCATTGCAACCCGCCCGAGAGATTCCTCGGCTGCGCTGCGCTCCGCTCGGAATGACGAAGGGTTGACCTTCATGTGCTTTCCACCTTCCGGCTCATGCGGAAGAGCGCTGTTTCAGTAGCGATAGCTTCGTCCGGCAGCGGCTTTGGCGTGCCGAGCGTCTTCGCTGCCGCATAGATGTGGGCGACGTGCTCGGCCAGTTGGCAGACGTGCAGCGCCTCCGCGAGGCTCCTCCCGACGCCCACAAGGCCATGGTTCCGGATGAGCGCGGCGTTCCGCTCGCCGAGTGCGGCGACCACCGCGTCGCCGAGCTCCTCCGTGGCGGGGAACGCGTAATCGGAGACCTGGATGCTGTCTCCCAGGACGATAACCATCTCGTCGATGAGCGGCGGGAGCGGCTCGCCGGCCACCGCAAGCGCGCTCGCATAGACCGAGTGCGTGTGCATCACCGCCCGCACGTCGGGCCGGGCGCGGTAGACGGCGACGTGCATCAGCATCTCGGTGGACGGCAGACCGTCTCCCTCGACGGCGTCTCCCTCGAAATCGGTGACGACCACCTCGTCGAGCCCCATCGTCTCGTAGTCCTTGCCCGCCGTCGTGATAGCGAGCAGCTCCTCGCCCCGCACGCGTGCGCTGACGTTGCCCGACGAGCCGACGACGAGGCCGCTGCGGTACATCGCCCGTGCCGCCTCGATCACCTCGAGTCGCAGCTGTTCGTACGTCGTGCCGTTCGTCGTCATCTCGGATTAAGCATAGCAGCGCACGCCCCGCCTATGGGAGCGCCTCATCCGTCACTCCCGCGGAAGCGGGAGTCCAGGGCGACCGCCAGGCCGCGCGGTGGAAGGGAAGGGTGGGGCGCCCACCTCTCCTGAGGGGAGAGGGCGCGCTGAAGCGCGGGTGAGGGCCCTCGTGGTGGTGTGGACAGGGGGTGCTTGTCATGTTGAGCGGAGCCAGAGGCGGAGCCGAAATATCTCTCGGGAAAACGTCGGTCTACTGTGAGGCGAGCCCGAGAGATTCCTCGGCTCCGCTCGGAATGACAATGAATCGCTTAAAGTTCCTCCGTCAGCGCGTCCAACCGCTCCCGGAGGCGCAGCCAGCGCTCGTACGACTCCCTGCACTCCCCCGAGCGCGGGCCGGGCTCGACGCTTACGCCGTTCGCGGCGAGGTCAGCACAGCGTCCCTTGAGTTCGCTCGCGGGCGTGGACGCCAGCGCCGCGGCGCCGGCCGCGGTCGCGTTGTGATGTATACGCACCGGCTCACCAAGCACGTCGGCCAGCAGTTGAGGGAAGACGGCACTCTCCGCCATGCCGCCGGAAAGCGCGAACGCTCCCGGCTCCGCCCCTGCGACACTCCGCGCCAGCGACAGGCTTTCGCGGATGGCGAACGCGGCGTTCTCGAACGCGGCACGGGCGACGTCGGCGGCGTCCAGTCCCTCCTGTGTGACGGGAGCGGGCATGAGCACGCCGCCCATCGTGATGGCGGGGTTGGAGAGATCGATGGCGCGCGGGCCAAGGAGCGCGGTCACAGGGCGTCCACTGTCGAATGCCAACTGCGCCAGCGCGTCGAACCGCTCATGCGATGCGCGGGGTGCGAGCACCCGCCGCACGAAGTCGACCATCCGTCCGGTTTCTCCGGGCGTCGCCTCCACCGTCCACTTGCCGTTCACTCCGTGCAGCGACGTCCACGTGCGCGCCGCGGAGTCGAACGCGGGCGATCGTGTCGTAACGTGCACCGGAGCGCTCCACCCCGCTGAACAGGCCGCGGCGCCGTCCGACGCCGCGCCGCAGCCGACAGTTGCGGCGTGCGAGTCCGGTCCCGCCAGGTGTACAGGAGTCGCGCGCGGCAGTCGGGTCGCCTCTGCCGCTTCTGCCGTCAGTTGCCCCACGGGCGCGTCCGGCGGCAGCGTGTCTGCGAGCAGATTGAGCGGCAAGCCGAGTCGCTCCAGCAGCGCCCCCGCTGGTTTGCCGGACGTGACGTCAAGCAGGCCGGACTCAGCGAGTCCCAGCCTCGTTTCGGCGAGCGTCTCGGTGAGTTGGAGCGCGGCCCAGGCGTCGAGTCCGGCCGTCTTGGCGATGCGCCGCGCCTTGTGGGGCCTGTTCTCGCGCCACCAGGCGTACTTGGACGGGGCGAACAGCATGGCGGGCAGATGGCCTGTCGTGCGGTGGATGAGAGGGCCGTGCGCGTCGTCCATGACGCCGCCCTGGAAGACGGCGCGGGTATCGTTGTTCGCGCCTGCGCTCAGCGTCCTGAGGCGAGCGTCGAAGAAGCACGTTGCGAGTCGTTGCGCCGTCACGGCGACGGCGGCCACGTTGCCCGGTCCCGCAGCCTGTGCTCCCTGCGCCAGCGTCCGCAGCAGCCTCGTCCGGAGCAGATGCGGGTTGTAGGCGTGCGCCAGCGCCCCGGCGCGGTCGTTCCTGACCGGGTAGGGGGCCCGCGCTACCTCCAGAGGGGCGCCACCGTCGCCGAGCGGGACCGTCGCGCACCGCAGGCGGCTGCTGCCGAGGTCGAGCACGAGTATCACGCGCGCAATCACGCGCGGAAGCCTACCACCCGTCCGCCGCTGTCGCATTGACCGCCTCCCGCCGGTTCCGGTAGAAAGACGCCATGAAGAACGGGTTCAAGGTACTGGACAGCGACATCCACGTTATCGAACCGGCGAGCCTCTTCGAGGACTACCTCGAAGCGCCGTTCCGCTCGCGTATGCCCGTCATGCAACGCAGCGACGTCACCGGCGTCGACACGTGGGTGATCGACGGCAAGCCGTTCCCGTTGTGGAACGAGTGGCCGGAGTTTGCCAGGGCCAACGCGCTCCTGAAGACGAAGAAGGAGCGGACGCCGTTCCAGGTGAAAGCGTTCGAGCACGGGTTCGACGCCGCGACCACCCTGGAAGCGATGGACATTGAGGGCGTCGACGTCGCAGCGCTCTTCCGCACGAACGGCGGCACGTGGATCGTGGGGCTGGACGACCTCGAACCCGACTACGCCGCTGCCCTCTGCCGTGCGTACAACAACTGGATGCGCGACTACTGCGCGACCGACCCGGACCGGCTGAAGGGCATCGCGCTGCTGCCCCTGCAGGCGCTCGACCTCGCGATCGAAGAGGCGCGCCGCGCCGTGACCGAGCTGGGCTTCGTGGGCGTCACTGTTCACACGGAGCCGGTGAACGGGCGCCTGCTGTACGACGAGGAGGTAGAGCCGCTCTGGACAGAGGTCGAGCGGCTCGGCGCCGCGGTCTGCCTGCACGGCACGTCCACCGCGCCGGGACGCGAGGACATCAGCCGGAAATTCCTGCGTCACCCGTCGCCGCGCACCATGACGCACGCGCTCAGCTTCCCCACGCAGATCATGGGCGCGATGGCCGGCCTCACGATGACGGGTGTCCTGGAGCGGCATCCCGCGCTGCGCGTCGCCTTCCTGGAGGCCAACTGCGGCTGGCTGCCCTGGCTGCTCTACCGCCTGGACGACCAGTACGCGAAATACATGGAGACCGACCTGTCGCTGCAGCCGAGCGATTACTTCCTGCGCCAGTGTGTCCTCTCCATGGAGGCGGACGAGGAGCTGGCGGCGGACGTGATGGAGCGCTACGGCAACGACATCATGGTCATCTCCACCGACTACCCCCACCCCGACAGCGCCTTCCCCCACGCCATGGACGAGTTCTTCGAGCTCGACATCCCGGACGAGTCCCGCCGCAAGGTGCTCTGGGACAACTGCGCCCGCCTCTACGCGCTCGACGGCTGACAGACCGTCATTCCTGCACCGGCGGGGAACCCAGAGTGACCGGGCAGGTCATGCGGCGGGTGAGGGTGAACCGCAGGCGGTGTAGAATACGGAGCGTCGGATGAGGAGGGCAGGATGATAGCGAGGATACCCTTGGTGCTGGAGCCTCAGCCCGAAGGTGGCTACACCGTCACCTCTCCGTTGTTGCCGGAGTTGATAACCGAAGGCGATACCGTGGCCGAGGCCTTGGCCAATGCCGAGGACGCATTCGCAGCAGTGGCCGAGATCTACCAGGACCGGGGACGTCCGTTGCCGTCAGGCATCTACTTCGACGATGCCAAAGGCCCCTTATCCGTCGAGGCTATCGTCTCAGTGCCGTGAGATACCGGGACGCGGCCCGCAAGCTTGCAGAGCTTGGTTGTTACGAGATACCCAGGCGTGGAAGGGGTTCTCACAGAGGATGGTTCAATCCCCGCACGCAGAGGGATGCCGTGCTGCCGGACTGGGGTGGACGCGATTTGAAGATCGGGACCTTGCGCTCGGCGATCAGGCAGTTGGGCGTGGACTGGAACGAGTTTCAAGAACGATGAACTAACGTGAGTATGCCCTAACCCCTCATCCGTCCCCACACGTCCGGGTTGACGAGCCGCAACGGCTGCTCGCCCCGAGCGAAGCGCTCGAAGTCCTCGGCCACCATCGCGGAGTGCCGCTCTATCGTCTCCTGTGTCGCGCCGCCGATGTGCGGCGTCAACAGCACGTTCGGCAGGCCGATGAACGGCGAGTCCGGCGGGATGGGGTGCGCCTCGTGCACGTCGAGCGCGGCCCCGGCGAGCCTGCCCGTCTTGAGCGCCGCCGCCAGCGCCGCCCGGTCCGCCACTGACGAGTTGGTGACGTTCACGACGTACGCACCGGGCTTCATCGCCGCGATGCGGGCTTCGTCCAGCATCCCCATCGTCTCGGGCGTGTCCGGTACGTGCATCGACACGTAGTCCGACGCTGCGAGCAGCGCTTCGAGGCCGGTCATCTCCACTCCCTCCGCCTCACCAACGTACGGGTCGTAGGCGAGGATGCGCATC
Source organism: Chloroflexota bacterium (assembly GCA_028874795.1). GTDB lineage: Bacteria > Chloroflexota > Dehalococcoidia > Lucifugimonadales > Australimonadaceae > Bin16. The sequence continues at coordinate 37,513 of JAPPHT010000086.1, forward strand.
CCGAAACCGGCGGCGATGCGTGCCACGGCGCGCCCTATCGCGCCGAAGCCCACGATCCCCAGCGTGGCTCCGGCCAGCTCGCGCCCCCGGAAGCGGACGTACGGGTCGGTGGGGTCCTCCCATCGACCCTCACGCACGTACCGTTCTCCCGTGCTCGTGTGGCGAGCCAGGGCAAGCATCTGCGCGACCGCGAACTCGGCGACCGCCTGCGCGTTCCGCGCGGGCGTGTGCACGATGGCGATGCCGAGCTCGGTCGCGGCGTCGACGTCCGCGTGGTGGAGGTCGCCGCGGCAGGTGGCCGCGATCCGCAGCCTGGTAGCGGCATGGAACAGCTCTTCGAAGAGGAAGTCGGCCTCGACCGCGAGCGCGTCGAAGCCTTCGTCCGTCAGCCGAGCGCCCAACTCCTCCGGGTCCCAGAGCGTGTGCGTCTCGGTCCACGGCTCGTGCGCCACGCGGCCGAGCGCGGCCAGGCGGGCGAGCCCGTCGTCTGAGAACGGCGCAAGCACCAGCGTGTTCATCGTGCGCCCGTCATCCAGATTCCCGTCGTTCTTGTGAAAACAGGCGTCATGGGGAGAGGCATCCTCGTCATTCCCGCACCGGCGGGAAGGTGAATTCACATTCGAAGTGCAACACCTGCTCTCGTAGCACCTCGG
>JAPPHT010000004.1 GCA_028874795.1 Chloroflexota bacterium
GTTAAGTCCCGCAACGAGCGCAACCCTCGTCGCTAGTTACACTCTCTAGCGAGACTGCCTCGTAATTCGAGGAGGAAGGTGGGGATGACGTCAAGTCATCATGGCTCTTACGCCCTGGGCGACACACACGCTACAATGGGTAGGACAACGGGCAGCCACACTGCGAGGTGGAGCTAATCCCTTAAACCTACCCCCAGTTGGGATTGCAGGCTGCAACTCGCCTGCATGAACGTGGAGTTGCTAGTAACCGCAGATCAGCCATCCTGCGGTGAATACGTTCCCGGGCCTTGTACACACCGCCCGTCAAGTCATGGAAGCCGGTAACGCTTGAAGTCGCACAGCCAACCGTAAGGAGGCCTGCGCCTAGGGCGGGACTGGTGACTGGGACTAAGTCGTAACAAGGTAGCTGTACCGGAAGGTGCGGCTGGATCACCTCCTTTCTAGGGAGTCCCCTCCATAGGGAACCCCAGGTCGGTCCGCTCGGAGAGACCTGCCCGCGTCAGACGATCGGTCGAGCTTCTGCTCCTTCGTCCTGACAACGGCGGCCTCACTCCCTCCTTGCGAGGGTCCGGCGGCAACCAAGTCTTTCCTTCCACTATTCACGGGTTAAGGCGCCTGAGCACAGAGAGACCAGCCCCGTGGCTGGTCTCTCTCATTCTCGGGCGCTATACTCGCTCAGCGCGTGGGCCACTAGCTCAGTCGGTTAGAGCGCAGTCCTGATAAGACTGAGGTCCCTGGTTCGATTCCAGGGTGGCCCACCACCTGTTACCAATCTCACAACGCGGCGGCTGAGGGCGACGTCCGCGACGTCCGCCCCGTCGATATAGGAATGGATCGTCGGTCGGACAGCTGGCGACCACTTGGCGACGACGTGGGGTGTCGCCCCCCTGAGCGCACCAACCCGGGTCCTCGTGCTATTCTCAGTTGCCGTCTACTCGTGAGGTGAACCGGAGATGCGTCTCAGAGCTCCGCTTGCGTTCGTCCTGCTCTTGCCAGTCCTTTTCCTGTTGCCGGGATGCACCGGGGAAGAGGTCACTCCTGAACCGGGGGCTGGCGAAGTCCCTGTGGGGACATCGGCGGCTCCGTCCGAAGCGGCGGCGGAGAACGTCTACCGGATCGGCATCGCTGAGGACCTGACCACAACCAACCACTGGGCCTACCTGGGGCCGGACGGGACCGTATGGAACGGCTACGTGCTCGCTGGAGGCAAGCCGGCCCTCTATGCGTATTCGGCCCAGAGGTACGACTGGGTCCCATCGCTGGCGGCCGACTTCCCCACTCCCCTTGAGGAGGAGGTGGTGGAAGGCGAGACATTCTGGACCACGGAAGTGGAGCTGATAGAAGGCGTGAAGTGGAGCGACGGCAGCGACGTCACCGCAGAGGACTTCGCGTTCACGGCCAATACAGCCGCGGAGATGCAGCTCACCGGGAACTGGCCTTCGATAGTAGACCCGGAGTTCTTCGACCACGCCGAGGCCGACGGCCTGTATCGGCTCAAGATCTTCTTCAAGCAGAAGCCGGGCCTGGCGCGATGGCAGTTCGGGCTGGCGTTCATGCCCATCTTCTCGAAGGCCTACTGGGAGCCGGTGGTGGCCGAGGCCTGGCAGGCCGGCGACACGACCGAGCAGCAGAAGGTGCTGTTCTCCCATGTCCCCGAAGGGGAACCGAGCGCCGGTGGCTTCATCTTCGACCAGTGGGAACGGGGCGCCTTCGCAGAGAAGGACAGGAACGAGGACTACTCCTTCAGCGGGACGGAGGTCGCGCTGTATGCCAGCGGCGCCTACTCCGCCACCACTACCGAGCTCAACGAGTTCACGGCCTACGGTGAGCCCGGCGGCGAGACGGTGCTGGAGTACGTGGAAGGCCCGTTCGCGGCAAGCACCATCTACTCTATCTACGGCAGCCAGGACGCAGCCGTCCTGGCCCTCAAGAAGGGCGACATCGACTTCATGCTGAACCCGCTGGGGCTGTCCAAGGGGCTGCAGGAGCAGCTGGCGGGGGAGGACGGCCTGACAACCATCGAGAATGCATCCGACGGGGTCCGCTACCTGGGGTTCAACTTCCGCAGAGCACCCATGGACAACAAGGCTTTCCGGCAGGCGGTTGCAACCCTGATAGACAAGGAATTCCTGGTGGACACCGTGCTGCAGGGCGTAGCCATCCCCATATACACGATGGTGCCGGAGGGCAACGGCGCCTGGTACAACGCCGACGTACCGCTCATCGGGAAGGGACTGACCCGCCAGGAGCGCGTCGGCAGGGCTATAGACCTGCTCAAGGAAGCAGGGTTCACCTGGGAGACGGAGCCCCGGGTCAGCGAGGACGGCAACTTCGTCGAACAACGGGGTGAGGGACTGAGGATGCCCGACGGCGAACCCGTACCTCCGATGGAGGTGCTGGCGCCCAGTGCGGGATACGACCCTCTGCGCTCCACCTTCGCCATCTGGATCGAGCGGTGGCTGAGCGACCTGGGCATTCCTGTGCGGGCCAACCTCACCGGGTTCAACGTCATCGTTGAGCAGGTGTTCGACCAGCAGGACTTCGACATGTGGATCCTTGGCTGGGGCCTCAGTCCCTTCCCGGACTACCTCGAGTCGTTCTTCCACAGCCGTCATTCGGCACTGGAAGGGTACAATCCGGGCGGGTACAACAACCCGGACTTCGACCGCCTGGCCGACGGACTGCTTGCCGAAACCGACCTGGAGGCGGCGCGTCAGCAGGCCTTCGAGATGCAGGCGTTCCTCGCGGAAGACCTGCCCTACGTCGTGCTGTTCGACACGCCCATCGTGGAAACCTACCGGAGCGAGCGGATCGAGTTCCCCTACACTGACACATGGGGCGGTCTGCAAAGCGTTTCCGGGATGCCCACTCTGGTGGACTTCAGGTAGCCTTCCCGGCAGCATGCGGCGTTCGGCACGGTCAGCCCGGACTCACGGCGGGGGAGCAACGACTCTGAGCATCGCGTTGAGAAGTCAGGCCTGATGACGGGCTATCTGGTCAGGCGAACCGGGCAGATGGTGTTGACGCTGTTCCTCATCATCACGTTCACCTTCTTCCTGGTGCAGGCGCAGCCGGGGGACTACGCTTCCTTCTACGTGCTCAACCCGGACCTGCCGCCCGAAGTGAAGGACCAGATCAGGGCTGCGTTCGGGCTGGACAAACCGGCGTGGCAGCAGTACCTGATCCATCTCAAGAACACCCTCACGGGCAATCTCGGGGTGTCCTTCGGGAACTTTCCGCGGCCCGTGCTGGACGTGCTGGCGGAGCGGGTACCTCGGACGCTGGTGCTGTTCCTCACCGCCACCGCCGTGTCCTTCTACATCGGGTTCTTCCTGGGCAAGGCCATCGCCTGGCGCCGGGGCGGCCTGTTCGAGTACGGTGCCACCATCTCGGGAGCGATGCTGTTCACGGCCTTCACACCGGCCTTCGCTCTCATGATGATCTGGGTGTTCGCCTTCAGGCTGGGCTGGTTCCCGGTGGGCAAGTTCCTGGACCCCCTGGTGTGGCGGGGGGCCGATGTCAGCGCCAACTACGTCTTCGGCAATATGCTGCTCAGCGCGGCGGCCTTCATCACCTTCGCGCTGCTGGTCATGCTGTTCCTCAAGAGGTTTGGACGGCGGGTACCGTCTGTGGTTGCCCTTCCCATACTCCTCGGTGGCGCGCTGGTCATCGTGGTGGCCTGGACCCTTTCGGGGATCGGCGGGTTGGCGCTGGACATCGTGAAGCACATGGTCCTGCCTGTCGCTACCCTCACGCTCATATCCTTCGCCGGGACGATGCTTCTGACCCGCAACAGCATGCTCGAGACCATCCGCGAGGACTACGTGATGGCTGCGCGGGCCAAGGGCCTGCCCGACAAGCAGGTGCGTGACCGCCACGCCGCCCGGAACGCCATGCTGCCGATCGTTACCAGCCTGGTCTACAGCCTGATATTCGCGATAGATGGCAGCGTGATTATCGAGAGTGTCTTCTCCTGGCCTGGCACCGGCTTGACCCTCCTCGAGGCCGTGAGGAGCGAAGACCTGCCGCTGGTCATGGGCGCCATGCTCTTCATAGGGACTCTCTCGCTCCTGGCCCACGTCATAGTCGATGTCCTTTACGTCTACCTCGACCCCAGGATCCGCTACCAATGACTACCCCAGTGCCGGTCGGCCCCATACCCACCCCGGAGTTCGAGGTCGAACTCGGCCGCGGCCGGGTGCGGTTCGTGCTGGCGCGACTGCGGCTGATGTGGCGTTCGTTCAGGAGTGGCTGGGGCATCTTCATGGAAAGCCGGATGGGCAGGCTGTCCCTCTTCACCATAGTCGCCTTCGCCCTGATGGCGGCCGCTCATCCCATCCTGATGGCGTTCGTCTGGGACCCTGCCACCTACGACCCCGTGACGGGATACTCCTTCGACCAGGTGGAGCAGCCGGCGCCGCCGAGCTGGAAGCATCCCCTCGGGACCGATCCGTTGGGCCGGGACGTGCTGAGCCAGCTCCTCTACAGCACCCGCTCCGAGTTCGTGCTGGGGATAACCGCCGCACTGGTGACCGTGGGCATCGCGACCTTCGTCGGCGCGGTGGCCGCCTACTACGGCAGGCTGCTGGATGCCTTCTTCATGCGGCTGGCTGACCTGATCATCGCTCTGCCGGCTATATCGCTGTTGATAGTGTTGAGCGCCCTGTTCCATCTCAACCTGTTCTACCTGGCGCTGATAATCGGTGTGCTGGGGGGGTTCGGCGGAACGGCCATCATCCTGAAGTCTCAGGCGCTCAGCATCAAGGTGAAGCCCTTCATCGAAGCCGCGCGCGTGGCTGGCGGCGGCGACTTCCACATCATATTCGTACACATCATCCCCCACCTGTTGCCCCTGGCCCTGCTTTACATGATGTTCACCGTCACCAGCGCCATCTTTGCCGAGGCTGTGCTGTCGTTCCTCGGCCTCCTGGACCTCAGGATGAGCTGGGGAATCATGATCCATACCGCCAACACCGGCGGGTATCTGCTGGGCGGCACCCGGTATTGGTGGCTGATAGTGCCTGCAGGAGCTTCCATCACCCTTCTCTGCAGCGCGTTCTACCTGGCAGGAAGAGCCCTGGACGAGGTGGTGAACCCCCGGCTGAGGCGGCGCAATGACTGACCGGAGCGACCCCTTGTTGACGGTGGACGGTCTGAGCCTGAGCTATCAGACCAGGCAGGGAGAGGTGCAGGCCATCCGGAACGTCAGCTTCGAGTTGGCCCGAGGCTCCGCGCTGGGGCTGGTGGGTGAGTCCGGCTGCGGAAAGACCTCCGTCGCCAACTGCCTCATGCGCCTGTTGCCCGACAACGCACGGTTGTCGGCTGGCCGCGTGCTCCTGGACGGGCAGGACGTCTTCCTCTTGACCGAGGAGGAGATGCGACTCCAGCGGTGGCGGCGCATCTCCATGGTCTTCCAGGCCGCCATGAACGTTCTGAATCCGGTGTACCGCGTGGGCCAGCAGATCATCGAAGCCATCGAGACGCACAACGTCGAGCCCACAGACACCGCAGCCAGGGAGCGGGTGGCCCGCCTGTTCCGGATGGTGGGGCTGGACCCCCAGTTGATGGAGCGTTACCCCCACGAATTCAGCGGCGGCATGCGCCAGCGGGCGGTCATCGCCATGGCCTTGTCGTGCGACCCCGACCTGATGATCGCCGACGAGCCGACCACTGCTTTGGATGTCATAGTGCAGGACCGGATACTCCGGGAGCTGAAGGCCATTCAGCAGCAACTCGCCATGAGCATCATCTACATCAGCCACGACATAGGGGCGGTCGCGGAAGTGACGGACGTGGTAGGAGTGATGTACGCCGGGCGACTGGTGGAGATGGGAGACACCGCTGACGTGTTCCAGACCCCCGCTCATCCCTACACTGCAGCGCTGATGTCTTCATTCCCGAGCATCAGCGGGGAAAGGCGTCCGTTGACCAACCTCCCCGGCGAGCCGCCGAACCTATCGGACCCTCCCCCGGGTTGTCCGTTCCATCCCCGCTGCGCTTACGCCACAGACGTATGCCGCACCGAGTACCCGCCCCAGGTCAAGTCCGGCAGTCATTGGGCCGCCTGCTGGCACCCGCTGGATGTAACGCTGGTCCCACAGAGCTGACGGATGGAAAGCGTAAGTAACACTCCTGAGGCCCCGAACGCCCGGACCCCTGGCTCTGAGGCTTCAGACGGCGAGCCATTGGTGGCCGTTCACGGCTTGACCAAACTGTTCCCCGTGGGCGCCGGTCCGTTCCGCAAGCCATCGAGCTTCATCCATGCCGTTGACGACGTCAGTTTCCAACTGGGGCACGGGGAGAGCCTCGGGCTGGTGGGAGAGTCGGGCTGTGGCAAGACGACCGTAGGCAAGCTCCTCGTCAAGCTCCTCGAGCCTACCGACGGGGAGATAGTGTTCCGGTTCGCCGATGACTCGGTTGCCCCTGCGGCTGATGACCCCTGGGACTCCGCCGCCATCAGGGGGCGGCTGTTGCGCTCCTTCCGCAGGCGCGTGCAGATGATCTTCCAGGACCCCTATGAGTCAATGAACCCCCGGCGGACCATCTACGACATCATCTCCGAGCCACTGTCCGTGCAGGGCATGGGCGACGTTCAGTACCGGGTCGACCGCGTGCTGGAGATCCTGACGCTGGTGGGCCTTGCACCGGCAGGAGCCTTCCTGTTCCGCCACCCCCACGAGCTTTCGGGTGGGCAGCGTCAACGGATAGCCATCGCCCGAGCGTTGGTCATCCGGCCTTCATTCGTGGTGGCCGACGAGCCGACTTCCATGCTCGACGTTTCCAGCAGAACGGGTGTGATGTCCTTGATGCAGGACCTGGCCACCGAGCTGGGGGTAGCCTACTTGTACGTTACGCACGACCTAGCGGTCGCGCGCTATATGTGCCACCGCATCGCTGTGATGTATCTGGGGAAGGTGGTGGAACTGGCTGAGACGGAGGAGTTGCTCCGCAATCCGCTGCATCCGTATACGAAGGCGCTGTTGTCTGCCGTGCCCGTGGCTGACCCGGGACGCCGACGCCAGGTGCCGGACATACGCGGCGACCTAGCTACGCCGATAGACCCACCTTCCCGCTGCCGGTTCTACGAAAGATGCCCCGCTGCCACCGAGCGTTGTCTGAACCATCCGCATCCCCCCATAGAAGAAAAGACTCCCGGGCATCTCGTGGCTTGCTACGAGGTCTGATCAACCGGCTTCGGGCGATGCTCCCGACTCCGCGGGTTCCACAGGAACAAGCAGGACCCTGCCAACCCTTATATCCTTCCGCAGATGTGAGTGGGGAGGCCCGAAGGCCTCCCCACTGTGTCGCTAACGCCGTTGCGAGCCCTCGTTCACGCGAGATCGTAGCGGTCCAGGTTCATCACCTTGTTCCACGCGCTCACGAAGTCGCTGACGAACTGCTCCTGTCCGTCGTCGCATCCGTACACTTCAGCAAGAGCTCGGAGCTCGGAGTTGGACCCGAACACAAGGTCTACCCTCGTGCCCGTCCACTTAACCTCACCGCTCGCACGGTCGCGTCCCTCGAACACATCCTGGGACGAGGAGGTCGCGCCCCACTCGGTGTTCATGTCGAGCAGGTTCACGAAGAAATCGTTGGTCAACGACCCCGGACGGTCAGTGAGTACGCCGTGCGTGGACCCGCCGGAGTTCGCACCGAGCACCCGCAGGCCGCCGACGAGCGCGGTCATCTCTGGAGCGGTGAGCGTCAGCATGTATGCCCGCTCCACCAACAGGTCTTCCGGCTTCCCTGCCTGCCCTGCCTGGACGTAGTTCCGGAAGCCGTCTGCGGTGGGTTCGAGCACCGCGAACGACTCTTCGTCGGTCCACTCCTGCGTCGCGTCCGTGCGACCCGGTGCAAAGGGGACCTGCACATCGTGACCGCCGTTCCCGGCTGCCTGCTCGACTCCCGCGCACCCGGCTAGGACGATCAGGTCGGCGAGCGAGACCGTCTTCCCGCCGCTGTTGAACTCCGCCTGGATGCCCTCCAGCGTCTGCAACACGCCGCTGAGCGCCGCAGGGTCGTTCACTTCCCAGTCCTTCTGCGGCGCGAGACGTACTCGTGCTCCGTTCGCTCCGCCGCGCTTGTCGGTGCCGCGGAACGACGACGCCGACGCCCACGCCGTCGAGACCAGCTGAGAGACGGACAGCCCGGAGGCGAGGACCTTCGCCTTAAGGTCGGCGACGTCCTGCGCCCCGATCAACTCGCCGTCGACGTCCGGAACGGGGTCCTGCCACAGCAGCGCCTCTTCCGGGACCAGCGGGCCGACATAGCGGCTGCGGGGGCCCATGTCACGGTGGATCAGCTTGAACCACGCCCTGGCGAAAGCGTCCTCGAAGTCCGAGAGGTTCTCGAGGAAGCGCTTCGAGATCGCCGCGTAAGCCGGGTCCGTCCGCAGGGAGAGGTCCGTCGTGAGCATCATCGGCGCGTGCTTCTTGTCGGGGTCGTGCGCGTCCGGCACGGTGGCCACCGCGGCTGCATTGGTGGGGGTGTACTGCGACTTGCCAGCAGGGCTCTTCGTCAGCTCCCACTCGTGACCGTGCAGGTTCTCGAAGAAGTTGTTGTCCCATTTTGTGGGCTCGTTGGTCCAGGCGCCCTCCAGGCCGCTGGTGATCGTGTCCCCGGCCTTGCCGCTGCCGAAGTTGTTCTTCCAGCCGAAGCCCTGCTCGGCGATGCCGGCGCCCTCCGGCTCGGGGCCGACGTGGAGAGAATCAGGGGCCGCGCCGTGCGCCTTGCCGAACGTGTGCCCACCCGCGATGAGCGCAACGGTCTCCTCGTCGTTCATGGCCATGCGCTTGAACGTCTGACGGATGTACTTGGCCGCGGCCATCGGGTCCGGGTTGCCGTTCGGGCCCTCAGGGTTCACGTAGATCAGGCCCATGTGGTCCGCGCCGAGGGGCCCCTGCAGTTCGCCGTCGCCGCTGTGGCGCTGGTCGTCGAGCCACGTTTGCTCTGCGCCCCAGTCGGTCTCGTCCGCTTCCCAGACGTCCGGGCGCCCGAAGGCGAAACCGAAGGTCTTGAAACCCATCGACTCCAGCGCGCAGTTGCCAGCGAAGATGATGAGGTCGGCCCAGGACAGACTCCGTCCGTACTTCTGCTTGACCGGCCACAGCAGGCGGCGCGCCTTGTCCAGGTTGCCGTTGTCCGGCCAGCTGTTGAGGGGAGCGAAGCGCTGGTGGCCTGAGCCGCCGCCGCCGCGGCCGTCGCTGATGCGGTACGTGCCCGCTGCGTGCCACGTCATACGGATGAAGAGCGGCCCATAGTGGCCGTAGTCCGCCGGCCACCAGTCCTGCGAGGTCGTCATGACCTCTTCGATGTCCTTCTTCAACGCCTCGACGTCGAGGCTCTTCACCGCCTCCGAGTAGTCGAAGTCTCCGCCCATCGGGTCGGACTGGGGAGAATGCTGGCGAAGAGGCTTCAGGTCTACCTGATCCGGCCACCAGTACTGGTTGGTAGTCATTTCATCCCTCCATTGAATCTTCCGGGTATGCGCAACCGTGCGGAACCGCAGCGCGCCGGGCGCATTGTAGCCCCAATCGGCAAAGGGTGAAAGGGGAGACGTCGCGCACTCGCCGAGCGGTGTAAGATGCCCGCAGTCCACAGGAGCACGTCCGCCTCCGGACAGGAGCGATATGCAGGCCAGCATCAGATCCGTCCTCCACCGCTACGGCGTCGCGCTGCAGTACGCGGACTTCCGCTGGATCTGGCTCGGCAGTGTGGGGGGACAGTCGGCCTACTGGGCCCTCATCGTCGCGCGCGGCATATACGTTGATAACGAGACGGGGTCGGCGGCGCAGGTGGGCATAGTGACGTTCGTGGCGATGGCGCCTCGATTCATCCTGCCGCCACTGGCGGGGTATCTTGCAGACAGGTTCGACCGCCGGGCAGTGCTCTCTACGGCCTACAGCTTTCAGCTCTCGCACGCGGTTGTACTGACCGCGCTTGCCCTGACAGGCCTGCTGGAAGTGTGGCACGTTGTCGTGCTGGCGCTGCTCAACGGCAGCTTCAGGACGTTCCAGATGACGGCAACGCAGACGCTCATCCCGAACGTGGTGCCGCGAGAGCACTGGCTCAACGCCATCGCGATGAACCAGGTGTCGCAGCAGGGCTCACGCCTCTTCGGACCCGGGCTCATCGCTCCCGCGCTCCTGCTCTTCGACGTGAGCATCGCCTTCCTCGTCAGCACCACCTTCTACATGGTCGGCATCGCCGCCATCCTCTCGGTACGCACCCGGTCGACCGGCGAACTGACCCGTGGTTCGCGTATAGGAGCGAGCCTCTGGGCTGCGATGAGCTACGCGTGGTCCGACGCGCAGCTCCGGGCGCTCTTCATTCTGCTGGCGCTGCACTGTTCGATGTCGATGTCGTTCGAGTCGATGCTGCCCATACTGGCGCGGGACGTTCTGGGAGACGTGAAAGCCAGCGCCTATCTCATGATGGGAGTCGGAGCCGGTGCGCTGGTCGGTGTTATCGGCATCGCGGGCCTGAGGAGCGCGTCAAGCCGGGGAAGGCTCTTGCTCATCATGGGAGCCGTCAGCGGGGCCTCCATGCTGCTGCTGGCGGTATCGGGCAGCGCGACGCTGGCGTTACTCGGCACCGCGGCGATGGGCGGTTCCCAGGCGGCCTTCATGGCGATAGGCGGGGCGATGGTGCAGTCCCTCGCTCCGGATGGCATGCGGGGCAGGATCTCCGGGCTGAACCAGATCAACATCGGGGGAACGATGGCGTTGATGAACCTCGTGAACGGCTTCGCGGCAGACAGGTTCGGGGCCGCGAACGTCCTGCTGGTCCTCGGGCTGGGGTTCACCGTCGTCGTATTGGCCAGCCTCGCTGTGGGCACCGTGCGCGGCATCTATCGGGGCGCGATCGACGTGCCCGCCCGGGCTGCGGCGTAACCGCCGCCTGGATGGGGCGTTCTCTACCGGCCTGTCATTCCAATGGCTGGAGCGTTACCGCCGACACGTCCGGCTGGCCGAGCGCATTTACCCTGAAGCCCTGCACGCGCGGGCGCACGAGCACGTAGTCGTTGACGTGGAAGAGCGGAAAGATGCCCGCTTCGTCGATCAGCAACTGCTCCGCCTCCCCGTACATGCGCAGCCGGGTTTCACGGTCCCGTTCAGTGCGGGCGCTCTCGATGAGGCTATCGAAGCCGTCGTTCACGTACTTGCCCTCGAGGGCGTGGGAGTGCAGCAACAGGTCCAGGAAGTTCTCAGGGTCCGGGTAGTCCGCCACCCAGCCGCCGTGCCACATGTTCCCGACGACGTTCTTCAGGGAGTAGTAGTAGACGTCCGTCTCGATCAGGTCCACCTGCACCTCGATCCCCAACGCCTCCCGCCAGGCCGCGATTATGAACTGCACCATGTCCGAAGGTTCTCCGCCCCGGTCCACCGCGCTGAACACGACGTCGGGGAAATCGTCCGCGTATGTCGATCCGGCGAGCAACCGGCGCGCCTCCTCAGGGTCGTAGGGGATCTCCCGCAGCGACTCAGAGTAGCCCGGCATGCCCGGCGGCAGGAGGCCCTTCGCGAGTTGCACGTTCCCGTCAAAGACCACCTCGATCAGCCGCCCGCGATCGAGCGCCAAGAGGAATGCTCGCCGCACGTCGGGGTCGTCGAACGGCGGCTGAGAGCCGTCCACACCCACGTAATGCGTCGTGAGTTGCGGGAACTCACGGAGTTGGCCACTCAAAGTCTCGCTCTCTCGTACAGAATCGAGTGAACCAGTGCCAACAGGTATGGCATCCCAGGCGTCCGAGAGGTACATCGCGAGTCCGCTGACGCCGGGCAAGGTGCCCAGTGGCGAGACCACGTGCCCCAGCGATGCCGGCCTGTGGTAGTCGTCGAAACGCTGGAGGATGACGACCTCTCCTTCTTCCCAGCGGGCCAATCGATAGGGCCCGGAGCCATTGATGTCGTCGCTCATCCACCAGTCGAATCCGAGAGGTTCGACGGTGCGCCGGTCCACGATAGCGCCTGAGGGATACGTCAGTTTCGCCAGGAAGTACTCCTTGGGCTCATCTATCGTGATGCGGACGGTGCGCTCGTTCACTACCTGCACACCGGAGACTTCCTCCGCCTCGCCATTCAGCTTTGCCAGAACCCCCACTATGTCACCGAGGTAGGAGTGGGCCGTTTCGCTATGGAGTGCAGGGTCGGCGGCGCGCTCTATCGAGTATTTGAAGTCCTCAGCGGTGATGGGGGTCCCGTCGTGGAACGTTATGCCGTCGCGGAGGGTGAACGTGTAGACCATCCCCGCATCGTCGACTTCCCAGCTCTCGGCGAGGTCCGGTTCGATGCCGAGATCGCTCGTTATGCGAACGAGGCCGCTGAACAGGCTCGCCACGAAGAAGTGTGAGGTCGTCTCCCTGGCGATAGCCGGGTCGAGTGTCGTGGGTTCTCCAAGCGGCATCGTGAATGCGCTGTTGCGCGGGATGCCATAGGGGGCAGGAGGGAAGCTCCTGAAACTCAGCATCATTGTCTCAAGGGTCTCCTGCTGCCGTTCGACCTCGGTCAGGGGGGCGATGAGCACCATCAGGTACGCCAGTTCACTGCGCTGCATCAACTGCACGCGCCCGACGTTGGTGCCGCCCTCGACTTCGTAGAGGATGTTCGCTCGCTCGGCCTGAGTGCCGTCGTCCAGTGTCACCATTCCGGTGCGCTCCACGCGCGGGTTACCTACTCCCTGCGTGAGGCTCAGGATGATGGCCTCCGTCTGCTCGTTGAGTGACCCCGAAGCCGCCTGCCTTGCGAACAGTAGCAGGCGCGTGATGCCCTCGCTGTCCTGGATCACCAGCCAGGCTCCCTCTCCGCCTGTCGGCGTGATCGTCCACTGTGAGGGGTAGTGCAGCGATACTCCCAACTCCTGGCTCACGAAGGGCGTGAATCCCTCCGGCACGGGGTCGGGAGTGGGCGTTGCCGTCTGTGCAGGGGCGGCGGTCGGAGTTGCCGTTGGGTCCGCGGTCGGCGTCGGCACCGGCGTTGCGGCTGGCTCTGTTTCTCCTGAACAACCGGAAGCCAGGGCGGCAGTGAGCAACAGAAGAGCGGGCAGAAGGACACGTCTCATCGAGGGGCGTCTCTAAGGGGTAGTCCGGATAGTGTCTTCGCAGCCATGGCGGGTGGAACAGCGAAATGCTAAACCCGTCCCGGAGGGAGGGCTACCAGCGAGGCTCGAGCGCCGATGCTATTCGCCTTCCACATTGGAGAGCAGGTAGGCGCGCATGAAACCCTCCAACTCGCCGTCCAGAACGAGGTCGGGATTCGTGGACTCGAAATCGGTCCGATGGTCCTTCACCATCTTGTACGGGTGGAGCACGTAGCTCCTGATCTGGCTGCCCCACCCTGCAGCCACGTGCTCTCCCTTCAGCGCCGCGCGCTCTTCCGCACGCCTGCGCATCTCCACCTCCATCAGCCGGGCGCGGAGGATCTTCATCGCCACTTCGCGGTTCTGAAGCTGAGAGCGCTCGTTCTGGCAGGAGACGACGATGCCGGACGGTATGTGCCGTATGCGGACGGCCGTGGAGTTCTTCTGCACGTGCTGGCCCCCGGCCCCGCTCGCCTTGAAGACGTCCATCTCGATATCGTCCGGGTTGACCTGCACGGACACGTTGTCTTCCGCCTCCGGCAGGACTTCCACGAGGGCGAACGACGTATGGCGCGCATGCGCCGCGTCGAACGGCGACAGGCGCACGAGCCGATGGACGCCGCGCTCCGCCTTGGCGTACCCGTAGGCGTACTCCCCGGCTACCTCGAGAGTGACGCTCTTGATGCCTGCCTCTTCGCCGGTGGAGAGGTCGAGCACCTGCGCCTTGTACCCGCTCTGCGCCGCCCAGCGCGTGTACATGCGCAGCAGCATCTCCGTCCAGTCCTGGGCGTCGGTACCCCCCTCCCGAGCGTGGATCGCGAGTATCGCACTGCGCTCGTCGTACTCGCCGGAAAGCACCAGCAGCAACTCGCGCTCCTCGGCCTCGGCGAAGATGGCCTCGCTCTCCTGCGCAAGCTCGTCCCCCATCGACGCATCATCCGCCTCGATGGCCATCTCCAGCAGTTCGATGGTGGAACGTATTCGGGACTCGAAACCGCGCCAGCCGTCGATGGAGGAACGCAGGCGCGAGAGCCGCTGCATGACGGTCTGCGCGCGCTCAGGGTCGTCCCAGAGACCCGGTTCGGCGGCTTGCTCTTCTAGGTGTTCTGCTTCCGCTTCCTGGCCGGGGAGGTCAAAGCCGCACCATGATGCCAGTGACGTGTCCGGCGAGATCGGTGAGGCGTTGTCGCAGCTCTTCCATCGGGTATCTTCCCTCCCGCAGACCAGTGGACTTACCCGCCATTCTACCATCCGCCGTACCGTCCGCCCTCCGGTGCGCCGACTGCCTCGATGGACGATGCGCGTCCCGGTGTGCTACGCTCGCTCCACGGTCGGGGTGTGGCGCAGTCCGGAAGCGCACCTGCATGGGGTGCAGGGGGCCGTTGGTTCAAATCCAATCACCCCGACCATTTCCCACCTTCGCACGGGAGAGAACGCGTGACGACATCCGGCAGTGGCAAGCCTCCGTGGGTGGTGGAACACCTGGAGCGCTACCTGGCAACCGACGGCGAAGAGGGCCACGTCTGGCGCGGTATGCAGACCCTCTTGCTCACAACGACGGGTCGGAAGTCCGGCAAAGAGTTCACAACCCCACTCATCTACGGCACACATGAAGGCCGCTGGATAGTTGTGGCCTCGCGCGGCGGCGCGCCTGACCACCCGCAGTGGTACTACAACCTCAGCGCGAATCCCTCCGTTCGCGTGCAGGTGGGTGCGGAGCGGTTCGACGCCACCGCGAGCACAGCCGGCCCCGACGAGAAACCAGCGTTGTGGCAACTCATGAACGGCGTCTATCCACGCTACGACGAGTACCAGGCGGGGACGGAGCGGCAGATCCCCGTCGTCATCCTGGAGCGCGCCGGCTAACGCGTCTCACGACGTTCATCTCTGGCTGCAAGAGGGGCCGGGACAGCGTGTGTCCCGGCCCCTCTGCTTCGGTGTTGCCTCGGTTGGTGCTCATGCTATGGGACGCGCGGATCAGGCCGCAGCAGCAAGGGGCGTTTGTATCCGGCGCAGCGCGCGGTGCACCGTGCGCACGCTGATGCCGAACCGGGTCGCCACCTCGTAGACGTGCAGGTTCTCATACTGGTAGGTCCAGGCGATCTCTTCGTCGCGTTCCCGCAGCTTGTAGGCCTGGTACCAGGCAGGGTCGTCGAACTTGCAGCGGGGCAGGGGGCACTCCAGGCACGACATCGACGCCTCGCAGCCTGTGTCGGCGTAGTGCATCTGCTCAGGTAGTCCGTCCACGGTCGGCTCGTCCCGCCTTCGCCTTGTCTTCGTGTACATGCTCATCTCTTCCTCCTTCCGGTCATTCCGCTTCATAACGGCTGTCCATCCGTTGTCGAAACCGTCCGTCCAGGCAACACTCCTCACGACGCGATCGCGATGGGGAATACCAACTGCTGTTCTTCTCCCTGCTCCGCGCCTTCACTGATCAGCATGGACAGGCCTTCCAGGAATCCCTCGTCCTGTCCCTCTACAACCACCGTGAACCCACGCCCCTCCCCGAGGCGCAGCACCGCCCATTCCATCTCCCGGCGCAATGCCCTGTACTCGGGAGAACCGTCCATGTCGTACAGAGAGAGCTTCCCCGTCAGCAACGCTGCGAGAATGGAGGTCGATTCCCGTTCGCGCTGCCGTCCCGTATCGGGGACCCACCGCACGCCGCCGGGGCGCAGACTGTGCTGCAGCAGCAGTCGCATCTGTCCCTCGTCCTGACAGCGCATCCGCACCAGCAGGCTCTCACAGGGCCAGGTCCTCTCCAGGAAACGCTCGATCGCCGCTACGAGTGGCGGCACGTCCGGCGCCTTGATCCACTTGTGATCGAGCACGCGAAGCCCGCCTCCCGTACAAGACGCCACAGTCACGACGGCCGTCGCCGGCGTACCCCCCTCCGCAAGCCGCGTGACGACGACGGAGGCGATGAGCCGACCGGCCACGGCAAGCCGCCGCGGACCGCCCCCTCCGAAGAGTCCGCGCAACCGCCCCCGCGAGAACGCCGCAGCGCCCTGAGAAACCGGGCGCAGCTCGTAGGACGTCTCGAACTCCGGGTGCGCGACTCCAAGCCTCTCCCGTTCGACTTCAACCCTTCCTGCGTAGCCGGGCAGCTCCGCTTCTGCCCGGGCCAGCGGAACCCGGAGATGCCTGCGGACTCCTTCCGTGCGGACGGCGTCCTTGTTGGCCAGCTTGATGCGTTCGAACGGCGTCGCTCCGTTCCACGGGCGTCCGTAGAGCACGACCGTCGCGCCGGATGCACCCGCGATCTCCTGCAAACGCGCTATCTCAGCCGGCCGGAGGAGCTGGGCGTCAACCGCCTGTATCAGTTCGAACGGTCCGGCGGTGCGCGGGAGGTCCTCCGGCGCCGCATAGTGCGCGTGGGCGCGACCCAGGCGCACACATCCGCGTTCATCCGACCAGAGACCCCTCAGCGCGCTCTCGCGCAGGTTGCTGATGAGCCGCCCCTTCACATCCGGATGTCCTCCCGGAACGACGCGCAGCAGCGCTCCGCCCGCGTTCACACCGACGCCCATCACCAGCATCTCCAACTGCGATGCCAGCTCGCTCACACCTGAGCCGAGCGGCATCTCTACCGTGAAAGTCGATCCCCGCTGCCCGAACACGTCTCCAGCGACCGCTGTCGCTATCTCACGCTGATATGTCGTTGGCGTCTTCATCTCGGTTCTCCTGCAGAACGTATGTGCTACTACGCTGGGCGCATATTAGAACGCTTGTTCTACGCTGTCAACACCCTTTTAGAACGAATGTTCCCCGGATTTCCCGGCTCGTGCGGTTGCCGTCCAGCCTTGCGAGGCGTACGTTGCCGGCGCGCGTCCCCAGACAGGGAAACAAGCCCCGCGAAGACGTGGTTCGGGGCGCCGGACAAGCGCATACAAGGGGCCAAGGAGAGCATCATGGGCTGGACGATCCATCACCCCAACGGCCTGCTGTACCACGATCCCGCGAAGGCCTTTCCGGGCTACACCCTCATTTCCATGTCAAGCGGCAGGGATGCCTACCTCATCGACATGGAGGGTCGCGTCTGCCATCGCTGGCATCGGGACGAGGGCATCTCCTACGGTTTCCTGCTGGACAACGGCAATCTCCTCTCGAGGACGCACTCGAGCGGTGGGTTCCTGCCCCCGCCCGGCACTCCCACCGGCATCCTCGAACTGGACTGGGACAGCAACCTCGTGTGGAGCTACTCGGACCCGCTCGTGCACCACGACTTCGAGCGGCTGCCGGACGGGCACACGCTCATGGTGCTCTACGACCTGATGCCGCAGGACATCGCTCGCCGGGTGCGCGGGGGACGGGGGAGCGTCGAGGAGCCGATGTACGGCGACCTGGTGCGCGAGGTCGACGCCGCCGGAGCGACCGTGCGGGAGTGGAGCATGTGGGCGCCGCTCGACCCGGAACAGGACGCCATCTGCCCGCTGGAAGAGCGCCACCAGTGGTTGCACCAGAACGCGCTGAACCTCACGGCCGACGGCGACCTGCTGGTGAGCTTTCGCCAGATAGACACCGTGGGCATAGTGAGCCGCGAGACCGGTCAGTACACGTGGAAGTGGGGGCCGGGGGAGGTATCCCACCAGCACCACCCGACGCAGCTGCCCAACGGACACATCCTGCTGTTCGACAACGGGCCGCATCGCGGCGGGGCGACCTACTCCCGCGTCATCGAGGTCGACCCGGAGAGCGGGCGTATCGCGTGGGAGTACAAGGGCGCTCCGCCCATCTCGTTCTACAGCTACCACATCAGCGGAGCGGAGCGACAGCCGAACGGCAACACACTGATCTGCGAGGGAGCGCCGGGGCGGCTCTTCGAGGTCACACCGGACGGCGAGGTCGTCTGGGAGTACGTGAACCCGCACGTCATACCGGAGGGCGCGCCCATGGGCTCCGGCGGCCCGAGCTCCGTCTTCCGGGGGCACCGCTACGCGCCGGACCACCCGGCGCTCGCCGGCAGGGACCTTACCCCGCTCGATTAGTTCGCAGCAGCGCCAGGCACGAAGAGCGGCAGGCGCTCGAAGCGGCCTCCGAGCACGGCCTCCGACGGCGCGCCGAGCCAGCCCTCCAGCACCGAGGCGTACACCTGCCTGAAGTCCGTCGTGAACCGGAGATTGTCCTTCTCGAGCGAGGCGAGGCTGGGGCGTTCGCCGTAGAGTCCGCCCGCCACCGGGGCGCCCACGACGAACATCGGCCCGGCGGAGCCGTGGTCGGTGCCGTCGCTTGCGTTCCCGGTCACCCGCCGCCCGAACTCGGACCAGGTCATCATCACCACGTCATTTGCATGTCCGTGCGCCTGCAGGTCCCGGTAGAAGGCGAGCATGGCGTCCGCCGTCTCCGCCAGCAGTGCTTCGTGCCGACCCTTCTGTGCAGCGTGTGTATCGAACCCGCCTATCTTCACGTGCCCTACCCGCAGCCCCAGGTCCGCGTCGATCGCCTCGGCCATGAGCCGAAGCCCTTGCGCGAGCCCGGATTCACCGTACTCGACGGCAGGCTCGTACCGGGCGTGCGCCTGTTGCACGGCGTCCGAGCTGCGCTGCGCCGCTTGCAGGGTGTTGTCCAGCAGCGCGCCGAAGCGCGTGGCGCCGGGCGACGAGGCGTAGAGCCGGAGGAGTGCCTCTGTCCGCGCCTGCCGGTTCGAGGCGTTGCGCGGGTCGTCCTGCAATTGGTAGGCGTCCACGCTCTCCACGAGCGGCACCGTGACGTTGGCCGTGACCATCGCCCGCGGCATCCGCTTGTCGGCCACCAGCGCGAGGAAGACGTCCTCCTGCTCCGCAGCGATGCCCTCCAGGTACCGCCCGAGCCATCCCTCGTACCCTCTCCTGCCCGTCTGTGCCGTCTGCCAGATGTCCATCGACTCGAAGTGCGAGAAGCTCGGGGCCGGGTAGCCGACGCCCTCCACCACCGCAAGGGCGCCTTCATCCCACAGCTCCTTCAGCGCCGGGAGGCTGGGATGGAAGCCTGCCTGCCCGTCGATGGCGAGCACGTCGTCCTGAGGGATGGCGAGGTCGCCGCGCAGCTCGTAGTACCTCCGGTCATTCGCGGGGACGACCGTGTTCAGGCCGTCGTTCCCGCCGGCCATCTGCACGATCACGAGCGTGCGGTTTCCCAGGGGGGCGGCGACGGACGGCTGCTCGTGGATGGCGGCGGCGACGGCCCGGCTGAAGACAGCGGGCATGGCCGCCGCCGCGGGGACGGCCACCATGCTGGTCTTGAGGAACTGACGCCTGCTGATCAACATCGCTCCGCCTCACACCACCTGGAAGTCCGGCGACGCCAGCATGAGATAGACGGCATTCCTGATCTTCCGGTCGAGGGACACCCTGCCCAGTTCGTCCAGGAACGCGGTCAGCACGTCTCGACCGGCGCGGCTGAGACGCCCGCCAAGAAGGAGGTCGTCGAGGAAGTCGACGATACCGCCGGACGTTCTCACGTCCTGCCCGCTGACGAGGTCCTTTGGAGTGAACCGCAGCCGCCTGCCGCGCGCCTCCGCGATCTTGTTGGCGGCGTTGACGCGCTCCAGCAGCGCCGAGCTGTTGATCCAGGTCGCGCCTCCCGGCCACCCTGCGACGTTCGGCGGCATGAAGAGCTCCTGTCCCATCCGTTCGATGGGCTTGTAGAGCGGCCTGAAGTCGGTCTCCACGCCGAGCGCGCGCACCGCGCCGACGGCCAGCTCGACCGGAGACTTGACGATCGCGGCCCTGGCCCGGTTGCCGTAGAACTCGTCGGACTCGAACATCGCCCGAACGACGGGGCGTATCTCGGTGCCGCTCGACCTGAAGACGTCCGCGAGACGCTGGATCACCTCGGGCTCGGGGTCGGGGTAGGCGAAGAACGTCCAGAGCCGGGTACAGATGTACTCGGCGGCTGCGGGCTGCTCCATGATGATGTCCACGATGTCGTCGCCGTCGAACCTGCCCGTACGCCCCAGGAACGTCTTGCGCCCGTTGTCGTGCTGTCTTGCGTTGATGTAGAAGCCTCTCTTGCGGCTGAGCTGCCAGCCGGTGAAGGCCCGCGCGGACTCGCGGACGTCCTCTTCGGTGTAGTGGCCGATGCCAAGGGAGAAGAGCTCCATGAGCTCGCGGGAGTAGTTCTCGTTCGGGGCGGCCTTCTTGTTGGAGCGGCTGTCCAGGTAGGTCATCATCGCCGGGTCGCGGGAAACCGCCTTCAGCAGGTCGTCGTACCGCCCCATCCCCTGCTCGCGGAGGAGGCGGTTCTGCTGGACCGTGTACGGCCCCTTGCCGACGATCCTGAACGAGCTGGTCAGGATGCCGTGCCAGAAGAGCGTCATCTTCTCCTGCAGCGGGCGGGCAGTGTAGGCCATGCGCTGCAGCCACCACCGCTGGAGCTGGTTGAGGCTCTGTTCCAGGTCCAGCTCCTGCGCCGCGAGCCGCTCCTCCAGCGCACTGTCGTCGACAGCCTCGAAGTCGACCAGGTGATCGATCGTGGCCTGGAGGCCCATCGCGCGGAAACGCGCAAGCTCGGCGGGCGACGCGCCGAACCCCGCACGCCACAGCACGTGGCTTACGCGGGACTCCTCATCGAGCGGAGCGTCGTCCTGCGACAGGAGGCCCGAGAGTCGTGAGGACGGCCCCTGTCCGGCGCCGTCGAAGGGAGTGGGCCCAAGGGACCGCTCTTTGCCTGCCGGCGGGGCTTTCGGTTGCGCGGCGGCGATGAAGACGGGCGCAGTAGCGGCGGTCAGGCCGAGCAGCGCGGCGCGCGCCATGAAGCCGCGCCTGTCCATGCCAAGAGCGAGGACGGGGTCGTCCAGTCGCGGACGTTGGTCGGTCAACGGTTCATCGTCCATGGCGTCCGTTCAGCAAGCGGCTCGCTGCGCCGTTCCACCCTCACGGTTAAGTGTATAGCGATGAGAATCCCGCCGTTCAGTCGTCAAGGCGAATACGCCGTGTCGGGATGGAGGAAGTTCCCTCCAACTGTCGGAAACTGCCGGATAACCACGTCACCTCTCTCCTGCGGAGGCGCCGGATGCCCTGCAGCGTCTCTCAAACTCCCTACGGCCAACCCGACAGAAACCGACAACATATCGACACAATCCGACAGTTTCCAAACGCGAGCCTGCGGAAGCATTCGGCCAAGCTGGATAGGGCCGCTAGAGACAGGGTACGCACAGCGTATCGTCCGCACAACGGTCAGATGTCACCAATAAAACGAGCTCCTCGCTCTGGGGAGCGCGGGAATGACGGGCAAGGGCTGCGAGGTTCCCGCCTACGCGGGAACGACGAAGAAAGGCGCAAGAACGGCGTAGGCTCAGCACGCGAGGGCGATGAGGAGGCTGTTGCGGGTCTCCGCGCTCATGGGATGGATCAGCTCGCGACGCTCGAGGTGTGTCCGCAGCGCGCCATCCAGGAAGGCGAGGACTCCCTCGTGCAGGCCACGGTCGACGGCCGAGCGCACCTCGGGCTGGAACGGGTATGCCTTCTGCTTCACCGGATCGAGCTTGTCCGCAACGAAGACCAGTTGTCCCACCGGCGCAAGGTCCGGGTGGGCGGTGGTGTGCCAGTGCACCCCCTCCAGCACCTCCGGATCGCGTATCGCGCCGTCCTCCCGCAACCACGCGGCGCCGACCGGTCCGTGGAGCAGGATGGGCGCGGCGCGTTCCACGGCGTTGACGGGGATGCCCAGGCGCTCCGCTTCCTCGATGAGCATACGCCCGGGGACGTGGCGGGCGACGTCGTGCGCGGCGGCGGTGAGGTCCGCGACCGCTGGATCGAGTGCGTGGGTCCCGGCGAGTTCGCGGGCGATGCCCCGCACGCGCTCTACGTGGGCGCGCAGGCCGTCCGGCAGGCGGTCGAGGCGTGTGGTGAGGCTTGGCGGGAGGTCAGTGGTCATGGCCGCGCTGCGCTCTTTGTCATGCTGAGCGGAGCGCAGTGGAGTCGAAGCATCTCTCGGGGAGACGCTGGCGAGTGGCGGACGCTTGCCTGAGAGATTCCTCGACTGCGCCGTCGGCTGCGCCGGTTGCTTCGCTCGGAATGACAACGCGGACCCACGGCTCAGCCCATGGGGCCGAGGTGCCGACCGGCCAAGATGTGCAGGTGGAAGTGAGGGACCTCCTGCCCGGAGTCCGGCCCCTGGTTGGCGACGAGGCGGTAGCCGCTGTCAGTGACCGCGAGTCCCCGGGCTATGCCGGGGGCAGCTTCGAGACACCGTGCAGCAGCAGCCACGAGGTCTGAGTCCGCTTCCGAGAGCGCTTCGACGTGCTCGTGGGGTATGACGAGGACGTGCGTGGGGGCTTTCGGGTTGATATCCCGGATGGCGAAGACGGTCCCGTCGTCGAAGAGCTTGTCGGCAGGAATGTCGCCTCCCGCAATCTTGCAGAAGATGCAGTTGGGGTCAGCCATGATGCCCTTTCGCCCTGGTCCGCTTGGGTACACCCCCATCCTGACCCTCGTTCAACGAGGGAGAAGGGGTCAGACACCCCCTACCCGCTCCCACCGTCTGCCCTGGCGGACACTCTGGGTTCCCGCCTTCGCGGGAATGACGGGAGAGAGCGGGAATGACGGGGGTACGGGGCTATTCGCCCACCGCGAGACAAGTGACGGTGCGGACGATGCCGCCGATGGTGTGCACGTTCCCGGTTACGGTATCGCCGACGGAACTCAGATCGTCGGCCTCGACCACGCAGATAACGTCGTACGGGCCGGTCACGACGTCAACCGACGTAACGCCGCTGACGTCGTGCAGGGCGCTGACGACGTCCTTGGTCTTTCCGACTGTCGTTTCGATGAGCACGAACGCTTTGGTGGCGGGCATGTACCTCTCCTTCTCAGGGCGCCGCTGTAACGGCGGGAGGATGATAGCAGTTGGACGGAACGTCGCAAGGTGGAAGCGCGGCTCAGACCTACCACTACCACTCCTGCGGCTTGTAGAACGTCCCCCGCTCGTCTATGACCTGATCAGGGAACTGGCTCCTCATCAGATGGCCGGGCCGAAGGTGTTTGATGTAGGTTGCCGCGTCGGCCAACTGCTTGGGTGGCCTACTCCTCTTGTCAGGATGAACCAGCGCAACCCGGAGGCCCAGTTCCTGCCTCACGTACGATATCGCGTTCACGAAGTCGGCATCGCTGGAGATGACAACCGCCTGCTCGTATTTCCTTCGTATTTCCTATTGAACCCATCCGCCATGAGCTGAACGGCAAGATTTACGTCCGACCCCTTCTCTTCAGTGTGAAACACCTCGATGGTACTTGAGGGATTCCGGGTTGGAACAGCCCGTCTCGTGCCTGACCTGAACGTACCGTAGTGAATCTGTAGATCGGGTAGCGTTGCCAGCGCCCGCAGATATGCCTGCTGCCTCTGAGGCTGAGTCGGGTCATTGGGTCGGCGAGTCAGCAAGGCGGTGAAGTAATGAATGGTGCGGACTGTGTCGTTGGGGAAAAGCGTTCCAGCAAGAGCCCTCAGGTCAAGCCACCTGTACGCCGTTCCTCGCAACGCGCGGTAGTACAGATTGAACCCATCCACGTAGACGTTCGTCAGCATGAGGAAAAAAAGAGGCCACCGCTGGGGTGGCCTCAGCCCTACGGCCGAAGCGGTAGGGGGGATAATACATGGATATAGGACTACGCTCCGATTGTCAACCTGCTTGTTGCCTCCTCTGACCCTTCATCCATGGTGCTGACGAAGTGACTTCCCTGCTTCCCGCGATGTGCTCCTTGAGGTCGGCTCAGACCCCTTTGGCGACGCCGTTCATGACCGGGCCGAACTGTTCCGCGAGCCGTTCGCCGATGGGATGCGGCGCCTCGGAGGCGCTGAACACGCCCGGAAGGTGGTAGAAGATGTTCCGCGCCATGTGCTTCGTGTTGATGAAGTACACGGGTTTGTCCAGTGCGATGGCCATGCCGATCTCGACCAGCGAACCGGCGTACGGCAGGTCAGGGTCCACGTTGACGAAGAGCAGGGCGTCCGCGTCCTTCACCCCTTCCATGTCGTCTTTGGCTTCCACGGGCCCGCCGAAGGCCTCGGCCATGGTCCAGTCGTGGGTGATCTCGTGCCCCGCGGCCTCGATGCAACTCTGCGCCAGGCGCACCCGCTCCTTGTCCTCGAACTTTCCGGCAACGTAGAACTTCATCAGGCCTCCGTGGAACGCAACGCGAGGGCGGTACTTGCAACGTATTCTATCCGGTGAGGCAGGCGTCCGGGGAAGGGCCGCGTGTCACTGTTCAGCCTTGAGCCCGCGATCCACCCCCATCCCAACCTTCCCCCATCAAGGGGGAAGGGAATCAGGCACCTCCTCGCCCCCAAGGCCCTCACCCCCATCCTGACCTCCCCCATCAAGGGGAAGGGATCAGTCCATCAGGAGGAGCGGGCGAGGTCGGCGAGCAGGGCGAGCGTGCGCTCGCGCGATGCGGCTGCATCCGACCCGGCAGCGACGATGGAGACGATGATCTCGCTTGCCCCGAAATCGAACAGTTCGGCGATCCGCCCCGCGACGCGCTCCTCGTTGCCGGAGAGGACGACAGCCTCGATCATCGCGTCGCTCCATCCCTCGTCCGCTGCCGCCTCGGGGAAACCGGCCTCGGCGAACATCGCCTGGTAGAACGGCAGGCGCGGATAGTTGGCGAGCTGCTCCCGCGCCGCGGCGCGGACGTCGTCCGGGTCGTCATGGACGCATACCGGAGCGTGCGCGATCAGCGGCGGACACGCACGGCCCGCGCGGTCTGCGCCCCGATGCATCGCTGGAAGAGCGACGTCGCGCAGGTAGACGCCGGGCGACACCCAGCTGATCGCTCCGTCCGCCACTTCGCCGCACAGTTCGTAGGACTTCGGCCGCAGTGCGGAGGCCATCACCTGCACGCCCGGCACGGGCGCGGGGAGGCTGACGTTCGCGCGGTACATCCGGCCCTCGAACTCGACCGCGCCGGTGTGCAACAGCGTGCGCGTGATGGTCAGGTACTCGCGAAGGGCGGTGAGCGGCGTACGGTAGTCTGCTCCGAAAACGGTGGTCATGGCGCGCACGTGGCTGGGGCCGATGCCGAACCGGAAGCGACCGCCCGAGAGCTGCGCCGCGACCTGCACCTGCTGTGCAGCGGCGACGGGATGCCGCCCCCAGGTGGGCACGATGCAGGTGCCGAGCAGGATGCGCTCCGTCCGGGCTCCGGCGGCCGCCATGAGGGTGATGCCGTCCAGGCTCGCGCCGCCGACGGTGAGCCAGGCGGCGTCGATGCCACGCTCCTCGCTGTCCTCGATGCGTGCGAGCACTGCGTTGCTGTCGCCGCCCATGACGGCAAGGCCGACGGTTCCTGCGCCCATGCGGGGTCCCTCCATTCGGACATCTTACGAAATCTCCAAGCCCTACGCTCCCCCGGATGCCCTCACCCGACGCGCCGACGCGCGCCGACCTCTCCCACGAGGAGAGGTGCCGGTCCCAGTGGAACTATGAGGAGCGGTGACGGAGTTTGCGAAAGGCAATGGACACGACGAGCAGGGCCACGGCGACGAGTACGATGGCGCCGCCGCCGGGAACGTCCTGGTAGAAGGCGATCGTGAGACCGGTGACGGCGCTGAACATACCTACGACCGACGCAACGATGAACGCGGTGCGCAGGCTGTTGGTGACTCCCTGCCCGACGAGGACAGGGATGACGATGAGCGCGCCGACGAGCAGCACTCCCATGATCCGCATGGCGAGCGTGATGGTGGCCGCTGCAAGCACCGCCAGCCCGAGGTTGACCCAGTCCACCTTGATGCCGGACACCCGGGCGAGCGCGTCGTCGAACGACGTCTGTGCGAGTTCCGTGAAGAATGCGGTCACGCCGATGACAACGAAGAATGCCAGCCCGCCAAGGAGCCAGAGGTCCAACTCCGTGATGGTGAGGATGGAGCCGAAGAGGAAGCCGAGCAGGTCCACGTTGAACCCGCGGGCGGCGCTGATGACGACCACTGCTGATGCGAGTGAGGAGTAGAGCGCGACCGCGAGGACGGCATCGCCGGGGAGTCTGCCGCGCGAGCGCAGCACTTCCATGACTACGGCCGCGATGGTGACGGCGACGAACGTGGTGAGCGTGGGGTAGACGTTCACTGCGAACCCGACAGCGACGCCGAACAGCGCAACGTGCGCGAGCGTGTCGGAGAGCAGCGAGAAGCGGCGCAGCACGAGGAACGTGCCCAGAACGGGGGCGAGACCGCCCACGAGGACCCCACCGATGAGCGCGCGGACCATGAAGTCGTATTGCAGTATGGCTGGCATGGGGTTCAGCGGTGCGCGTGGGGCGTCAGTTGGTCGAACTCGTCGTGGCGGACGGCCTCTTCGCCGTGCGCGTGGTGGTCGTGGTGCCTGCCGTGGTGCAGCACCTCGACGGGGAAGCCGTAGAGCTGCACCAGGTCCTCCTCGGTCAGCTCCTGGGGTGGGCAGTGGCACAGGAGCGTGCAGTTCATGCACGCGACAGTGCCGGCCTCGCGCATGACCGTACCGACGTCGTGGGAGATGATGAGGATGGTGACACCGTTCTCGCGGAGTTGGCGGAGCAGCATATAGACCTCTTCGCCGCCCTGGACGTCCACGCCCGCGATGGGCTCGTCCATCACGAGCAGGTCCGGCTTGCGGATGAGGGCGCGGGCGATGAGGGCGCGCTGCTGCTGCCCGGTGGAGAGCTCGCCGATGCGGCGCCGCTTGAAATCCGCCATATCCACCATCTGCAGGACGCCGTCGACGTCGGCGCCGTTCCCCCGCCGCCAGAACTCGAACGGCGAGAAGCCGGTGTACCGCCCATGCGAAACGACCTCGCCGACGGTGATGGGGAACATGGCGTGGATGCCGGTAGCAACCTGAGGGACGTAACCGATGCGGCGCCAGTCCTTGAACTGCTCGATATCGGTGCCGAAGACGCGCACCTTCCCGCTGTCCGGCTTGATCAGCCCCAGGATGACCTTGATGAGGGTGCTCTTGCCGCTGCCGTTGGGGCCGACTATGGCGGTGAAATCGCCGCGCTCGATGCGCAACGTTACGCCGTGCACCGCGGGAGCGCCCGCGTAGGTGTAGGAGACGTCCTCCAGTTCAACTGCCGGCGTGTCCTCGTCCATGTCCATCTCTCCTTAAGTTGCCCGACAGGGCTGGGGGGCGCGCCGGGGAGGATTTCGGCGCACCCCCCAAGAGGGGGCCGTTCGATCTACGAACACTCCATCGCGGCACGCAGGCTGTTCAGGTTGTCGCGCATCAGGCCGAAGTAGTCTCCGTGCTCGTCCAACTCGTCCTGGGTTATGCCGTCCATCGGGTGGATCATGTAGATGCCCGCGCCGGTCTCACTGGCGAGCACCTGCTCATTCGAGCCGGAGAGCACGGGCTCCACCAGCACGGCTTCCAGGCCGAGGTCGTTGATCCGGTCGGCTATGCTTGCAAGACGCTGCGCCGACGGCTCGAAGCCGGGAGAGAGACCAGCCACCGACACCTGCTCCAGTCCATAGGCGAGCGCGAGGTAGCCGTACGCAGCGTGCGAGGTAACAAACTCATCGTAGGCGCACGAGCTGAGGCCCGTTTCGAACTCGCCGTGCAGCGCCCGGAGCTCGGATGAGAGCGCGGCGAGGTTCGCCTGGTAGACGTCGGCGCCTGCGGGGTCGGCTTCGATCAGCGCCCCGGCGATGCGCTCCGCCTGGGTGATGGCGCGCAGCGGGTCCAGCCAGAAGTGCGGGTCGAGTTCGCCGTGACCGTGGCCGTGACCGTCCTCCTCGTCGCCATGGTCCTCTTCCTCGTCCTCGTCGTGGTGCTCGCCTTCTTCCTCCTCCTCGTCCTCCTCGTGGTGCTCGCCTTCCTCCTCTTCCTCATCCTCGTCGTGGTGCTCGCCTTCCTCTTCTTCCTCGTCCTCGTCGTGATGCTCGCCTTCCTCTTCTTCCTCGTCCTCGTCGTGGTGCTCGCCCTCTTCCTCCTCGTGGTCGTCACCCTCGGCTTCGTGGTCCTCGAACTCCAGCGCCGCCTCAGCATCCGCGGCCTCGACGACAACGCCGGTAACGTCGTCGCCCAGGGACTCGAGCGCACGCTCCAGCCACGGCTCCAGCTCGATGCCGTTCATCGCGATGACATCAGCCTCGCCGATCGTGCGCAGGTCACTCGCCGTCAGTTCAAACGTGTGGCCCTCGGCGCCGGGCGGCACGAGAGCAACCACCTCCACGCGGTCGCCGCCGACGCGCTCGGCGAAGTACTGCATCGGGTAGATGCTCGCGACGACGAGCAGCGGTTCGGACATACTCGCCGGCGTGTTCGTGGGTGGGGCACCAGCGGGCGTGTTCGTGGGTGGGGCACCAGCGGGCGTGTTCGTGGGCTCGGCATCCCCCGAACAGGCAACGATCGCCAGGGCCAGGGCCCCGGCGGCAAGCAACGCGTACAGTTTAGTGAGATTAAGTCTCATCTAGCATCTTCTCCAGGTGTCTTGTTGGGCTTCAGTGCACGTGCATATGGGTGCCGTGCATGTGAGCGTCCACGCCTTGCCCGCTCTCGCGGCAGACCGCGCAACGGTGATACAGCTCGAGCCGGTGCCCGATCAGTTCGCCGCCAACGTGGTTCTTCATGGCGCGGAGCATGCGTTCTACAGCCGGATGACGGAACTCGTCTATACGGCCGCAGGAGACGCAGACCAAGTGATGATGGTGGTGCGCGTCGTCCAGCGAATACCGGGGAGACCCATCCGGCATGGCCGTCTTGCAGAGGATGCCGACCTCAACGAGGAGGCGCAGCGTACGGTAGATGGTGGCGCGTCCCAGGCTCGGCAGTCCGGCGACGATCTCTTCAGCGCTGAACGAATCGGTCCGCCGGGCGAGCATCGCGGCGAGTTCCCGCCGCGGCCACGTCATACGGCTCCCGTGCTCCTCCAGCGCGGCGAGGATGTTGGACTCCGTCTGCGTGGCGGCTGTCGAAGCTCTGCCTGTAACCGTCGTCATAGCGAAGAAAGTACGCGCTCCCGGAGCGGCAGTCAATACTTAGTATCAACAACTACGCTAAATGATACCTTGCTCGGCGAGTTTGATACCCGCTGTGCCTGCGCCCTTCAGCAACAAGACATGGTACACGTACCCGGCGGCCCTTACAGCCGGGCGGCAGCGCCTAGAAGTCCTGGCGACCCTCGAAGGCGCGCGTAAGGGTGAGAGCGTCAGCATATTCGAGGTCGCCGCCGACGGGGAGGCCGCGCGCGAGGCGGGTAACGCGCGGGCCGAGGGGAACGAGCAGCTGGTGGAGATACATCGCCGTGGCCTCCCCTTCCACGGTGGGGTTCGTGGCGATGATGACTTCGCTGACCGGCTCCTCGCTCATCCTGCGGAGCAGCTCGCGGATGCGGAGGTCGTCCGGGCCGATGTTCGCCATCGGGTCTATGAGTCCGTGAAGGACGTGGTAGAGGCCTCGGAAGACGCCCGTGCGCTCCAGCGCAAGCACGTCCAGCGGCTCCTGCACCACGCAGAGCCTTGTCTGGTCGCGTACGGGGTCGGAGCAGATGGCGCAGACGTCCGGCTCCGTTATGTTCTGGCACCGGGAGCAGAAGCCAAGGGAGTCCTTGACGGCGCTGATGGCGTCGACAAGCTGCCGAGCTTCCCGCTCCGGCATCCGTATGAGGTAGTAAGCGAGGCGCTGCGCGCTCTTGGGGCCGATGCCGGGCAGCTTGTGGAGCTGTTCGATGAGCCGGGCGACGGCAGGTGCGAGAGCGGGGCCACCGCCGTAGCCGCCGTCGGGCGACGACGTCATGTGCTACATCCCCGGGATCTTCAAGCCGCCCGTCAGGGCGCCAAGCCGCTCCGCCGCCAGCGCCTGGGACTTCGCGAGTGCTTCGTTCACAGCGGCGAGCACCATGTCCTGCAGCAGTTCCACGTCGTCCGGGTCCACGGCAGCGGGGTCTATGGCGACGGACTGGACCGTCTGCTTTCCGGTGGCGACCACCTTTACGGCGCCCCCTCCTGCTGAAGCTTCGACCGTCTCGGTCTCCAACTCCTCCTGCGCCTTCAGGAGGCGGGCCTGGAGCTGTTGGGCCTGTTTCATCATGTTTCTGTTCATCTCTCCCATCCCTCGGGTGGTTCGTCAGGATCGTCGGGTGAGGCGCGCACTGCGGCGTGCTCGGGTTCCGGTCCGGCAGCGTAGGAGGCGCCGTTCGGACTCGCGTTTGCAGCCTCCTCCGAGTGGTGAGGCGTGTCGTGGCCGTGTGAGGTGGGGGCGGACGCATCGGTCGTTTCGCCGGCGTAAGGTGCCGGGGCGGACACGTCGGGTGTTTCGCTGGCGTAGGGGGCCGGGGCGGGCGGAACGGCAGGCTCCAGCTGACCAGCCTCGGCAACGACCTGCCCGCCATAGTTGACGGCAGCACGGATCAGGTGCCCGCCACCCGCTTCGCCTGAACGTTCCCCGTTGGAACGCTGTTCGCCGGTATCCACGACGATGGTGAGTTGCTGGCCCAGAGCTTCCTGCAGCCGACGCTCCACCTCCATCCGGCAGCGGGGGTCCTCCAGTTCGCCCATCAGCCTTTCGCTGTTCGACTGGTGCGGGAAGGTAACGACGAGGTCGGAGCCTCGTATCGCCCGGTGCCCCGAACTACGGAGAAGCGCGGCGACGTCGAACTTGCGTTTGGGCACGCCGCTGAGCGACTTGAGGATGCTCGGCCAGAGGGCCGTGAGCCGTTGGTCGATGGGAGCGGATGGGTCCACCGAAGCCGCCGGGGCGGCAGCGGGAGGGGGAGGAGAGCGCCGGTAGGCGGGCTGCGGCGCCACAGGCGCTGCCGGGCGGGGAGCAGGCGACCCTGCCGAAGGCTGCGCGGGACGGGGCGGGGCTGCGGCAGGCGCAGGGGCCTGAGCAGCGGGCGCGGGCGCGGCGGTTTCGGGCGGCAGGCCCAGCTCGACCGCGGCGAGTTCCAGCGGCAGTGGAGAAGGCTGGTCGAACCGGAAGGAGACGTGCCCGAAGAGCCTGAGCGCGCGCATGATCTGGTCCAGCGGCACGCTCTCCGCGACGAACGTGAGCTGTGCCTGCGTGTCTTTCGAGAGGTCGAGGGAGGACGCCGCGCCGCTCTTGACGAGCAGGGCCGCCCGCAGGAGCTCCACCGTCATGCGGTGGAGCGGCCTGAGGTCCACTCCCTCGTCCGCAACGCCGTTGATGACCTCCAGCGCCTGCGCCGTGTTGCCGGTCAGCAGATGCTTGACGAGCGCGAGCGCACTCTCCTCGCCGCTGATGCCGAGCAACTCCCGCGCCTGCTCGACGGTGACGCGTGAGCCGAAGGAGGTGATGAGTTGGTCCAGGAGGTTGGTGGCGTCGCGCAGGCTGCCGCCGGACGCGCGCCCTATGAGGCGCAGCACTTCAGGCGAGACTTCCGCTCCCTCTTCCTGCGCGATGCCTGCCAGCCTGTCCGTCATGTCCTGCATCGCTATGCGATGGAAGTCGAACCGCTGGCACCGGGAGATGATGGTGGGCGGCAGCCGCTCGGGCTCCGTCGTAGCCAGGACGAAGACGCTATGGGGAGGGGGCTCCTCCAGCGTCTTGAGGAACGCGTTGAACGCGTCGTTGGTGAGCGCATGGGCCTCGTCGATGATGTAGACCTTGTTCCTGCCCACCGTGGGGGCGAAGCGCACCTTCTCCCGCAGGTCGCGTATCTCGTCGATCCCCCGGTTGCTGGCGGCGTCGACCTCGATGAGGTCCATGAAGCTGCCGTTGTCGATGGCGCGGCAGCTATCGCACGCGCCGCACGGGTCGCCCACGGAAGGCGGGCGCATCGTGCAGTTGAGCGACTTCGCCAGTACGCGCGCGGTACTCGTCTTCCCGGTGCCGCGCGGTCCGCAGAAGAGGTAGGCGTGCGCGGTGCGTCCGTGCGCGACCGCCTGGGTGAGCGTCTGCGTGATGGGGCCCTGCCCGACGATGTCGGAGAAACGCGGGGGCCGCCACTTCCTGTAGAGCACCTCTCCAGCCATCAGCACGCCCCCGTCCCGTTCGCAGAGGGGAACAGTGCGCTCAGCGCCCGTTGTTCTATCGCGCGCATCGCCGCTTCCTCCTCCGGCTTCGCGTGATCGTGGCCCAGCAGGTGCAGGATGCCGTGCACGATGAGCAACGCGGCTTCCCGCTCCACCGGCACATTGTGCTCTCGCGCCTGGCGTTCCGCCATCGGGTACGACAGCACCACTTCACCGAGGCTGGAGGGCGCGTCGGGGACCAACGGGAACCCGACGCTGGAGGACTGCCCGGACGGGGGGAACGCCGTGTCCTCCATCGGCGCGCCGTGCTCGCCGAACGACAGCACGTCGGTCACCTCGTCGAACCCGCGGAAGCGCAGGTTCAGGTCGCGCAGCGTCTCATCGTCGGCAACGACGACGCTCGCCCCG
The DNA here is from genome assembly GCA_028874795.1 of Chloroflexota bacterium. GTDB lineage: Bacteria > Chloroflexota > Dehalococcoidia > Lucifugimonadales > Australimonadaceae > Bin16. Next base: position 32,371 of record JAPPHT010000004.1, read on the forward strand.
GCGCTTCCGTCCGGGTCGGCGAGGGCAAGCGCAGTGGTCGCGGCGCGCCGCACCGATGCCGCAGGCGCCGCCTTCTTGTAGAAAGGGAACACCCGGACGTCGACGCGTCGCTTCTGAGGTCGCAAGGGCATGCCGTTCCGCCTCCCCGGAACCAGCGGATAGTAACAGTCCATGACGACGCCCTGCACTCACCAACCGGCAGTCCGATGGGCCTCACTCGACCCGGTCTGTACGGCCCGCGTATGATGCTGAACGGCGCGGAGTCGGACGCAACCACATCCCGGAGGAGCACCCCCATGGAAGGCAATGAGCTGATCGCGGACGGCCTCGGACGAGTCAATCAACTGCTGCATCGTGCGCTGGAAGGCGCGTCCGCCGAGACGCTGAACCGGATGCCCAACAGCGATTCCAACTCGATGACCTGGCTCGCCTGGCACCTGACGCGCATCCAGGACGACCAGATCGCCAACCTCGCGGGCGAACCGCAACTCTGGACAAGCGAAGGTTGGCACGAGCGGTTCGGGATGCCCGCTGACGACTCCATCACCGGCGGAGGCCACACTCTGGAAGAGGCCGCCGCGGTGAAGGTGGACTCGGCGGAAGTGCTGCTCGGCTACAACGACGCAGTGTACGAGCGGTCGAAGCGCTACCTGGCAGGCGTCACCCCAGACGACCTGGACCGGGAGCTGAACGAGCCGCGGTGGAATCCACTCCCCACCGTGGGCGTGCGTCTCGTCAGCACCGTCTCGGACAACACGCAGCACGCGGGGCAGGTCATGTACCTGCGCGGCTATTTCGACGGGTTCGGATGGCAGCGGAGATAGCCTTTACGGAGAACGCATGCATGAATGCAACTGACCTCTACTTCAACGCACTGGACCGGGCGGACGGCATCCTGCGCCGCGCCCTGGAAGGCCTGACCGTTGACGAGCTCCGCGCCCAGCCCTCCGGCGAAGGCAGCAACCCTATCGGGTGGATGGTCTGGCACATGACGTGGGTGCGCGACTACATCACCGCCGGCGTGACCGGTGAACCGTCGCTCTGGGAGGCGGACGGCTGGCACGAGCGGTTCGGCATGGAAGCCCGCCCTCCCCGCTTCACCCCTGAGAACGTGCACACATTCGACCCGAAGGATCCGGAGACCCTCGCCGGTTATTTCGAAGCCGTCGCGGAGAAGACGGCGGCGATCGTCCGAGGCCTCTCACCCGACGACCTGGACCGCCTCCTCCCTCCGGTGTCGGCCGACAGGCCGCCGCAGTCCGTGGGTTCCCGGCTCGGCGCGGTCCTGAACGACAACATCCAGCACGTCGGCCAGATCGCCTACCTCCGCGGCGTCATCCGCGAGCAGGGGTGGTTCTAGGCATGACCGAGGCGCTTCCCGAAGAGACGAGTGTCCCCGGCTTCAGCCTCGACGCCTTCTCCCTCTCGGGACGCACGGCCATCGTGTCGGGCGGCAGCGACGGCATCGGCCGGATGATCGCGCACGGGTTCGCTGACGCGGGGGCGAACGTTGTCGTCGCAGCCCGCGGCTCGGAGAAGATCGACAACGTCGTCGCCGAGATCGAGGCCAAGGGTCATACCGCGCTCGGCGTCCCCACCGACGCCACCGACCCGGACGCGGTTCGAGTCCTCGTCGAACGCTCCATCGAGCGATTCGGACAGGTGGACATCCTGATGAACGTGGTCGGCGGCTCGCAGGGACCGACCTTCAAGCGCGGGCCGCTGCTGGAACTGACCAAGCACGACTTCAACGAGGCGTTCAACATCAATGTCACGAGCGCGTTCCTGTGCAGCCAGGCCGTCGTGCCGCACATGCTGGAGCGCGGAAGCGGCGTCATCATCAACATGGCGTCCATAGGAGCGCGGGACTACCGCCTGCCGGAACCGGGGATGAGCGTCTACAACATGACCAAGGCGTCGGTGATGCACCTCACGCGGAGCATGGCGAAGGAGTGGGCCCCCGCCATCCGGGTGAACTGCATCAACGCAGGTCACTTCATCACGCCGCGCCGCGCGCGGACCGAGCACCCTGACCGGCGGGCGCGGAGCCTCGCCGAGATCCAGGTCGGCAGGTTCGGAACGCCGGAGGACATCGCGGGAGCCGCGGTCTTCATCGCGTCGGACGCGGGAGCGTTCTTCAACGGCTCTTATCTGGACCTGCACGGCGGCACCTAGCAACAGACTGAGCACCGGGGAGGCTTCATGGACCTGTCGCGTTTCTCCATGGAAGGGCGCACCGTCATCATCACGGGCGGCAGCGGCGGCATCGGACGGGGCTGCGTGCGTGCGTTCGCGCAGGCGGGCGCGAACATAGTCGTGGCTTCCGTGCCCGCCGACACCATCCCGCCCGCGGTCGAGGAGGCCGAGGCGCTCGGGGCGCAGGCCCTGGGCGTGACGGTGAACGTCGCCGAGCCGGATGAGATCGACGCCATGGTCGCGCAGACGCTCGACCGGTTCGGGCGCATCGACGCGTTGGTCAACGTCGCGGGAGGCTCCTACAGCCGCAACCCGGACATGCCCCAGTACAGTCGCGCGCCGCTCCTTGAGATGAGCAGCGACGACTTCCTCGGCGCATACGTCGGCAACGTCAAGACGGCCTTCCTCGTGTCGAAGGCGGTCGTGCCCCACATGAAGTCGCTCGGCAAGGGCGCGATCGTCAACATCGGCTCCACCTCCGGCCTCGACCGGCACCCGAGCGCGCCCGACATCGCTGCCTACGGCACGGCGAAGGCGGCCGTCCACAGCCTCACCTTTCACATGGCGCACCAGTGGAAGCCCGAGGTGCGCGTTAACTGCATCGCACCCGGGACCATCGACACGCCCCGCCCTGCCGGCATCGTGCGCCCGGAGATGGCCACTGCCGGCCAACGTATCGCCGTCGGCAGGGTCGGCGTCGGCGACGACATCGGCAGCGTGGCCCTGTTCCTCTGCTCGGACGCAGCGGGATTCGTGAACGGCATCGTCGTCCCGGTGCACGGCGGCGAGTAGCACCGCGAACGTCTCCCCGGTCCCGCGGGTACACTACCCGCGTGACAGCGCAGGCGTACCACGACGGCCTCCGACGTCCCGCTCCGGGAGCGCGCCCCCGCGCCTACAAGACGGACGGCATAATGCTGCGCGCCTACCGCATGCGCGACGCCGACCGGCTCGTGACCGTGCTGACCCCTTCCCTGGGCAAGCTCAAGCTGACGGTGCGCGGCGCGCGGCGCCTTACGAGCAAGCTCGGCGGACATCTGGACGTGCTGAACCGCGCCCATCTCTCTATCGCCATCGGGCACACGTTCGATGTCGTTACCGGTGCGGAGTCAGCGGAGTCCTTCGCCGGAGTCAAGGCGGACCTCGCTTGCCTGGCGGAGGCGCTCTACCTGATGGAACTGGCCGACCTCCTGCTGCCGGAAGCGGCCCCGCATCCGGATGCGTACCGCCTGCTCCTGGAGGCGCTGCGCGCCCTCGAAGCCGGGCGCAGCCCCATAGCCGTCGCGCGCCACACGGAGCTCGGCCTGCTGCGCGATGCAGGCTTCATGCCCGAGATCCGCTCGTGCGTGATGTGCCGCAGGGCGATCGAACCGGGGCGCCACCGCTACGCCGCCGCGATCGGAGGCGTCGTCTGTGACACCTGTCCTGCGCCGTCCCCGGCCCTGCTGTCGCTGTCGACGGACTCGCTCAAGGTGTTGCGCTACTTCGCTGACCGGAGCGTTGCGGAAGCCTCGCAGGTCGCGCTGAGCGCCCTCGTGCATGACGAGTTGGAGACGGCGCTGGGAGCCTCGATACGCTACGTGCTGGAGCGGGAGCCGCACACCGCCGGGTTCGTCGAGCGCGTCGCGCAACTGCGCGTGCGGGGAGCGTGAGGCGGACCTCACGTAATGACCACCGGCTCCTCCGCAACCATCCCCTCTGAGATGGTGAAGAGCCGTACGTCCGGCGACCGCTTGTCCATGAGCGAGACGAGCAGGTAGTACGGGTCCGGCCAGTTTGCGGCGAGGCGCACGTCGGTGTCGGAGGGATATGCGGGGCTGTGCGTGTGGGAGTGGTAGATCACCTGCATCTCCCAGCCGTTGTCGTCGAGTTCGCGGAGCACCTGGTTGAGCTCCCGCCCGTCCATGCTGTAGCGGTAGGGACTCTTCTCCGTGTTGGTGATGCGGTAGTGCTGCAGCACGATGCCCCCCGCGCCGGCGAGTATCCCGCAGCATTCGTTGGGGTCCTCCTCCAGCGCATGCTGCACCATGGCGTCTCGTATCTCGGCGGGTATCTCCATCGTCGTCTCTTCTCCGGAGCCGGTTCACTCCCCGGCAGGATTATACCGGTACGCACGAGGGGCCTCGTCGCTGGTTATACTGATAGATGAGGCTACAGGAGGCTGGCCATGCCGAACGGCATTACGGTGAAGTTGGACAAGGGCGGCACACGGGTCGAGGTGCGCTCACAGAACCAGGCGGGGCTGCTGTACGCGGTGCCGGCTGAGGCGAGTTGGGTCGCGACGCCGGACCAGTTGCACGCGCATGCCATCGCCGGCTTCTTCACCGACCTGATGAAGATCGATTCGCCGGAGGTATCCCGCCTCATGGAGAAGTGGGGGCTGTACTTCCGCCCCCTGGAGTTGGAGCCGCAGGAGTAAGACCCCCGTTTGCCGGCTCCCCATTGTCGTCGTCCGAGGCAGGTGGCGGGCAGCAACGGTGCACACGTGAGCTTTGCCGCCTCACTCGTAGTGCGGTAAGCTAGATGAAGGCGCAGGGCGCGCCTCTGGAGCGACGAGTTCGATGGGCAACCGCTGGATCGGCAACACGTTCATCTACCTCATCATCTTCGTGGCGGTCATCGCCGTCTTCTTCATGCTGTTCTCCCCCGGGCAGAGCGGGACGGAGACCAACCTGACCTCCATCCTGGCGATGGCGGAGAACGGCGAGGTCTCGAGCATCACGGTGGACGGCGACCGTCTCGTGGCTGTCACGCGGGCCAACCAGTCGCTCACGACCACCAAGGAACCGGGCACGAGCATCTTCGAGATACTCGATTCTGCGGGGATCAACCCTGTCGAGAAGGGCATCAACGTCGAGGTCCAGCGCAGCGGCGGGCTCGGCAATCTGTTCGGCATACTGCTCCAATTCCTGCCGCTCATCTTCTTCGGGGCGATCCTGCTCTTCATGATGCGCCAGGCACAGGGGAGCAACAATCAAGCTCTCGGGTTCGGGAAGAGCCGCGCCCGCATGAACACGGGCAACCGTCCGACGGTGATGTTCTCTGACGTCGCGGGCGTGGAGGAGTCCAAGACCGAGCTGCAGGAGGTCGTGGAGTTCCTCAAGTACCCGGAGCG